>NZ_DATLEC010000091.1:0-20273 GCF_035525475.1 Lentzea sp. | reverse complement strand
GGTGTTCTTCTACTACGTCGCCGGGTGCGTGCTGATCTCGTTGCTGGTCTACGGGTTCATGCGCGAGACGTCGAAGGACTCGGTGCTGGACCGCGACTGACGTTTCGCAGTGTCGCTTCGGGCAGGAGGGCGGTCTTGCGGTGACCGTCCTCCGCTTCCGCCCTAGCAGCGCTCCTCGGTGGAACCGGAGGCGCTGTAGCCCGACCCGTACACGCTACCGGCCGCGTAGGTGCAGACGCTCAGCGTGTTCGCGCCGTTCGACCACAGCTCCTGCTTCGTGCCGTCGTGGCCCGCGTAGTCGACGGCGCCGTCACTCGTGCGGGTCCAGATGCCCGCACGGATGTGGTTGCTCGGGTGGTCGGCCTTCCACGAGTCCCAGATGCAGACGTACGCCCAGTTCTTGTTGCACCCCTTGAACTGCTTGAGCGACACCACGGTCTCGCCGCCGTGCTCGAGGTACTTCGTGGCGCCCATCCGCGTGACGCCGCTGGAGCACGACGGGTTCGTCTCGGCCTGCGCGGACCCCGTGAAGGTCATCGCCACCGCGGCGGCCGCCAGCACGGCCGCGCCAATCCTCTTCTGCATGTGCACGACGATGGACCGGCGCGGTAGGTCAGCGGTGAATCACACCCAGCCGGGCCGCGAGAGCGGACGCGAGGTGGACCGGTTCGCGTTCGGTGGTGTGGCGGATCTGCGTCCGGCAGCTGAAGCCGTCCGCGATGACCAGCGCGTCCTCGTTCTGCCGCAACGCCGGCAGCAAGTCCTGTTCGGCGCAGGCGATCGAGACGTCGTAGTGGCCCCGCTCGAAACCGAAGTTCCCCGCGAGGCCGCAGCACCCCTCGACGACCTTCGGCTCCAGGCCCGCCTTCGCCATCGCGGCGCGATCCGGCTCGAAGCCGAGCTCGGCGTACTGGTGGCAGTGGGTCTGCACGACGGCTTCGCGCGCGCCCTCCAGTTCCGGCAGCTGGGGGGCGACGTGCTCGGCGAACGTGCGGGTGGACTCGGCGAGCGCCCGCACGGCCCTGTCGTCCGACAGCTTCGGCGCCTCGACGCGCAGGAACGCCGTGCAGCTCGGCTCCAGGCCGATCACCGGAACACCGCGGCTCGTCCAGGGGAGCAGTGCCCGCGCGGTGCGCTCGACGACCCGGCGGGCCTTCGCGAGCTGGCCGGTCGAGTGCCACGTCAGTCCACAGCAGACGTTGGCAGACGGGACCTCCACCCGGTTCCCCAGGTGGGCCAGCACGGTCGCGGCGTCGAGGCCGATGCCCGGTTCGAAGAAGTTCGTGAACGTGTCGGGGAACAGCAGCACCGGGTCACCGGTGCCGAGCGGGTGCAGCTGGCGGACCAGGGGAGTGACCGGGGTGGGCAGCTCGCGTTGCGGCGTGATCCCCGCGAGCCTGCCGAACCGGGCCGTGAAGCGGTTGACCAGCCCGTACTTCAGCCACGTCGGCAGCCAGCCCATCGCGTAGTGCGACCGCGGCCGCAGCCTGCCCTTGTAGTGCTCGTGCAGGAACTCCGCCTTGTAGCTCGCCATGTCCACGTCGACGGGGCAGTCGCGCTTGCACCCCTTGCAGCCCAGGCACAGGTCCAGCGCCTCCGCCACCTCGGGCGAGCGCCAGCCGTCCTCGATCACGTCCCCCGCGAGCATTTCGAACAGCAGGTGCGCACGACCGCGCGTGGAGTGCTTCTCCTCGCGGGTGACGCGGTAGCTCGGGCACATCACGCCGCCCTTGGTGTTCAGGCACTTGCCCACGCCGACGCACCGCCGCGTGTCGTTCGCGAACTCCGCCCGCGTCGGGATCCTCGGTGGCGCGACGAGGACCCTGAGGTCGTCGTCGAGCTTCACCGGGTCCACGATCCGGCCGGGGTTGAGCAGGTTGCCGGGGTCGAAGGCGTGCTTGAACTCCTGGAACGCCCTGATCGCCGCGGGCGGGTACATCCGGCTGAGCAGCTCGGAGCGCGCCTGGCCGTCGCCGTGCTCCCCGGACAGGCTGCCGCCGTGGCCCACCACCAGGTCGGCGGCGTCCTGGAGGAACTCGCGGTAGCCGTGGGCCAGGTCGAAGTCGATGCGGACGTGCAGGCATCCCTCGCCGTAGTGGCCGTAGGTGACGCCGCGCCGGCCGTGCCCGGTCAGCAGCTGGTCGAACTCGCGCAGGTAGGCGCCGAGGCGTTCCGGCGGAACGGCCGCGTCCTCCCAGCCCGACCAGGCCTCGCTGCCGTCGGCCATGCGGGTGGCGAGCCCGGCGCCGTCCTCGCGGATGCGCCACAGCGCCCGCTGGTGCGCGGGGTCGTGGATGATCATCGAGTGCCGGGAGAGCCTGGCGACCCGTTCGGGGTGGTCCTCGACCTCGACGAACAGCCAGCTGCGGCCTTCCGGCAGGTCGGGGCGGGTCCGGACGCCGCGCACCAGCGACTCGTCGAGGCCCTCGACCGCGAGCGCGCCCTCGATCTGGGTGACCTGGTCGGCGGCCGCATAGGTGTCCGCGAACCCGAGCACGACGAGGATCCGGCGCTCCGGCCTGCGCACGAGCTCCAGCTCCGCGCCCAGCACGACGACGCAGGTTCCCTCGGTGCCGACGAGCTGCTGGGTGAGCGTCGGGGCGTCCAGCGCGTACCCGCTGACCCTGCGGCTGAGCTGGGGGAACCACGCCGGGTCGTGCGCGGGGAGCGCGAGAGGCGGGGGCGCGGTGGTGTCGAACGTGCGGCCGTCGACGGTGAGCACGCGCAGGTTCGCGACGTTGTCGCTGGTCTTGCCCCACTTCACCGAGTGCGCGCCGCACGCGTTGTTGCCGATCATCCCGCCGATCGTGCAGCGCGAGTGCGTGGACGGGTCCGGCCCGAACAGGTGGTCGCCCGCACTCGCGTTGATCTTGTCGAGCACGGCACCCGGCTGCGCGAGCGCCCGGTCGCCGCTGATCTCGAACGCCGTCAGGTACCGGCTGAAGTCGATCACCAGGCCGGTGCCGCACGCGTTGCCCGCGACGGACGTCCCAGCGCCGCGGCTGGTGATCGGCACCCGGTGTTCCGCGGCCAGCCCGACGGCCGCGACCACGGCGTCCGTCGTGCGTGGACGGACGACGACCCGCGGCACGTGCCGGTAGTTCGACGCGTCCGCCGAGTACAGGGCCCGGCTCGCCGGGTCGTCCAGGACGTCGCCGTCCACGTCGCGGCGGAGGTGGTCGAGAAAGGCCCGCATCACCTGATCATGCCCCGTCCGGATGTGACATGGCTCCGCCGATGCCGGACTACCTGCCGGTAGCCGATAGCCTCACCCGGTCAACCAGCGGCGATTGCAGGGAGAGCTAGTGAGTCGGTCCGTTCTGGTCACCGGAGGCAACCGCGGTATCGGTCTCGCCATCGCGCGGGCGTTCGCGGCGCAGGGCGACAAGGTCGCGGTGACGCACCGCGGGTCCGGCGCTCCCGAAGGCCTGCTCGGCGTGAAGTGCGACGTGACGAGCTCCGAGGAGATCGACGCCGCGTTCACCGAGGTCGAGGCCGCGCACGGCCCCGTCGAGGTGCTCGTCTGCAACGCCGGCATCACGCAGGACACGCTGCTGCTGCGCATGAGCGAGGACCAGTTCACGCAGGTCCTCGACGCGAACCTCACCGGCGCGTTCCGGTTCGCCCAGCGCGCCTCCCGCGGCATGCTGCGCAAGAAGTTCGGCCGCATCGTCTTCATCTCGTCGGTCGTGGGCCTCACCGGCGGCGCCGGCCAGGTCAACTACGCCGCCTCCAAGGCGGGCATGGTCGGCATGGCGCGCTCGATCGCGCTGGAGCTGGGTTCGCGCAACATCACCGCCAACGTCGTCACGCCGGGCTTCATCACCACCGACATGACGAACGAGCTGCCGGAGGCCGTCCGCGAGGCCGCGCTGAAGCAGATCCCCGCCGCCCGGTACGGAGCGGCCGACGAGATCGCGCGCGCCGTCACGTTCCTCGCGGCGAACGAGGCCGGCTACATCAACGGTGCCGTGCTGCCGGTCGACGGCGGCCTCGGCATGGGCCACTGAGCTGTTTTCTCCTGCGTTCTTCTTCTCGGGAAAGGGTTGGATCAAGTGACCGGACTGCTCGAAGGCAAGCGACTGCTGATCACCGGCGTGATCACCGACGCGTCGATCGCCTTCCACGTCGCACGCGTCGCCCAGGAGCAGGGCGCCGAGGTCGTGCTGACCGGGTTCGGCCGGATGAGCCTCGTGCAGCGCATCGCCCAGCGCCTGCCCAAGCCCGCGCCCGTGGTCGAGCTCGACGTGCAGAACCAGGAGCACCTGGACACGCTCGCCGACCGCGTCCGTGAGCACGTCGACGGCCTCGACGGCGTCGTGCACGCCATCGGCTTCGCCCCGCAGAGCTGCCTCGGCGCGCCGTTCATGGACGCGCCGTGGGAGGACGTCTCCGTCGCGATGCACGTGTCGGCGTACTCGTACAAGGCGCTGGTGCAGGCCGTCCGCCCGATGCTGTCGCACGGCTCGTCCGTCGTCGGTCTCGACTTCGACGCCCGCCAGGCGTGGCCCGCCTACAACTGGATGGGCGCGGCGAAGGCGGCGTTCGAGTCGATCAACCGCTACATGGCGCGCGATCTCGGCCCGGACGGCATCCGCGTGAACCTCATCTCGGCCGGCCCGGTGCGCACCATGGCCGCGAAGTCCATCCCGGGTTTCGGCGAGCTGGAGAAGATGTGGGGCGAGAAGGCCCCGCTGTCGTGGGACGTCGACGACCCGACGCCGGTCGCGAAGTCGGTGTGCGGCCTGCTGTCCGACTGGTTCCCTGCCACCACGGGCTCGATGGTGTTCGTCGACGGCGGTGTGCACTTCCTCGGTCTCTGAGGTCACATCGGTTCGTCGTGTGGGGCGATGGGGCGTCTGATTGGATGGAGCGGTGAGTTTCGATGCGCTGCTCTGGCTGTCGTTCGGCGGCCCAGAAGGTCCTGAGGACGTCCGTCCCTTCCTGGAGAACGTGGTGCGCGGACGTGGCGTGCCGCCGGAGCGGCTGGACGAGGTCGAGGCCCACTACCAGCACTTCGGCGGCGTGTCGCCCATCAACCGCCTGAACCTCGACGCGATCGAGGCCGTGCGCGCCACCGGTTTCGACCTGCCGATCTACTTCGGCAACCGCAACTGGCACCCGATGGTCGAGGACACCGTCGCGCAGATGAAGACCGACGGCGTCCGTCGCGCGCTGGTGTTCCCCACGAGCGCGTACGGCGGCTACTCCGCGTGCCGGCAGTACGACGAGGACATCGTCCGCGCGCTGCAGGCCGTGCCGGACGGCCCCGAACTGGTGAAGCTGCGCCAGTTCTTCGACCACCCGCTGTTCATCGCCGCGTTCGCCGACGGCGTCCGCGCGGCAGCGGCGTCGTTGTCGGGCGCGTACCGGCTGGTCTTCACCGCGCACTCGGTGCCGGTGTCCGCCGACAAGGCCGCCGGCCCGCCGTCCGAGGGTGGCTACCGCTACTCGCGCCAGGTCGTCGAGGCCTCCCGCCTGGTCGCCGCGGAGCTGGGCATCACCGAGTACGACGTCGTGTGGCAGTCGCGGTCAGGGCCGCCGCAGATCCCGTGGCTGGAGCCGGACATCGTCGACCACATCGACGCCCTGCACGCCAAGGGCGTCACCGGCGTGGTGGTGTGCCCGATCGGGTTCGTGTCGGACCACCTCGAGGTCGTGTGGGACCTCGACACCGAGGCCCGCGACCGCGCAGGCGAGCTGGGCATGGAGTTCGCCCGCGCCGCGACGCCGAACGCCGACCCGCGCTTCGCCGAGCTCGTGGTCGAGCTGGTCTCGGAGCACACGTCCGGTGCTCCCGTGCGGAAGCTGTCGTCGTTCGTGTCGGCGGGGTGCACGGTGAACGGTGCGCCGTGTGCGCCGTTGTGCTGCGAACCGGCCAAGAGGCCCGCACGCGCTCAGTGACCCTGGAGGGCTCCCGTCAACGCCTGTTCGGCGTTGCCGGGTAAGGCTCCGTCGTGGTCGAGGGCGTAGCGGACCACTGTGCGGAACTCGTCGCTGAACCGCGAGTAGTACGGCGTGACCGGACGCAGCCGGGCGTCCTCGATCGCCTTCAGCAGGGTGGCGGCGTAGGGGTGTTCGGTGGCGACCCGGCCGTCCTGGTAGACGATGCCGCGGGTGGCGGCGAGGCCTCCTCGTTCGAACAGCAGCTGCTGGCTGCGCGGGCCGGTGAGGAACTCGATGAGGGCCTGGGCGGCGCGGGGCTTGGTGGACTTCGCTGAGATGGCGAGGTTCTGGCCGCCCAGGACGCTCGGGCCGGGCAGCTGCGCCACCTCGAAGTCGATGCCGGGCCGGCCCGCCGACTCCCCGCGGTTGCCCTGCAGGATGCGGTGGGCGACGGGCCAGTTGCGCATGAAGACGATCTTGCCGTCGCGGAACGCCTGGGTGGTGAGCTGCTCGCTCTGGGAGCGGGACTCCGGTAACACCACGGGTTTGTCGCCCTTGAGGCCGTCGGCGAGCCAGCGCAGGGCGCGGCGGGTGCGGTCGGAGTCGATCACGACCTTGCCGCTCTCGTCGACGACGTCGCCCTTCTCCGCCCAGATCAGCTCCAGCGCGTTGACCGTGAGGCCCTCGTAGTCGGCCAGCTGGCCGCCGTACCCGGCGGTGAGGCGGGCGTCCTGCGCGGCCCGCAACGCGCGGGTGGACGTCGTGGCGATGTCGTCGAGGCCGAGAGGCTCGTCCTTGACGAGGTCCTTGCGGTAGAAGAGAAGGCCCGCGTCCGTGTTGAACGGCAACGCCCACAGCACGCCCTGGTAGCGGCAGCTCTCCAGCGGCCGGCGCAAGAACCCGCTCGTGTCCACACCGGACAGCGGACGCAGGTAGCCGGACTGCGCGAACTCGGCGGTCCACGTGACGTCGAGGTTGAAGACGTCCGCGTTGTCGGCCTTCTCCCTGGCGCGCGCGACCATCTCACTGCGCTGGCCATCCGCCTCCGACGGCAGCTCGACGATCTCCGCGGGCTGTTCGGGGTGCTCGGCGTTCCACTGGTTGATCAACGCGCGCCGCTGCCCGCCGTCGCTCTGGTCGCGGCCGCTCAGCACGACGAGCTTGCCCTTCTCCCACTCGGTCGACTCGCGGAACAACGGCTGCACCCCGCTCGTGAACAGGATCGTCAGCACGATGCCGATCGCCACGCCCATGGCGAGCCACGACCGGTTCGCCCACACCACGCCGGGCGGTCCCAGCCTGGGCAGGGCGGCCCACGTGCGTCTCAGCCACTTCATCCGGCACCTTCCCGAGTCGTGGTGGGGGTTGTGCGGTTTCTGGCCGGGCGGTGAGGGAGCCGGGCCGCGCAGGTGGCGGGCCGGTTCGGCTTCGCCCGCCGGAATCTGGCTGGGTCGGTGTTGGTGGCCAGGTGTCCTGCCTGGTTCGGCTTTGCCGGCCCGTGCCCGGCCAATCGAGGTTCGGTGGTGGCAGCCGCGTGCGGTGCCGCAGGTCGGCGCGGGGTCATCCGGCGCCTCCCCACACCCTGCGGAACAGCGCCGCCAGGTCGTCGCCGAGGGTGTCCGTCGTCGAGTCGCGGCACTCGCCGCCGGACGCGTCCGTGATCGACGTCAGAGCGTGTGCCGCGCAGCTTGCGTCGCCGACGGCTATCACGAACACGCGGATCCCCTTCTGTGCCACCGCGTTCACGACGTCCTGGCGGGTTTGCGCGCTTGTCGTGTCCTCGCCGTCGGTCAGCGCTATGACCGCGCCTACGTGGTCGGCGTCGTTGGCGCCGATCCGGTCCAGGCTGTCGAGGATCGCCTGGTGCAGCGGGGTGCCGCCGGAGGGCTGGACCGTGCTCAGCGCCGCGGTGGTGGCCTCCTTGTCGCGTCTGCCCAGCGGGATCAGCTGCCGGACGTCGCTATTGTTGAACACCGACAGGCCGTACGTGTCCTTGGCGCCCATCTGCGTGAGCGCTTTGCGGACGCCCTCGACCGCGACGGCGAACCGCGTCTCGCCGGTGGCCGTCGGTTCGACCATCGACCCGGACGCGTCGAGCGTCAGCCAGACCCGGCCGTCCCGTTTGGCCTGTTCGTACTTCTTCTGGAACGCGGCGTGCACCTCGTCGCCCGGCGCTGCCTCGGCGCGGTCGAGCGCCAGGCCGGCCCGCACGCCGAGCTCCTCGCGGAACTCGGCCCCCGCGGCCTGGCGGGCGGGGCGCAGGCCGGCGGCGTTGAGCGCCGTCATGCCCTCCTGCGTGCCGAGCCACGCCTGGAACTGTCTCGCGGGCTCGCGCGCGGCGAGGTTCGACACGTCCGGCGCGTCCCACTCGACGAGGTTCACCGGGTAGTCGGCGTGGTAGGTGTCCGACGGGTACAGCGCGGTGAGGCACGGCTTCTGCGCGCAGCTCGTTCTGTTGTGCCGCATCAGGACCTGCTCGGTGGTGATCGTCGCGGCGTCCTGCCGCGGCCTGTCCGCCTCCTCGACCCTGCGTTCCACGACGGCCGGTTCGAGCGACTCGTACAACGCCTCCGTGGCGAGCCTGCCGTCGATCGCCATCAGCGGGTTCGGCCTGCCGATCGCGATGCCGGTGTTGCCGACCTTGGTCAGCAGGTCGCCCCACGTCTCCGGCGAGCTGGAGACCACGTCCCGCGCGATCGGCGTGGGCACCGCGAGCACGACGGGCGAGAACGCGACCGACTCACCCGGCGCGATGCGCACCGCCGACCCGATGCCGCCCGTGCGGCGCACCACCTCGGCGGTCTCCGTGGTCGAGTCGGGCAGCCACACGTCCGGGTGCGGCCCCACCTCCCGCAGGTCCTGCGTGGACCACGACGACCGCAGCGCGATCGCACCCCGGTTGCCCGGCGCCGAGAACACGTACAGCCGCGCCGTGCGGCACCCGTGGTTGCGGGCCGCCGTGTGCTGCTCGAACTTCCGCGCCACCTCGCCGATCACGGGCGCCGCGTCCTGCGACGTGAGCACCCGCACCTCGGTCGGCTGGGGACACCCGAGCAGCAGCACCCGCCCGTACGCGACCACCGGCGGTGCCGCGACCGCGACGAGCCCCGCCGCGACCACGAGCACGGCCGTGAACACGACCCAGCGCAGCCGGATGCGTTTGGCCAGCCGGTTCAGCCGGTCGATCGCGGACGCCGACAGCACCAGCAGCGTCGTGCCGATGCCGTAGAGCACCCACGACTGCCACGTGGCGAGCGCCCCCGTGGCCGTCTCGGAGAGCAGGTGCCCGGCGACCGCGGCCAGCATGAGGGCTCCCGCGTACCGAGGTGCCGTGCTCGACCGGCGCTGGTCGACGTCCTCCATCGGTCCTCCCCACCCACCGGCACCATATGTGGCGCCACCGACAGTTCCGGGGGAGTTGCCGGGTCAGGTGGAGTTGACGGGAGAGAACCACTCGTTCGGGTCAGCGATGATCGGGTTCCGGCGTGACCGACTGGTCACAGCTGGTGAGAACGGTGCGGCCGGCCTCGCGTCAGTGCCGGCCCGCGCCGCTGTCCGCGAGCACCCGCACGGCCTCGTCGACGGCCGCGCACCGGGCCCGCCGCACCGCCTCCGACACCGGGCGCAGCGCGTCGGTCCGTGCGGTGATCGCCGACGCCGACATGGCGCCACCGGGCGAGTCCGACCTGGCCACGGACAGGATCGCGTCCACCTCGGCCGCCCGCTGCAGCACCCGCAGCGAGCGCGGGGGCATCGCGTCCGGCCAGGGCAGCGTCGAGTTCGCGGCGGCCAGGTCGGCGATCTCCTTGCGCACGTTCGGCCGGTGCTTGGCCACGTCGAGCGAGGCCAGTGCCGCCGTCGCCTCGCGCAGGGCCGCGCCCAGGCCGTGCTCGGCCTCGCCGATCGGGATGTACTCCAGGCCGTTGGACGACGGCAGGTCGAACACCGTCCAGCGCATCACGCCGTCCGCCACGATCTTCGGCACCAGGCCCACGTGCACGGACGGGATCACCAGCGCCTCGCCGGACCGCAGCGCGCACGACGCGAGGGGGCCCTTGCCGCCCAGCCCGCGCACGTCGCCCGCTACGGGCAGCACGAGCCGTGCGGACGTCGCGCCCGCGCGTCGCAGGGCGGCCAGCAGCAGGGCGGGGCCCACCGGGGCCTCGTCAGGACCGGGGAGGTCGAGCGCCGTGGCGGTGCCGTCGTCATCGGCCACCACCTCGTGCTGCTCGGCCCACGTGTGCAGGGCGTCGAGGACATCGTCGGCGGCGGCCAGACCGTGCAGCCATCCCGACGTCCACACGACCAGCGTGGCACTCGCACAGGACACGCGACGAGATTACGTGGCCCTGCCCCATGAGCCCCACCCGGTGTGCCGATCCGAGACACCTAGTCGGCCGGACCGATGTGCTTCTCGAGGAGGGTGCGGAACGACGTCACGTCCTCATCGGACGCGAAGGCCCGGTGCGGCACGGAAAGCGACGCCGCGCCCTCGTCGAGCGTCTGCAGCACGAAGCCCTGCCGGGTCTCGGTCCAGCCGGGCAGCTCCTCCCACGCGATCTCCTCGCGCACGGAGCTGCCGACGGCCATCCGGAACGACTGGTCGTCCGCGCTGCCCACCACGGTCCGGCTGATCATCTCGTCCGACGAGAAGCGCCACCACACCGCGACCGGCTCCATCAGCCCGATGACCAGCGCGCACAGCAGGCCGAAGAGCGCGACGAACACCATGTCGTCGAAGCCCACCAGCAGCACGAACGAGATCACGGCGAACGCGAGGGCGAACCACGGCGCCCACCTGACCATCGGCACCATCGCGCGCAGGCTGGCCCGCCAGTCCGCGGGGGAGGGCGCCCAGTTGAAATCGACACAGTTGCTCATAGCGCCCCGCATTCTGCTGCACGATGACGGAATGCATCTGGGGGATGACGAAAAGAGAACTGTCGCGCGCCGCACCGTTCTCAAGGGGACGGCGGCCGCGCTGGCACTGGCGGCGGCATCGCACGGGACGGCGCAGGCGGCGCCCGAAGATCCCGAACAGCGGCTGCTGCGGCTCGTGCCCGGCGGGAACGGCGTCGTCTACGCGCTCTACGCCGACGGCCGGATCAAGTGGTTCAAGCACCTCGGCCGCGAGACCGGCGCCTACGACTGGGCCGACGGCAACGGTCGCGAGATCGGGTCCGGCTGGCAGATCCACCCGACCGTGCTCGCGTCGCAGGACGGCCAGCTCTTCGGCCTCTGCGGCGACGGCACGATCTGGTGGCACAAGTGGGTGCTCACGAACGCCGCCACGGGCGAGGGTTACTGGGCACCCGGCACGAACAACGTCATCCACACCGGCTTCGGCCAGTACTCGTACGTCTTCGGCGGCTGGGACGGCGTCTTCTACGCCGTGGACGCGCACGGCGACATGTACTGGTTCCGCTACCTCGCCGGCGACGGTTCCAGCGGACCTGGAGCGTGGGCGAACAACGGCGTCGGGCAGAAGATCGCGAGCGAGAAGCGCGACTACGACATGTTCTTCGCCGACCAGAACGGCGTGATCTACGGCGTCCGGCACGGCGCGGCGCTGCACTGGTTCCGCTACCTGGCCGGCGACGGCTCGAACGGGCCGGGAGCGTGGGCGAACAACGGCAACGGCATCACGATCGGCTCCGGCTGGGACCACGGCTCGTGCGCGGAGCGGTTCGCCGAGCGCGGCGTCGTCTACGCGGTGTGGGTCAACAAGGACCACACCCAGCCCGACCACGAGCTGCGCTGGTACCGGCTGGGCAACTGGGAGACGGTCGACCGCACCGGCGGGCCGTCCTGGAACAACGCCGACGGGGCGCTCGTCGGCACCGGCTTCACCGTGACCAGGGCCGCGAACCTCCAGGGGTACACCAGCTGGTCGGTCGCCGCGGGGCAGACCCTCGACGTCGCGGTCTCGACGACGTTCGACACCTTCACCGCGAGCGTGCTGCGGCTGACCGGCCCGATCGAGCAGGGCGGCGCGACGCAGGTGTGGTCGCCGCGCGCGTTCCCCGGACGCAGGCACCTGCTGAGGTCCGGCTACCGCGCGAACGGACCGGCGTGGCCGGCGAGCTTCACGATCACGGTCCCGGACGACTGGCAGTCGGGCTTCCACGTCGTGAAGCTCGAGGGACCGCACGGTTTGCGGCAGTACATCCCCTTCGTGGTGAAGCCGAAGCAGCCACGGCAGGACGTCGCACTGCTGCTGCCGTACCTGACGCACAACGCCTACAACCACTGGGGCGGGCACTTCCAGTACAGCTGGGAACCGGAGAACCGGCGCCGCCAGATCTCGGCGCGACGGCCGTTCGCGAACGCGTACATCGAGGCACCGGGCTTCATCGACGTGCGCTTCTACGGCGACCTGCTGCTGATGAAGTGGTTCTCGGACAACGGCATCGCCTACGACTGCTACCAGGACCTCGACCTGCACGACCCGTCGTGGCTCGCGCGGTACAAGGTGCTCGTGCTGGCCACGCACCCCGAGTACTGGACGCCGGAGATGCGCGACGCGCTGGAGACATACCTGGCCAACGGCGGCCGTGTCGTCTACACGGGCGGCAACGGCATGTACGAGCGCGTCGACTACAGCGCGTCGGGCGGGTTCGTGCTGCACCGCCACGAGCAGGGCCACCGGTGGCTGTGGCGCGACCAGGGCCGGCCGGAGTCGCAGGTGCTCGGCGTGGCCTACGACAGCTATTCCTACATGGACATGCACCCGTACGAGGTGGACGCCGACCACCCGTTCCTGGAGGGCACCGGGCTCGCGATCGGTGACAGGTTCGGCGAGACCGGCTACAACTTCGCGGCGAGCGGCTGGGAGGTCGACACCCGCGCGGGCGCGGGCCCCGAGGCGCCCGGCGTGGTGCGGTTCGCTCACGGCGTACAACATCGCGGCGCCGAGATGTGCGTGCTGCCCAAGCCGAACGGAGGATGGGTGTTCAGCGCCGGTTCCCTGTGTTTCAACGGTGCGCTCGCCTATGACCCGCGGATGTCGCGGATCCTGCTGAACGCCGTCCAGGCCGCCCGCCGGTAGGGGCTGGAGTCGCTCCACGTCGACGGGTCAGGTTTCGGTGCGTAGCGTCGTCTGCGTGACCCAGAACCTGGCCCGCACGGCGGGCGAACTGCGCGCCGCCGGGCACCTGCCGCGCGGCGTCAAGACCGAGATCAGGGAAAACCTCCTCGCGGCGTTGCGCGAAGGACGCAACCCGTGGCCGGGCATCGTCGGTTTCGACCGCACGGTGCTCCCTCAGCTGGAGCGCGCGCTGCTGGCCGGACACGACGTCGTCCTGCTCGGCGAGCGCGGACAGGGCAAAACCCGTCTGCTGCGCACCCTGGTCTCGTTGCTCGACGAGTGGACGCCCGTCATCGAGGGCTCCGAGCTGGGCGAACACCCGCTCGACCCGATCACGCCCGAGTCGAAGCGGCGCGCCGCCGAGCTCGGCGACGACCTGCCCGTCGTGTGGCGGCACCGCGACGAGCGCTACGCGGAGAAGCTCGCGACGCCCGACACGTCCGTCGGTGACCTGGTCGGCGACGTCGACCCGGTGAAGGTCGCCGAGGGCCGTTCGCTCGGCGACCCGGAGACGATCCACTACGGCCTGCTCCCGCGCTCGCACCGCGGCATCATCGCCATCAACGAGCTGCCCGACCTGGCCGAACGCATCCAGGTCGCGCTGCTCAACGTCATGGAGGAACGCGACATCCAGGTCCGCGGCTACACGCTGCGGCTGCCGCTGGACGTGCTGCTCGTCGCCACCGCCAACCCCGAGGACTACACGAACCGCGGCCGCATCATCACGCCGCTGAAGGACCGCTTCGGCGCCGAGGTGCGCACGCACTACCCGCTGGAGGTCGACGCCGAGGTCGACCTGGTCCGCCAGGAGGCCGAGCTCGTCGCCGAGGTCGGCGACCACCTGCTGGAGATCATCGCCCGGTTCGTCCGGCACCTGCGCGAGTCGTCGTCGATCGACCAGCGCTCCGGCGTCTCGGCCCGGTTCGCGGTCGCGGCGGCGGAGACCGTCGCGGCGTCGGCGCTGCGCCGGTCCGCGCTGATCGGCGAGACCCCGGCCATCGCACGCCCGATCGACCTCGAGTCGGTGCCGGACGTGCTGCGCGGCAAACTCGAGTTCGAGGCCGGCGAGGAGGGACGCGAGGAAGAGGTCCTCGTCCACCTGCTGCGCCGGTCGATCGCCGACACCGCCCGCTCCCGCCTGGCCGGGCTGAACCTCCGCGCGCTCGCCGAGGTCGTCTCGGACGGCCACCCGGTCGCGACCGGCGACCGCGTGCACGCCGGCGACATGCTGGCGGCGCTGCCGGAGCTGCCGATCCTGCACGAGGTCGCGGCACGCATGGGCGCGGGCCCGAAGGACCCCGTCGGCCGCATCGCCTCGGCGGTGGAGCTGGCCCTCGAGTCGCTGTACCTGACTCGCCACCTGTCGAAGGACACCTCCTCCGACGACGACCGATCGGTGTACGGATGAGATATCGCTACGGACGCTGGGGCGGCGGCGCCGATCCGCTGGCGCCGCCGGTCGACCTCCGCGCGGCCGTCGACGAGCTCGGCCGCGAGATCATGGAGGGCGCGTCCCCGTCCTCCGCGCTGCGCGAGCTGCTGCGGCGCGGCGTCGACGGCACCCGCGGCCTCGACGACCTGACGTCACGCCTGTGGCAGCGCCGGTCGGCCATCCAGCGCCGGCACCGGCTGGACGGCACGCTGACCGAGGTGCGCCAGCTGCTGGACAAGGCCCTGGAGGCCGAGCGCCGGGCGTTGTTCCCGGACCCGTCCGACGACGCGCGCTTCCGCGAGGCCCAGCTCGACGCCCTCCCACCGGGCACCGCGGCGGCCGTGTCCGAGCTCTCCACCTACGACTGGCAGTCGGAGGAGGCGCGGGCCGCCTTCGAGCAGATCCGCGACCTGCTCGGCCGTGAGCTGCTGGACCAGCGCTTCCAGGGCATGAAGGAAGCGCTGTCCAACGTGGACTCCGAGGACGTCAAGCGCATCCAGCGGATGCTGCGCGACCTGAACTCGTTGCTGGAGGCCCACGCCGCCGGCTCCCCGGACACGCCGCGCCAGTTCGACGAGTTCATGCGCAAGCACGGCGACTTCTTCCCGGAGAAACCGCGCAACGTCGACGAGCTCATCAACGCGCTGGCGGCCCGCTCGGCCGCCGCGCAACGCATGATGAACTCGATGACCGACGAGCAGCGCGCCGAGCTGTCGGCGTTGTCGCAGCAGGCCTTCGGCGGCATCGGCTCACAACTGTCCACACTGGACTCGCTGCTGCAACGCCTGCGTCCCGGTGAGGACTGGACGTCGTCCGCGCGCTTCCGCGGCCAGGACCCGCTGGGCCTGGGCGAGGGCGCGCAGGCCATGGCGGACCTGGCCGAGCTGGACGCCCTGGCCGAGCAGCTCTCCCAGTCGTATCCGGGCGCCCGCCTGGAGGACATCGACCTGGAGGCGCTGGAACGGCAGCTGGGCGAGTCGGCCACGGTCGACGCACGCCGGTTGGCGGACCTGGAGAAGGCCCTGCGCCAGCAGAACATCGTCGAACGCGCCCCCGACGGTTCGCTGCGCCTGACGCCCAAAGCCCTGCGGCGCCTGGGTGAGACGGCACTGCGCGGTGTCGTGGACCAACTGCGCTCCTCGCAAGGCTCCCGCGAGACCACGTCCGCCGGCGCGGCGGGCGAGCTGATGGGCTCGACGCGCCCGTGGCAGTTCGGCGACACCGAACCGTGGGACGTCCCGCGCACCCTGCGCAACTCGGTGCTGCGCTCGGGCCGGATGTCCCTCGACGTAGTCGACCTCGAAGTCTCCGAGACGGAGCACCGCACGCGCGCTGCAGTGGCGTTGTGCGTGGACACCTCATGGTCGATGGTGCAAGACGGCCGTTGGGTGCCGATGAAACGCACGGCGTTGGCGTTGCATCACCTCGTGCGCACCCGTTTCCGCACGGACGCCCTTCAACTCGTGACGTTCGGTCGCTACGCCGAAGCCGTGGACATCGGCCAGCTCACAGCGCTGGAAGGTGTGTGGGAGCAGGGAACGAACCTGCACCACGCGTTGTTGTTGGCGGGCCGCCACGTCCGACGCCACCCCGACGCACAACCCGTGGTGCTGGTGGTGACCGACGGCGAGCCGACCGCACACCTGGAACCCGAGGGCGACGCCGAGTTCAACTACCCACCGCTGCCCAGAACGCTGACCAAGACGCTGAACGAGGTCGACGCCCTGGCCAGGCTAGGGGCGACGATCTCGGTGTTCAAGCTGGGCGACGACCCGAGGCTGGCGCAGTTCGTCGACATCGTGGCCAGGCGGGGTGGCGGCCGGGTGGTGTCGCCGGACGAGGAGGGCCTCGGCGCCGCGGTGGTCTCCGACTACCTGAAGTCGAGGCGCAGGCGTCGGTGAGTCACTCCGACGGGTGAATCTTGTCCTGATCCGCGCTTGGCGCCGTCTGGTAGATGTCACGAAATCATGGTCATCTTCCTCCCGCAGAAATGTGGAACGCGGGGGGCGGCCGGACAGGGTTCCGTTCGGGGCCGGCGTGGGGTGGTGTGTGGAGCTGTGTCGGCGTGCTTGGACGTTCGTGCTGACACGGCTCCCGGCGAGGCGTGGTCAGCGGAGTCGTGGGCGCGGGGTGCTGACACGGGTGCGCGGCGTGGTCGGTGGAGCCGTGGCCGGGGTGCTGAACCGGGTGCGCGGTGCGGTCGGTGGGCGGTGACGGGGCGCTGATTCGGGTGCGCGGTCTGGCCGGCAGGGCGGTGGCCGGGTTGCTGACCGCCGTTGGGGTGGGGGCCGCTGGCCGGGTTGCTGGTCGCCGTCGGAGTGGTGGGCCGGTGGACGAGATGCTGGGCGCCGTCGAGGTCGTGGGGCGGTAGCCGGGATGGCCCTCGGCCTCGGAGTGCCGCCCCACCACCCTTGAGGTGATGAGGCGGCACCTCGAGGGTGGTGGGGCGGTGCGCCCCCAAGATCCAGGCTCGGCCGACGGTGCCGCAACGGCTGGGCCGCGTGGCGTTCGGGGTGCTGGTGGCCGGTTGGCAGAGGCAGGCGAGCCCGGCTGAACCCGGCGTGCTGGCGGCCGGTCGGGTGGAGGCAGGGCCGAGCCCGGCCTGCTGGTGGCCGACGGAGAAGACAGGCCGAGCCCGGCTGGGCCCGGCGTGCTGGTGGCCGACGGAGGACAGGCCGGGCCTGGCGCGCTGATGGCCGGTCGGCGCAGGCAAGCCGAACCAGGCCGAGCCCAGCTGAGCCAGGCCGAGCCCCGCTGAGCCAGACTGAACCCCGCTGAGCCAGGCTGAGCCCAGCCGAGCCCCGGCGGCCGCCCGCGTCACACCTCGTACAGCGCCGCCAGCCGGGGAAGGCGGGCCGCCATCTCCGCGCCGTCGCCGAAGTCGAAGTCCCACTCCGGGTCCAGGTCGGGGTAGCGGATGGTGAAGGCGTCCTCCGGCAGCCGCATGCCGGTGGCCTTGAGGTGGGCGTTCCAGGCGATGGACAGGGCGTCCTCACCCTCGATGTCCGCCTCGGCCTCGGCGGCCGCCACCACGGCGGGCAGGTCTGCCAGCGAGTCCGGGTCGGCCAGCGCGGAGTGGTAGACCTCGGAGCCCTGGGTCAGGAGCCAGCCGCGGAAGTAGTCGAAGCCGTCGTCGGAGCAGCCGCCGTTGATGATGTAGGCCGCCGCCCACAGCGGGTTGCGGTAGGAGGCCGCCAGGAGGTCCCACAGGACCTGCTGGGCCGCGACGATCTCGGCCGGGGGCATCGCCGCCAGCAGGTCGGTCGCGGCGGAGGCCACGGCCTCGGCGTCGGACGGGTCGGTGACGCTCGCCCTGGCGTCGGCGATCAGCTTCCAGAAGGTGTTCGAGTCCACGTCCCCGAGCTTGGCAGAGGGGTCTGACAGTTCCTGGCGTCCTGCGGACGGGGCAGCGCTAGGTTGGGGGCATGATCAGGACTCTGTTTCGCTCCCTCGAGCCCGTGCACGGGATGATCTACTTCGCCCCCGAGGCGGACAGCCGGTACGCGAGCGTGGGGCTGGACCGGCCCGGCGGGTACTTCGCGTCGCGGGCCGCGGCGCTGGGGCCGGTCGGAGCCGACGTCGTGATCGCGACGTTCTACAACTTCAACCCCGAGATCGTGCGGGCGCGCATTCCGCAGGCGTGGGAGAAGGTCACGCCCCAGCGCATGATCGAGCTGCGGCTGGAGGCGGCGGACGAGGCGTTGCGCAAGGTGCTGCCGGACGATCTGAAGGAGATCACCGAGCTTGCCAAGCGGGCCGCGGAGCGGGCCAGGGAGATGCTGCACGGCCGCCCGTTGTTCGCCGCGCACGCGAGCCTGCCCTGGCCCGACGACACCCTTCTGCAGCTGTTCCACGCCCAGACGTTGCTGCGCGAGTTCCGCGGCGACGGGCACCTCGCCGCCCTGCTGAGGCACAACATCACCGGTATCGAGGCGCTCGTGCTGCACGTCGCGACGGGTGACTACCCGGCCGACGTGCTGCGCAAGACGCGTGCGTGGTCGCAGGAGCAGTGGGCTGCCACGGTCGAGGACCTGCAGCACCGCGGTCTTATCGGCGCCGACGAGCTGCTCACGGAAAAGGGGCGCGAGCTGCGCCAAGGGGTCGAGGACGACACGGACGTCATGGCCGCGCCGGCCTACGACGTCCTCAGCGACCAGGAGAAGCAGCGGTTCGTCGAGCTGGCCGCGCCGCTGGGCAAGGCCGTCGTCGAGGGCGGCCTCATTCCCGGACGGCGCTAGGAGTCCTCCCGATTCGTCGAGGCGAGCGCCTTCTCGGTGGCGTCGTCCTGGCCGACCCGGTGTTTGCCGGGATGCGTCAGCGAGAAGTGCGCCTCCTCGCGCATCCGCTCGACCATGTGCGGGTAGTGCAGCTCGAACGCCGGTCGTTCGGACCGGATCCGCGGCAGCTCCTTGAAGTTGTGCCGCGGCGGGGGTGAGGTCGTGGCCCACTCCAGCGAGTTGCCGTAGCCCCACGGGTCGTCCTGCGGGGCCGGTTCGCCGTAGCGGTAGGAGCGGAAGACGTTCCACACGAACGGCAGCACGGACGCGCCGAGCACGAACGAGCTGATGGTGGAGAACGTGTTGAGGAACGTGAAGCCGTCGGACGGCAGGTAGTCGGCGTAACGGCGCGGCATGCCCTCGTTGCCCAGCCAGTGCTGCACGAGGAACGTGCCGTGGAAGCCGAGGAACGTCGTCCAGAAGTGCAGCTTGCCCAGCGGCTCGTTGAGCATCCGGCCGGTCATCTTCGGGAACCAGAAGTAGATGCCCGCGTAGGTGGCGAACACGATCGTGCCGAACAGCACGTAGTGGAAGTGCGCCACCACGAAGTACGTGTCGGACACGTGGAAGTCCACCGCGGGCGAGGCCAGCAGGATGCCCGTCAGGCCGCCGAAGAGGAACGTGACCAGGAAGCCGATCGAGAACAGCATCGGCGACTCGAAGGTCAGCTGGCCCTTCCACATCGTGCCGATCCAGTTGAAGAACTTGATGCCGGTCGGCACGGCGATGAGGAACGTCGTCAGCGCGAAGAACGGCAGTAGCACCGCACCGGTGGCGTACATGTGGTGCGCCCACACGGCCACGGACAGCATCGCGATCGCCAGCGTCGCGAACACCAGCCCCTTGTAGCCGAACAACGGTTTGCGGCTGAACACCGGGAAGATCTCCGTCACGATCCCGAAGAACGGCAACGCGACGATGTACACCTCGGGATGGCCGAAGAACCAGAACAGGTGCTGCCACAGGATCACGCCGCCGTTGGCCGGGTCGAACACGTGCGCCCCGAGGTGCCGGTCCGCCGCCAGGCCCATGAGAGCCGCGGTCAGGATCGGGAACGCCAGCAGGATCAGCACGGACGTCACCAGGATGTTCCAGGTGAAGATCGGCATCCGGAACATCGTCATGCCCGGTGCCCGCAGGCAGACGATCGTGGTGGTCATGTTGACCGCGCCCAGGATCGTGCCGAGACCCGACACCGCCAGGCCCATGATCCACAGATCGGGACCGATACCGGGGGCGTGCGTGGCGCTGGAGAGCGGGGTGTAGCCGGTCCAGCCGAAGTCGGCGGCACCGGCCGGCGTCACGAAGCTGCTCATCACGATCAGGCCGCCGAACAGGAACAGCCAGTACGAGAAGGCGTTCAGGCGCGGGAACGCCACGTCCGGTGAGCCGATCTGCAGCGGCAGCACGAAGTTCGCGAACCCGAACAGGATCGGCGTCGCGTACAGCAGCAGCATGATCGTGCCGTGCATGGTGAAGAGCTGGTTGTACTGCTCGTTCGACAGGAACTGCAGGCCCGGGCGCGCCAGTTCGGCGCGCAGGAGCAGTGCCATCACACCGCCCGCCATGAAGAAACCGAACGACGTGACGA
>NZ_DATLEC010000085.1:0-4728 GCF_035525475.1 Lentzea sp. | reverse complement strand
CTTCGCCTGCAAGGGCGGGGTGTGCGGCACGTGCCGCGCGTTGGTGACCGAGGGCAGCGTCGAGATGAGGCGCAACTACGCGCTCGACGAGTCGGAGGTGGCGGCCGGGTTCGTGCTGACGTGCCAGGCGCTGCCGACCAGTGAGTGCGTGACGGTCGACTTCGACGCCTGAATGGAGTAGTGCGTTACTCCTTTGAGACCATGCTGTCATGTGGCATGGCTTTCTGGACGAGTCGCGACGAGGTCCGACCTACCTCGTCGTAGCGGTCGTCGTTCGACCACGTGAGCTGGATGTGGTCCGCTCGAGCCTGCGTCGGCTGGTGAGGGCTGGTCAGCGGCGTGTGCACTTCAAGAAGGAGAGCGACTCGCGGAGGCGAGCGCTGGTCGCCCGGCTTCGCGAGATGGGCCTCAGGGCAGGCGTGTGGACGGTGCGGGACTCGGACGACGTCCGTGCTCGTCAGCTCTGTCTGTCCGCAGCGGCGACCTGGCTCCAGGAACTGGGTGTCACCCGATTGGCCATTGAAAGCTGCGCGCACCAGGACGTACGCGATCGGCAGACGCTCGCCGCGGCATTGGAGAAGGTGGACGAGCCGTTCACCTATGAGCACCTGCGTCCGGCGGAAGACCCGGTCTTGTGGGCCAGCGACGCTCTTGCGTGGTGCTTCGGTGCGGGAGGCGACTGGCGGCAACGGGTCCAGCCGATGCTCGACGCGGTGGTGAGGCTCGACCAGTGCCCGGAAAGCGCGAAACCCGGCAACCGACCGTCCGGACGGTGAACCGGGTTCACTTTCGGCTCCTATTGGAACCGACGACAAGAACTATAGCAGATTGACATGCAATCCGTGATCCCGAATGGACCGACGAACCCACGCTGAACATGGCACGATCGAGGTCATGGGGGTTGTGGTCCGTTCAGCGCTCTGGGGTGCCGCCATCGGCACCCTGCTGATGGGCGCCCTCACCACGATCATCGACCTGGCCGTCCCGAGCGAGAAGCCGTCCTCGTTCCTCGTCACGATCGTCGCCATCCTGATGATCTCCGTGATCTTCGGCGGCCTCCCCGGGACCGTGGTCGGGACGGGTATCGGCTTTCTCCGCCGCTCCGTCCAGCGCCCCCGGCAGCAGCGGCCGATCCCCCTGCCGCACCCGCAGCGGCCCTACGACATGTGGTCCGACCTGGTCGAGCGGTGCGCCGAGTCCACGCGGCGGGTCGCCGCCGCTGTGCAGACCGTGCCCCAGTCGCCCGCCAAGGACTGGCTGCGGCGCATCAGCGAGCAGCTCACCAAGGAGCTGGACGACGTGCGCGGCATCGCGCAGCTGGGCAGGGCGCTCGGCGCGGTCGACCGGCAGCACCCCGTCTACCAGCGGTTGCTCAGGGCCACGCACGACTTCCACCAGTTCGAGAACGAGGTCGGGCGGGTCGCGTTGCAGATGTTCGACCACCCGGAGCTCGACGAGGCGCGCACGCACCTCGAGGTGCTGGAGAAGCAGCTACCTCAGCTGTCCACCTGAAGCGCGGACTGCCACCAGCTCAGCACCTCGTCGGCCGCGTCGGGTGCGGCCACCAGGAGGCCGTCCACGGGTAGTTGGGCGCCCTCACCTCGTCTGTCCAGCACGACCGCACCGGACTCCACGGCCAGTGACACAGCACCGGCCACGTCCCACTCGTGGTAGCCGTGCAGCACGGCGGCGGCCACGTGACCCAACGCCACTTGCGCTACGGCCAGGCATTTCGAGCCGAGGACGCGCACGCCCGTGCCTGCTATCGCTGCCGTGGAGATGAACTCGCCCATTCCCGGCCACGGGCCCGTGCGGGTCATTTCGGTGCACACGACGAGAGAGTCGCCTTGGCGTTCGGTCAGGCGTACGGGCGTGCCGTTCGCGCGCATGCCGCGGCCTCGGGCGGCGGCGTAGATCTGCGCGCGGTAGGGGTCGGCGACAACGCCGACGACCGGGCCCCAGCGGTCCACCAGGGCGAGGCTGTAGGCGCACCACGGCATGCCCGCGGTGTAGTTCGCCGTGCCGTCGACCGGGTCGACCACCCAGCGGAACTCGGAGTCGCCCGAGGCGTCGGGGACGTCGGAGTTCTCGCAGAACACGGGGATCGACGGGAACTCGGCGGTGAGCACGCGGCGGGTGTGGCGCTCCAGGGTGCGGTCGGTGTCGGTGACCCAGTCGAACGGCGACTCGCCGGAGTCGGGACGCACGCCGCGGCCGGCGGTGGCCATGATGACGTCCGAGGCGTCGTTCGCGAGGCGACCGGCCACCTCCAGCGCGATGGAGACCAGTCCGGGGTCGGCTGGTTGCGCGGGACGGGACGACAAGACGGTCATGCTGGCCTAGTTTCACCGCGTTGTGTGTCCGGAAACCGAAGCGAAGATGACGAACCGACGATCACCTGGCCACGACGTGAGGTGTTCTGACCACGTCAAATCAGCGGTCATCCGGACTTCACACGGGCACTACATGGTGAGCTGGTGCGCGTAGCGATCGTGACCGAGAGCTTCCTGCCCCAGGTGAACGGGGTGACCAACTCCGTCCTCCGCGTCCTCGAACACCTGCGGCGCAACGGCCACCAGGCTCTGGTGGTCGCGCCCGGTGCCGGCGCCGACGACCACCACGGCACGCCCGTCGTCAGGGTTTCCGCGGTCGACGTGCCCAAGGTGACCAGCCTGCCGATCGGCGTTCCCAGCCCGAGAGTGCACCACGCGCTGGCCGAGTTCCGGCCCGACGTCGTGCACCTCGCCTCCCCGTTCGTGCTGGGCGCCTACGGCCTCCGGGCCGCGCGCAGGATCGACGTGCCGACCGTCGCGGTCTACCAGACCGACGTCGCCGGGTTCGCGAGCAGCTACGGCCTCGGGCTGACCAAACGTGCGGCGTGGCGGTGGACGAAGCGCCTGCACACGCTGGCCGACCGCACGCTGGCACCGTCCAGTTCGGCGGTCGAGGCGCTGGAACGGTATGGGGTGCCGCGCGTGCACCGGTGGGGCCGCGGCGTCGACATCGACCTCTTCCACCCGCGGCCGAGGCAGAACGACGAGCTCACCGTGGGCTACGTCGGACGCCTGGCGCCGGAGAAGCAGGTGCACCGGCTGCGCGAACTCCACGGCCTGCCGGGCGTGAAGCTGCGGATCGTCGGCGACGGCCCCGACCGCGAGCAGCTGGAACGCGACCTGCCCAACGCGGAGTTCCTCGGCTTCCGCACCGGCACTGCGCTCGCCGAGGCCTACGCCTCGCTCGACGTGTTCATCCACACAGGACCGCACGAGACGTTCTGTCAGGCCGTGCAGGAGGCGCTCGCGAGCGGGCTGCCGGTGCTCGCGCCGAACGCGGGCGGTCCGCGCGACCTGGTGAACCACGGCCGCACCGGCTACCTCTTCGAGGACGACATCGCACAGTACGTCGAACTGCTGCGCGACCCGTTGCGGCGCAAGCGATTCGGTCTCGCCGCCCGCAAGTCGGTGCTCACCCGCACCTGGCCTGCGGTCTGCGACGAGCTGATGGGCCATTACGCTGCGGTGATCGGACTAACTCACCAGGCGGCCGCTTGAGGATCGTTCAGCTAGCCAACTTCTACGGACCGAAGTCCGGCGGGCTCCGCACGGCACTGCACCACCTCGGCACCGGCTACGTGCAGTCGGGCCACGAGGTGGTGCTGGTCGTGCCGGGCGACCGACGTGCGGACGAGGTGCTGCCCGGCGGGGTGCGGCGCATCACGCTGCCCGCGGTGAAGATCCCGTACACCGGTGGCTACCGCGTCGTGGACCCGTGGCGCGTCAAGGCCCTGATGGCGCACCTCGAGCCGGACCGGCTGGAGGTGTCGGACAGGCTGACGTTGCGCGGCATGGGCGCGTGGGCGAGCGAACGGGACATCCCGAACATCGTGATCTCCCACGAACGCCTCGACCGTCTGCTGCAGTTCGTCCTGCCTTCCGGCCCGGCTGAACGAGGCGCCGACTGGGCGAACGGCCGCATGGCCGCCTCCTACGACACCGTGGTGTGCACCACGGCGTTCGCGCGTGAGGAGTTCGACCGCATCGGCGCCCGCAACGTCCTCCAGGTGCCGCTCGGCGTCGACCTCGCCACGTTCACCCCGAGTCGTCACTCCGCCGATCTGCGCCGGGATCTCCTGCAGGGCCAGGAGAAACTGCTCATCCACTGTGGACGTCTCTCGCCGGAGAAGCACGTCGAACGCTCCGTCGACACCCTGGCCGAACTCCACGAGCAGGGCCACTCCGCACGTCTGGTGATCGCCGGTGACGGCCCGCGCCGCACGTCCCTGGAGAAGCGCGCGAACGGCCTCCCGGTGACGTTCCTGGGTTTCGTGAAGTCGCGTTTGGACGTTGCCGCGCTGCTCGCCTCCGCCGATCTCTCGCTCGCACCCGGCCCGCACGAGACGTTCGGACTGGCCGCCCTGGAGGCACTGGCCAGCGGCACCCCGGTCGTCGTGAGCCAGAGCAGCGCGCTGAAGGAGATCGTCCAACCGTCGTGCGGCGCGGCCGTCGACGACCACGCCACAGCGTTCGCGACCGCTGCTCAGCGGCTCCTGGCGTCCGGCTCACGAGAGGCCGCGCGGGCACGGGCGGAGGAGTACCCGTGGCAGGCGGCGGTCGACGGCATGCTCACGGCTCTGAAGGTGCCCTGAAGATGATCTCAGCGGCTCTGACTTAGTCTCATGACATGTCGCGAGCCGGCTTGGACAAGAACCCCCGCGAGGTCGCCGAGATG
>NZ_DATLEC010000077.1:0-15432 GCF_035525475.1 Lentzea sp. | reverse complement strand
TGCGCCGGACCCGTTTTCAGGCGGGTCCGGCGTTGTCACTTCAGGCTCGTCACGTGTTGCCGGCGAAGTAGTAGCACTCGCCGGGGTCGGTCACCGGGCCCAGCTGTTCGCAGTTGAAGATGAGCGAACCGTAGATCGGCGTCGTGGCCGACGAGCTGATGGGCGGGTCGATGACCTCCCAGCCGAACGCCACCTGGTACGCGCCCACGTCGGGCAGGTAGAGCGACGGGGCGACGTGGTTGTTGGGGACGTTCGTCGGCATCGGCGTGACCGGGCTGGCCACCGGTGCCGTGCAGCCCGCGCCGCCGGGCAGGCAGACCGAGGCGTGCAGGACCTGCAGCGGAAGCGGGGTCAGGTTCGTGACGGTGGTCTTGATCTCCCTGACCTGGTGGCCGTTGAAGAAGAAGCTGGCCTGCACACCGATCTCGCCGTGCAGGACGCAGTTGACCAGCTGGCCGTTGACGACCTGGCAACGGTAGTAGTTGAGCGGGATGCTGATGCCCTTCTTGAGCTTCCACCCGTAGAAGCGGCCGTTCGCGCCGTTGTTGGTCAGATAGCCGTACTGGGTGGTGAAGGCGGCTGCGGACATCTCCTTGGCGGCGGTGTCCAGGTAGCTCGCGACGGCGGCGGGGGAGGAGCCGGCCTGGACGCCCGCTTCGCGGCAGGTGTCCAGCGAGAGCGTGCACCCGTACTGGAAGGTGTCCTTCGGTGCGGCCGTAGCCGTCGCCGGGAAGACCAGAGCGGCGAGCAACGCGCCGAGGCCGAGTGCGATGGTCATGGGGTTCCGTAGCAAGATCGTCTCCCGGGTTCAGAGGTGATCGCTGGCTGGGAGCCCTGACTCAAACGGGTGGGACTGGACGAGAACTGAACGCCGGCTGGACTTGGTCGCGGCGGTGGGCCAGGTGCGTCGGATCAGTCCTGCAAGACGAGTCGGGATGATCTCGGAGTTGTTCTGAGATCACCGGAGCCGGCTGGTCCGCGATGTCGCCGGGCACGTGCGGACCTCCGTCGCGCAGGTCGCTGATCAGCTGTGCGGTGAGCGGTTCCCGGGAGCCGGTGGTCAGGGCGACCAGGCGTCGTCTCCACCGGGGGTGAAGGGGCGGACCGCGCCGGCGAAACCCGCGGTGACGGCGCTGGGATACAAGCCCTTGATCAGTCGTGCTCAGGCGCTCGCCGCCACTGCGGAGAGCAGGTGACGCGATGATCATCGTCGGCGACGATGCGCGAGCCTGTACGGCACACCGACACGCCGGCGCCGCCTCCGCCTCACCTCGACGCCACCCTCATCGGCGCGGACGTCGTGTCACGTGACGTGTGCCTCCTGACCTAGATGCAAATGATTGTCATGAGCTAACGTCGGCGCGTCGCCGCTTCCCTGACGTCAGGAACCCTCATGCACCACCGCGCGCCCTTGGCCGCTACCGGGCTGGCCGCCGTTTCGGTCCTCCTCGCCGGATGTTTCGCTTCCGGGGCGGGAGAGGCGGCCGGGTCGTCCGGGGAGGCCAGGATCAAGCTGGCCATGATGCAGCCGCCGCGGTCGGGCCTGTCGCCGTTCAGCGACGACGCGTTCAAGCTGTCGCGCTGGTCCGCCGCGGAGACGCTGGTGAGGCTGGACGACAACGGTGACGCCCGCCCCGGCCTCGCCACCGAGTGGCGGCGCACGTCCGACACGGTGTGGGAGTTCACGGTCCGGCCGGGCGTGAGTTTCCACGACGGCAGCACCCTGACCGCCGCGGTCGCCGTGAACACCCTCACCAGGGCGACGAAAGCCGTGCCGAAGCCGCGCATCCTCGACGGCGTCACGCTGACCGCCTCGGTGGCGGGGGAGAAGCTGCTCGTCGCGACGGCGACACCGGATCCGTTGTTGCCGCAACGCTTGTCGTCGCCCCAGCTTTCCATCCTGGCCGAGAGCGCGTACGCCGCGGACGGCAAGGTCGACCCGGTCGGCACCGGCAGCGGGCCGTTCCGGTTGGTGGGTGTGGGCGGGACCACGAGCGCGACGCTCGACCGCTACGACGGTTACTGGGGCGAGAAGGCCAAGGTCGCGGGGATCGACGTGTCCTTCGTGCCGGACGGCACCGCGCGAGCGGCGGCGATCCGCAGCGGTGAGGCGCACATCGCCGAGGCCGTCCCGGTCTCGCAGGCGGCGCTGCTCGATCCGCGGACCATCAGCGAGGTGCCGATGCCGCGCACCAACACGTTGTACCTCAACACCAGGTCGGGGCCCTTCGCCGATCCGGCGGTGCGGGCCGCCGTGCGCGAGACGATCAACCCCGGCCAGCTCGTCAGCGGCGTCTACGAAAACCGCGCCGACTCCGCGAAGGGCCTGCTCGGCCCCGCGTTGCCGTGGACCGTGCAGGCCCGCCAGGAGGTCACCGGCCGCGTCGCGGCCGGTCGGCCGAACGGCGCCACGATCACGTTGGCGACGTTCACCGATCGCGCGGAACTGCCCGAGGTCGCGTCGATCCTCCAGCAACAGCTCCAGGACGCCGGGTTCCGGGTGGACCAGGTCGTGCGCGAGTACGCCCACATCGAACAGGACATGCTGGCGGGCAGGTTCGACGCGTTCATCCTGTCCAGGGCAACCGTGCTCGACTCGGGTGACCCGGTCGCCTACCTGAAGTCGGACTTCACCTGCGAAGGCTCCTTCAACATCGCGCAGTTGTGCGACGAGAAGGTCGACCAGGCCGTGCGCAAGGCGGAGGCCGCGGCGTCCGGCGAGCAGCGTCGTGCGGCGATCCTCGAGGCGGAGGCGGCCGTGCTGCGCACCGACGCCGCCATCCCGATGCTGCACGAACGCGTGATCCAGGGCGACGCCACCTCGGTCACCGGTTCCGTGAAGGACCCGCGCGAGCGGGCGCTCATCACCACCGCCACGCACCTGAAGTGATGGCGGAACCGGTCCGCGGACGCGCGGGAGTCGTGCTCTCCCGCGTCGGCGCGCTCGGCGTGATCACCATCGTCGTCGGGCTCCTGCCGTGGTTGTCAGGGCGTGACCCCGCCTTGTCGGTGCTGCGGGCACGATCGGCCGAGCAGGAACCGACACCGGAGGCACTCGACGCGGTACGGCGACAGCTCGGCCTCGACGCCGGACCCGCCGACCTGTTCACCGGCTGGCTGGCGGGGCTGCTGCGAGGAGACCTCGGCCGGTCCTGGACCAGTGGCGCCGAGGTGCTGCCTGCCGTGCTGTCCGGTCTCGGCGTCTCCCTCACGCTGATGTGCGCGGGAGTGGTCGTCGCGCTCATCGTGGCGTCGGCGTTGTGCCTGCCGAGCCTGATGCGCGGTGCTCGTGGCGAGGCCACCGGAGCAACCGGCGGTGCGGGCGCCGCACTCGCCGCGCTGCCCGAGTTCTTGCTCGCCGCCGTACTGCTCATAACACTGTCGGTGTGGCTGGGCTGGTTCCCGCCGTACGGCTGGCAAGGCCCGCACCACGTGGTGTTGCCCGCGCTCGCCCTCGGCATCCCCGCAGGGGCGGTGCTGGGCACGCTGTTCTCCGATTCGCTTCCCGCGGTCTTCGAAGAACCGTGGGTCGACGTCTGGCGGTCCTGGGGTTGCGGCCGATCGGTTCTCGCCCGAGGCGTGCTGCGGCGCGCGCTGCCGCCGTTGCTGCCCCAGGTGGGGCTGGTCGTCGTCGGCCTGACCGGCGGCGCCGTAGCGGTCGAGGCGGTCTTCGCGGTTCCCGGCATCGGCAGGACGGCGCTGGGAGCGGCGCGTGCGCAGGACGTGCCCCTGTTGCAGGGGTGCGTGCTCGCACTCGTGGTGCTGGGCCTCGCGGCCGGCGCGGTTGTCGGCGTGGTTCGCCGACGAATGCTGGGGCCGGCGCTGCGCGATGCGTCCCTGTCGCTGCCCGCGGTCGTTCAGCGGCGACCGAACCGCCGGCACGTCGCGGTTCCCGTGACGAGCTTCTCGCTGATGATGGTGGTGATCGGCTGGGGTCTGCTGCGTGACCCGTTGCGGATCGACACAGCGGCGCGGCTCGCGGCACCGAGCTGGGCCCATCCGCTGGGCACGGACGGACTCGGCCGTGACGTACTGGCGCGCGTCGCGCACGGTGCCCCGGCGACGATCGGGGTGGCCGTCGCGGTGTGCGCGTGTTCCTACGTCGCCGCTGTGGCGCTGGGTTTCCTGCCTGGTGTCGCGCGAGGTGCGGCCGAGGCGGCGAACGCGCTGCCGCCGGTGATCGCCGGCATTCTCGTCGCCGCGATCCTGGGGCCGGGGACGATCGGTGCGTCGCTCGCCGTCGCAGTGGTCTCGTGGCCCGCTCTGGCCGCACATGCCGCCGCACTCGTGGAACAGACGCGCGCCTCCACCCACATCACGGCGCATCGCGCACTCGGTGCGACACCCTTGTGGATCGAACTCCGCCATGTCCTGCCCGCCGTCGCGGGCCCGGTCGCCCGCAACGCCGTCCTCCGCCTGCCCGGTGTCGCGCTGGCTCTCGCCTCGCTGGGTTTTCTCGGCCTCGGCACCCAGCCGCCCGCACCGGAGTGGGGCCTGATGCTGGCCGAGTCGCTGCCCTACGTCGAACGAGCGCCGTTCGCGGCGTCAGGCCCCGCGGTGATGCTGGTGCTCGTCGCCGTGTTCAGCATGTCGTTGCCCGCCTTGCTCATGATGCTCAGGCTCGCCCGCCCGGCAGTCGCATCCCGTCGCGGATGAGAACCCACCAAGTGCCGGCGTGAACGCTGAGCGAACCCGGAACGGACTGCCCGCCGAGGTCGAGGAGCGTGAGTCCCAGGTCTGACCGGTATCGCCTGCGCAGTTCGGTGTGCGACTCCGTCACCGTCACCACGAGCGTGGGGCGGACGGTGGCGCCGAGCAGGTGACGCCTCGAGTAGTGCCGTCGCGCAGGTCCAGCACCACGTGCGCGTGCAGGGCGAGTGCACCGTCGCTGTCCCGGCCGATGTAGCCGACGAGGGACAGCACCTCGGTCTCCTCGTCCACCGGGTTGCGGACGTACTCCTCCGCGAACGCCACGAGCGCTTCGCCGACCTCCTCCCCGGGATCGACCACCACCACGAAACCAGCCGAGCCGATGGCCAAATGACGGCGGCTCGTGGAGGGCCGCACCGCGATCGTCGTGGCACACCGGCTGAGCGGTTCGGTCCGCCGCGGCTTGAACATTCCTCGAACCGGACCTGAAGCGCGCTGTCCCAGCATTTCCTCCGAAGGACCCGCGACCCCGAGGATGGAGATCCGCGTGCTGAACAAGCGCACCACGGCGTTCGCGCTGTGCGTCGCGGTGGTCGGCTCCCTGCTGAGCGCGTTCCAGGCGTCGGCCGCCGCACCACCGCAACCGCCACCCGCGACCGGGTTCGGAGCAGATCAGTCCACTGTAGACCCGAAGAGGCGCGATTCCGTGCTTCCACCGGGTTGGGGCACCTCCCACGACCTCGCCTGGACCACGAGTGGTGACTCCACCGGCCTGCACCTGCTCGTCGCCGAAGCCGCCACCGGCTACACCTGGCGCACGGCGGCCACCCTGGGCGAGTCGTGGATCGAGACCGACCAGTGGATCGGCAACGCCTGCGTCACCGGCTCCGGGAAGCGCGTCGTGGTCGTCTACGCGCCCCGGCACTTCACCAACCGCGCCCACCTGTTCGACCGGGGCGCGTTCGCGGCCGTGGTGGACCTGACCGACGGGCACGTCACCAAGCTCGGCACCACCGTGTCGCTGGCCTACTACAACCCCGGCTGCGGCACGGGCGAGACCGCGGTGCTCACGCAGTCCGGCGTCGTGGACTTCGGCGTCACCAGGCTGAACACCGTCGACACGACCACCGGCGCGGTCGTGCGCGCTCAGGAGTTCAAGGGAGAGGTGACCTCCGCGATCCCGCACGGCGACGGGATCGCCGCCGCGTGGGGTTCCCGCGTCGTCGCCATCGACGCGGGCGGGAAGACCCGCGACCTGACACCCACGAGCGGCGTGCCCTTCCGGTTGCGCGCCGACGCCGAGGGCGGCGTGGTGTTCATGGACCGCGACGGCGACGACGGCCGGGTGCGCCGGGTCGCGGGAGGCCGGGTCGCGGAACTCGCCCGCGGTGACTGGGCGGCGCTGCGCGTCACCGGCGGCGTCGGCGGCAAGGTGTTCATCACCGGCAAGTCCGACGCGGTGGGCGCGATACCTGCCTCCGTGCGCAGGCTCGACGTCGAGGCCGACGCCGAGGTGTCCACCCTGGGCGGGATCGGGGTCGGCCACCGCGCCCCCCGGCCCGGCGACCGCGCGAACCCCGAGGAGGGCGTGCGGCTGAACGCGCGTGTTCCCGCCACGGGCCAGGACGTCGAGTTCCGCGTCCAACCCGCCGCCCGGCAGAGCGCCGACGTGGCCCAGGGCCTGGCCGACTCTCCCGCGGTGACCGCGGGCAGAGCACGCGTCGGACAAGCCGCCGGCCCGTCCACCGATCCCGTCGACCAGGACCGGCGCTGCTCGATCCAGCGCAACGACGTGAACCTCCAGGTGTACCAACCGCACTGGAGCCAGGTCGAGTGGGCGGCGGAACTGGCCGTGCAGAACAAGCTCACCCTCACCCGGCCCGCCAACTGGAAGAACTCGGGCATGACCTCGTCGTGGTCGCCGCAGGTGATGTTCGAGCCCGCCGGCCTCACCGGCGGTGGCCAGGTGCCCGCGCAGATCATGCTCGCCGTGCTGGCCCAGGAGTCGAACCTCTGGCAGGCGTCGCCGCTGGTCGTCGAGGGCGTCACCGGCAACCCGCTGATCGGCAGCTACTACGGCGTCGAGGACGGCTGGGGCATCGACTGGGCCAATGCGGACTGCGGGTACGGCGTCGCGCAGGTCACCGACGGCATGCGCAAGGCGGGCACGCCCGGTGCCGGGAACACCCTGTCTCCTGAGAAGCAGCTGGCGGTCGCGGTCGACTACGCCACCAACATCGCGGCCGGTGTGCGCATCCTCCAGGACAAGTGGAACCAGATGAAATCCATGGGCATCAACATCAACGACGGCGACCCCTCGAAGATCGAGAACTGGTTCGCCGCACTGTGGGCCTACAACACCGGTGTCAACCCGCAGCGCACCAGCAACCCCACCGGCTGCACGCCCGGCCCCTCGTGCACCGACGCCGCCGGCAACTGGGGACTGGGCTGGTCCAACAACCCCGCCAGGACGGACTTCCCGCCGGACCGCCTGGCGTTCCTCGACCACGACAACTACGCGGACGCCAAGAACCCGCAGCTGTGGCCCTACCCGGAGAAGGTCATCGGCTGGGCGGCGTTCCCCATCGTCAAGTACACCGGGGGTGACGGCTACGAGGCGGCTTACAAGCAGGCGTGGTGGACGAACAAGGAACTGCGCACCGCCGCGAAGCCCCCGGTGAGGAAGTTCTGCGTGCTGTCCGCGACCACCGGCAACCGCTGCAACCCCGACAACGTCCAGACCATCGCCGAGCCCTGCACCACCCCGGACTTCCACTGCTGGTGGCACAGCTCCGCGACGTGGAAGGACTGCGCGAAGCTCAGCGGTCCGTGCGGGCACCCGGCCGACTCGATCGCCGCACCGGGCACACCGGAACCACCCGACGCCGACGTCCCCGGCGCCTACACCGACGAGTCCCGCCCGCGCCGCACGCCCAACTGCACCACAGACGGGCTGCCCTCCAACGCGCTCATCGTCGACGATTCCCCGACCGCGCCGCTGCTGCGCGCGGGCTGCCAACGGCCGTGGAGCAACTCGGGGAGCTTCGCGCTGACCTTCCCCGCGCACGACGACGGCCTCTACCACTCCAAAGTGGACTTCCACCAGCTGGGCGCCGGCTTCGGCGGGCACTTCTGGTTCACCAGGAGCCGCAACGCCGACTCGGTCAGCAGCCACCAGTACGTCAGCGGAACCTGGACACTGGGCCGAGCACTGAACCAGTGGGCACGGGTCATGGTCCACGTTCCCGACCACCAGGCGCACAGCCAACAGGCGAAGTACCGGATCGACCTCGGCAACGGCCAGACCCGCACGAGGGTGATCCTGCAGAAGACCCGCTCCAACAAGTGGGTGTCGCTGGGCGCCTTCCAGTTCGGCGGCACGCCGTCCGTGCAACTGGACTCGATCACCCGTGACGGCGACGGAACCCAGGCCCTGGCCTTCGACGCCATCGCCTTCCAGCCGCTGAGCGGGAAGCCCGCCGAGCAGATGGTGGTGATGGGCGACTCGTACGCGTCGGGCGAGGGCGCCTCCGCGTCCGGGGGCGTGGACTACTACCAGGAGACCGACGACGCCGGCTACACCGGCCCGGCCTACCGCAACGCCTGCCACCGCTCGACGAAGGCGTGGTCGCGGCAGGCGGCCCTGCCGGGGCGGGCGCTGTCGATCGGAGCGCAGGCCGACTCGTGGGACCAGACCATGGACTACCACATGACGGCCTGCTCGGGAGCGCGCACCCAGCACCTGCTGCCCCCGGGGGTGGCCGACGCCTGGGGTCGTTCCGGGAAGGGCCAGTACCACGAGCTGTCGCAGCTGGAACGCGGTTTCGTCGACGCCGACACCACCACGGTGGCACTCAGCATCGGTGGCAACGACGCCCATTTCGGCGACGTGGTGCAGATGTGCACCGTCTGGTCGCCCGACCCGACGTCGGACTGCAGCCGCAGCGAGATGGGCGGCCAGGACTGGCTGGGCGGCGGCGCGCCCATCCCCAGCTCGCTGGGGGAAGCGGTTTCCCTGGTCATCCGGGACCGCGTCAAGCCGTCGGTGCGCACCGCGCTCCACCAGATCAGGACCGCCGGGCCGAACGCGCGCATCCTCGTGCTGGGCTACCCCAGGCTCTTCCCGCCGGGGCTGACGGACGGCAGCTGCACGGCGCTGGGCTTGAGCCACTGGGACATGAACTTCATGAACGCCATGGCCGACCTGCTCAACGACGCGCTGCACGAGGTCGTCGCGACGATGGCGCAGACCGACGGGCGCGTGCTCTTCTCCGATCCGCGCGACGAGTTCGAGATGGAGAACGCCTGCGCGAACGACCCGGCCAAGCAGACGATCCACCACATCGTCCTCGACAAGACCCTGGGCGAGGACCCCGACGCTCCTACCTCGGCGCAGTCGTTCCACCCCAAGGTCTCCGGCGCCCGCAACTACGCCGACGCCCTGGAGCACACCCTGCGCGTGAACACCGTCGGGGCGAAGCTGCCCGCGACGGTGAGCAAGGAGGTCGCCCTGGAGGTGCTGGAGGACCTGAGGTCCAACCCCTCCGGATCGCCGACCGGGTACAGCCGCTCGCTGTTCCCGCACTGGAACAAGGCGGTCGACAACTGCGACGCCCGGCAGGTCGCACTGCGCCGCGACGCCACCACGGCGACACCCGCGGGCTCGTGCCCGGTGACCGGGGGCAGCTGGACCAGCCCCTACGACGGGGTGGTGATGACCACCCCGTCGGCCGTGACCACCGACCACCTGGTCCCGCTGGCCCACGCGTGGACGGCGGGGGCCAGCGCCTGGACCCCCGAACGCAGGATGGTGTTCGCCAACGACGTCGAGCACGCGCAGCTGCTGTCGGTCTCGGCCGCCGGCTACACCGCCAAGGCCGAGCGGCCACCGGGTGCGTGGATGCCCGTGGCGTCCTACCAGTGCGAGTACGCGAGGGCGTGGATCTACACCAAGAGCATCTACCACCTCAAGGTCAGCGACGCGGAGTACGTCGCACTGGCGGACGCCCTGCTGACCCGCTGCTGACGACCCGTCCGTCACGAGGCCGCGTGCAGGCGCACCAGGTCGTGGAAGGAGTAGCCGTCCGCACCGTCGGCGACCAGCAGGTGCAGGTCCACCAGGTCCTCCAGCAGCCGGTGCGCCCGCCGCGGGGGCACGTCGAGCAGGGCGGCGGCGGTGGCCACGCCGAACCGGGCGGGCGCGCACCGGGCCAACAGCGAGTGCGCACGTCGTGAACGGACGTCCAGAGCAGCGCGAGAGGAGTCGAAAGCGTGCAGCAGCCGCAGTTCCGCCACCACGTGCGCGGGGTCGGACAGCAGGGCCGCCAGGTCTTTCACCGTCCACAGGGGACGGTTGCGCAGCCGGGTCGCGGCGGAGCGCAGCGCCAGCGGGAGACCGCCGCACAATGTCGTGACCTCTCCGACCCCGGTGGTCTCGGGCAGGGCCGCGGCGGTGCGGAAGACCTCGTCGGACGCCGCGGGGAGCAGCGGTTCGAGCGACAGCGGCACGGCGCGCCCGCCGGCGGTCAGCCGCTGCCTGCTGGTGAGCACCACCGCGCAGCCGGGGCCGCCCGGCAGCAGCGGCACCACCTGCGCGTCGCTGGAGGCGTTGTCCAGCAGCAGGAGCACCCGTCGTCCGGCCACCAGGCTGCGCCACCTCGCGGAGGCGCTGTCGAGGTCGCCGGGCACGTCGTCCACGCCGAACGAGCCCAGCAGGTGCCGCAGGGCGTCCAGCGGTGCCACCGGCGCCCTGCCGGAGGTGAAGCCGTGCAGGTCCAGGAACAGCTGCCCGTCGGGGAACCGCGGGCCCAGGTGGTGCGCGGCGCGCACCGACAGCGCCGTCTTGCCCACCCCGGCCATGCCGTCGACCGCGCACACCACCAGTTCGCTGCGCGCAGCGGACGCGGTGCGCACCAGTGCCGCCACTTCCGCGTCGCGGCCGGCCAGATCGGCGAGGCCGGCGGGGAGTTGCGCGGGCACCGCGACGGCGGCGTGCGGTGGCTGCTCGGTCTCGCCGCGCAGGATCGCCAGGTGCAGCCGCTCGACGTCGCGGGAGACGTCCAGCCCGTGTTCCTCGGCCAGCAGCGCCCGTGCCCGCCGGTAGACCTCCAGGGCCTCGGGCGCCCGGCCGGCCCGGTGCAGCGCCAGCATCAGGTGCTCCAGGAGGCGCGGCCGGTGCGGATGGGCGCGGTGCAGGTCCAGCAGCTCGTCCACGGCGGTGGACAGGCCCAGTCGCCTGCGCGCTTCCAGACGGTCCTCCACGGCGCCCAGCCGCGCCTCCTCCAGACCGCTCGAGAGCCCGTCTCGCACCCCGTTGGTCGCGATGCCCGCCAGCGCGGGTCCGCGCCACAGCGCCAGCGCCTCGTCCAGCGCGACCACCCGCCGCGCGTCGTCGTCGGTGGCGCGCGCTCGCCGCAGCAGGTCTCGGAACCGGTGCGCGTCCACCCGCAGCGGGTCGCACCGCAGCGCGTAGCCGTCGCCCTCGCTGACCAGCCGCACCTCGTCCTCGGTGGCGTGCCTGGTCAGCGCCGAGCGCAGACCGCTGACGATCCCGTGCACCATGCGCCTCGCCGACCGCGGCGGGCCGTCGCGCCACACCACGTCCACGATGCGGTCGGTGGCCACCACGGAGTTCGCTTCCAGTGCCAGCAGCGCCAGCACGAACCGGTGCTTGCGCACCCCGACGTCCACCTCGGCTCCGCCGGATCTGGCTCCCACCGTTCCCAGCAGCACGATCTCCACCCGCAACACCCCCAGTGCTTCCACGCCGGACGCGGCCCAGCATGGACACGGGGTGCGCACGCCGTGAAGGATGTTTGCACTGACGTGGAAACATCCTGCTGGGGGGCACATGCCGTTGTTGCGCATCCACTTCACGATGCGGGACATGGGCAGGACGCGCCTCGCCGACGAAGGCGACCCGCTGTGGGAGGTGGTGCACAGCGGCTTCCGGCTCAACTACCGCGACAGGGACCCCGCGTTCGGCGGGTGGAAGCGCTCGCTGCTCGCGAACGGGTCCGCCGACGTGCGCGCGGGCACGGCGCTGCTGGCCGTGCTGGCACCGCTGGGCCCGTACTTCCCGGACTTCCTGACTCCGCCCGAGGCCTCCCGCGGCCTGGAGGAGGGGTTGGAGGCGATGCTGTCGACCCCGCGCGGCAGGCTGCGCGCGGAGCTGTCCCGCCTGGCGGAGAACTCGCCGGTGCCGTCCCGGTTCCAGGCGCTGGCCGAGGGCAAGCCCGCCGTGCTGCGCGGTGTGGCCGCCGTGCTGCGCGGGTTCCACTCCGCTGTGGTCTCCCCGCACGACGGCGCGATCCGGTCCGCCGTGGCCGCCGATCGCGCCCACCGTTCCCGCGTGCTGGCCCAGGAGGGCGTGGAAGGCCTGCTCGCGACGCTGCCGGCGGCGCGCTGGGTGTCGCCGGTGCTGGAGGTCGAGTACGGGGTCGACCGGGACCTGCACCTGGACGGGCGGGGGCTGCTCCTGGTGCCGTCGTTCTTCTCCCAGCGGCTGCCGCTCTCGCTGGCCGACCCGGCCATGCCGCCCACGCTGATCTACCCGATCGACAGCGCGCTGCGCTGGCAGAGCCTGGCCGCGGACCGCCACGGCGGCCTCGAAGCACTGATGGGACCGACACGGGCGGCCGTGCTGGTGGCGGTGGGGGAGCGCGCGGGCACGACCACCACGCAGCTGGCCAAGCGGCTCTCCGCGTCGCTGGCCTCGGCCAGTCGCCACGCCGCCGTGCTGCGCGCCGCGGGGTTGATCACGACTCACCGCGACGGGCCCGCGATGCTGCACACGTTGACACCGCTGGGGATCGCGCTGCTGGAGACCCGGAGGTCGGCCCGGTAGCTCGCACGGCCGGTCCCGGCCGCCGTGCCCTGTTCGCCCAGATCTCCCGCGTCGGGTCAGTCTGACCTCGACCGCGGTTGAACCATGCCGGAAATCGCTGAGCGGGAACAGGATCCCGCCGTTCGAAGGGAATAGTCATGCGCAGTGGAACGAATGTGAAGGCCGCGATCACGAGAATGCTCCTCGTGCTCGTAATGGCGGTGGCGGGAGTCGTCATCGGCGGCCAGGTGTCGGCCCAGGCCGCGTGCAGCGGCGCGGGCTGTGCGGGCCTCGACCCGCAGGCGCAGGGCTGCACGTCCAGCGCCACCGACCTGACTGCCACGCGGCACACCTCGACAGGCGCCGTCAGATTCACCGCGCACGTGCGCAGCAGCAGCGCCTGCAACGCACGCTGGACACGGGTGGTCCTGGAGGCCAACGCGTGTTGCTACACGCGCGAGTTCGCGGTCGAATCCCAGCGCTGGTTCAACAGCAACTGGATCGCGTCGGACTTCCGGACCGTGACCATTCCGTCGAATTCCGTGGGCACGTACTGGACGAACATGGTCGACAATCGCTCGGACGACAGGGTCCGGGTGTGCGATCAAACCATCCCGGACGGTGGATGGTCCTGCGGGCCCTGGACCGCCTGATCCAGGCCCGGTCGGAGCCGGCGTGGCGTGCCTTCGGTCCACCCGGAGGCGCGCCACGCGCCGCGGCCCGGCATCCGCGGTCACCGCGGGGTGATGTCGGTGCAGACGACCTTCTCGTCCAGCAACCGGCCGGTGGTCAGGAACGTCACCGTCGCCTCGTCCACGCACGTGGAGCCCTGGTGGTAGACGTAGTGCCCGCCGTTGTCCGCGCCGACGAAAGCCGCTCGCTTGCCGCGGACCTCGTACAGCCCGAGGCCGTCCTCCCACGGTGTGGCGTTGTCCCTGCGGTTCTGCAGGATCAGCGTGTTGCGCGGTCCTTCGCCGGTCACGCGGACGGGCTCCTCGACCGGCTTCGGCCAGAACGCGCACGCCCAGATGTCGGCGGGCATCCCCGCGGTGAGCGGCCAGGCCGCGCGGTCCTCCGCGGTGCGGCGGGCGTACTCGCCGACGTCGCCGGGCCAGGGCGCGTCACCGCAGGTCAGCGCCAGGAACATGGTGGCCTGGTTGTCGGCGGGCACGCCGGGGGTCGGTCGTGCGACGACGCACTGACGCCGTCGCCGGCGAACCTGTGGAAGACCGCGGCGCCACGAATCCCCTTGGTGTGGACACTCTTCTGTAGTCCTCACGGGGGACAGCGGCCCGAGGCCGACGATGCGAGGCGCGGCACCTACTCGGTGAACCTGGTGAAGGAGCGCATCTCGTCGAAGCGCTCGGCGGCGAGGTCATCGGCACTGATCAGGAAGCAGCCGTAGTGGAACTCGCTTTCCGTGCAGAACTGGGCGAGCGGTACCCATTCCTGGCTCAACCGGTACTCTTCCGCCCCGATCAGGCGGTCCTTTTCGGACATCGGAAGGCCGGGTTCGGCACCGGACCGGTTCCTGACGTTGGCCGATGCCATTCGGTACCACGGGTTCTCGTCGCCGCCGATGTCCACGTAGTGCCCGCCGATGCGGAAGGCGGAGGCTCCGTCCGCCGGCCAGAGATCGTCGACCACGTCGCACAGTTCGTCGATGTGCTTCAGCTCGGCGAACAACCGCTGCACGGTCTCGGACTCGACGTCGAAGGGCCACCCGTCGTCACGCTCTTCGACCCATTGCGGTAGAGCCGCCTCGACCTGTGCGGAGAGCCGGTACTCGGGGATGAGGAACGGGATGCCGTCGGAGTAGATCTCGCTGTCGGGGTCGCAGGGCAGGGCTGCCACCGCCGTGTCCGTGCCCGCCGGGACGTACAGGACTCGCGCGAACTCGTGGCCGTCTTCCATGTGGTCGTCCTCGTGGTGCAGGAAGAAGAGCAGCGAGCCGTCCGCCGGCAAAGGGAGTCCCTCGACCCGCGGGAGGGCCGCGCAGTCGAGGGAGGCGATGAACGGCAACGGGGTCCCGCCTCCACTGCCCGGCCATTCCACGCCCACCGGTAACCGGGGAACGCCTCCGCTCTGCCCGACGACCTTCTCGTCCTGGCCGCAGCCACCTGCGCAGATCGCGAACCGGAGCTGACCGGCGAACATGTCGACCTCGTCGCTCGGGATGCCCTTGTCGATCGCCGCGCGGTGGAACTGCTCGTAACGGTCCATGGTGCGGCATGATCGCAGGTCGATGAGAGCGCTTTCCCCGACGCCTTCCCCGATGGCCGAGGCATCGGGTCGGCGCACGGTGATGACCAGTTTGCCCGTGGTGTGCCCGCTCTCTGCCAGGGCGTGAGCCTGGGCGCCTTCGGCGAGGGGGAAGGTGCCGGAGACGTGCGCGCCGAGATCTCTGGCGATCTGCGCCGCGAGATGACCGGCACCGCGGGCCGCGGCGTGGATCAGCACCGTTGTCCCGCCCGCAGGTCCGCCGTGTCGACGAGAGCCTGCCAGGCGGTGAGCGCGGCCACCTGGACGTGGTCGATCCCGGCGGGCTTGGGCGCGAAGGCGCGGGTGGGACCGGTCACGTACTCCGCGCGGGAACCGGCGCCCTGGGGAAGGGCTGCATGCAGGACACCTCGTCACCGGGCCGGAACAGCGTGACGCCGAAGCCCGTCTCCACCACGGTGCCGGAGACGTCCCATCCCAGGGACATCGGCGGTGCCGGCAGGCAGATGGTGTGCGCGGTGTCGGATCGCCGCTGTCGCTGGACGAACTGGCCACCCACGCGGCGATGAGCACCCGTACCTTCGCCCGGCGCTTCCGGGAGGAGACCGGCACGAGTCCCGGTCGCTGGCTGACCCAGCACCGGCTGAGGCGGGCGCGGCACCTGTTGGAGTCCAGCGACCTGCCGGTGGATCGAGTCGTCCACGAGGTCGGCTTCGCCACCGCCACCTCGCTGCGCC
>NZ_DATLEC010000056.1:0-18817 GCF_035525475.1 Lentzea sp. | reverse complement strand
ACCCCGAACGCCTTGTGGAAGAACCCGAAACCCTGCTTGGTCTCGGTGAACAGCCGCTCGTGGTCCATGTGGGGAGCGAGCGAGGCGCGGCAGTAGATGCCCAGCGGGATCTTGAAGTCGCTCCCATCAGGATTTCGGCTGACGAACTCGTCGCGCCACTCGGCGTAGGGGCCGGCGACCAGGGCCACGATGTAGGTCGACATCGGCTTGGTCGTGGCGAACGTGTGCACGTTCGCGCCGCCCTCGCCCTCCTCGGTGGCGGTGATCTCGCCGTTCGAGATGACCTTCCAGTCGTGCGGCGCGATGACCTTCATCGAGTAGACCGACTTGAGATCGGGCTGGTCGAAGCACGCGAACATGCGCTTGGCGTCCGCGGTCTCGAACTGCGAGTACAGGTACACGCCGCCGTCGACGGGGTCGACGAACCGGTGCAGGCCCTCGCCGGTGTTCATGTACCGGCAGTCGGCCTCGATCGTCAGCTCGTTGGTCTCGGCGAGGTCCGGCAGCAGGACGCCGTCCTCCTCGCGGTAGGTGGAGACGTCGAGCTCGCTGCCGTTCAGCACAGCGCGGTGCACGGTCGCCGCCACGATGTCGATCCACGAGGAAGCACCCGGAGTCCGGCTGCGGAACACCACGGTGGTGGTGGAGCGGAACGTGTCCGAACCCGGCTTCCCGCCGCCGTCGGTCAGGTCCAGCTCGATCCGGTAGGACTCCACTTCCAGCAGCTCAGCACGTTCTTGAGCCTGGTCGCGGGTGAGGTTGGGCGCGGCCACTGGTCACCTCGTCTGCCACGCGTCTGGTTACGCGCTGACGTCGTCGGAATGGTTATGACTCCCGCATCCAATCACGGAAGCGCCGTACGGGAAGAGATGACAGGGTGATCTGGTTGGGCTGATGGGGCGATAACGCCACCTACCGTCACTAAAGGGGCACGCATGACCGACAAGGCGAAGGTCGACTTCTACTTCGACCCACTTTGCCCGTTCGCCTGGATCTCCTCCCGGTGGATCCTCGAGGTGGAGAAGGTCCGCGACATCGACCTGAGCTTCCACGTGATGAGCCTCGCCGTGCTGAACGAGGGCCGCGACCTGCCCGAGCAGTACAAGGAGCTCATGACCAAGGGCTGGGGTCCGGTTCGCGTCGCCATCGCCGCGGAGCAGAAGTTCGGCAACGAGGTGCTGCCGAAGCTGTACGCCGCGATGGGCACGCGCATCCACAACGAGGGCAACCAGGACTTCGCGGAGGTCATCAAGCTCGCCCTCGCGGACGCCGACCTGCCCGCCGAGCTCGCCGAGGCCGCGAACTCGACCGAGTACGACGAGGCGCTGCGGGCGAGCCACCACCGCGGCATGGACCCGGTCGGCATGGACGTCGGCACGCCGACCATCCACATCGACGGCGTCGCGTTCTTCGGCCCGGTGCTGACGAAGATCCCGCGGGGTGAGGAGGCGGGCACGATCTTCGACGGCGCCAGGCTGCTGGCGAGCTACCCGTACTTCTTCGAGCTCAAGCGGACCAGGACCGGCGACCTGGACTTCAGCTGAGTTTTTTGTCGGTGGTCGTCGCTAGCGTCTGGGGACATGGCGGACCACCACGGTGAAGTCGCGGTTCAGGGGCCCTGGTCGTTGGCGACGTCCCGGGCGTTCTGGGAGGGCTTCACGCCGTCCGCGCTCCCCCGTCGCGACGGCGGGGCGTTGCGGTCGGAGTTCCTGGTCGAGGGTGAGTGGCGTCGTGCTTCGGTCTCCGTGACCCAGGCCGGCGCCACCGCCGTTCTGTCGCTGTCCGGCGACGGTGATCTCGACCTGGCGGCGGCGCAGGTGTGCCGGTTCCTGTCGCTGGACGTCGACGGCTCCGGCTGGCCCGCCGTGGGATCACGCGATCCGGTGATCGCCGCCGCCCAGGCCGCGTTCCCCGGCTTGCGCCCGTGCGGGTTCTACTCGCCGTACGAGGCCGCTGCCTGGTCGGTGCTCTCGCAGCGGACCAGCATGGCGCAGGCGGCCAGGATGAAGGCCGCGCTGGCCGTCGACGGCGTCTTCCCGCCGCCCGCCTCGGTGCGCGCGCTGGACCTCGACTTACCCGGTCGCAAGCCGGAGTACCTGCGTGCGGTGGCCGAGGCGGCGCTGGACGGGCTGCTGGACGCCGTCACGTTGCGCGCGATGAAACCCGCGGCGGCCGTGCTGGCGGTGCAGCAGGTCAAGGGGCTGGGGCCGTTCGCGGCGGAGCTGGTGGTGCTGCGCGGGGCCAACGCGCCGGACGCCGTGCCCTACAACGAGGCCCGGCTCACCGACGAGGTCCGCGAACGGTACGGACGCCCGTCGGCCGAGGTGTCGGAGGCGTGGCGGCCGTACCGGACGTGGGCGGCAGTGCACCTGCGAGTGCTGCGCGAGCAGCGGCTCGGAGGTGACCGCCGCGCGGCGATGTGACAGGCTGGGCGTCGTCAGCGCTTGAAGTGTCACATCCGCCTGGAGGGCTCGTGATCGAGGTCGTCAACCCCGCCACCGAGGAAGTCGTCGGCACCCTCGCCGAGGGCACACCGGCCGACGTCGACGCGGCCGTGGCCGCGGCGGTCGCGGCTTTCCCGGCGTGGTCGCGGACCTCCGTCGACGAGCGGGCGAAGGCCGTCCGGGCGATCATCGACGGCCTGCGCGAGCGGGCGGGCGAGCTGGCCGCCACGATGACCGCCGAGATGGGCACGCCGCTCACGTTCAGCCAGAAGGTGCAGGTCGCGAACCCGATCGCCATCGCGGAAGGCGTCGCGACCGTGCTGGAGGGCGGCTACTTCGAGCCGGAGGAGATCGGCAACTCGCTGGTCCTCCGCGAGCCGATCGGGGTCGTCGCCGCCATCACGCCGTGGAACTTCCCGCTGCAGCAGATGGTCGCGAAGGTCGTGCCGGCGCTCGCCGCGGGCAACACCGTCGTGCTCAAGCCGAGCGAGCTCGCGCCGGGCACCGCCGACCTGCTGGCCGCGATCATCACGACGGTCGTCCCCGAGGGCGTGTTCGGGCTCGTCCACGGCACCGGACCGGTCGTCGGCGAGGCGCTGGCGGCGCACCCGGACGTGGACATGGTGTCGTTCACCGGCTCGACCAGGGCCGGGCGCCGGGTGTCGGCGGTGGCGTCCGAGACGGTCAAGCGGGTCGCGCTCGAGCTGGGCGGCAAGTCCGCGTGCATCGTGCTCGACGACGCCGACCTCGGGCGTGCGGTGAAGATCGCGGTCGCCAACTCGTTCATGAACAACGGCCAGGCGTGCAGCGCGTGGACCCGGCTGCTGGTGCCCGCAGACCGCCACGACGAAGCCGTCGAACTGGCCGCCGCGGCGGCGAAGAAGTACACCTCCGCCGACCCCGCCGATCCGTCCACGCGCATCGGTCCGGCCGTGTCCGCGGCCCAGCGCGACCGCGTCGTCGCCTACATCCGCAAGGGCGTCGAGGAGGGCGCGACGCTGGCCGCCGGTGGGCCGGACGCGCCGCTGCCGCAGGGCTTCTACGTCACGCCGACGGTGTTCGGCAACGTCACGCCGGAGATGACGATCGCGCAGGAGGAGATCTTCGGACCGGTCCTGTCGGTCATGCCGTACGCGGACGAGGACGACGCGGTGCGCATCGCCAACTCGACGATCTACGGCCTGGCGGGCGGCGTGTTCTCCGCCGACACCGACCGGGCCCTCCGGGTCGCCAAGCGGTTGCGCACCGGCCAGGTCGACATCAACGCCGCCGCGTTCAACACGAGCGCGCCGTTCGGCGGTTACCGCCAGTCCGGCAACGGCCGTGAGTTCGGCAGGTTCGGCCTCGACGAGTTCTGCGAGATCAAGTCGATCCAGCGGTAATTGGGCTGCGGGAGTCGCCACGGCGGCGTATCACTGCCGCTATGGCTGACTCGTCACTGACCATCAGGACCATCGACAGCACCGAACTCCCCGAGTTCCACCAGGTGTTCGCATGGTCGTTCCTCGACGAACCCTCCGGCGAGCACCGCTGGCTGAAGGTTCTGGAACTGGAACGGACGCACGCCGTGTTCGACGGCGACGAGATGGTCGGCACCGGCGGCATCCTCACCCGTGAGCTCACCGTGCCCGGCGGCGTCCAGGCCCACGCCGGCGCGGTGACCGTGGTAGGCGTCAAACCGGGCCATCGCCGCCGTGGCATGGCGTCGTTGCTGATGAGGACGCAGCTGCACAGCATGCACGAGGCCGGTGAGCCGATCGGGATCCTCTGGGCGTCGGAGGGCGGGATCTACCGGCGGTTCGGCTACGGCGAGTACGCGTCGAGCGTGTCGATGCTGACGATGCCGACGCGGATGCCGTTCCACCCCGGCGTGTCCGTGAGTCCGACGCGGATCCGGCAGGTGACGCGCGAGGAGGCCATGCCGTTCATGCGCGAGGTCCACGACCGGGTGCGCCGCACGCGGACCGGCTGGCTGAGCCGGGTGGAGAAGTCGTGGGAGGTCCACCTCTCCGACGCCGAGCGCGACCGCGGCGGTCTCACGTCCTACCGCTACTGCCTGCACCCTGAGGGCTATGTCGTCTTCCGGGTGAAGCACGACGGGGACAACGGCGGGCCGAAGAACGAGCTGCACGTGCATGAGCTGGTGTGCGAGACCGAACAGGCCTACGTGGACCTCTACCGGTTCCTGCTCGACCTCGACCTGGCGGGCAGCATCTCGTTCTTCACGGCCGCGGACGACCCGATCCTGCACATGGTCGACAACCCGCGGAAGGTGCGGCGGGAGCTGACCGACGGGCTGTGGCTGCGGGTCGTCGACGTCGAGAAGGCGCTGCCGCTGCGCCGGTACTCGTCCGATGTGGACAGTGTGCTGGAGGTCGAGGACTCCCTCTGCCCGTGGAACTCCGGACGTTGGCGCTTCACCGCGAAGGGGGGCGAGGCGGTCGTGACGCGCACCGAGGACCCGGCGGACGTGTCGCTCGACGTCGCCGCGTTGGGCAGCGCATACCTCGGCGGTACAAGGCTTTCCGCGCTCAGGCGAGCACACCGCGTGGTTGAGCACACGGCCGGACACGTCGACGCTCTCTCGTTGGCGTTCCTCGGTACGCATGAGCCGCATTGCCCCGAGGTGTTCTGACGGAACTACGACCGGCATTCACTCGTTGACGGTTTACCTGCTGTGGGAGGTAAAGCCGTGGGCACCGTTGTGTGGGTCGTAGTGCTGGTACTGCTGGTCGCGGGGGTGTTCTACCTGGTCAGCCAGAGCAAGGCGCGCAAGGCGCGTGAGCTCGACGACGCCAAGGCGGAGGCCCGCCGGTGGGTCGAGCGCCTCGGCGGGCAGGTGATGAGCCTCACGGGCAGCAACACCGCGTCGACCCAGGCCCTGGCGGACGCGTCCGAGCGCTTCACCGCGGCCGGGTCGCAGATGGAGCAGGCCCGCACGATCCCGCAGGCGCGGCTCGTCACCCAGACCGCGATGGAGGGTCTGCACTACGTGCGCGCCGCCCGTGAGGCGATGGGCATGGACCCCGGGCCCGCGCTGCCCGAGATCGCCGGGCAGAAGCAGGCCGGTGCCGTCAGCGAGGACCGCCAGGTGAGCGTGGACGACCACCAGTACGCCGCGTCGCCGCAGTCCGGTTCCGGCACGCCCTACTACTACCCCGGCGGCATGGTCGCGGGACGCCCGGTGCCGCGTGGCTGGTACTCCGAGCCGTGGTGGAAGCCCGCGCTCGTGGCCGGCGCGTGGGGCGTGGGCACGTTCCTGCTGATGGACGCCATGTTCTCGGGCATGCACGGCATCGGCGACTACGGCATGGCGGACATGGGAGCCGGCGATTTCGGCGGCGCGGACATGGGCGGCGCTGACATGGGTGACGCCGGCGGGTTCGACTTCGGCGACATGGGCGGGTTCGACTTCTAGACGAAAGTGCTCACGAACTGAGCACTTTCCAGCCGCACCCGAAAAGGCACCCGACCCCTTTTCCCGGGGTGGCCCTCAGGGCTGGCAGCCGGGGCACCAGAAGAGGTTGCGACCGGCCAGTTCGGTGGTCATGACCTCGGTGCCGCAGAGGAAGCACGGCTCCCCGGCACGGCGGTAGACGTACACCTCGCCGCCGTGCCGGTCCACGCGCGGCGCCCGGCCCATGGCCTTCGGCATGTGCTCGCGGCGGACGGTGTTGATCTGCCCGACCTTCACGCCGTCCTTCATCAGCACGACCAGGTCGGCCCAGATCGCGTCCCACAGCTCGCGGCTGACCTCGTCGCCGGTCAGCAACGGGTTCACGTTGTGGCGGAACAGCACCTCGGCGCGGTAGACGTTGCCGACGCCCGCGAGGACCCTCTGGTCCATCAGCAGCACGGCGAGCGACTGCTTCGACCGGATGATCCGCTGGTAGGCGAGGTCAGGATCGGCGTCCCTGCGCAACGGGTCGGGTCCCAGCCGGTCGCGGATGGCCTTGACCTCGGCCTTGTTCAGCACCTCGCACGCCGTCGGGCCGCGCAGGTCGGTCCAGTGCGTCTCGCCGACCATCCGCATGCGGACCTGGCCGACGGGCAGCAGGACCGGCAGCGGCGACTCGGTGAACGTCCCGTACAGGCCGAGGTGGACGTGCACGATCGCGTCGGGGCCGTAGACGTGGAAGAGGTGCTTCCCGTGAGCCTCGGCGCGGACGAGCTTGCGTCCGTCCACGAGGGACGCCGAGAAGCGTCCCTGCGGACTGCTGACGGAGACCGGCCTGCCCGCGTACCGGCGCTGGTGCAACCGCGCGAGGCGGTGCAGCGTGTGGCCCTCGGGCATCAGGCCTTGTTCTCGTACGCGCTGACCAGGTCGATGCGGCGCTGGTGCCGCGGCTCACCCGAGAACGGCGTCCTGAGGAACGCGGAGACGATCTCGGTCGCCTCCTCGGTGGTGTGCTGGCGGGCGCCGATGCCGATCAGGAGGGCGTCGTTGTGCTCGCGGGCGAGCTGCGCGGTGGAGATGTTCCACGCCAGCGCGGCGCGGGCGCCCTTCACCTTGTTCGCGGCGATCTGCTCGCCGTTGCCGGAGCCGCCGATCACCACGCCGAGGCTGCCGGGGTCGGCGACGACCTTCTCGGCGGCGTCGGTGCAGAACGCGACGTAGTCGTCCTGGGCGTCGTAGGTGTGGGCACCGACGTCGACGACCTCGTAACCCTGCTCCTGGAGAGCCTCGGACAGGTGGGACTTCAGCTCGAAGCCCGCGTGGTCTGCTGCCAGATAAACGCGCACGTCACCGAGTCTGACACGCTGGTGGGTGTGTTCAGCCAGGAGGGGTACCAGCTGAAGCTGGAGTGGGGGCTCGAGGGCGTCACCGCTCTGCGGGGCTGTGACGTGCTGATCGTCGTCGACGTGCTGTCGTTCACGACGTCCGTCGACCTGGTGGTCGGCAACGGCGGCCAGGTGCGGCCCTCCGCGTGGGGGCCGGGGTCGGGCAGGACGTTGAGACCGGCCTCACTCGTGGGAGCCACCGGCGTGGTCGAGCTGCCGTCACCCAACGGGTCGAACCTGTGCGCGCTCGCGGCCCGCACCGGTGCCCACGTGCTGGCGGCGTGCCTGCGCAACGCCCCGGCGGTGGCGAAGCGGGCCGCGGAACTGGGGGAGACGATCGGCGTCGTCCCGGCGGGGGAGCGGTGGGGGCTCGACATACTCGGGCAGGGGCGGCGCGAGTTCGGGCCGCTGCGGCCGTGCGTCGAGGACCACCTGGGCGCGGGCGCGGTGCTCGCGGCGTTGAGCGGGAAGGCCTCACCCGAGGCGCGGCTCGCGGTCGCGGCGTTCCGGAACACCGACGTCGCGGAGGCCGTGCGGGACTGCGGGTCGGGACGGGAGCTGATCGAGCACGGGCACGCGGCGGACGTGGAGCTGGCGGTCGCGATCGGTGTGAGCGACGCGGCGCCGGTGCTGGTGGACGGGGTGCTGAGGTGATCGAGATCGCGCCGGGCGTGTTCGTCAGGAGGCATGCCGAACTGGACCTGACCCTCGGCCTCATCACCGGGTCGGGTGACTCGTTGCTCGTCGACTCCGGCATGGACCCAGGCTTGGCCCGCGAGGTCCGCCCGTCGCGGATCGTGTTGACGCACAACCACTTCGACCACGTGCTGGCGACCGAGGCGTTCCTGCCGTGCGAGGTGTGGGCGCACGAGGACTGCGTGGTCGACGACTCGCTGCTCGACGACCGCGCCAAGCACTGCGACGAGCCGTTCGAGGGCAGGCTCGTCGCGCCCACGCACACGTTCCGCGACACCGTCACGCTGGACGTCGGCGGGCGCAGGGTCGACCTGCACCACTTCGGTCCCGCGCACACCTCGCACGACGTGGTCGTGCACGTGCCGGACGCCGGGGTGGTGTTCGCGGGCGACCTCGTCGAACAGGGTGCTCCCGCCCAGGCCGGGCCGGACGCCACGCCGTCGAACTGGCGCCGCGTCCTGGACCGGATGCTGGAGCTGGACCCGCGGATCGTCGTGCCGGGTCACGGGAACCCGGTCGACGCGAGGTTCGTGCGGGAGATGCCTATCCCGGAGGCCAGCTGAGGCCGCGTCCGCCGAGGACGTGGCAGTGGACGTGAAAGACGGTCTGGCCACCGTCCCGACCGGTGTTGAACACGAGCCGGTAGCCGGACTCGTCGATCCCCTCGGACTTCGCGACCTGGTGCGCGGTGGCGAGGATCTGGCCCGCGAGCAGCGGGTCGACGTCCCCGATGGCCTGGTGGTGCTCCTTGGGGATCACCAGGACGTGCGTGGGCGCCTTGGGGTCGATGTCGCGGAACGCGAGCGTCGTGTCGGTCTCCGTCACGACGGTCGCCGGGATCTCGCCCGCGACGATGCGGCAGAACAGGCAGTCGGTCACACCGGCATCGTATTGGTACCGGTTGTGGGGACCGATGGACTCTGTCGTCCCCGCCCGGCGGGATCCATCATGGCCGGGTGAAGGGCGCCAAGCTGGTGGTCGTCGTCCGGTGCCTCATCAGCTTCGCGATCGGCGTCCTGCTCGTGGTCCTCGCGATCCGCTTCGGTGAGGCGCTCTGGCGCGCGTTCCACTGACTTTCAGCGCACGAACTCCTTCAGCGCACGACTCCTTCAGCGCACGAAGCAGAACTCGTTGCCCTCGGGGTCGCGCATGACCTGGAAGCTGCCCTGGTCGTCCGTGACGACGACACCCTCGCGCGTCGCGCCCAGGCTCACCGCCTTCACGACCGCGGCCTCGATGTCGTCGACCTCGAAGTCGAGGTGGAACCGGTTCTTCACGTCCTTGCGCTCGGGCACCGGCTGGAACGACATCCGCACGCCACCGGGCGGCTCGACGTGCGCCCAGCCGTGCTCGCGGTTCACCGGCTCCCCGCCGAGCAGCTCCGCCCAGAACCGGACGAGCTTCGCCGGGTCGTTGCTGTCGACGACGATCTGCTGCAGGTTCACGTCTTCACCAGGTTCTCTCGTGCCCAGTCACAACACAGGTCGAGCAGTCCGAGCACCTTGCGGCCGTGCGCGGTCAGCTCGTACTCGACTCGCGGAGGATTCTCGTCGAACGCCTCGCGCGCCACCGTGCCGTCCCGCTCCATGGCGCGCAACGTCTCGGTGAGCACCTTGGGCGTCACCCACGGCACCTCGCCGCGCAGGTCGGTGAACCTCCGCCGACCACTCTGCAACGCGCGCAACAGGTGCGCGGTCCACTTGTCACCGATGCGGTACGGCAGGTCCGCGTGGGCGCATTCCACCTGCTCACTCCCGATATCGTTGCGGAAACCGGCTGTCAGCACCCTACCTTCGCGCCCATGGCGAAGATCGTTGTTTTCGGAGCGTCCGGCAGAGCGGGCACCCAGATCGCGGCCGCCGCGGAATCCCGCGGCCACGAGGTCACCGGAGTGGGCCGCGACCCCGGCGTGCGGGAGGCGGCCACCGTGGCGGCAGGCCACGACGTGGCGGTGAGCTCGGTGGTGGACCTGTCCCGCGACCCGGCGGAGTTCTACACGGAGGCGGCCAACGCCTTGGTCGCCTCCGGCGCCGGCCGAATCGTCGTGGTCGGCCTCTACACCCTGCTGGAGACCGAACCAGGCGTGCGCGTCGTGGACTCACCGGACTTCCCGGCCGAGCACAAGCCGTTCTGCCTGGGCCACGCGGCAGGGGTGGAGGTGCTGGCGCGGTCCGGCGCGGACTGGCTGGTGATGAGCCCGGCGGGCATGTTCGGCGGCACGTCGAAGGGCGCGTACCGCCTCGGCGGCCCCGACCCCACCGACGAACTGACCTACGAGGACTTCGCGCTGGCCGTGGTCGACGAGATCGAACGACCCGCGCACCACCGCACCCAGATCGGCATCGCCTCGGTGTGACCCAGTGTGACCCAGGCCATGTGAGCGGGGTCCGGGGCCCGGCCCCAGGAGACATGCGAGAGGCCGACGCGGTCTGCGCAGTTCGCAGACAAGCGTCGGCCTCGGTCGCGAGCGGGCGACGGGAATCGAACCCGCGTAGCTAGTTTGGAAGACTAGGGCTCTACCATTGAGCTACGCCCGCGTTGCCGCCCTTTGCGGGGCTGCGGTTAATACCTTAGCGGAGGGCGGTAAGCTGAGTGCAACCGGGGCGTGGCGCAGTTTGGTAGCGCACCCGCTTTGGGAGCGGGGGGTCGCAGGTTCAAATCCTGTCGCCCCGACGGTTGACGGAAGCCCTCGACGAACAAACTCGCCGAGGGCTTTCGGTCATCCGAGGTAGCGGCTCGCCCACGCCGCCAGCACCCGCGCCACGTACGCCGCGTCCGCGCGGTCGGTGAGCAGGTGGTCGGCGCCGTCCAGCGACACGAACGACTTCGGGTGCCGGGCCGAGTCGAAGATCAGCCGCGCGTTGTCCACTCCGACCAGGTCGTCCTGCGGCGAGTGCATGACCAGCAGTGCGCGGTCGAGGCCGGCGATGCACGCGGTCTGGTCCTGCTGGTTGATGTCGGTCAGGAAGCCGTTGCTGATGCGGAACGGGCGCCCGGCCAGCAGCACCTCGGCCACGCCGTGCTCCTCGATGTCCGCCTTGGACGAGCCGAGCAGGTGCTCCACGTGGGCGGTGTCGGCGGGGGCGCCGATGGTCACGACGGCGCGCGCCTCCGGGATCCTGCGTGCCGCTGCGAGCACCGCCGCACCGCCCAGGGAATGTCCGATGAGGACGCTCGGGGCTCCGATCGTGTCGCGCAGGTGGCCTGCCGCGCAGACGAGGTCGTCGACGTTGGACGTGAAGGTGGTGTTCGCGAAGTCGCCGCCGGACTGGCCGAGGCCGGTGAAGTCGAAGCGCAGCACCGCCACGCCGTGGGAGGCTAATTCGCGGGCGATGCGGGTGGCGGCCACCGAGTCCTTGCCGCAGGTGAAGCAGTGCGCGAACACGGCCGTTGCCACGACGTCGCCCGCGGGCAGCTCCAGGCGGCCTGCCAGGTCCTGGCCATCGGAGCCCGCGAAGACCGCTTTTCGGTTGTCCATGCCCTCTATGGTGCGTCACGTGCGCTACCAGTACCTCGACGCCCGGCTTCGGCACGCGTTCGACGACGCCGGGCTCGACCGCGGGCAGCGGGCGTTGTTGCAGGGCGTGTTGCGCGCACTTGACCCCGACGCGCACCTCGGGGAGCACGTGGCGGGGCTCAACAGCGCGTTCCTCGCCGTCACCCGTGCGCGGACCGCGCTGGAGAGCCACGCCACCGAGGACCAGCCGCGGTGGAACCTGTTGCGCCGCATCATCGCCACCTCGATCACCTGCGTCGACGCCGCGAAGCCCGCGTACGCGCACGGCGGCGCCAAGGAGCTGGCCAGGGCGCGCAAGATCCTGCTCCACGTCGACGCCGCCATCGCGGCGGACGGGCAGCGGCTCGATCCGGCGGTGACGGCCGCGGCCGCGGCGAAGCTCGATCCGGAGACGCTGTCCGGGCAGATCAAGACATGGATCACTCCACTGTGGAACGGCGTCCAGCTTCCGTTGCGCGCGAGGATGATCGCCGAGGTGGCGGTGCTCGTGGCCGTGCACGGCAGGGACGGCAGGCAGCTGCGCGCCGACCTGATGCGGTGGCTCAAGAAGCCCGGTGATCTCGCCGAGGTGCTCTGGCCGGAACCGCGCAAGCACATCGTGGCGCTGGTGGTCGGCGGCGCGCGGGTGTTGCGGCACCTGGACGGGCTGTTGCCGGAGGCGCGGCAGGAACCGTTGCACCGCAACAGGTTGCCGAAGGACGACTTCCTGAAGGAGGCGGTGAGCGGGTCGTCGGTGCTGGTACGGCTGCCGGTGCACGCCCCGGACGTGCACACGGCGGCGTTGCGGGGGCGGCGGATCCTCAACGAGGTGCTCGACCAGTACGCGGCGGGGGAGCGGCTCACCGAGCTGCACATCGCGCCCGTGTGGCAGGTCAGCGGTCCTGGCGGGCGGGTCACGCGCGGCACCGAGCACCGGCGCACGGTCGGCAACGCCTACCCCTTGACCGCGTACTGGCCCGCCGAGCTGCGCAGCGCGATGCGCGTGGCGAACCTCGCCCGGCAGGTCGACGCCCCGATGGCCAGCGCGGGGCTCGCGTGGAGCGCGTTGGAGGCGACGGGGCTGGACCCGGGCAAGATCGCGTGGCTCGCCAAGGCGTGTGCGCTGCAGGTGTTGCGGCAGCACCTGATCAGCCTGCACGTCGTCGTCACCAACCACGACGACGAGCTCCGCACGCCGCTCGACGCGCACGTGCCGACGACCGGGGTGAAGCACCACCTGAAGTCCGTCGACGCCTGGCTGGAGGTGCTGGTCCCGCACACCCGTCCCGACGACGGGCTGCAGGCCGCGCGGAAGGCCGTCGCCGCGCTCGCCGAGAACGAGGGCGGGCTGGTGCGGGACCTGGTGGAGCTCTGGCAGGACAGGCTCGCCGACTCGAAGGTGCTCGCGGGCTGGTTGCGGGAGCAGGAGAACACCGCGGCGGCGGCGCTGGAGTGGCTCTACGTCACGCGCAACCTGGCTTTCCACGCAGGGCGGTTCGTGTCGCCCGCCGACACGCTGACCGCACACGCCGGACAGGCCGTCATCGACCTGACGCTGGAGTTCCTCGGCAACTGGCGCACCGTCGAGAGGCGGCTGGGCCGCCAGGAGACCTCCGCGGTGGAGATCTACCGCCGGCTCGCGCAACGGCAGGACCAGCTCGTGGCCCGGCTCAAGCGGGCGGGGTCGGTGCGCAGGCTGAGTGTCGAGGACATTTCCGGGCCCGACGAGAAGTGGTGGTCGCGGGGTCGGAGGTGACACGGGAAATGGCGCGTCTTCCTTGACGCACTTCTGTTTCAGGGAGATTTCCCGAACGAATTCAGCCATGGGATGATTGGTCGTCCGCTGTGAGAACGACTTCTCGCCGACCTTGACCACCTCCCGCCTGAAGGTCAATGCTGTCGCGCATCGAGAAACGGTGTGCGCAGTCCGCAACAGGTCGGGGTGGTGTGGCGTGGATCCCGTGATTTCGGTCGGCGACCTGTGGAAGGTGTTCGGGTCGAACGCGTCCGGGGTGGTGGCGTCGGACGAGCTGAAATCCTTGTCGCGCCAGGAGTTGATGGACCGCACCGGTGCCGTCGCCGCTGTGCGCGGAGTGGACTTCGAGGTCGCTCCCGGTGAGATGTTCGTGGTCATGGGTTTGTCCGGCTCGGGCAAGTCCACCCTGGTCCGGTGCCTGACGAGGCTGGTGGAACCGACTTCCGGGACCGTCACCTTCAAGGGCGAGAACATTCTCGAAGCGGACCCGAGACGATTGCGCGACCTGCGCAGGAACAAGTTCTCCATGGTGTTCCAGCACTTCGGGTTGCTCCCCCACAGGACGGTGGCCGACAACGTCGGATACGGACTGGAAATCCGCGGGATACCGCGCGCGAAACGGGCGGAGCGGTCCCAGGAGGTGATCGACCTGGTCGGTCTGACCGGCTACGAGAGGTCCTATCCGGATCAGCTTTCCGGTGGTATGCAACAACGTGTCGGCCTGGCGCGCGCACTCGCGGGTGACCCCGACGTCCTGTTCTTCGACGAACCCTTCTCGGCGCTCGACCCGTTGATCCGGCGCGACATGCAGTCCGAGGTGATCCGGCTGCACCGCGAGGTCGGCAAGACGATGGTCTTCATCACCCACGACCTGAACGAGGCGCTGAAGCTGGGCGACCGCATCCTGATCATGCGTGACGGCCAGGTCGTGCAGGTCGGCACGGGTGACGAGCTCGTCGGCGCGCCCGCGGACGACTACGTGCGCGACTTCGTGCGGGACGTGCCGCGCGCCCACGTGCTGACGTTGAAGTGGATCATGCGCCCGCCGCGTCCCGGCGACGACCTGGACGGGCCGGAGCTGTCACCGGAAACCGTGGTGCGGGAGGCCGTGCGCAGCGTGCTCGGTGCCGGCAAGCCGGTGAAGGTCGTGCGGGACGGCGAGCTGCTGGGCGTCGTCGCGGACGAGGAGATCCTCGGGGTCGTGGCCGGGGAGGCGTGATGGTCGCCGTCGCCGCCGCACGGCGGGAACTGCCGCGCAAGCCCCTGATCGTCGCCGGGATCGTGCTGGCCTGGCTGGTGCTGTGGCTGGTGTTCCGCAACGTCGGGACGCTGCCGCTCGACGCCTCCGAGCTCACGCCGTTGCACCGGTGGGTCAACGACGTCAACGACGCGGTCGGCGCGTCGAGGAACTCCAACCCGGTGTTCCTTTACTTCTTCAACGAGATCCGGCTCGTCATCGACGAGTTCGTGACGTTCGTGCAGGCCCTGATCGCGCAGCCGTCGTTCGGCCGGCCGGTGCCCGTGATCGGCTGGCTCGGCGTCGTCTCGGTCGCGGGCCTCGTCAGTCTCGTGGTCGCGGGCTGGCGGGTCGCGCTGCTCGCGGTCGCCGGGTTCGTGTTCCTCGGCTTGCAGGGGTTGTGGCAGGAGAGCATGGACACGCTGTCGCTGACGCTGGCGGCGGTGGTGATCTCGTTGCTCTTCGGCATCCCGCTGGGCATCTGGGCGGGGCTGTCCGACCGCGCCCACCGCGTGCTGACGCCGGTGCTCGACTTCATGCAGACGATGCCGACGTTCGTCTACCTGGCGCCGTTGACGCTGTTCTTCCTGATCGGCCCGGCCTCCGCGACGATCGCCACGCTGATCTACGCCGCGCCGCCGGCGATCCGCATCACCGCGCACGCCATCCGCTCGGTGCCGCGCACCACGGTGGAGGCCTCGGAGTCCCTGGGCGCGACCGGGAAGCAGACGCTGGTGAAGGTGCTGCTGCCGTCCGCGCGCAAGACCATCGTGCTCGGCGTCAACCAGACGATCATGGCCGCGCTGTCGATGGTCACGATCGCCGCGCTGATCGACGCGCCGGGTCTCGGCAAGACCGTCGTCAAGGCGCTGCAGACGCTCGACGTCGGCACGGCGTTCAACGCCGGTCTGGCGATCGTCGTGCTGGCCATCGTGCTGGACCGCGTCACCACGGCCGCGACCGGACGCCGCTCGCTCCCGCGCTGGGCGTTGTTCGGCGGCCTCGGAGTCACGGGCGTCGCCGTGTACTTCTCCTACACCTACCTGTGGGCGGCGGAATTCCCGCAGGAGGTGGAGATCGGCAGCTCGATCCGGCAGGGCGCGACGGCCGCGACGGAGTGGGTGCAGGACTCGCTGCCGGTGATCACCGGTGGCCTCAAGGACTTCGTGACGTGGGCGCTCATCAACCCGCTGCAGGCGCTGCTGGCCGAGTCGCCGTGGTTCCTGGTGGCGCTGGTGGTCGTGGCGCTGTCGTTCCTGGTCGGTGGTGTCCGGTGCGCTGCGGTGTCCGCCGCGTGCCTGGGCGTGCTGATCGCGACCGGCCTGTGGCAGGACGCGATGGTCACGCTGGCGTCCACGCTGGTCGCCACGATCCTCGTGATGGCGCTGGGCGTGGTGGTCGGTGTGTGGATGGGACGCAGCAGGCGCGTCGACCGGGTCGTCAGGCCGATTCTCGACGCCGGTCAGGTCATGCCGGCGTTCGTCTACCTGGTGCCGTTCCTCGCGCTGTTCTCGGCGTCGCGCTTCACCGCGATCATCGCGGCCGTGGTGTTCGCGGCACCGGTCGCGATCAAGATCATCGCGGACGGCGTGCGCGCGGTGCCGCCCGCGACCGTCGAGGCGTCCACGGCGCTCGGGTCGAGCGCGTGGCAGACGATCGTGAAGGTGCAGCTGCCGATGGCGCGCGGGGCGTTGACGCTCGCCGCCAACCAGGGACTGATCTACGTGCTCTCGATGGTCGTCGTCGGCGGTCTCGTCGGCGCCGGCGCGCTCGGTTACGACGTCGTGGCCGGGTTCTCGCAGGGCCAGCTGTACGGCAAGGGGCTCGCGGCCGGTGTCGCGATCGTCGTGCTGGGCGTCATGCTCGACCGCCTCACCCAGGCGGCCGCCCGGCGGTGGACCAACCAGGAGGTTCGGTAGTGGCAAGGCACAGCGTGCTCGGAGCAGTGCTCGTCGGAGCACTCGCGCTCGCCGGCTGCGGTGGCGCGAAGGTCGGGGACACGTCGTCGGGTGCTGCCGGTGACTGCGGCACGTTCAACATCGCGATCAACCCATGGGTCGGCTACGAGGCGAACGCCGCGGTGCTCGCGCACGTGGCCGAGAAGGAACTCCAGTGCCAGGTCACCAAGAAGGAGCTCAAGGAAGAGGTGGCCTGGCAGGGCTTCGGCACCGGTGAGGTCGACGCCGTGGTCGAGAACTGGGGTCACGACGACCTGCGCAAGAAGTACGTCGACGAGCAGAAGACAGCCGTCAGCGCTGGTTCCACGGGCGTGAAGGGGCAGATCGGCTGGTACGTGCCGCCGTGGCTCGCCAAGGAGCACCCCGACATCCTCGACTGGAACAACCTCAACTCCTACGCCGACCAGTTCAGGACCTCGGAGTCGGGCGACAAGGGCCAGCTGCTCGACGGCGACCCGTCGTTCGTCACCAACGACGAGGCGCTGGTGAAGAACCTGAACCTCGACTACAAGGTCGTTTACGGCGGCAGCGAGACCGCGTTGATCCAGGCCTTCCGCCAGGCGGAGAAGGACAAGAAGTGGGTCATCGGCTACTTCTACTCGCCGCAGTGGCTGCTCAACGAGGTGAAGCTCGAGAAGGTGAAGCTGCCCGAGTACAAGCCGGGCTGCGACGCCGACGCCGAGAAGGTCGCCTGCGACTACCCGGACTACGACCTCGACAAGCTCGTGTCCAAGAAGTTCGCCGACGCAGGCGGCCCCGCGTTCCAGCTGGTCAAGAACTTCAAGTGGACCAACGAGGACCAGAACACGGTCGCGAGGTACATCGCCGAGGACAAGATGAAGCCCGAGGACGCGGCCAGGAAGTGGGTCGACGCCAACGCCGACAAGGTCAAGGCGTGGCTCCCCGGCAAGTCCTAGCGGCATGGGGGTGGTTCCTGGACGAGAGGAACCACCCCACCCCCGGCATCACGCAGCCCGCGGCCCGGCGGGGACCTCGGGCTCGTGGCGGTGTGTCATCCGGTGCCACCACGACCGCGGCTTCCCGCCGTCGCGGTAGTACTCCCGGACGCGGCGGGCGTCCTCCCGCAGGGCCTCCTGCCGGTAGTCCATCTCCGCCTTGATCGCTTCGGGCGTCCATTCCATCCGACTCACTCCTCAGGTCGTTCGCTGTCGACGATGAGAGTGCGCCTGAGGGGTCACCCCTCACATCGGACGATCACCCAAGGTCGCGCCGTGAGACCCCTTACGCCGGTGCCTCGGTAGCTGGATCAGCGGATTCCCGCGGCGTGGGTAAGGGGCCACGATCGACGGCATGACTGTCGCCGACTTACCCATGCGACCTGCGAAGTTCTTCGATCCCACCACGGAGGTCCACTTCGACGAGGCCCTGGACAGCTGGAGCGTCTTCAGCCTCGCCGACGTCCAGCGCGTGCTGTCCGACGAGGAGTGGTTCTCCGCCGGTTACGGCCTCACGGACGAGACGAGGCCGCTCGGCAACGCCGTCATGAGCGGCATGTGGGCCGCTGACGGCCGGCGTCACCGCGACCTGAGGGCCGCCGTCGCCGACCCGTTCAGCCCGCGGGTGATGTCCCGGCTCGAGGGCCAGATCCGCGCCATCGCCACCGAGCTGATCGACGAGCTGGACCCGTCCGGCTTCGACCTGGTCCCGCGGGTCGCCCGCCCGCTGCCCACCAGGGTGATCTGCCACCTCCTCGGCCTCGACCTCAGCTTCGAGAAGAAGATGGCCGGGTGGCTCGAGAAGTGGTACGAGGACTCGGTCACGACCAACACCGTCCCGCCGCAGGAGGAGATGTCGCGCTTCTTCGCCGACGAGATCGACCGGCAGCGCACCGAGCCGGCGGACGGGCTGATCGCGGAACTGGTCGCCGTGCAGGCCGCCGGGTACGAGGTGGACGGCCGCCCGATGTCGGACCTGGACCTCGTCGGGTACTGCGCGATGCTGCTCGCCGCCGGTGTCGACACGACGTTCGCGAGCATCCCGAACGCCGTGCTGTTCCTGACCGAGTTCGGCCACTGGGACGAGCTGCGGGAGGACCCCACGCTGATTCCCGGCGCCGTCGAGGAGACGATGCGCTGGTACCCGGTCTTCCCCGCTCCCCGGCGGCTGGTGCGCAGGGACGTGGTGCTCGGCGGGCAGGAGATCAAGGCCGGTCAGTGGGTCACCGGCTGGCTCAGCGCGGCCAACCGGGACCCCTCGCGCTACCCCTCACCGGACACGTTCGACATCCGTCGGCGGGCCCGGATCATGACGTTCGGGCACGGGGCGCACTACTGCCTGGGCGCCGGGCTGGCGCGGCTGGAGAAGCGGGTGCTGCTCGAGGAGATGGTGCGCCGGCTCCCGTTGCTGCGCAGGGAAACCGGCGCACCGCTCGTGCGGAGGCAGTGGATGCTCGACAACCTCGAGACAGCCACCTTCCGCTTCGACTAG
>NZ_DATLEC010000054.1:0-10399 GCF_035525475.1 Lentzea sp. | reverse complement strand
CGAGCAGCTCACCGACCTGCTCGCGAAGGTCCGCCGGGCCAGCGGCGACTTCGAGGACTAGGGCCTGGGAAAACCGCTTGGGCGCCAAGGCCGGTCTGTGGCCTGATGGGGCTTATGCAGGAACGCCCGGACCGCTCGATCGTCGCGCTCGTCAGCACCCCTGGCGGGTTCGCCGGTCGCACCGCGCCGATCCCGGTCGAGACACCGAACTGGAACCACGTCGAGCCGGTCAACCAGGCCCTGCGCGACCTGCTCGGCGTCGAGACGAGCGTCCTGCGCCTGGTCTCGGCCGAGGGCGGCAGAGTGCCGTTCGGCGGCGTCGTCACCTACCACGTCGAAGCGCACGGCGAACCCGACCGCACCCACCTCGAACCGGCCGACGAGCCCGATCGGGACGCCGAGCACAGGCTGCCGTGGGCGCGGCTCGGCGGTCCGGCGGAGCTGATCGCCTGGGCGGACACCGCGGTCACCCGGACCGGACCGGCCGTCCAGGTGCGGACGTGGAACCTCTCCAACGTGCACCGGCTCCCCACCGCGGACGGCCCGGTGTGGCTCAAGGCCGTGCCGCCGTTCTTCGCCGACGAGGGCGCGGTCATCAAAGCGGTCGCCGCGCACGACCCGACGCTGGTGCCCGAGGTGCTGGCCAGTGCGCCGGGCCGGGTGCTGCTGAGCCAGGCCGAGGGCGGCAACTGCTGGGACCTGACGCCGGACCTGGTCGAGCTCGTCGTGCCGCGCTGGGTCGCCGTGCAGAACGCGCTGGCGGGTGAGCCCCGACTCCCGCCGTCCGTGGTGCCGATGCCGTCGTTCGGGCTGCCGGAAACGCTGGTGCACGGCGACTTCCACCCCGGCAACTGGCGCAGCAGCGGTGTGGTCATCGACTGGTCCGACGCCGTGTGGGGCCATCCGGCGCTCGACGTGGCACGGCTCATGGCGTTCAGGCCGGAGCTGAGCGAGATGATCAGCCGGGTGTGGAGCGAGGCGTGGCTCTCCCACCGTCCCAGCAGCCGCCCGTTCGAAGCACTGGAGGTGGCCCGCCGCGCGTCCCACCTGCATCTCGCGGTGCGGTACCAGGAGTTCCTCGACAACATCGAGGAGTCCGAGCGGATCTACCACCGCGATGACCCGGCGAACGAGCTGCGGGCCGCTCTTCGGCTGGTGACCGGATGACGGGCAAGATGATCATCGCTCTGGTCAGCGCGCCCAGCGGGTTCGCGGGCCGCACCGGCCCGCTGCCGATCCCCACCGCGGACTGGTACCACGTCGAGCCGGTCAACGAGGCGCTGGAACAGCTGCTCGGCGTGCCCACGCTCGTGCTGCGGCTGATCTCCGCCGAGGGGGGCGACGCGCCGTTCGGCGGCCTGGTCACCTACCACGTCGAGGCCCTCGGCGAACCCGACCGCACGAAGCTGCACCCGGCCGGGGAACCCGAGGCGGACGCGGAGTTCCGGCTCCCCTACGCGCGGATGGGCGGGCCGTCGTCGTTGATCGCATGGGCGGACGCCGCGGTCGACCGCACCGGTCCGGCCGTCCAGGTCCGCACCTGGAACCTCTCGACCGTGCTCCGGCTCCCCACCGCGACCGGTCCGGTGTGGCTCAAGGCCATCCCGCCGTTCTTCGCCGACGAGGGCCGGGTGATCGGGATGGTCGCCGCCCACGACCCGACCCTGGTCCCCGGGGTGATCGCCTCCGCGCCCCAACGGGTGCTGCTCGCCGACGCGCCGGGCGACAAGTGCTGGCCCGTCACACCGGACCACGTCGACCTGGTCGTGCCGCGCTGGGTGGCCGTGCAGAACGCACTGGCGGGCGAGCCCAGGCTCCGCCCGACCGCCGTGCCGATGCCGTCGTTCGGGCTGCCCGACACGCTGACGCACGGCGACTTCCACCCCGGCAACTGGCGCAGCAGCGGCGAGGTCATCGACTGGTCCGACGCCGTCTGGGGTCACCCGGCACTCGACGCCTGCCGGGTTCTGGAGTACAGCAAGCCCGAACTGCACGACCACATCAGGAAGGTGTGGAGCGAGGCGTGGCTCGCACACCGCCCGGACAGCCGCCCGCTCGAAGCCCTCGACGTCGCCCGCCGCGCGTCACGCCTGCACAACGCGGTGAAGTACCAGGCCTTCCTCGACAACATCGAGGAGTCCGAGCGGATCTACCACCGCGGCGACCCGGAGACCGAGCTCAGAGCTGTTCGGCGACGGGGGAGTTGAGGCGGCCGGTCTTCGACGCCCAGCGCTCGAAGACCACCGTGCCGAACGGCGGGATGCTCGACAGCAGACCGATGACCAGCGTGCGGACGTCCCACTTCAGCGGGTCCTTGGCCATCAGCGTGACGAGGATGAAGCCGACGAAGACCAGGCCGTGGATCGGGCCGAAGATCTTCACGCCGATCTCGTTCTGCACGACGACGTACTTGAAGAACATCCCGAGCAGCAGCCCCGCCCAGGAGATCGCCTCGGCGAGGGCGAAGATGCGGAACCGTCCAACCGCGCTGGAGAACGTCATGGCTCATCATCATGGACCGTGACGGGCGGCACAGCGCAGCAGGGGTGTCTTATTCCTCCCATTTGAAGACGCGGGAGGCCACGAATCCGACCACGAGCGTGAAGCCGATCAGGATGGACGCCGGCACCAGCAACGCCTCGATCCCCTTGCCCCGCACCAGCACGTCGAGCATGCCGTCGTTCATGTGCCGCAACGGGAAGATCTTCGACACGGTCTGCAGCCACGGGGGCGCCTGGTCGACGGGGAAGAACGTGCCGGACAGGAACGCCATCGGCAGCACCAGGATGTTCGCCGCCGCCGACGCCGACTCCTCGGTCCTGGTGAACGCGCCGACCAGCATGCCGAGCGAGAAGAACGCGACGGTTCCCAGCAGCAGCAACGGAATCGCGAGCCACCACTGCCCTGACAGCTTCAACCCGAACAGCGGCAGCGCCGCGATGCCGACGAAGATCGCACCCTGCACCAGCGCGACGCCGGCGCTGACCAGCAGCCGCGACGACAGCACCGAGGTCACGGACACGGGCGCGAGCCGGATGCGGCGCAGCACCTGCTTGCGCCGCCACGACACCAGCGTCAGCGCCGACCCGAACACGGCCGACACCGCCACACCCCACGAGAGGATGCCGGGCGTCAGGTACTGGATCGGCTTGAGCGAGGCGTCCTCGACCTTCTCCGCGGCGAACGTGTAGGTCGGCGGCTGACCGGTCGCGGCGAGGTTCGCCTTGTCCACGAACCCGTTCACGATCCCGAGCACGGTCGCCGACTCGACCTGGTCGCTCTGCGCGTACCGCACGTCGACCCGCTGACCGCGGATGATCAGCGCGGCGGGCAGGTCGCCGTCCTTCACCTTCTGCAGGGCGGCGTTCTCGTCGTCGTAGGACTCGAACTCGAGCGCGCCGCTGTCGCGCAACGCCGAGACGACCGGGCCGTCGCCGACGAGCGCGATCTTGGTCTTGTCCTCGCCGACGTCGCGCAGGATCAGGCCGAAGATGACGAGGAACATCAACGGGAACACGAACGTGAAGAAGAGCGTGGCCTTGTCGCGGATGAAGCCCTTGAACATCGCCAGCGAGAGCGTCTGGAACGCGGTCATGCGCGGTACTCCCGTCCGGTGAGGTCGAGGAAGACGTCTTCGAGGGTGGCCGTGCGGACCTGGAGGCCGTCCAGCGCACCGCGTTCGGCGAGCGCGGACAGCACGGGAGCGGGACGGCGCGTGGAGATCGTCAGCGAGACCTCGTCCTCGCGGACGTCCTCGACGCCGCTGATCGCCTCGGCGTCCACGACGGGCAGCAGGCCCTTCTGCAGCGTCACGTGGGTCGGCGCGTCCAGGCCGCGCACCAGCACCGCGGGCCGGTCGAGCGCGAGGATCCTGCCGTTGTCCATGATGGCCACGCGGTCGCAGAGGATCTCGGCCTCGTCGAGGTAGTGCGTGGTGTAGACGATGGTCTTGCCGCGTTCCCGGATCGCGCGCAGCACGTCCCAGAGGTTGCGGCGGGCCTGCGGGTCGAGTGCGGCGGTCGGTTCGTCGAGGAACACGATGTCCGGGTCGTGCACCAGCGCGCACGCGATCGAGAGGCGTTGGCGCTGGCCGCCGGAGAGCTTGCTCTCCTGCTCGTTCGCCTTGTCCGCGAGGCCGACCAGCTCCAGCATGTCCGCGGCCGTCCCCGCGCTGACGCCGTAGAGCGAGCCGAACGTCTGCAGCTGCTCCTTCGCGGTCAGCTTCTCGAAGAAGGCCGACGCCTGCAACTGGACACCGATGCGCGGCAACAGCTTCACGTTGCGCGGCCACGGGCTCTCGCCCAGCAGCAGCACCTCACCGCTGTCGGGCTCGCGCAGCCCCTCGACGATCTCCAGCGTGGTCGTCTTCCCCGCGCCGTTCGGCCCCAGGATGCCGAAGAACTCCCCCTGCGCCACGGTGAACGAGACGCCGTCCACCGCTTTCAGCTCGCCGTAGCTCTTGCGGACGTCCCGCACCACGACCGCCGACTGTTCCTCCGTCATGGGCGAGACGGTAGGTCAGCGTTCTTCGTTCCATGGGGCGGAAAGACGAAAGTCGGAGCGAAGTCGAGACGAGTGGTCAGCTGCCCAGCGCCATAAGTGGATCGGCGTTGTGCACGTCGTCGAGCCTGCGCAGAGCCGTGGCGAACTGCTCGTACCTCGCCCGCGGAACGGCCGCGCGCACCTCGTTGATCATCTGCCAGAGGTAGCGGTGCTCGAAGGTCTCCACGACCGGCGACGGCGGGACGTCCTCGTGGCGGACGTCCGCGGCGAACGTGAGCGCCACCGTCGCCGCGCGCAGGCAGGCGGTCGCGAGCGTCACGCAGTCCTCGACGAGCGTGCGGTCGTCCTCGGCGCGCACGACGCCGTTGACCGCGAACCGCACGGCCTGCATCAACGCGAAGTAGAGGCGCTGACCCACCACGGGCCGGTCGTGCGACGGGCACCCGGTGGCCGGGCCGGGCGTCAGCACCGTCATGCCGACCTGCGGGCGGCGCAGCACGTGGTCGAAGAGCGCGGTCGGTGCCCAGAGCAGCGTGCGCCAGGAGTCCTCGCAGACGGAGGTACCGGTCCTGGCCGCGTTCTCCTGCACGTCGAGGTAGGCGATCAGCACGCTGGACAGGAACACGCCACCGCGGTCGCCGCCGACCCGCACGACGCCGAAGCGCTCGTCGTCACCGGCGTCCAAGACCCCGTAGCCGGGCTTCCACTCGATGACGTCGCTGCTCGCGAGCACCACGCGGGCGAGCCGCTGGTGCACGGGCGACGCCGAGAGCACGGTGTCGTCCAGCCCCATCTGGACGAGAACGGACGCGGCGTGCTGGAGCGACTCGCGCCGCTGCGGCACGAGATCGGGGTGCAGCAGCCGGAAAGGTTCCACGTCGCCCCCTCCCCTTCCCTTGGTCGCACTCACAATGACCGTCGGGGGACGGGAAGTCATCCGGATCGGCGCGACGTTACGTCTCAGTTGGCGGCGCCACCCGGCGACGGCATCAGGTCGACTGGGCCCAAGCGACGAGCTCGGCGCGGGACGAGAGGTTCAGCACCGTCCGCACGTTGTGCACGTGCGACTCCACGGTGCGGTGGGAGATCCCGAGCGCGGCGGCGACCTGCGCGTTCGTCATGCCGCGCGCCACCAGCTCGACCACCACGCGTTGCCGGTCGCTGAGCACGGCGTCCTGCACGATCTCCTTGTCCAGCGCGGTCTCCAGGACGTGCGTGACGTCCATCGCCCTGCCCGCGTTGAGCGCTCGGGCGAAAGCCGGGCGGGACAGGGATTCCCGTGCGAGGTCCAGCGCGGCGGTCATCTTCCGCCGCCACCACGGTTCCGACGGAACAACCCAGTTCGTGCGCATCTGCCGGCAGGCCGCGAGGAGGCGCACGCCGAGCTCGTGCCTGCCGGACAGCACCGCGACAAGTCCGCGGCCCTCGACCGACTCCAGCACCGCGCGCGGATCGGTCGCCGACAGCCGCGCGCTCTCGGCGAACCGGGCGCCGGCCGTCGCCAGGTCTCCGCGCTCCAGCGCGATGCAGCCCGACGTGTGCACCGCGATGGCCACGACGTCCGGCCGCGCGTGCACCTTCAGCACCGGCAGCGCGTCCTCGATCAGGACGCCGGCCGCGTCGACGTCCCCCTGCTCCAGCAGCCACCAGCTGAGGTTCTGGCTGGACACGGCGACGCTCACGTCGTTGCCGTTGCGCTGCCCGTACCGGATCGACTGGCGCAACGCCCACGCGGTGTCCTGCACGTCGCCCGCGCTGTCGTGGGCGGTCGCCAGGGTGCGGTAGAGGCGGCACATGATCGACTGCTGGCCGCTGTCCTCCGCCGCGGAGACGGCCTCCAGCGCGTACTTCACCGCCTCGTCGTGCCGTTCCTCGTGCACGGCCAGCAACGACGCGTACTCCAGCGCGAGGATCCGGTAGCGGGCGTCGGCCGCGGACTGGTGCAGCACCTGCATCAGCACGGCCCCGGCCTCGGTGAAGTAGCCGCGGTCGAAGCACACCCGCAGCAACATCGTGGCGAGCATCAGCCGTCGTTCGTCCTGCGGCGCGAGCAGGCGGTCGAACGCGTACGCCGCGTTGTCGTACTCCTGGTGCAGCGCCGTCACCTGCTCCGGCGTGAGGATCGACGACGTGGCACCGGGTTCGCCCTTCTCGCACAGCCAGGCGACGATCCGTTCGGCCGTCACCTCGTGCTCGCCGTGCTCGTCGAGCCGTTCCTCCGCGAAGAGGCGCACCGACTCGAGCATCCGGAACCGGCCGTCGCTCTCCCGCACCACCAACGACTTGGCCTGCAACCCCATGAGCAGGTCGACCACCGGCCCGCCGTGCACGACCTGGGCGATCTCCAGCCCGAACCCGCCCGGCAGCAGGGCGAGCCTGCGGAAGAACTGCTTCTCGGCCGTCGTGAGCAGGTCGTGGCTCCACGAGACGGCCGCGCGCAGGCTCCGGTGCCGAGCCTGCTCACCGGCGTCGCTCAGCAGGTCGAGCCGGTGGTCGAGGCGGTGCACGAGCTCGTCGGGCGGCACCGAGGAGGAGAGCTTCGCGGCCAGTTCCACCGCGAGCGGCACCCCGTCGAGCCGCGCGCAGATCGCCGCGATCGTCTCGGGGTCGCCCGCGGTCTCCGCGCGTTCGATGAACAGCCGGACGGCGTCGTCCTCCATGCCGTGCAGCGGGTACACGATCTCGCCGGCGGCCCGCAGCGCCTCCCGGCTGGTCGCGAGCACCTGGACGTGAGGACACCGCGCCAGAAGGGCGTCGACGACGTCACAGCATTCCTCGACCACGTGCTCGCAGTTGTCCACGAGCAACACGAGCCGGCGGTGGGACAGTTCCTGGAGCAGGGTCGTCCGCAACGCGACACCCGCGTGCTGGTACACCCCAACGGCTTCCGCGAACGCCTGCACCACCTGGTCCGGCCTGCTCAGCTTCCCGAGCTCGACCGTGCGCACCTCGACCCGGCGGGCGCGCCGGGCCACCTCCACGGCGAGCCGCGTCTTCCCGACCCCGGCCGCGCCGACGACCGTGAGCAACCTGTGCTTGCGCAGCAACGAAAGCAGCTCCGCGAGCTCGCTCTCCCTGCCGACGAACGCGTCGTCGTAGCCGGGCAGCTCGGCGACCACAGTGGACGCCCCGGCCGACCGCCGGCGGTAGGCGCGCTGACGGCACGCGTTCGAGCAGTACCGCGCCCGCGACGGCATGGGCGCGAAATCCGTGCCACAGCTCGCGCAGGTACCCATCGCACGAGCCTACGGCCGTTCCCGCGTCTCAGTTCGAAAGTGTGTGGAGGTCGACCTCGAGCGTGGTGCCCGAAAGCAGCTCGGCGAGCTCGACCCTGTCCTTGGCCCTCCCGCGCCATCCACTCCGGATCCGCCGCACCACCTGCGTCTTCGTGATGTCGGCATCCGCGGCCTCGATCACGACGTCCCTGCCGTTCTCCAGGTGGATCACGGCCTTCCGGTACTTCGGCGCATGAGGGACGAACTCGCCCGTTCCCGGCACGGCGGGATACATCCCGAGCGCGCTGAACACGTACCAGGCCGACATCGTGCCGAGGTCGTCGTTGCCCGTGACACCCGCCGGCCCGTTGACGAACAACGTCTGCGCGGCCCTCACGACCACCGACGTCTTCTCCGGCTTGCCGATGAGCGCGTACATCCACGGCGCGTGCAGGTCCGGCTCGTTGTTCGGGTTGTACCGGAACTGGTTGTAGTAGTCGTACGGCCCGACCACCCACTTCTCGCGAACCGTCCGCTTCGGGTCCCTGAGGAGGTCTTCGTAGGCGAAGAAGTCGTCGAGCCTCGCCTCGGCCGCCGCCGCACCGCCGAGTGCCGCGACCAGGCCGTCGACGTCGTGCTGCGCGAGCCACTGGTACTGCCAGGCCGTGCCCTCGTGGAAGCCTTCCGGGCCCTGCGGCGTGTAGGGGGTGAGCCAGTCGCCGTTCCGCAGCTTCGGCCGTGGGAAGCCGGTGAAACCACGGTCGGTGACGGTGTGGTCCCAGAGGGTGCGGTGGTTGAGGCCTCTGGCCCTGAACCGCTCGGCGTCCGCCGTGTGCCCCAGGTGCTCGGCCATGATCGCCAGTGTGGCGTCGGCCAGTGCGTACTCCAGGGTCGCGGACGCGCCGTGGTGCGGGTCGGTGTCCTGACCCTTCTTCGGGAAGCGCTTGTCGTACTGGACGAAGCCGTTCTTCAGGTAGCTCGGGTTGCCGGACCTGCCCTGGAAGCGGGAGGCCTCGGGCGGGATGCCGTCGGCGTTCTGGACGAGCGCGCCGTAGGCCTGTTCCTCGAGGCCGTCGAGGTGGCCGAAGCGCCAGAGGTCCACCAGGAACGGCGTGACCGGGTCGCCGGTCATGCAGTTGGTCTCCTGGTTCGCGAACGCCCAGCGCGGGAGCCAGCCACCCTGCTCGTGGATGGCGAGGATGCTCCTGGCGATGTCCTTGGAGCGCTTCTCGCGGATCAGGGCCAGGAGCTGGTTGTGGGCCCGGTAGGTGTCCCACAGCGAGTAGTACTCGTAGTAGGTCCAGCCCTCGGCGTGGTGGACCTGGCCGTCGAAGCCCCGGTACCTGCCGTCGGCGTCGCTCCCGGTCAGGGGCTGGAGGAGGACGTGGTAGAGCGCGGTGTAGAAGACCGCCCGCTCGTCCCAGTCGTCCGTGTCGATCTCGATGCAACCGAGCTCGTCGCGCCAGGCCTGCTGGGCTTCGTTCCTGATGTCGTCGAAGGTCTTGCCGGTTGTTTCCTGCGTCAGGTTGTTGGCGGCGCCCTGTTCGTCCACTTGGGACAGTGCGGTCATCGCCGTCACCGGGCCCGGGGTGAACTTCACCCAGGCGCCTCTCAGGCCTGCCGCGCCGCTGCTCTTCCGTTGGTTCGGCCTTGGTCCTGCCGGGTCCCAGGTGCCGAACTCCTTGAAGGGGCGGTCGAACCTCGTGGTGAAGTAGGTGAGGTAGGGGCGGCCGCCGCAGAAGGCCTGGGTCTCCACGGTTCCGGTGATCGTGCGGTCATCCAGGATTGTGATGGAACTGGCGGAGACCGGTTCCTTGTCGTTCGCCTGGCCTGCGTTGATCAGCAGGATTCCGTCCACCCCGTTGGGCCAGGTGTAGCGCTCCACGCCTGTCCTGGTGGTGGCGGTGCACTCCGCTGTGATGTCGTTGGCCAGTTCGACCTTGTAGTAGCCGGGTTTGCCGATCTCCCCGTCGTGCGTGTAGGCCGTGGCGTAGCGCTTGTGGTCGAAGCTCGGCGGGAGCTTTGTCGTCGGGAGGATCGGGATCAGACCGCCTTGCTCCCAGCAGCCCGCTCCGGAGAGGAAGAAGTGGGCGAAGCCTCTTATTTGCTGGTCGTCGTACCTGTAACCGGCGTAGTGGGAGGTTGTCGGGCTGGAGTGGGTCTTGCCGAAGGGCATGGACGCGCCGGGGAACGTGTTGCCCTCGTCCTTCGTGCCGATGAAGGTGTTGACCGACTCGATCGGGTCCAGTGCGTCCACGCCGTCCAGCCTAGATGGGATCGTGGCCGGTCGCTCGGGTCCGCTTCGCCGGGCCGGTTGCGTTCCAGCGTGGTCCCTCGGGCAGTGTCGACGCCGGGTTGTTCATCGCCGCTTCGCGTCGATAGCGATTGGGGTACACCGCTTCCCGGCGGTTCATGGGGAGGACGGCTCGCTTCGCATCGCCACTTCGGGTGTGCCTCGGCTTCGCCGTTGGCCTGCCTTGCCGGGCGGGGTGGGCGCGCGAGCCGGTAGGGACCGGGCCGGGGTGCTGCCGCCGCCGACCGCACCCCGGCCCGGGGGTCGTTCACCGCTCCTGCGGTTACCTGCGGGCGCCCAGGAAGATGTTGCCCTCGGTCGACAGGTAGTGGCTGGTGTAGTTGAAGCGGCGTGCGTCGCCGAAGAGCAGCCAGTAGTACTTCAGCTG
>NZ_DATLEC010000050.1:0-48670 GCF_035525475.1 Lentzea sp. | reverse complement strand
CCGGGCCGTCGTGGCCCGGTGCCGCACACCGCTACTCCTCGACGGAGATGGCCGACGCCGGACAGACCTCCGCCGCGTGCTTCACGTCCGCCAGCCGCGACGCGGGCGGGCTGGCGTCCAGCAGGTCGACGAGACCGTCCTCGTCGCGCTGGTCGAACACGTCGTCAGCCGTCAGCACGCACTGCCCGGCCCCGACGCACTTCTCCTGGTCCACCACGATCTTCACGCCGACCTCCAGGTGACGGGCAGCTCGGACACACCACCGGTGAGGGTGGGGCGGATCTGCAGCTCGTCGAGCTCCTTGGCGAGCCTCATCTCCGGCAGGCGCTTGGCCAGTGCGGCGAAGACCACGCGCAGCTCCGTGCGGGCGAGCGAGGCCCCGATGCAGAAGTGGGCGCCGTGGCCGAAGCCGAGGTGCGTCCTCTCCGGACGGTCGGGGTTGAACTCCTCCGCCTCGCTGTACACGCCGGCGTCGCGGTTGGCCGCGTTGATCGACAGGACCAGCGCGTCACCGGCGTGGATGGTCACGCCCGCGAGGTCGACGTCCTCCTTCGCGTACCGCAGCAGGCCGAGGTCGCCGGGGGCACCGAGGCGCATGACCTCCTCGACCACCGCGTCGACGCGGCCCTCCGGGTCGGCGACGAGGGCCTCCCAGCGCGAACGCTCGGTGAGCAGGAACAGCACGCCGAGGCCGATGCGGTTCACGGTGGTCTCGTGGCCCGCGAACAGCAGGCCGACGCACAGCCGGACCATCTGCTCGTAGTCGTACGCCGCGTCCTCGCTCTGCGCGCGGACGAGGTCGGAGATCACGTCCTCGCCGAGCTGCCCGCGCTTGGCCTCGACCAGCCCGACCATGTAGCGGAAGAACTCCTCCCGCGCCTGGTGGGCCCCGTCGCCGATCTCGGTGTTCGCCATGCGCTCGGACAGCGACGCGAACAGCTCCGTGTCCTTCTCCGGAACGCCGAGCAGCCGGCAGATCATGGCCACGGGCAACGGGAACGCGAGCCCGCGGTGCAGGTCGACGACACCGGTGGTCTCGTGCTCGGCGATCAGCTCGTCCAGGTAGCCGTCGACCAGCTGCTCCATGTTCTCGCCCAGCATGCGCATCCGCTTGGCGGAGAACGCCGGGGTCAGCAGGCGGCGCATGCGCGCGTGGTCGGCCTCCTCCGTCTCGTACTCGCCGGTGGGGCCGTCCTGCACGGCGGAGGTGGAGATGCGCGAGGCCTTGTCCGGCTCGGGGTGGGAACGGCCGAAGCGCTTGTCGCCCAGCAGGAGGCGGACCTCCTCGAAGCGGGTGACGAGCCAGGCGGGGTCACCGGCCGGCGTGGTGACGGGCGCGATCGGCGCCTCACGCCGCAGCACCTCGTACAACGGAGCCAGTTCGAGGACGTTCGGCCTGGGCAGCGGCAGCTTCAGGCGCTCTGCGTCAATGCTCATGCACCGACCGTAGCGCTTTCTGGCAGACCCTGCCAATAAATCTTCCGGGCGTTGACGTGCTTGAATCACCCGATGAGGGACGTTGCGACAGAAAAGCCGCGCCGGGGCCGGCCGCCCGTGAGCGACGAGCAACGTGAGCGGCAACGCCTCGACATCTCACGCCACGCCGTGCGGCTGTTCGCCGAGCAAGGCGTGGCCGGCACGTCGGGGGAGCAGATCGCCCAGGCCGCCGGCGTCTCCGAACGCACGTTCTGGCGCTACTTCCCGCACAAGGAGAGCTGCGTCGAACCGCTGCTCACCCAGAGCGTCGACGCCTTCTGCGCCGTCCTGCGCGCCTGGCCCGCCGAGCTGGAGCTGATCGACCACCTGCGCGCCGCCTACACGCCGGTGATCGACTCGTCGTCGGGCGGGGACGTCGACTCGGTGCTCGACGTCGTGCGCCTGACCCACGGCGAACCGGCGTTGCGCGCCGTTTACCTGATGCTGCACGAACGGGCCGAGAACGCCCTGGTGGACGTGCTCGCGCGGCGGCTCGGCCAGCCGGAGGACGCGATCGACGTGCGGGTGCAGGCCGCCGCGATGAGCGCGGCGCTGAGGGTGGCGACGGACGACGTCGCGCAGGCGGCGGTCGGCGGCGCCACCTCGCGCGTGCTCGACGGGCACCGCGAACAGTTGGCCCACGCGTTGAACCTCGTGCTGAGGGGCTTGTCGAGGCCCGCGAGCTAGGGCGGGACACGCCTTAGGAAGGGTTCATGCTCTCGACCCCCTGCACGAACAGCACCACCAACGTCAGCACGACCACGATGCCGACCACGCCGGTGATGAGCATTCCGGAGCCGAGAGAGCGCCACGGCGCCGGAGCGGCGGCTTTCACGACAGCTCTCATCAGCACGGAGCCGAGCGTGACCCAGACGAACGCGTAGGCGTACTCGCCGCCCTGCCAGTCGAGCGACGAGAACGTGTCGGTCAGGTAGCTGCCGGCGATCAGCACGAGCAGAAGCGAGGTCACGGCGAATCCGGCTGTGGCGGCCATGCGGCTGCGATCGGTCTTGGTCACGCTTCGAGCGTGCCGGTGGCGGGCCTGGGCGGCATCGGTACAACTACTCACGCTGGTGGAGCCCGTGACGCTGCGCCGTTCGGGTGTTGCGCGCAACACACACCCCTGCTCGGGCGATTTCACCGGTAGGTGGGATCCGAGGGGTGAGCGGCCATCATTTTCGTCAGCTACACCAGGAACGACCAACGGACAGTGCACGCGCTCAAGGACGACCTCGAGCGCCTGCACTGGCAGGTGTGGATGGACCACGAGATCCACGGTGGCGAGCAGTGGTGGCGCGAGATCATCGACACCATCCTGCAGGCCAAGGTGTTCCTCTTCGCGCTGTCCGACGCGTCCTGGCGGTCGCGGCCGTGCCAGGAGGAGCTCGACTACGCCAAGAAGCTCGGCCTCCCGGTGCTGCCGGTGCAGGTGGGGCCCGTGCACAACCTCCGCATCCCCATCATGGAGACGCAGGCGATCGACTACCGCGAACGCACGCCGGAGGCGGTGCTGGCACTGGTGGCCGCGCTCGCCGACCTGGCCAGCCGCGACACCGTGCTGCCCGACCCGTTGCCGGACCCGCCCGGTGTGCCGTTCGAGTACCTGTACCGGATGGCCGAGCGGCTCGGTCCCAAGCCGATCCCTGTCGACGACCAGGAGCTGCTCATCGCCCAGTTCCGCACCAAGCTCCGCAACGAGGACGACGACGTCGCCCGGGCCGACATCGTGAAGCTGCTCAAGGAGCTGCGCCGCCGCAAGGAGCTCACGGTCGGCAACTCGGAGGAGGTCGACTCGCTGCTGGAGACCGCGGAGCGCGCGGTGGTGGAGACGGAGGAGGGCGCGACCCGGCTGCCTCCGACGGACCACTGGCGTCAGGGCAGGACCGAGACCAGACCGCTCCCGGAGCAGCAGGAGACCAGGCAGCAGGAGACCAAGCAGCCAGAGGTCAGGCAGCCGGAGACCGGGCGGCAGGAGACCGGGCAGCCTCCGTCTCCTCCCACGAGACCGCCGAAGCGCGTCAGGAAGCCGGAGCCGCCGCAACCGCCCCGGCCGGCGCACCAGTGGCCCAGCACGACCCGGCCCGCGACACCGGAACCGCCGAAGACCGAGCCCGTCGAGCAGAACACCGTTGCCGCGCCTGCGAACGAGCCGAAGACGGACGAGGCGCCGGTGTGGCTGCGCTCGCTCGTCACCAACGGCGCCACGACCCCGCCGCAGCAGCAGCCGCAGACATCGTCGGCACCGACGCCGAGGTGGTGGGAGGCGAACCAGCAGCAGAAGCCGGTACCACCGCCCGAACCCCGGACCGCGCCGAAACCGAGGCATCCCCTCGCGTTCGCCGGCGCGGTGCTCGGCGCGACCGGCCTGCCGTTCCTGTTCTTCGCCGGAGCGCAGGACGATCGCACCGCCGAGCGCGTGGGCGTGGTCCTGTTGATGGTCACCGTCGCACTGGGACTGTCGCTCGCCCTCGTCTCGTTGGCGCGCAAGGAACCGAGGTCCCGCACGGCGGTCGCGATCGCCGGAGTCGGCCTCGGCGGCGTGCTCCTGTTCGCCGCCCTCTCCGGCGTGTTCTAGCGCTTCCTTCGGCGCAGGACGAACCCGCCCACCAGCACGGCCACCAAGGCGATCATGGCGAACACCCCGGCCAGGTCGTCGTCGGCGCCCGCCGCGTCGAGCAGGGCCGCGGACGTCACCCCGATGAGCGACCACGCCGCCAACGCCGTCACGACGACGAGCCAGATCGCGGGCTTCTTCTTCCTCACGGGTGGTGCGGGGACCGGAGCCGTTGCCTCCCACCAGTTCGCCGCGGGCCGCCGCTGCGGAGACGGCGGAACGGGAGGCGGTGGTGGCGGCATCTCGGGCCTCGGCGGCGGGATCCCGGGTCCGGCGCTGCCCGGGACCACGGTCGGCGTGCGCTGCCACCACTGCACCACGGCGGGAGCGAGCAGGTCGTCGAGCGCTCCGTCGGCCGTCCACCCCGGACGGCAGCACGCCTGGAGCCGCTCAGCCATCTGGTCGATCCGCGGGTCGCCCAGGCTCGCGAGGTGCCGCCACGCCGGCGTGTCGAACGACTGGAAGTCCCGCTGGGTGAAGAGGAGGTTGTCGTCGGTGTTGAGCGTCGACCACGTCGGGCGCAGCGCCAGCGCCGACAGCGACAGGTAGATGACGAGGCCGGGGAAGGTGTCCATCCAGCGGCCCCACGGCCGTCCGGGCGGCTGGTAGTTGTGGTGGCCCGTCTCGGCGGGCGGTGTGCCGCCGGCGAAGTCCTCGATCCAGGCGCAGTCGAAGTCGACCAGCCGCAACGTGCCGCGCGTCTCCACGAGCACGTTGCCGTGCTGGAGGTCGCCGTGCGCGAAGTCGGCCCGCTGCAGGCGGTGGACCAGGCCGCGCCACGACCGCGCCAGCTCGGTGAGCGCCCCGGTGTCCTGGCGGGTCACCAGGTCGTCGACGTGCCGGTTCAGCGTGTGGCCCTCCACCCACGGCATCTCGACCACCGGCCAGGTGCTGCCGCCGACCCTGACGCCGTCGTCGATCCACCGGGGCAACGCCACGGCGTCGATCAGCTGCCTTGAGGTGAAGTGCCCGTGCAGCGCGTCGTAGCGCCGGCTGTTGCTCGCGTCGGCACGGGTGAAGAAGCGCAACGCGCGTGCCTCGCCGCCCGCCATCGCCTTGAACACCACCGCGCTCGCACCCGAGGCGGGGGAGGGGATCTGGAACACCGGGTGCACGACGAGATCGAGGGCGCGCAGCTCGTCGGTGGTGAACGCGTCCGGCCGCTGCACCGCCTTCATGTAGTCGTCGAACCCCGGGTAGCGCATCAGACGCACACCACCAGCTGGTCGGGCCACGAGGCGGCGACGCTGATCCGCATCAGGGTGACGTCGTCGTTGGTCATCTCCCGCGTCTCGCGCCGGTCGTCGGCGAGCTCGCGGAAGCGGTGGGGGTGGTCGAGCCCGGCGAGCAGGCTCCACAGCCCGTCGTCGTCCTCGCGGACCATCCACTGGGCGAGCGCGTCCGTCGCCAGGTAGAGCAGGTCGCCCGGCTCCACGTCCCCTTCCGCGAACTCCATCCGGTCCACCACCCCCGGCAGCGCGGCGGGCACGGTCGGCACCCCCGCGGGGTTGACGCCGAAGTCGTCCGCCCGCATCGGCGGGAACTGGCCGACGAGGCGGTTGCCGCGGACGTGGAACAGCACGGTGTCGCCCACCGCGACGGCCCGCCAGCGCGGGCGCTCACCCGCCAGGCCGGTGAGCTCGCAGCCGAGGAACGTGGCGAACGACCCGACACTGTCCAGTTTGAACAGTTCCACCCCGGACGCCCGCGACAGCACCGGGTCGTGCCGCCACCCGTCCTGGGCCCGCACCGCCCAGCCGAGCAGCGACCGCCGGGTCAGTTCGACGTCCGGCGCCACGAACCCCTCGACGAGCCGCATCGCCCACCGCGTCGAGCCGAACCCCTCCGTGGCGCCGTCCGCCAGCGCGAACCGGGGACCGCGGCCCGTCTCCCGGTCCTCCGGCGCGGCGGCGGCGCCGTCCTCCCACTCCCACGGGTCGTTGCCCTGCTTGGGAGCGGAGAAGACCACCTGCCAGGCGTACACGGCGTCACCGCGCCCGGTCCGGCACCCTGGTGCCGATCTGGAGGACCCGCAGCAACGTCGAGCGGCCGACGTTCAGCGCGAGCCCGCGCGCGCCCTGCCGCACGTCGTACCCGTCGGCCCGCGCGTTCTGCGCCATCGGCGGCGGCAGTTCGCTGCTCAGCGCGAACAGGTCGGGTCCCGGCTGCGGAAGGTTGCTCGGGTCGGACGGGAAGACGACCTCGCGCGCGTCGGTGGGGGAGAGGAACACGTTGAAGAACAACGCGGGCCCGTCGGAGGTCTCGATCGAGGTCAGCCGTTTCACCCAGTCCTGCAGCGTCGCGCCCTGGTGCGGGCTGTCGGTGACCATGCCGTCGGTGATGTTGATGATGATGGGAGGGAAGGAGTCCGGGTGCGCGCCGACCCAGTCGAAGACGTGCGCGCCCGCGGCTTCCACGGCCTGGCACATCGGCGTGCGGTAGCCGTGCACGGGATCCACCCAGACCGGCATCCTCACCGGGACCGGCATCGCGTCGATGGACGGCTCGTCGCGCACGGCGAACGGGTTGGCCGCGAGCTCCGGCAACGGCACCAGGCCGCGTCCGGTCAGGGCGCCGCCGAACGCGCTCTCCACGCCCTCGCCGCCGGGACCGGTGATCCGCGCGCCGTAGCTGAACACGCCCACGTCGAAGTAGTGCCGCACCGGTGCGTTGACCTCGATGGTCGCCTTGACGCACATGTCGAGCAGGATGTTGTTGACCGCCAGCGCCGCGCCGACCGCGAGCGAACCGCCGGTGGCGCCCCAGTGCAGCTTCATGGAGTCGGAGCGGTCGAGCAGGATGACGACGCATCCCGGTGTCGCTCTCGACACCCATTGCCGGTACGTGCCGATGGTCATCTGTGCTCCTCGTCGGCAGGGGTGGCTCTGGTCAGGTTGTGCCGCACGACGGTCGGTGGCCACGCCGTGCCCGGCTGCCACTCCCAGGCGTTGCGGCAGTGGGGGTTGCGGCACGTGAACGCGCAGACCTCGTCGTCGCGCCGCAGGTCGAGCTCGAACCCGGCGCACCGCGGGCACTGGGCGATCTGGGTCCGGTGCGCGTCGAAGTCCGCCAGTGGCACCGCTTTCCGCGCGGTCTGGACCGCCGGCCTGGTGCTGGGCCGGTTGGTCTGGTTCCACCAGTCGTTGTCCGGCGGCTGCGTGGGCGTCGGGGCGGGCAGTGCCGCCGCCGGTCGCGCCGGTCGCGGCGGTGGGGGTGTGTGCCGGGGCACGGGTGCCGGAACCCGTTGTGGTTCGGCCGTTTCCTCGCCGTGGGCCCCCAGCAGCGCGAGCGCGGTGCCGAGCAGCCCGCAGAACGAGACGACGACCACCGTCCGGATCGTGCCGAGCCCGTCGGAGAAGGACGCGCCGAGCGCGGCGCCCGTCGCCCCGAGCACCACCGTCGACCACAGGACCACCTGTGCCATGACCCGCTCCGACACGGTCAGCCCCCTTTGACGACGACGAGGGTGACGTCGCCCTGTCCGGCCGGCAGGTCCCAGCACGACGAGCCCGGCGCCGCGCCCTGCACCGATTCCGCTCCCCGCCAGCCCCTGGGCAGCGAGACGCACACCGTCAGCGGCCCGGTGCCCGGCTCCGCGGTGATCACGCCGTCCTTGCCGACCGCGAGCTTCGCGTCCGAGGCCGCCCGGTAAAGACGCACCTGACTGCCCTGCAGCTCGGTCACCGGAACGTCGTCGTCGGGCAGCCCCTTCTCGGCGGGCTGCCTGGCGACCAGGCGGATGGTCAGCGCCGCGGGTGTGGCCGGCTCCGGCTCCACGGGCGTGGGGTCGGGAGCCATGACCGCGCCGAGCACCAGCGCGGTGCCGAACGAGATCAGCAACGCGTACACCGGTGCCATGAACCGGTTGGTGATCCACTCAGGCATCACTGTTCACCGGGCGCCTCCGCACGGTCAGGTGAGCACTCACCTGTCAGTCGTGCGCCGGCGGTGATGTGTGTCGGACGCAGCCGCTAATACCCACGAATGGTCCAACGTGCTTGCAAGAATTCTCCGCGGACGTGCATCGGTAGCGTGAGCACGGTGGAAGACCTGGGGAGCATGACCGCGCGTCTGGCGCAGAGGTTCGGGCCGTCGGTCGCCGAGTGGTGCGAGGGCGTGCCGGCACGGGTCGAGCGGCTGGAGCGCCGGTGGGGCTTCGAGCTGGGCGCGCCGCTGGAACCCGGCGCCGTGTCGGTGGTGTTCCGGTGCCGGTGGCCGGACGGCACGCCCGCGGTGCTGAAGCTCAGTCCCGGTGCGGAGCTGCTCGCAGCCCAGGCCGGGATGCTCGGGCTGTTCGCCGCGTCGGGACGGGTGCCGGCGGTGCTCGCTGTGGACGAGGACGCGCTCGTGCTCGAGGAGGTGCTGCCGGGCACTCCCGCGGAGGACCTGCCGTTCGACGGGCTCCCGGCGCTGTGGGCGGAGCTGCTGCGGGCGTTGCACGCGGTGCCTGAACAGCCGGTCGGGCCGCTGCGCGAGAGGTGTGAGGAGTTCCTCGCCCGGATCGGGCGGCGGCGGGACGATCCGGCGATCGGGAGCCGGGTGTCCGCGACGATCTGGGCCAGGACCGTCGAACGGTGCGGGAAGTTGCTGGACACGCAGGGCAGAACCGTTGTGCTGCACGGCGATCTGCACCTCGGCAATGCGCTCGACGGTGGACCGCGGGGGCTCGTGGCGATCGATCCCAAGGCGTGCCTGGGTGATCCGTGCTTCGACGCCGCCGACCTGGTCGTGGCCGGACCGGGTGTCGAGGACCGGTGCGAGCGGGTGGCGGCGGCGTGCGGGCTCGACGGCGACCGGTTGTTCGCCTGGAGCCGGGTGTTCGCGACGCTGCTCGCCATCGGGCACCTCGGCGGCGGTGGTGACGGGACGGCCGTGGAGGAGCTGCTCACGGTGGCGCGGTGAGCCCCGCCACCCTGTCCCGCAACGCGCGGGCGACCGAGTCGAAGCCGTTCTTGACGTAGGCGCCCTGGGCCGCGAAGACGGCGTCCGCGTACTTGCCGGTGAACGTCTCGAAGGTCCGGTAGCTGCAGCGCTCCTGGCCGAGCGGCGTGATCAGCTGGTCGCGCACGCCGAGCAGGCCGGGGAACGTGTCACCGGTGTCGTACCGCAGCAGCCTCGGCGGCTCGACGACGCGGACGTACTCGCGGCTGACCCACGTCCCCTCGCTGCCGTCGGGCTTGGGCAGGGTGAGGTCGATCGGCGAGCCGACGGCCAGAGTCGTGTCGACGGCGACCGTGTAGGGATTCCACTGTGGATAGTTGGGGTAGTCGAGCAGGACGCTCCAGACGAACTCGGCCGGGGCGTCGATCTCCACGGTGACGGACTCCACGAGGTGGCTCATGCCGGCATGTACTCCCCGCCGTTGACGTCCAGCACCGCGCCCGTGACCTCGGAGGCGTAGCGGGACAACAGGAACAGCACCGCGCCGGCGCACGCCTCGTCGGCCGGGATGCGGCCCAGCGGGGTGCGGGCGGCGATCTCGTCGTAGACGTCCTGCTCGGACAGGCCCCGCGCGTCGGCGGTGAGCTTGAGGTAGAAGCGGACTCCTGGTCCGTCCAGCCAGCCCATCACGGCCTGGTTCGCGCGGATGCCGTGCTCGCCCAGCTCCAGCGCCAGGAACTGGGTCGCGGTCGCCATGGCCGCTTTCGCCACCGCGTACCCGGCCTCGCCGCGCATCGGTTTGCGGGTGGTCATCGTGCCGATGTTGACGATCGAGCCGCGACCGGCGGCCTTCATGTGCGGCACGACCGCGCGGGTCACGTTGAGCGCGCCGAACAGGATGATGTCCATCGACCGCCGGACCGCCTTCTCCGGCGTCTCCAGCAGGTCGGAGAAGCCGGGGTGCCCGAACGCGGAGTTCACCAGGCCGGTGATCGCGCCGAACCGGTCCACCGCCGTCCCGACCAGCGTCGCGACGTCCTCGGGCCGCCGGACGTCGCACCGCACGCCGACGGCCTCGCCACCGGCGCCCGCGACGTCCTTCTCCACCTGCTTCATCACGTCGGCGGAGCGGGCGGCCATGACCACCTTGGCGCCCTCGGCCGCGGCGCGGACGGCCAGCTTCGAGCCCAGGCCGGGCCCGACGCCCGTGATCACCACGACCTCGTCCTGGAGCATCACAGGTAGACCTCCGAGTAGAAGGCGAAGTCGCGCCGCAGCTGGTCCTCGGACAGCCCGAAGTCCTCCGGCGCGTAGGAGTGGGAGCCGTGCCGTTCGGTGCGGTTCTGCTCCAGGTACGCCTCGAACGCCGCGTCGTCGGCGGGACCGGCGGGCAGGCCCAGCGCGTCGAGGACCTGGCGGGCGACCTCCAGCGGTTTGCTGACGGTGTCGGCGAACCGCACGTCGACGAACCGGTCGGGCCGGTCCGCACGCGCGGTGGCGAAGTCCTGCAACGTGTCGGCGAACCGGCGGGACCAGTACCGTCCTATGAGGACCGGATCGGCGTTGTCGCTGTACTGCGAGGACATCGCGCGCACCATCGACGCGTACGACGGCACGGCGTTCACCGGCGAGCGGTGCGTCATCACGATCTTGCACGCCGGGAACTCGGCGAGCACCGTGTCGACGGCGGTCAGGTGGTGCGGTGACTTGAGCACCCAGGGCAGCGAACGGCCGGGGTTCTGCCACTGCAACACCTGCAGCCACTCGCGCAGCTCGCGGTACGCGGGTCGCTGGTCGGCCGAACGCAGCCAGTCGCCGTACGCCGGCACCCAGTAGAACGAGTCGAAGCTCATCGACACGAACGTCCGGTCCAGCAGGATCACGTCCTCCTCCGGCCCGTCCCACACGACCGTGTGCAGGTCGCCGAAGTCGGGGGAGAGCTGCGAGAACACCCGCATGCGTTCCTGGGCGCGGCGTTTGCGCCGCTCCGCGTCCGGGCCCTCGCCGGGGAACGGCAGCGGGTACGCGACCTCCCACGACAGCGTGGACGTGACCTGGGGCGACGCCGACAGGAGCCGGTGCAGCAACGTCGAACCGGTGCGTGGCAGCCCGCAGATCTCAGCGGCCACGCGCACCTCGACGTCGAGGACGGAGGGTTCCGCGCGTTGCAATGCGCGCAGCCGCAACCGGTCCGCGAGCAGCGCGGTCAGCCGGTGCTTGGTCAGCTCGTAGCCCAGCGGCGACAGCGCCGCCTCGGTGTTGAGGCTGTGGACGAGCACGTCCAGAGGTTCGCGGAACCAGTCGTCGCCGAAGTCCGACAGACCGGTCTTCGCGCTCGCCTTCTCCAGCAGCTCGGAGACGTTCAGCTCGGTCGTGACCGTCATCGGACCTCCTCCAGGGGCACCACGCGGCACTGCGGGACCGGGTGGACCGCGGCGCCGAGCCAGCGCAGCAACGCGGTGCCGGAGGAGTGGCCGCAGGTGTCGATCCAGTTGCCGGTGCCGGGGTCCTCCGCGGCCACCACGATCGTCAGGCGCCCGTCGGGTGAGAGCACGGCGGTGTGCTTGTTGACGGCGGTCCGGCGGCGGTGGTCGAGCGACTCCATCCACCAGTTGTCCAGCTGGAAGTTCCAGTACGGGCAGTCCGGCACGTCGGTCTCGATCACCCACGCCTCGCCGGGGCCGAGAGCCCAGTAGCCGTGCAGGTAGAAGATCTCCGGGTCGCCGCCCGCGCGCTGGAACATCTCCTGGCCGAAGTCGGGCAGCTCGTTGGGGCGCGCCATGAACGTGCGGGTCCAGTGCGCGAACGTGGCCGCGGTGCCGTGCACGGACAGGGACGCCCGCTGCAACGCCTTGGCCAGGAACTCCGGCGTCAGCCCGGCGGGCTCCGCCGGACCGCCGATCTGCTCGATGTGCCACTCACCGGGCGTCTCGGACGTGCGGTCGAGGTACGTCTGACGGACGACGAGGCCGGTCGAGTCGGGTGCCAGCGGCAACCAGTTCCCCGGCTGCTCGGCGGCGCTCGCGATGATCTCCACCGTGCCGTCCGGCCCGACCACCAGGCCGGCGTCGGACAGCTCCCCGGTCGACGCCATCGTGCCGTCCTTGGCGTACCGGTTGGCCTTGGACCCGATGCTGAAGTAGGCGATGGTGCCGCGCTTCCCGGTGATCCGGTACGTGCGGTCGCCCCGGATGTTCGCGGACAGGTAGACGTTGTCGGGGTTGTCCGCGCCGATCTTGACGAGGTCGAGCTCGTGGAAGCGCGGGAAGTCGGGGTCGGCGTTGTCCAGGCAGGAGTAGAGCATCTCGCGGGTGAGCCTCGCGAGGTACCGGTAGCCCTCCGCGCGGTCCAGCGGGGTGTCCGGTCCCGCGAGCACCACCTCGCCGGCCTTCTCCAGCGCCCGGCAGAACTGCGACCACGCCTGGTCCGGCACGGGACACCTCCCGAATTTAGAACATGTTCTAGCTGAAGCTACACGATTCTGGACAACGTTCAACAGACGCCGAGCGCACGCAGCCGTGCGACCACGACCTCGGCGGCGGCCTCGGGGAGCAGTGCCGTCGTGTCGAGCCTGACCTCGGGTGAGAGCGGGGGTTCGTAGGGCGAGTCGATACCGGTGAAGTTCGGGAGCTCACCGCGCCTGGCCTTGCGGTACAGGCCTTTCGGGTCGCGCTGCTCCGCGACCTCCAGTGGGGTGTCGACGAAGACCTCGCAGAACTCGTTCTCGCCGACCAGGTCCCGCGCCATCGCCCGTTCCGCCCGGAACGGCGAGATGAACGAGACCAGCACGATCAGCCCGGCGTCGACCATCAGCGCGGCGACCTCGGCGATGCGCCGGACGTTCTCGACGCGGTCGGCGTCGCTGAAGCCGAGGTCGGAGTTCAGGCCGTGCCGGACGTTGTCGCCGTCCAGCAGGAACGTGTGCCTGCCCTCGGCGTGCAACGCCTTCTCGACCAGGTCGGCGATCGTGGACTTGCCCGCGCCGGACAGCCCTGTCAGCCACACCACGCACGGCCGGTGCCCGTTGCGTTCGGCCCGCGCCTCCTTGTCGACGGTGAGGGTCTGCCAGCGGACGTTCGTCGGGCTCAGCGCGAAGTCGATCATCCCGGCGCCGACCGTGGCGTTGGAGAGCCTGTCCAGCACGACGAACGAGCCGAGGTCGCGGTCGGTGCGGTAGCCCTCAAACGGCACGGGCGCGTCGAAGTGCACGTTGTCGACGCCGATCTCGTTGAGCTGCAAGGCTTTCGTCGCCGTGAACCCGACCGTGCGCGCACCGATCTTGGCGAGGTACTGACGGCCCGGCAGCAGACCCGTTTCGTTCAGCCACACGAGGTGCGCCTGGAACGAGCTCGCGACGCCCGGCGGGTCGGAAGCGGCGGCCAGCACGTCGCCGCGGCTCGCGTCCACGTCGTCGGCCAGCACGACCGTGACCGACGCCCCGGTCGGTGCCTCCACCAGGTCGCCGTCCATCGTCACGATCCGGGCCACCGAGGTGGTCTGCCCGCCGAGGCGCACTGTCTCGCCGCGCCTCAGCGGCCCGCGCACCACGCGTCCGGACAGGCCCCGGAACGTCGCGTCCGGCCGGTTGACCCACTGCACGAGGAAGCGGAAGGGACCGTCTCGTCTCGCGGCGGGCTCGACCTCCTCCAGCCACTGCAGCAGTGTCGGTCCGTCGTACCAGGGCGTGAGCTCGCTGCGGCCGACCACGTTGACGCCCTCGGTCGCCGACATCGGCACGCAGGTGATCTCGGCGAAGCCCAGCTCCCGGGCGAACTCCGCGAACGAAGCGCTGACCTCCTCGAAGACATCCCGGTCATAACCCAGGAGGTCGAGCTTGTTCACCGCCAACGCCACGTGCCGGATCCCCAGCAGTGAGACGATCCGCGCGTGCCGGCGGGTCTGGCTGAGAACGCCCTTGCGCGCGTCGAGCAGGATCACCGCGGCGTCGGCGGTGGAGGCCCCGGTGACCATGTTGCGGGTGTACTGCTCGTGGCCCGGCGTGTCCGCGACGATGAACCGCCGCGCCTCGGTCGCGAAGAACCGGTACGCGACGTCGATGGTGATGCCCTGCTCGCGTTCCGCGGCCAATCCGTCGACGAGGAGCGCGAAGTCCAGCTCACCACCACGGGTGCCCACGCGCCGTGAGTCGGCTTCCAGCGCGGCGAGGTGGTCCGCGTACAGCAGCTTCGACTCGTACAGCAACCGCCCGATCAGCGTGCTCTTGCCGTCGTCGACGCTGCCGCAGGTGATGAACCGCAGCGATGATCTCCGGAGCTCCATCAGAAGTAGCCCTCCCGCTTCTTGCGCTCCATCGACCCGCTCTGGTCGTGGTCGATCAGCCTGCCCTGGCGCTCGGACGTCGTCGCGGTCCGCATCTCCTCGACGATCTCGGCCACGGTCCGCGCCTCGCTGCGCACCGCGCCGGTCAGCGGGTAGCAGCCGAGAGTCCGGAACCGGACCAGCTCCAGGCGCGGCTCCTCGTGCAGCGGCATGCGCCCGTCGTCGACCATGATCAGCATGCCGTCGCGGTCGACCACGGGCCGCGGGGCGGCGAAGTACAGCGGCACCACCGGGATCCGCTCGCGTTCGACGTACCGCCACACGTCGAGCTCGGTCCAGTTGGACAGCGGGAACACCCGGATGCTCTCGCCGGGCGCGACCCGCGTGTTGTAGAGCCGCCACAGCTCCGGCCGCTGGTTCTTCGGGTCCCACCGGTGCTGCGCGGTGCGGAACGAGAACACCCTCTCCTTGGCGCGCGAGGCCTCCTCGTCGCGCCGCGCGCCGCCGAACGCGAGGTCGAACCGGTGCTCGTCGAGCGCCTGGCGCAGTCCCTGGGTCTTCCACAGGTCGGTGTGCCGCGCGGAGCCGTGGTCGAAGGGGTTGATGCCCGCCGCCACGCAGTCCGGGTTGCGGTGCACGATCAGCTCCAGGCCGAGCTCCGCGGCGGTGGCGTCGCGGAAGGCGATCATCTCGCGGAACTTCCACGTGGTGTCGACGTGCAGCAGCGGGAACGGGGGCTTCGACGGGTAGAAGGCCTTGCGCGCCAGGTGGAGCAGCACCGAGCTGTCCTTGCCGATCGAGTACAGCAGCACCGGCCGCTCGCTCTCCGCCACGGCCTCGCGGAACACGTCGATGCTGTCGGCCTCGAGGGTGTCCAGGTGGTTCACGCGATCATCCCTTGTTCGGGTCGTGACCCACGGTAGAGTCAATCCGAACAACGTTCAATATGGTTCTGAACGTTGTTCGAAGTAGGCTCCGGGAGGTGAGCACCGAGCAGACGGCGTGGGGTGACGCGGAAGGCAGGCGGCGGGACATCCTGTCGTCTGCCGAGCTGATCCTGGAGCAGCAGGGCTACGCGGGCCTGACCATGCGCGCGATCGCGGTGGGGGCGAGCGTCAGCTCCGGCACCGTGTACCAGTACTTCTCCGGCAAGGAGGACGTGTTCGCGGCGTTGATGGAACGGCGCCTGGACGAGCTGCAGCGCGCGCTCGCGTCGGTCGACAGGAGCCTCGGCATCGTCGGTGTGCTGAAGGAGGTCCAGCCGCTGGTCACCGACTTCTGGCGCAGGTTCGGGCGCTCGGCGGCCCAGTGGGAGGCCAAGGTGCTCTCCGGCGGCCGCCGGGGCAAGGAGGTCGCCGGGTCGGCGCAGGACTACCGCAAGACGCTCAAGGCGCTCGCGAAGGCGTTGCGGGAGACCGCCGCGGAGTCAGGCCAGACGCTGGTCGACGACCCCGCGATGCCGCACTGGGTGTGGGACACGCTGATCGGCCTCGCGGACGACCTGCTGCTGCAGGGCGCGCGCATCAACAGGGTCAAGCCCGCTCAGCTGGTCGACTTCGCGTGCGCGGCGATCGAGCGGGGCATCACCGTTCGCTGAGGGATTGGTCGCTGAGGGATTGGTCGCTGAGGGATTGGTCGCTGACGGGCTGGTCGCTGACGGGCTGGTCGTAGCGCCGCCGGATGCTGGTGCCCAGCAGCCCGATGTCCGCCCCGTAGACGTGGATCGAGATCGCCACCGAGCTGGAGTTGTTGCACACCTTGTGGATGTCGCCCGGCGGCACCAGGTACGCCGCCACGCCTTCCGGGGTCCTGTTGACGCGCAACGGGATCAGCCGGTCCCCGTGCAACCGGTAGGTGGTCTCCTCCTCCTCGCCGACGTACGTGCCGACGACGCACCACGACACGTGGTCGTGGATGCAGGTCTCCTGGCCCGGCAGCCAGATCAGCGCGACGACCGAGAAGCTCCCGTCCGGTTCGACGTGCAGCACGTGCTGGCGGTAGGCGTTCGGGTCGGGCTCCCGCTGCGCCACGCTCAGCAGGAACGGGTCGGTCAGGTGCCCGGCGAGCGTCCGCGACACCCGTGCGGCGACAGCGGAGTCGTCACCGCCGCGCGTGATCGCGGCCCGGAGTGAGCCCACCAGAAGCGTGGCCGTGGGGGAGAGCAGGCTGTGCGTCATGAGCGGGTCCTCCTTCAGGGGAACGGAGATCAGCCGATCAACACCGTGCCCGTCAGCACCAGGACGATGATCACCACGGTGGAAAGCAGGCCCAGCAGCAACACCGCCGGACCGGAGCGCATCAGAGAACGCAGGCGCACAGCGGTGCCGAGCGCGAACATGCCCGCCGCCAGCAGCACGTTGTCCACGAACGTCGCCGTCGTCAGCACGACGTCCGGCAGCAGGCCGGTCGCGCGCACCGCCGCCATCGCGAGGAAACCGATCACGAACAACGGCACGAGAGGCGGGCGTTGCCCAGTGGTCGGGTACTTGAGCCGTTCGGCGAAGCTCACCGCGGCGAGCATCGGCGCGAGCAGCACCACTCGCGTCAGCTTCACCGCCACGGCGATGGCCAACGCGCCGGTGACGGGTCCGGCGGCGGCCACGACCTGCGCGACCTCGTGCACGCTGCCGCCCGCCCACACCCCGTACTGCGTGGGGGAGAGGCTGGTGAGCGAGTACAGCGCGGGCAGGCTGAACATCGCGATCGTGCCGAAGAGGGTGACCAGCCCGAGGGCCTTGGCCACGTCCTCCTCGTCCTGCTCGCGCACGCTGTTCATCGCGGCGACCGCGGAGGCGCCGCAGATCGAGAACCCGGTCGCGATCAGCAACGACAGACCCTCGCTGACCCCGAGCACCCGGCCGAGCCACCGCGTCACCACGAACGTGACGACCACGGCCACGACCGCGAGCACCAGGATCTCGTAGCCGAGCTTCAGGACGTCCTGGAAGACCAGCTTCAGCCCGAGCAGCACGACACCGAGACGCAGCATGCGACGGCCGGCGAGCTTGATGCCGGGAGCGACCGACGGCGGCAGCGTCACGACGTTGGCCACCACCGCGCCGAGCAGCACCGCGACGGTCAGCGCGCTGACCGAGGGCTGCACCAGGGACACGATCATCGCGATCGCGACGCCACCACCGACGAGGACGAGTCCGGGCAGCACCGAGCCGGTTGTGCGCGGAGTGGTCCTGGTGATCCCCATGACCCCACGGTGGCGGCCGCGGCCTATGCGCAGTAGAGGGCCATCTCTTGGAGACGTATAAGGCGCGCTTATGCCTTCGCGGCCGAGGCCGAGATGAGCGCGTCCACGGTGGCCCGCATGATCGGCAGACGGATCAGGTCGGGCCACGTGTAGAGGGCCGTGAGCCGTTCCGCCGACGACTCCACGTCGACCGCCGTCAGGCCCGGGTGCTGCAGGAACGACAGCAGCAGCCGCGGCACGAGCGCCACGCCCAGCCCGGCCGTGACGAGGCTCTGGATCGCCAGGTTGTCGTCGGTGGAGCAGGTGATGTCGGGAACGAACCCGGCGGCCGCGCACGCCTGGTGCACGGCGCGCTGGCACCGGACACAACCGGCGATCCAGCGTTCCTCCGCGGTTTCCGCGAGTGAGACCCGACCGCGGCCGGCGAGCCGGTGCCCGGCCGGGACGAGCAACGCGAGCGGTTCCCGCAGCAACGGCACCCGCAGCATCCCGGTGACCGCCGTCTCGTCCTGCGGCTCGTCCTGGTAGCTGAAGCTGATCACCAGGTCGACCTCGCCGCGGCGCAGCAGCGCGAACGAGTCCGGCGGTTCCTCTTCGACCAGCTCCAGGCGCAGGTGGGGACGCTCCCCCGCCAGGATCGCCGCCGCGGCGGGCACGAGCGCGACGTTGGCGCTGGGGAACGCGCAGATGCGGATGGTGCCGATGTCGTGCGTCGCGATCGCGCTGACCTGCTGGTGGGTCGTCGCGAGCTGGTCGAGCAGGCTCGACCCCCGTTCCGCGAGGATCCGCCCGGCCTCGGTGAGGTGCAGCCCGCGGCCCGTGCGCACGAACAACGGCCCGCCCACCTGCCGCTCCAGCGCGCGCATCTGCTGGCTCACGGCCGGTTGGCTGCAGTGCAGCTGACGTGCGGCCGCGCTGAAGGAGCCGGTCCTGGCCACCGTCGCGAAGACCTCGAGCTGCCGGGTGTCGAACATACCGGCACTGTAGGTCTCATCTCCCGGTGACGAGCGAGCCGAGCGTCGAGGACCCGTGCTCGCCGCAGTGCCGGCGCGAGGCGTCGAGCGTGATCGGCTCCTCCGCCTCGTCCTGCCGGCCGACCTGCCCGAAGAGCCGCCGGAGCACCTCCACCTGCTCGTCGCCGCCCGCCCGCAGGAAGTCGTCGCAGCTCGACCGGATGGTGAGCCGGTCGTCCTGCGGCATCAGGTCCACGGGCCCGAAGACGAAGAGCAGCGCCACGACGATCGAGAGGCCGAACGCGATGGCGGCGCCACCCGACGAGGTCTTCTTCGGCGAGAGCCACGTCCGCGCCTGCTCGATGAACGGCTCGGCGGGGGAGAGGTCGGCGTCGATCCAGAACTCGACGCTGTCACCGCCGGTCACGTCGAACTGGACGTGCCCGGCGGCGAGCATGATGCGCATGATCGCGGTCCGCTCGTAGGAGCCGGACCAGAACGGGTCGGGCCGCACCAGCACGAGCCGGTCGGGCAGCAGGAACACCACGTCGCGCTCACCCCTCGCGAGGCGCGCGGTCTGGCCCGGCTGGACGACGGCACCCGCCAGCCGGGCCAGAACCAGGTCGTGCTCGTGCTCGTCGAGGGCCTGCGAGGCCATCGACCACAGGTCGGGTTCCACGTTACTGCTATCGCTGCAGGTGGGGACCTGAGTTAGCCGTGCCGGCCGACTTTCGTCCGAATGCCGGTCAGAAAGTCAGCTTCCACGAGTCGACGTACCCGGTGTCCTGCCTCGCGACGTCCTGGACCTGGAGCTTCCAGGTGCCGTTCGCGACCTCGCTGGACGCGTTGACCGCGTAGGTCGCCACGACGTTGTCGGCCGAGTCGCCGTTGGAGGCCTTCAGCCGGTACGCCGTGCCGTCCGGGGCGATCAGGTCGATGACCAGGTCACCCCGGTAGGTGTGGACGATGCTGACGTCGACCTTGAGCGTCGCGGGAGCGTTGCCCGTGACGCCGGAGACCGTGATCGGGCTGGTGACGGCCGCGCCGGCGTCCGGGATCGCGACGTCGGCGGTGTTCTCGAACGAGGGGCCGGGAGGCGTGCCGGCGCCGACGGCGGCGAGCGCGTCGACGCGGCCCTCGCCGAAGAAGTTGTTCTTGGCCGTCGTGCCGGCGCACCGGCTGTCCGTGCAGCTCAGGTCGTCCGCCTGGGTGGCGAGCAGGGCACGGAGACCGGCCGGGGTGGCCGTCGGGTTGGCCGACTTGAGCAGTGCCGCCACGCCCGCGACGTGCGGGGAGGCCATCGACGTGCCGGACTTGGAGCCGTAGAGGCCGCCGGGGACCGTGGAGTAGACGCTGTCGCCGGGCGCCGCGACGTGGATCTTGTCGGTGCCGTAGTTGGAGAACGACGACTTGCCGTTCGTCGAGGTGATCGACGCGACGCTGACGACGCCGGAGACCTCGGTCGGCACGCTCAGGCACGAGTTCGTGATGGTGCGCTGCGCCGGCGTGGAGTCGTTCGGGCTGGTCGTGTCACGGGTCTTGCTCGCGAGGTTGTAGTTCTCGTTGCCCGCCGCCGCGACGTTCAGCACGCCCTTGCCCTCGGCGTACGCCACGGCCCGCTTCACGCCTTCCAGGATCGCGTCCTGGTCGGCGTTGTCCGGGCAGTTGAACAGCCACGGGTCGGTGTAGTAGCTGTTGTTGGTGACCTCGAAGCCGCGGTCACCGGAGAAGACCATGGCGCAGATGGTGTTCTCGGCGAAGAACAGCCCGCTCGGCTTCTCCGCGATGCGCACCGAGGCGATCTTCACGCCAGGCGCGACACCCACCATGCCACGACCGTTCTTGGCCGCCGCGATCGTGCCCGCGACGTGCGTGCCGTGCGTGTCCGTGTCCCGCCACGACCCGGTGCGCGTGTCGAGTTTGCCGTAGGCGCACGAGGCGGAGTTGGCCGCGTCGAAGTTGTTCTTGAGGTCGTCGTGCAGGTCGTCGACGCCCGTGTCGAGCACGCCGACGGTGACGTTCGGCGTGCCCTGGTTGACCGCCCACGCCTTGTCGGCGCCGATCTGCGTCATGTCCGTGCGCAACGGCTCGGTCGTCGCCGGCGTCGCCTGCGAGGGCGCGGCCGGGATCGGCGGGTTGGCCGCCTCGGCAGGGATGTCCGACGTGCGCGTGGCGCCGACCTTCTGCACGCCACTGACCGCACGCATCTTCGTCGCGAAATCGGTCGCACCCGAGTGCGCGACGATAACGCCGATCGCGTCGTAGGTGCTCCACACCGTGCCGCTGTTGCTCGCGATCGCCTGGGTGGCTCCGGCCGTGGCTCCCGGCGCCGTGATGACCAGGTACGCGCGTGTGCCCGCGAGAGGCGCCGCGGCGGCGGGGGTCGCCGCAGTCAGGACGCCGGCGCCCACGACCGCGGCGATGGCCGCGGTGCGCAGGCGTGAACGTGAACGCAGAAACACTGTTCCTCCAACACTTCCTAGCGGGCGATGCCCGCGCGTGATGCGCGGGTGCAGGGGCCCGTCGCCTGTAATGGAGGAGGTCGCGGGGGATTCAGGACGCGCGATCCGAGAAATGCCCCGTTCGGCTCACGTCGAACGTCGCACGTCAGGCGTGCAGGAGCCGGACGAAGTGGTTCATGTCGGCCTGCACGCACGGCTCCTCGGCGTGCTTGCCCGTGCAGCCCGGTGCCCAGCCGCTGCCGTCGCCGTAGTCGGAGAGGTGGAACGGGATGTTCGCCGCGGTGAGGTTGGTGGCGGTGGTCAGGGCGGTCTCCCTGGCCCGGTTCTCCAGCACGGCCTGGATCGGGTTGACGGTCAGGTCGCCGCCGTTGCCGGTGTACAGCGCGATCTTCATGCCCCTCAGCGATGCGACGTGGTGGGCGGGGCTCTGGGCGTTCCAGACGCCGTCGAACGGCCAGACCGGCGGCCCGAAGATCGCGTCCACGCCGACCGTCGGCGTGCCGGAGGCGGGGTTGACCAGCGTGGCGGTGACCGCCGCGCGGATCTCGGAGTTCCGCAGGTCGAGGCCACCGGAGAAGCTGCCGGCGGCGCTGAAGAGGTCAGGACGGTGCTCGGCGTAGTGGAGCGCGCCAAAGCCGCCCATCGAGTGCCCGACGATCGCCCGCGAGGCCCTGGTGGCGATCGTGTTCAGGTTGGCGTCGACGAACGGGATCACCTGGTCGAGGTGGAAGGTCTCCCAGTTCTGCGGACCCGCGGCGCCGGGGTTGACCCAGTTCGAGTACCAGCCGCGGCCACTGCCGTTGGGCTGCACGGTGATCAGCCCGACGTCCCTGGTCGCGTTCTCGACCACGCGCTGGTTCCACGCGGCGTCGGGACGGTCGGGGTGCCCGTGCAGGTAGTACTGCACGGGATAGCGCGCGCTCGGGTCGTAGGTGGCCGGCAGGGTGACGACGATCTTGTGCTTGCCGGGTTCCTGGCCTGCCAGCAGGGTCGGGGCAGGCACCTGGTCCGTGGCGACGCTGAAGACGAACGTGCGGTGGTTGCCGTCCACCCACCGCGGCTGGTCCGTGACGGTGAGGCCGAAGCCGTCGGCGAACCGGGGCGGCGCGGGCTCGGCGGCCCGCACGTACGGGCTGGACAGCACCAGGGCGATGGTCAGGGTGGTCAGGAGGATGGTTCCGCGTTCGGCTGCGGTGCGGAGTCGGATCGACATGGTCCGGATCGTGGTGCTCGCGGGCGTGCGTGGACAGGCCAGGCGACCGGCCATCGGTGGCCGGTGGGTGTGAGCAGGGCTTATCCGAGGGTGGCCGGCAGGCTTTCGAAGCCGCGCAGAATGCGGGTCGGGCGGCGGCGCGCGCCGGGCAGGAGCCGCAGGTCCGGGAAGCGCTCGAAGATCGTGCGCAGGCCGATCTCGCCCTCCATGCGGGCGAGCTGGGCGCCGAGGCAGTAGTGCCGGCCCGCGCCGAACGAGACGTGGTCGCGCGCGTTCGGGCGGGTGACGTCGAACGCCGCCGGGTTCTCGAAGACGGAGGGGTCGCGGTTGGCGCCCGCGAGCACCGTGGTGACGAGCTGGCCGCGGCGGACCGGGACGCCGGCGACCGTCGTGTCGCGGGCGCACATGCGGCCGGTCAGCAGGACCGGCGGGTCGAAGCGCAGGACCTCGTCGACGGCGTTGCTCCACAGTTCCGGGCGCGTGCGGGCGGCTTCGAGCTGGGAGGGGTGCCCGGTGAGCAGGGAGATGCCGTTGCCGAGGAGGTTGACGGTGGTCTCGAAACCGGCGGCCAGCACCAGGCCCGCGGTGGCCTTGAGCTCGCGTTCGGTGAGACCCTCGCCGTCCTCGCGGGCGGTGATCAGGCGGCTGAGCAGGTTGTCGCCGGGATCGCGGCGCAACGTGTCGATGTGGTGGCTCAGCCAGGCGTCGAACGTGCTCAGCGTGGTCTCGACGCTGCGGAACACGCGCCACGACAGGCCGAGGTCCAGGCTGGGCGCCGCCGCCGCGCCGAGGGCCAGGACGGTCGCGCGTTCGCGGGGCGGCACGCCGAGGATCTCGCTGATCACGGTGACCGGCAGCAGGCCGCAGTAGGTCTCGATCAGGTCGGCGGGGCGGGCAGGGTCGAGGTCGTCGAGCAGCTCGTCGGCGATCTCCTGGGTGCGGGCGCGCAGCTGTTCGACGGCGCGGGCGGTGAAGACGCGGGTGACGAGCTTGCGGTAGCGGGTGTGCGAGGGCGGCTCGACGGCCAGCAGTGACGGCGGGCGGACGGGGTGCATCACGTCCGTGTCCGACCACGCGGCGAGCTTGCCGAGGATGCCGGCGCCGAACCGCGGGCGCGCCGTCACGAAGGAGTCGTCGGACAGGACGGCCTTGACGACCTCGTGCCGGGTCGTGGTGTGGCCGACCTGCGTCGCGGCGAGCGGGCCGCGGGAGCGGATCTCGTCGAACAGGCCGGTCAGGTCGGCGCCGGTGGTGGCCTCGACCGTGATGCGGCCCTGCAGGTCGCCGCGGCGGGCGGCCACGCGCAGCACCGTGCGCGGCAGTGCGTGGCCGATGCCCCAGCGCACCGCGGGTTTGACGTGCTGATCAGCCAGGCTCGTCACGGTTCGCAGCGTGACCGGTACGCCGCTCCGAGTCAATGTCGCCGAGTGCTCACGCCGGGATGACCGGCACCTCGAGGTTCCGCACGATCTCGGTGTCCGAGTCCGTGACGATCCCGGCGACCTCGGCGAACGGCAGCACCGAGAACCGCGACGCCGTCCCGATCTTCTCGGAGCTGGCCAGCACGTAGGTGTCGGCCGCCTGACGCGCGAGCGCGCGCTTCATCGCGGCCTCGTCCGCGTCGCCGGTCGTGAGGCCTGCCTCGGGATGCACGCCCGTGACGCCGAGCAGGAACACGTCGGCGTGCACACCCCGTGCGGCTTCGGCAGCAGCAGCGCCACACGCGACCATCGAATGCTTGAACAGGCGTCCGCCGATCACATAGACGTCCACGCTCCGATGCTCCTCCAACGCGCTCGCGATCGTCGGACTGTGCGTGACGACCGTGGCTTCGAGGTCCAGCGGTAGCGCGCGCACCACGGCGAGAGTGGTCGTGCCGCCGTCGAGGATCACGGTGCTGCCTGGCGCGATCAACGCGGCCGCCGCCCGTGCGACCCGTTGCTTGCCATCGACCTCAACGCCCTGACGTGTCGCGTAGTCGGCGATAGCGGGGGATACCGGCAGTGCGCCGCCGTACACGCGTTGGCACAGCCCTGCCGCCGCGAGATCACGCAGGTCACGCCGGATCGTGTCCTCGGAGATGCCGACTTCGACGGCGAGGTCCTTGGCCACGATCCGGCCGTCCGTGCGCAGGCGTTCGAGCAGCAGGTCACGGCGCTGGGCGGCAAGCATGCACGTTTCTCCTTGTTTTTGCCGAGTCTTGCATATTATGGTCGCGGCATGTTGATTCTGATCGCGGGCCCCTACCGCTCGGGCACGGGGGACGACCCGGCCCTGATGGCGCGCAACCTCGAACGGCTGGAGGAGGCGGCGTGGCCGATCTTCCGCAGCGGCCACGTGCCGATGATCGGAGAGTGGGTGGCCCTGCCGGTGCTGCGCGGCGCCGGGGGCTCGTCACCCGCGGACCCGATCGCGTCGGAGATCATGTACCCGACCGCGGAACGGCTGCTCCGGCACTGCGACGCGGTGCTGCGGCTGCCGGGCGAGTCGACGGGCGCGGACGAGGACGTGCGGATGGCACGGGAGCGTGGGCTGCCCGTGTACGAACGGGTCGAGGAGATCCCGGGATACCGCGCGGCCTAGGCTCGCGCGGCGGCGACGAACTCGCGCATCCGGCCGTGGTCCTTCACGCCGCGGCTCGACTCGATGCCGCTCGACACGTCGACGCCCCACGGCCGGGCGGCGCTGATCGCACCGGCGACCGTCTCCGGGGCCAGCCCGCCCGCCAGCACCCACCTGCCCGACGGGCGCTTCTCGTCGAGCCTCGTGATGTCCCACTGCTCACCGGACCCGGCGACCGGCGAGTCGATCAGCAGCAGTTCTTCGCCGAACGCGCCGGTGCGCACGTCCGTGCCCGGCCCGAGGGCGGTGGCCCTGACCAGCTGGAACGGCCGACCGGCCAGCTCGTCGAACGCTTCCTTGGGGTAGTCGCCGTGCAGCTGCAACGCGCGGACGCCGGTCTTCAAGGCCAACTCGCCGGCTTCGGCGGCTGCGATGCCACGCACGACGGCGACGGTCAGCACGTGGTCCGGCACGGCCGCGACGAGAGTGCGTGCGAGGTCCACGTCGATCTGGCGCGGGCTGGTGGTGAGCACGAAACCGACGGCATCGGCCCCGGTCTCGACCGCGACGGCGACATCGGACTCGGTGCGCAGGCCGCACAGCTTCACGAACACGGCACCCAGTCTAGTGTCGCGGCCAACAGTCACGAATCGCGGCGCTACCCGGTCCTACCTGTAGGGACACGGGCAACGGAGGCCGCGATGACAGAGCACCGAACAGCCACCTCGGTACTGGTGATCGGCACGGGCGGCGCGGGACTGCGCGCCGCCATCGAGCTCGCCGAGCGCGGGGTCGACGTGCTGGTCGTCGGCAAGCGCCCCAGGGCCGACGCGCACACCGCGCTCGCCGCCGGGGGCATCAACGCGGCGCTGGCCACCATGGACGAGGAAGACACCTGGCAGCAGCACGCTGCCGACACCATCAAGGAGAGCTACCTCCTCGCGAACCCCGACATCGTGCGGATCGTCGCCGAGCAGGCGCCGCGCGGCATCGCCGACCTCGAACGGTGGGGCATGCCGTTCGCGCGGGAGACGGACGGTCGCATCTCGCAACGGTTCTTCGGCGCGCACACGTTCCGCCGCACGTCGTTCGCCGGCGACTACACAGGTCTGGAAATCCAGCGCACGCTCGTGAACCGGGCCGCGCAGCTGAACATCCCGATCCACGACTCGTGCTACATCACGCGGATCCTGGTGCGGGACAACGTGGTGTTCGGCGCGTACGGGTTCGACCTGAACACCGGCACACGGCACGTCTTCCACGCCGACGCCGTGATCCTCGCCGCGGGCGGGCACACCCGGATCTGGCGCCGCACGTCCTCCCGGCGTGACGAGAACACCGGCGACTCGTTCCGCCTCGCCGTGCTCGCGGGCGGCCGGATCCGGGACCCCGAGCTGGTGCAGTTCCACCCGTCCGGCCTGCTCGAACCCGAGAACGCGGCGGGGACCCTGGTGTCGGAGGCCGCACGCGGCGAGGGCGGCATCCTCATGAACGCGGACGGGGAGCGGTTCATGGCCCGCTACGACCCGCAGCGCATGGAACTGTCCACACGCGACAGAGTGGCGCTCGCCGCGTACACCGAGATCAAGGAAGGCCGTGGCACCCCCAACGGCGGCGTGTGGCTGGACGTCTCGCACCTGCCGCGCGAGCAGATCATGCGCCGGCTGCCCAGGGTGTACCAGACGCTGCTCGAACTGCAGATGAAGGACATCACCCGCGAGGCCGTGGAGATCGCGCCGACGGCGCACTACTCGATGGGCGGCGTGTGGGTGTCGCCCGCCGACCACTCGACGGGCGTGGAGGGCCTGTACGCGATCGGCGAGGCGTCCAGCGGCCTGCACGGCGCGAACCGGCTCGGCGGCAACTCGCTCATCGAGCTGCTGGTGTACGGGCGCATCGTCGGCGAGGCGGCCGCCGAGTACTCCGCCGCGCTGGAAGCGCAGCGACGTTCGCGCAGCGCGCTGGCCGAAGCAAGGTCCGAAGTGGACGGTGTGCTCAACGCCGACGGTCCGGAGAACGTCCGTGCCCTGCAACGCTCGCTGCGCGACACGATGACCGAGCACGCGGGCGTCGTGCGCGACGAAACGGGCCTGCGCAAGGGACTCGCGGAGCTGGACGAGCTCGAAGCCCGGATCCGCGACGTCGGTGTGCACCCGGACCTCGCCGGTTTCCAGGACCTCGCCCACGCCTTCGACCTGCTGGCGTCGGCGATGTCGGCCCGCGCCACCCTGGAGTGCGCGCTGGAACGACGGGAGACCCGGGGTTGCCACAACCGGTCGGACTTCCCGGACCTCGATCCGGCGCAGCAGGTGAACCTCGTGTGGACCGGACCCGGCAGGATCGAGCGGGAGGGGATTCCCGCCGTGCCGGAGGAGATCGCGTCGCTGATGAGGGACGTCGACACGGCCGGCAAGCTGGTCGAGTGAACGCCGAGGGGGCGGGAACCGCGCGGTTCCCGCCCCCTCGCCCGTCACGGCCGCGGTGCCCGCCGGTGCTCGCGCGCTTTCAGCTCGTCCGGCTCCACGACCGTCAGCATCGGCTGACCGGGTGCGCAGAACATCGTGACCACGAAAGCGGATTCCTCGTCGTCGAGGTGGTTGCCGTCCTGGTAGTGGATGACGTCTCCGCCCGGCTCCCAGAACGTCCCGCCCGCGTGGACGACCCGCTCCGGCTCGCCTTCGAGCTCGAAGACGATGGCGCCCTTCACGACGTAGCCGTACGCGGGGCCGGAATGCCGGTGCGGCGGCGCGCCGGGGCTGCCGGGCGGCAGCGTCACGAGGATCGTCATCGCCTCGGCGCCGTCCGGGATCTGCGGCGCTCCCGGCACGGTGCCGATGACCTCGATCCGCGGCGGCGGGCCGCTCCTGTCCACATGCTGTTCAAGGCTCATGTCAGTGAAGACCGGACAGCCCACCGGCGTGTGACACGAGCCGGAACGATCTTCCTCCCGCGTGCGTCGAACCGCGCGTCGCCGCCGGAGAGGAACGCCGTTGTCCGACGAGAACTGGCCGGAGTCGGTCGCCGGGTGGGAGCTGTCCCGCGACGGCCGCCACGAGAACTACCGCAAGCGCATGGCCAACGGCATCACGGTCCACGCTCGGTGGGACGGTGAGGCGGGCGTGGTCGAGGCCCGCGTCGACCCGACCGGCATCGGCCGCACGCTCACCAGCAGCCGCAAGGAGTTCCGCGACAAGGAGGCGTTCTTCACCGCCGCCCGGCTCGTCGTCGACATGGCCGCGAACCTGCCGTCGTTCCGCATGGGCGCCGAGACCCACGCCGAGCACGTGCTGACCGGTGAGGTGGCCGGCAACGTCGACGCCGTGCCGGGGTCGGGCGGTGTGCCGGAGGCGGAGCTGACGTTCACGCTCACCGACGGGCGCTCGGTCACGTTGATCCTCGACGAGGAGCAGGCGAACGACCTGACGTCGAGCATCTACTCGCTCAGCAAGCACGTGTGGTCCGAGTACCACGACGAGGAGGAGGACACCTACGAGGACGCGCGCGAGGCCGTCCCGGAGGTGGCCGAGGTGCCGGACGTCAGCGAGGCCGACGCCGGTCCGGACACCGGGCACGAGCTGATGACCGTGCTGGAACAGCGGTTCGGCGTCACGCAGGACTTCCTGCTGGCCCACGTCGACTGGTCGGCGCTGGTCGTCGTCGGCGAACCCGCCGTCAGCACGCTGCTCGACCGCGCGGACGACCTGGCCGAGGCCATCGCGCCCGGCTGGTTCCCCGCGGCGGTGGAACGCCCCGGCGAGGTGTGGGTCGTGCTGCACCGGGCGTTCCGGGGCTAACGCCGCGCCGTCTCGCGACGATCACCGGGCATGCCCTTCTGGTGGCACTTCAGGTGGTTCCTCCGCAGATGGATGTTCATGGTGCTCCTGACCGCGATCGTCGTCGTGTCGCTGGTGGGGAACCCAGGTGACGTGGCGGAATCGACCGTGGCCGTGGTCGGCTCGACGTGGGCCGTGCTGTTCCTCATCGGCGTGGTCCAGGCCCTGTCTGCCAAACGCGCCCACGTGCCACCGCAGCGCACCGAAGCGGCGGCGGACGTGTTGCGGCGTTTGGACGACGACGAGTACTGCGTCCTGCTGCGCCCGTTCGACCACGAGGGCAAGACGATCATGCCGCGCAAGCGCTGGACCGGCGTGCTGTCCAGGGTGCAGACGCTCGAGCAGACGATGGCCCAGGCGGTCACGAGCACGTTCGGCATCCCGACCTGCGCCATCGTCGACCAGCGCGTCAAGGCCGCGCCGCCGGGACCGGTCTACCTGCGGGCCGCCCACGACGAGTGGCAGAGCGTCGCGCTGAAGCTGCTCGGCGGGGCGAAGGTCATCATGGTCCTGCTGCCGGAGGGACCGGACGATCCGGAGATCCGCGAGGGGTTCGGCTGGGAGGTCGAGCAGATCGCGAACTGGGGACTGCAGGCGCGGGTGCTGATGGTGCTGCCACCGCAGCGCAAGGGCTACGGCGTCGTGCACGAGCAGGCGTGCCAGGTGCTGGCCACGCTGGAGGGCCAGCCGAACCCGTTGGTGGTCGAGCACTACCAGCAGGTCATGCCGCGCTCGACCGTGCTCGTCAAGGTCTGGCAGGGCGACGGCCTGCTGACGGCGCTGATCCGCCAGCCCATCTTCTACCACCTGAAGTCGCGGTGGGCGCGGGCAACGGAGTTCACCTACAGCAGGGGCGTCGCCGAGCTGGCCAGGGCGAGCCCGTGGCCGTGATCAGGGCTTGAACGGCAGCAGCTCCTCCTCCACACCGGTCCTCACCACCACGCACGTCGACTCCGGCACCTCCTGCCACGCCCCGACCAGGTCACCGAGCGGCTCGGACACGATGAGGCGCGAGTCGTCGGTGAGGTCGTGCAGCGCCGGGTTGTCCGGGTACTGGCGGCGCAACGTCGACACGTCGGTGCTGTGGAAGAGCGTGCGCGACTTGCCGCGGCTCGAGTAGCGGAACGCCCAGGTGGTCGAGCCGTCGGTGACCGCCACGGTCATCTGGACCGGGTGCTCGACACCCGCGCGCCGGCCGACCTCCTCCACGAACTCGACCATGCGCGCCACGGCGGCGGGCGGGTCCTGCTCCAGGCCGAAGGTGATCGCCAGGTAGAACATGATCTCGGAGTCGGTCGAGCCCTCGATCAACGAGAACAGCGCGGGATCGACCGCCAGCGCCAGCTCCCGGTGGACCAGGGGGAACTCGGCGATCAGGCCGTTGTGCATCCACAGCCAGTTGCCGTGCCGGAACGGGTGGCAGTTCGACCGCTGCACCGCGCCACCGGTCGACGCCCTGACGTGCGCGAAGACCCGGTCGACCGTGATCTGCGCCGACAGTTCGCGCAGGTTGCGGTCGTTCCACGCCGGCTCGGTGCTGAGGAAGAGGCCGGGCGTGCCGGAACTCCCGTACCAGCCTATGCCGAACCCGTCCCCGTTCACCGCCGTAGCGCCGAGACGGGCGTGTTTGGACTGCATGACGAGCGAGTTCTCCGGCGCGTAGAGCAGTTCCTCCAGCAAGACCGGCGAACCGGAATACGCGAGCCACCGGCACATGACGAACCTCCTCGAACGCGGCGCTACAGGGGAACACGTAGCAGACGGGGACCGCGAGGTTTGCGGCGACGCGCCCATCTCGGGCAGCATGGCTCGGGTGACGGTCCCTCCCGGCCTACGGCCCCCGCCCTATGAGCGGCGCGGGAACTTCGAGACGATCGAGGTGCAACCGCCGATCGCCCCGGTCATCCCGGTCGCCCAACCGGCTGCACCGCCGGTCGAGGCCTCCGCAGAGCCGGAGGACCGCTCGGACATCGCCGTCATCGGCCCGATCGCGGCTCTCGTGCTGGCCTTGACCATCTGCACGCTGATCCTCGACCACCCGGCCGCACGCGCCGTCGCCACCGGGCTCGCCACCCTCGGGCTGGTCGTGGCGGTGGTGCTGATGCTGATGGCCAAGAAGCCGAAGCCGGGACGCCACGTCGCCCGGCACGCCGTCGACCCCGAGGCGACCGACCGGATCCCGCCGGGCTGGAACGCCACCGACCAGCGCCGCTGACCCGCACCCGCCGACAGGCGGCGTCGGCGACCATCGGCCGCCGCGGCAGGCCCGGTCGAGGGCCTCGCCGATCACGTCCAGCGCCAGCCGCCACTTCTCCCGTTGCCGCTGGTCGTCCGGGATGGCGCAGCGAGCCCGTTTGCGGGTGATCTGCGCCGCCGTCTGTCGCCCGGTGGCTTTGTGGTCGTCCCGGGACTCGGGCAGGAACAACCGCCAGTCCACGGCGGCCGAGGCCCATTCGCCAAGAAGATCACACCCGCGAACACTTCCAACAAAGCCCTACTGGTCGTCCAACGAGGGTGGAGTCGTCTTCGTCAGGCGTTCGTCCGGCTGGCTGCCCGCCATCGCGAGCATCCCGCGCAGCACCCGCAGCAGCTTGGCGAGACCGCTCGGCTTCTTGCGGTCGATCCCGCCGATCACCTGCTTGAGCACCGAGAGCTGGTCGAAGTAGATCCGTTCGGTCACCAGGTTCTCGTCCGCGTCGAAGATGAAGTACGCGCTCATGCGCGTGCGGTGCTTGCCGCCGGTCGCCGGGATCTTGCCCAATGGCCCGAGGTGCGTGCCGAGCAGCCAGAACTCCACGATCACGGCGTCGACGCTGTGGCGGAACGAGATCAGCTCGTGGTGCTGGTCGGGGAACGCCACGCGGGTGTCGTTGTAGTACTGCCGCACCGCCGCGTCACCGTCGTGGACGACCATCTGCGCGATGACCTCGTAGTGCGGGTGCGGGAACGTCGACAGCGTGGCGTCCCAGTCGTGCGCCACCTCGTCGCGGAAGTGGTCGAGCACGAGCTTCTCGCGCGCCCGCAGGACTTCCTCGGACGGCAGGACGAAGCGGGATGACATCGACACTCCTCAGTGGACGATCTGGCCGTGGCTGAACGTCGGCGTGGTGCCGGGGTTCGTCCACGCGCCGGTGAGCTCGCTGGAGGGGAAGAACTGCAGGAACCGCGGGTCGGCCTGGCTGCGGTCGGCGAGCGTCTTCTCCAGCACGATCGAGTTGTACTGGTCGGCGGTGGTCTCGACGGTGTTCGCGTTGAGCACCACCTCCTGCTGCCACCGCCGCGACCAGGAGGCCAGGCCCGGCAGGCGGGAGTGCTCCGGTGTCAGTGCCTCGGCGGCGATGACGTTCTCGCTGCTCACCCAGATGCCGGTCGACGTGTTGACCACCAGGCTCTGGTTGCCGAACACGTGGCCCGGTGTCTTGACCACGGCGACGCCGGGACCCAGCACGACGGAGCCGTCGATCGGCAGGAACGCCTCCGGCGGCACGTCGGCGTAGGTCGACGGCTGGTACCAGGGCTTCTGCAACGGGTGCAGCTCGGCCATCGCGGCCAGCTCGTCGCGTTGCACGATCACCTTGGCGTTCGGGAACAACGCGGTGGTGCTCGACGTGCCGATCCAGCGCCGCAGGTCCTGGGTGTGCAGGTGGTCGAACATCAGGTAGTCGACCTGGGAGGGCTCGATGCCGAGCCGGTCGAGATGGCCGGGCACGGTGCCGTGGACCTTGACCACGCGGCGTTCGACCACGTCGGGCGTGCGGCCGGAGAGGTCCTCGAAGTACGGCGTGTACCGGCCGTACTCGTGGTCGCTCGGCTCGAACAGCAGCACGCGCTCGCGGCCGTCCTCGTGCCACCGGATCACCAGCATTCGGTTGGTGATCGACAGGAACGGCGAGATCGCCCGCGACGCCCTGAACAGGCCGAAGCGCGTCGGATAGGGCAACGTCACCAGATCGCGCGTGACGATGGTGTCCGGCGTCCCGGTCGTGGCGAACTCCCGCCGGAACGCCTCCCCGCGCTCGCGGGCGACCCGCAGACGGGCGCCCGGCCCGCCGTCGACGTCCATGCCGGCCAGCGTGTCGATCTCGGTCCCGATCGTCGGCAGGTCGGCCGCGTCGGTCGTTCCCCACGGAAAGCGCATCACCCCTCCAATACCCACACTGTGGGTTATTGGGGGAAGGTTAAACCCACGCTGTGGATATCCGCAAGGCACAATGGTGGGATGACCGAGACCCGCCGCGGCCGCCCGCGCACCCCGCTGCTGTCCCGCGAGTCGATCGTCGCGGCGACGCTGCGGGTGATCGACTCGGAGGGTGTGGCCGCCGTCGGCATGCGTTCCGTGGCGCGCGATCTCGGTGTGGACGCGAAGAGCCTCTACAACCACGTCGACGGCAAGGACGGTCTGCTCGACGCCGTCGCCGAGCAGTTGCTGGGCGGTCTGGTGCTGCCCGCGCCCACGGGTGACGCCCGCCGCGACCTGCGGGCGATCGCGTCGGCCTTCCGGGACCGCGCGCTCGCTCATCCCGGCGCCGCTCCGCTCGTGCTGACCCGCCAGCTGTCGTCGCTGGAGGGGCTCGCGCCCGTGGACGCGGTGCTGGCGGTGCTGCTGGCAGCCGGGGCGGCACCGGAGCAGGCCGTGCACCTGCTGCGGATGCTGCTCGCGACGTTGGTCGGCACGTTGTTGCGCGAGGTGTCGGCGGCGCCGGCGTTCGGGGGCGACGACGGGGCCCGCCGCGAGGTGCTGGAGGCTTCCGGACTGCCCGCCGTGGTGGCGACGGCGGCCCACCTCGCCGAGTTCGACCGCGAGGCCGAGTTCGAGTGCACTGTGGACCTCGCGATCACCGCCGTGCTGGACCGGATCGATCTCCGGCCTGCGCGCTAGGCCGAACGGCGGAAGACTTCCGCGGGTGAACCTTCGACGGTGGCCCGTGGTCGCGGCGGCGGGATTCGTCTTCGCCGCGGTCGTGTACGTGCTCGCGGTGCTCACGAGGACCGGCCAGACCATCGAGAACGCGGCGTTGCGCGGTGCCGACCAGGACGACGTGTCCGAAACGGACGCCGCCTGGACCGCGCTTGGCCAGATCACGGTCTACTCGCTGGCGGCGGCCGTGCTGGCCGTGGCGCTCGTCGGTGTGCTCAGAAAGCGCTGGGACCTCACGATCGCGGCGGTGGGCGTGATCGTCGCCGGGCAGCTCGTCGCGCAGGTGCTCAAGCGGTTCGTCCTGCCGCGGCCCGCGCTCGTTGACGTCACCGGCGACTACGCGCACAACAGCCTCCCGAGTGGACACACGACGATCGCGATGACCGTGCTGTTCGCGGCGATCATCGTGGTGCCGTGGAAGTGGCGCGGTGTGATGCTGTTCTTCGTGCTGCCGTGGGCGACGGCGATCGGCCAGTACACGCTCACCGCGAAGTGGCACCGGCTGAGCGACACCCTCGCCGCCGACGGCATCGCGCTCGCGATCGCCGCGCTGGCCTCCTGGTGGCTACAGCGGAAAGGGGCACTGCGGCCCAACGCAGGACCGCGCCGCGTCGGCCGGGTGGTGCTGGTCGTGTTCTGGTCGCTCGCCGCGGCGGTGTCCCTCGCGTTGGGCCTGGTCCTGTGGGGTGTTCCGCTGGCGCGGGAAGGTCTGGGCGCGGACGAGTGGGTGATCCACCTCGGCGCGGGCGCGTTCGCGTCGGCGGGGTCGTTGATCGCGGCGCTGACCTTCCTCGCGTGCTGGCGGCGGGTCGAGTGACAACCAGTTGATCTCCCGCGCGTCCTGGTCTGTGGAGAGGTTTCCGAGGAAGGGGACAGGACGTTGAGCATTGACCGACGAGCGGTGCTGGCACTGGGAGCAGGGGCGGCGCTGGCCGTGGCCGTGCCCGCCACGGCACAGGCCTCGCCCATCACCGGCAAGCTGCGCGAGCTGGAACGGCGGCACAACGCGCGCCTCGGCGTGTTCGCGACCGACACCGGCACCGGTCGCACGGTGCTGCACCGGGCGGACGAGCTCTTCCCGATGTGTTCGACGTTCAAGGCCATCGCGGCCGCCGCGGTCCTGCGCCGCGACACCGACGGGTCGTTGCTGGGCAAGGTGATCACCTACACGCAGACCGACGTCGACAAGTCCGGCTACGGCCCGATCACAGGCAAGCCCGAGAACCTCGCGAACGGCATGACGGTCTCGGCCCTGTGCGAGGCGACCATCACCTACAGCGACAACTGCGCGGCCAACCTGCTGCTGCGCGAGCTCGGCGGCCCGACCGCCGTCAGCCGCTTCAGCCGGTCGATCGGAGACTCCGTGACGCGCCTCGACCGCTGGGAGCCGGAGCTGAACTCGGCCGAGCCGGGCCGCACGACCGACACGACGTCGCCGCGCGCCATCGGTCAGAGCTACGCGCGTCTCACGCTGGGCCACGCGCTCAACCGCGCCGACGCCGACCAGCTCACGAAGTGGTTGCTGGCCAACACGACCGGCGGCAAGCGCATCCGCGCGGGACTGCCGGCGGCGTGGGCCTGGGGCGACAAGACCGGCACCGGCCAGTACGGCACCACCAACGACGTCGGCATCGCGTTCCCGCCCGGCCGCGCGCCGGTCGTGATCGCGGTGCTGTCGACGCGGGAGAGCGAGCCGACGGGCGCGGCCGACGAGCCGCTGCTCGCTCAGACCGCCGAGCTGGTCGCGGCGACGTTCAGCTGATCGGCACCCACAGCTCGATCACGGTGTGCCGCCGGTAGAACTCGACCAGCGGCCGCGAGGAGTCCCAGGGCGCCAACGCCTTCAGGTCCTCCATGGCAGGGCCGATCCGCTCGTGCAACGCGGGCGGATCGCCCTCCGGCACCGTGCGCCGGTACCGTCCGCCCGGCAGCACGCCGACGGCCAGGTCGAAGGAGAACCCTAGCCTTGGCGTCCTCCACCCGCTACCTTCGATGTGAATCTCGTTCACGTTCCCAAAGGCGGCGGCGATGCGGCGAGCGGTTCTCCTGACGGTCCTCTTCCTCCTCTCGCTGGTGGTCACACCGGCGAGGGCGGAGTTCGACGGCTCCGAGCTGCGGGTGTCCGGCGGGGTGTTCCGCGACGAGCACGGCCGCGAGGTGGTGTTGCGCGGCTTCAACGTCTCCGGCACGGCGAAACTGGCCGAGAACCGCGGTCTGCCGTTCGCGAACACCGCCGACGCGCTCAGGTCGGCGCGGGCGATGAAGCAGCTGACCGGCGCGAACGCCGTGCGGTTCCTGCTCACGTGGGCGTGGGTCGAGCCGCAGCGCGGCCGGATCGACCACGCCTACCTCGACGGAGTCACGGCCCAGCTGCGCGCGTTCACCGGTGAGGGCATCCGCGTCTACCTCGACTTCCACCAGGACCTGTACTCGCGCCACCTGTTCAACCCCGACAGCTGGTACACCGGCGACGGCGCGCCGGCGTGGGCGGCGAGCGGTTACCCCAAGGAGTCGTGCGGGATCTGCGTCCACTGGGGCCAGAACATGAAGAACAACAACGCCGTCACCGCCGCCACCTACGACTTCTGGCACAACCGCGACGGTGTGCGGGACTCGTTCGTCAACGCGGCCGGCGAAGCGTTGAAGCACGTGAGGGAAGCCATGCCCGCCAACGAGTTCAAGCTCGTCGTCGGCGTCGACCCGCTCAACGAGCCCTACGCCGGCAAGTACGACAGCGGCCAGACCTCGCAGATGTGGGAGCGCGACCTCCTGATGCCGTTCTACCAGCGGTTCCGTGCGGAGATGGACGAGGCGGGCTGGGCGGCGAAGCCCGCGTTCGTCGAGCCCCTGGTGTTCTGGAACCAGAACGTGGACTTCTTCGCCGAGCCGGGCGGCCTCACCCTGGTGCCGTCGCTGGGGGAGCGGTTCGTGTTCAACGCGCACTTCTACGACGGCAAGGCGCAGTCCGGGATCCTGATGCCGGGCAAGGCGGGCGACGGCCAGTACACGCAGGCGTTCGGCACGATCCGCGACCGGGCCAGGGCGCTCGGCACCACCGCGATCGTGTCCGAGTTCGGGCACCCGGTCTCCGGCTTCACCTCGGACAAGAACTCGTCCGTGCTCAAGGCGATCTACCAGGGTCTCGACTCGACGGCGCCGGGCGCCCGCTGGTGGTCGGCGCCGCGCGGCACGGTGGTCTCGGGCAGCCAGTGGCACTGGGACACCAACTACGGCCGCCACCGCGAGCTGATGAACGACAACCCGGACAAGGTCAAGACCGACGGCGACGCCATGAACGACGAGCACTTCTCGGCCGTGAAGCTCGACGCGTCCGGCAATCCCGTGCTCAACGTCGAACGCGCGGTGGTCGACCGCGTCTACCCGGAGGCCGTGGCGGGCACCACGCTGGCGTTCACCTACGAGGACCGCGCCCACCAGACCTGGCAGCAGATCCCGCTGGCGAACGTTCGCGCGGTGGTCGGCTCGTCACCGTTCGCCGTGCTCGTCTGGGACTCGAACGGCGGCGCCGCGCCGACCGAGCTGCACCTGCCGGAGTCGCTGCGTTCGCCGTTGGTGATCAGCTCGGTGCCGTCGTCGGTCGAGGGTGGCAAGCTGGTGCTCCGAGGCGGCTCCGGACGGCAGTTCGCGCTGGTCACGGCCCCGTCGAACGGTGACGTCGCCGCGGCGGAGGCCGAAATTCGACAGTGGTACGTAAGCTGGTGATGTGCGAACAAGGCCCACCCTGACCTGGTCGAACCCAGGCCCGTCGCTGCCGCGCACCTCCACCCTCACCGACGTCGTGCCGATCGTGGCCGAGGGCGGGGTGCTGGTGCTCAGCGGCGCCGGCCTCTCCACGGAGTCCGGCATCCCCGACTACCGCGGCGAGGGCGGGTCGCTGCGCAAGCACACCCCGATGACCTACGAGGAGTTCACCACCAGCGAGGCGGGCCGGCGGCGCTACTGGGCCCGCAGCCACGTCGGCTGGCGCACCATCGCCCGCGCCTGCCCGAACGCGGGCCACCGCGCCGTCACGAGGCTCTCGCCGAAGCTCGCGGGCGTCATCACGCAGAACGTCGACGGCCTGCACCAGGCCGCGGGCACCCCGGACGTCGTCGAGCTGCACGGGGGCCTCGACCGCGTGGTCTGCCTGGACTGCAAGCTGCTCTCACCGCGCATCGAGCTGGACCGCCGCCTGCGCGAGGCGAACCCGGACTTCGCCGCCACCACCACCGAGATCAACCCGGACGGCGACGTCTTCCTGCCAGAGGAGCAGGTGCGGGACTTCACGGTCGTGCCCTGCGCGGAGTGCGGCGGCGTGCTGAAGCCGGACGTGGTGTTCTTCGGGGAGAACGTGCCGCGACCGCGGGTCGAGCAGTGCTACTCGCTGGTGGACAACGCGCGGTCGTTGCTGGTCCTCGGCTCGTCGCTCACGGTCATGTCGGGGCTGAGGTTCGTGCGCCGTGCCTCCCAGGCCGGCCTGCCGGTCGTGATCATCAACCGCGGCGAGACGCGCGGCGACCCGTACGCGTCGCTGAGGGTCGACCTGCCGCTCGGGGCGTCGCTGACGGAGCTCGCCGACCTAGTGGCGTGAGCGGAACTGGTCCAGCACCCGCCGCTCGCGCTTCGTCGGGCGCCCCGCGCCCCTGTCGCGCCGCGCGATGGGGGCCTCGACCGGAGGCGGCGGAGTGCGGTCGATGAAGCACGTGGCCGCGTCCGCCGCGCCGACCCGCTTCTGGATCACGCGCACGACCTCGACGATCTTGGTTTGGTCGCCCACCCGTGCACGAACCTTGTCGCCGGGCACCACCGTCGTGGAGGGTTTCGCGGTCTTGTCGTTGATGCGCACGTGGCCGCCCTTGCACGCCTGGGCGGCGTCCGGGCGGGTCTTCGTCAGCCTGACCGCCCACAGCCAGCGGTCGATGCGCGTGGACTCCACCCCGCCATCATGGCACTCTCGGAGATCATGAAGGTCCTGGCGGTCGCACTGACCCTCGCCGCGTCGCCCACCTCCGCCGGCTCGACCTCGCTGGCCGTGGCGATGCGCGAGGTCTGTTCCTGGTAGACGGTCAGGCGGGCGGCTGGTGCGGCAGCGGGTGCGCGCCCTCCGGGCGCAGGCCGTCGAACAGGATCGCGAGGTAGCGCTCCCACAGGTCGGGCGGCGCGCCCGGCGCGTGCTTCACGACGTCGTTGGGCACGCACATCAGCAGCATCACGTCGGTGCCGGTGATGTCGGGCCGCAACGCTCCCTTCGCGCGTGCGTGGTCCACCAGTGCGGTGATGGCCCGCGCCATGTCCTCCTGCGCCTCGGCCACCTCGCCGCCCAGGTCGCCTGACAGGAACGACAGGTCGAGCTGCTGCCTCTGCCGGGCGGCGTACCTCAGGAACTCCAGTACCGCGGCGCCCGCGTCCGCCGCGCCGGACAGGTCGCGGGCCAGCGCGGTGAGCCTCGTGACGCGGTCCAGCACGATGGCGGCGACCAGGTCGTCCTTGGTGGGGAAGTGGCGGAACACCGTGCCCTTCCCCAGGCCCGCCCTGCGCGCGATCGCCGAGATCGGCGCTTCCACGCCCTGCAGGGCGAACTCCTCGACCGCCGCGGCGAGCAGCAGGTCGCGGTTCCTGAGGGCATCGGCGCGCGGTGACACCTCGTCAGGCTAACAAGTTGACCGCGCGGTCCGTTTCCGGCACTCTAAGGTGACCGAACGGTCCGTTTATTGGGGGAAGAAGCATGAAGGCAGTTGTCGTGACGAACTACGGTCCGCCGGAGGACTACGTGGTGGCGGACGTCCCGGTGCCGCGTCCGGGGCCGGGACAGCTCCAGGTCCGCATCGCCGCGGCGTCGATCAACCCGGCCGACGTCGTCCTGCCGAGCGGGGCGTACCGGGACACCACGCCGCTCGAGTTCCCGCACGTGCCGGGCAACGACTTCGCCGGCACGGTCACGGAGATCGGCCCCGGCGTGACGGCGTTCCGCGTGGGTGACGAGGTCTTCGGCCTGGCCGTGCCGCGCGTGCTGCGGGCGATGGCGGGCGCGACCAGGCCGTCGCTGAGCACGGGTTCGCTGGCGGAGTACGCGGTGTTCGAGGCGGACACGCCGTTGCTGACGCATCGCCCGCCTGCTCTGGACGTGGCGGACGCGGCCGCGCTGGCGACGACGGGACTGACCGCGCGGGCACTTCTCGTGACGGCACGGCCGAAGCCGGGTGAGACGGCGCTGGTCGTGGGTGCGACAGGAGGCGTCGGCACGGCGCTCGTCCCGTTGCTCGCGGCCGCGGGCGTGCGCGTCATCGCCACGGCCACCGCCGCCGACGCGGCACTGCTGCGCGAGCTCGGCGCCGCGGACACCCTGGCGTACACCGATGCCTATCCGGAGGGTGTCGACGCGGCGTTCAACCTCGCGGTGCCGGGTGACCGGCTCGCCGCGATCGCGGGGGCGGTCCGTCCGGGTGGCAGGCTGCTCACGATCACCTATCCGCTGCCGGAACGGGACCGCGACGACATCGACCTGGAGTTCGTGCTCGATCTCGACGGCGCACTCGGCGGCATGCGCGAGGTCGCCGAGCTGGCCGCCAGTGGTGCGCTGCCTGCGACGATCAGCCGCCGCTACACCCTCGACGACGGGCCGCGGGCCTGCGCCGACTTCCTGCGGGAGCACACCACGGGCAAGCTGGTCGTCACGACCTGACGCAGTCCACTGTGGACTTGAGACCGAGCATCCGCGCGAGGCCCGTCAGTTCGAGCACCTTCGTCACCTGGGACGAGGCCGCGGAGAGGCGCAGGCCGCCCGCCGCGGCCGAGGCGCGGGCGTGGCCGCGCACGAGAGCGCTCACACCGCTGGAGTCGCAGAAGGTGACCGCGGACAGGTCGAGCACCATGTAGCGGTGGCCCTGGCCGAGGAGGCGGTCGAGCCGCGCGAGCAGTCGTTCCGAGCCGGGGCCGGCGAGTTCACCTGAGACGGTGATCAGGGTGGAGGCAGGTGACGACCGAGTCACCGTGACTTCGAGCATTTCGCTGTGGTACCCACTCTCGGCGGGTTTGAAACCACCCTGTCGCAGTCGCTCGTCAGGGGCTTGCGGCGACGCCCCGTGTCCTGACGCCGTCAGGCGGTGATGTGCCGTATGACCGCGGCAAGGGACCGCTCACGTGGTTGAACGGTGTCCACTGAGAGCGCGTCCCCGGCCCAGGAGGGAAAGCGTGCCAGTCGCTGCCGCACATCGTGCCAGTCGCCGGCGTCGTGCCAGCCGGGGATTCCGCGACTGCGGCCTTCCAGTCTCGCGCGGTGGACCCGGGGGTCGGAGCAGCGGCACACGACCACGCGGAACTCCGCGCCGGCGCGGAGGGCCAGGCTGCGCCAGCGCTCCCTGGTCTCGACCCGTTCGGTGGGGTGATCGAGGATGACGGACTGTCCGGCGACGAGTTGCCGCAGAGCGAGCGTGGTCAGCACCTCTTCGGCCATCGCCAGTGGAGCCTCGAGATGACGACCGCCGAACGGGGTCAGCGCGCCGAGCAGCCAGTCGGTGGCGAAGACCGGGATTCCCAGCTCGGCGCCCGCGGCGTCGGCCAGGGTGCTCTTCCCGCTGCCGGGCAACCCGGAGAACACGACCAGCCGGGCACCCGTGGCGGCGGAAGGCAGGTCGTAGTCGGTGAAATCGGCCGGCAACCCCGGTGTCAGATCGGTCGGCACCAGTCCGGTGACCCACGTGGTGGCGATTCGATGCGGCCGTGCGGCCTCGACGACGCAGGAAACGACATCAACGGTCCCGTCGTGACGGCGGATCCGCGCCCGCGCGGTGGTCTCGCCGACGTCGAGACCGACCACGACGACCGGCGCGTAGTCGGCAGCGCGATGGCGGGTGACTCCGACGTACCTCTCGGGCGTGACGACGGCGGTGAACGCGGCCGCGAGCACGTCGGACGCGTCAGCTCCCCAGCCGGGTTTCCCGTCCAGGCCGTCGAGAATCCATTCCAGCCGCGCCAGGGCGGGACTGCTCGCGAAACGGTGCACTGTTCCTCCAGGGCGAGGTGGTGCTCAATGAGCAAGATCGTCGCACAGCCGATTCACAGGAATATTTCTGACGGCCCCGTATCCGGTGTGTGACGACGTTTTGGTTTTGGCCAAAAGCTTCGACGGTATTTTCGTCCGTATGGAGACTGGCGGTGGGGCAGGTGCTTGTTGGGGAGAACAGGTCACCTGGAAAGAATGAAAACGGGGGGATTGCATGAAGAGGCACGTGCGCGACAGTTTCTTCGTCGTGGGCGAAGGTGTGCTGGAATTCGACGGCAGGGGTGGGGCCACCACGCGCCGGCCCTCCACCGCGGAGGAGCTGCGCAGGTTCCGGTTCTCGCGGCTGGGGCCGAAGGGACCGAAGACGGACGAGGAGACGCGGGCAGCCCTCGCGACCGCGATCACCGCGAACACGGGGCAGCCAGACGACCCGGCTGTTCCGGCGGGGTTCACCTACCTCGGCCAGTTCGTCGACCACGACCTGACGATGGACCGCACCGAGTCGCAGCTCGGGCAGGACGTGAACCTCGACGAGCTGCTGCAGGGCAGGTCACCGGCGCTGGACCTCGACTCGGTCTACGGCCGCGGCCCGCGCGACAAGGACGACCAGGCCTTCTACGCCGAGGACGGCGTGAAGCTGAAGATGGGCACCACCACGCCCGTGCCGTTCCCGGACGAGGGCACCAACGTCCCGTTCGAGGGGTTCGACCTGCCGCGCCGCGGTGGGACTGCGGGCACGGCGGCGGACCGGCGGCTCCCGCTGATCCCCGACGCCCGCAACGACGAGAACCTCGTGGTGGCGCAGACGCACCTCGCGTTCCTGCGCTTCCACAACCGCGTGGTCGACGAGCTCGCGCTCACCGGCCTCACGGGGGAGCGGTTGTTCCGCGCCGCCAAAGAACTCGTGGTGCGGCATTACCAGTGGATGCTGAAGACCGACTTCCTGCCGCGCGTCGTCGACGCCGCGATCGTGGAGGACGTCTTCACCAATGGCCGCAAATTCTTCGAGGTGCCCGGCAGGCATCGCGGCCGGGACGACTCGCCGACAATGCCGATCGAGTTCTCGGTCGCCTCCTACCGCTTCGGGCACAGCCAGGTGCGGGGCGCCTACCAGTGGAACCGCGTGTTCAACACGACCGGTCCCGGCGGTGCGGCGACGTTGTTCGCGCTGTTCACCTTCACCGGTGTGGCGGGCAACTTCGACCCGAGCTCGCAGACGCCCGGTGACCTCGACGACGTCGACCGGGGTCCGATCTTCACGTTGCCCAGCAACTGGATCGCGGACTTCCGGCGGCTCTACGACTTCACCGAGGCAGGTCGCGAGGACCTGGTGGCACCGGCGCAGTTCGGCGGCGGCAACGTCACCAAGCGGATCGACACGCTGCTGGTCGACCCGCTGACGAAGCTGCCGGCCGGCACGTTCGGCGGGCGCGGCACGACGTTCCGGGAGATCGAGCGCAACCTCGCGTTCCGGAACCTGACCAGGGCCTCGATGATGGAGCTCGCGACCGGTCAGCAGCTCGCCGAGCTGTTCGGCGTCGAGCCGCTCACCGCCGAGCAGATCCTGACCGGCGACGGCGGTGCCGTGGTCGAGGGCCTGTCCGAGGAGCAGAAGGCACAGCTCGTGGCCGCGACGCCGTTGTGGTTCTACGTGTTGCGCGAGGCCGAGATCGGCGGCGGACGCCTGGGCCAGGTCGGCGGGCGGATCACCGCGGAGGTCTTCCACCGCGCGATGGAGGGCAGCCGGATCTCGATCGTGCGCTCGCCGTACTGGCGGCCGACGCTCGGACCGGACTCCAGCACGTTCCGCATGGTCGACCTGCTGCTGTTCGGGTTCGAGGGCAAGGCCGACCTGCTGAACCCGCTGGGGGACCCGCGGACCTGATCCCCTCGCTCCTCGGAGTCTGGCTGGGTGGTGGCAGTCAGACAGGAGAGGGAGATCGATGTCGAGTCCAGAAACCACACGCAGGGAAAGCACGGGGGAACGCATCACCCGTTTCGCGGGTGATGCGGGAATTCCGTTGCTGCGCATAGGGCTGGGGGTCGTGTACCTCTGGTTCGGCGTGCTGAAGCTCTTCCCCGGCGCCAGCCCTGCCCAGGCCCTCGTGGAGCGCACGGTGTCCGCGCTGACGTTCGGGATCGTCCACGGAGACCTGGCCAGGGTGAGCGCCGCGATCACCGAGATCGGGATCGCACTGGTGCTGCTGAGCTTCCGCGCACCGAGGTCGTGCGCGGTCCTGCTGGTCGGTCACGTCGTCCTGGTGTCGACACCGCTGGTGTTGTTCCCCGGCGAGATGTGGTCCGCTCCGCTGCAGGCGTCCTTCGAAGCCCAGTACATCCTGAAGAACCTGGTGACCGTCGCCGCCGCGGTGGTCATCGCCTCATCGCACCGGGGGGTGCGGTGAACGGGGGCCGCCCGATCGACGATCGGGCGGCTCCCGCCCGTTGTACGGTGCCGGTCCATGGGGGACATGCTCGCGCCTTTGGCGCATCCTGCTTTTCGCTGGCTTCTTCTGGCTCGCGTCACCAGCGTCACCGGCAACGCGATGGCGCCGATCGCGCTGGCCTTCGCCGTCCTCGACCTGACCTCGTCGGTCACGTCGCTGGGCATCGTCGTCGCCTCCCGGTCGCTGACCAACGTGGTTTTCCTGCTGTGGGGCGGAGTGGTCGCGGACCGGTTGCCGCGCCACTTCGTGCTCGTCGGGTCGTGCGCGGTCAGCGCGGTGAGCCAGGCGCTGATCGCGACGCTGGTGCTGACCGGGTCGGTCTCGGTGCCGTGGTTCGTGGTGCTCTCGGCGGTCAACGGGATGTCGAGCGCGTTCTCGCTGCCGGCCTCCTCGGCACTGGTGTCGCAGACGGTGCCGGTCGACGTGCGCCTGCGCGCGAACGCGGTGCTGCGGCTCGGGGTGAACTCCGCGAACATCGCGGGAGCGTCGCTCGGCGGCCTGCTGATCGCGTTCACGGGTCCCGGCTGGGGACTCGCGATCGACGCGCTGTCGTTCGCCCTGGCGGGCGTGTTCTTCGCGTTCGTGCGGGTGAGCGGCACCCGTCCCGCTCACAAGCCCTCGGCGCTGTCCGAGCTGAGGACCGGCTGGACGGAGTTCGTGTCGCGGGAGTGGGTCTGGGTGGTGGTCCTGGCCTTCACGTTCGTCAACGCGGCGCACGTCGGCGGCCTGATGATCCTCGGCCCCGTGCTGGCGGACACGACGTTCGGGCGGGAGACGTGGGGCTTCGTGCTCGCCTCGCAGACCGCGGGCATGGTCGCCGGGGCCTTCGTCGCCATGAAGATCGCGGTGCGCCGCCCGTTGCTGCTCGGGGTGGCGTGCGTGGGGGCGTTCGCGGGGCTGCCCCTGGTGATGGTCGTGCATCCGGAGCCCTGGTTGCTCATGGTCACGGCGTTCGCGTGCGGGCTGGGCCTGGAGCAGTTCGGCGTGGCGTGGGAGACCTCCCTGCAGCACCACGTGCCGCAGGACAAGCTCGCGCGGGTCTACTCCTATGACATGCTCGGGTCGTTCGTGGCGATCCCGCTGGCGCAGCTCGTCGTCGGACCGGTGTCGCACGCGGCCGGGATCTCGGCGACCCTGCTCGGGTGCGCGGCGATCTACCTGCTCGCCACCGCCGGGATGGTCGCGTCGCGGTCCGTGCGATCGGTCGAGAACGTCCCCGTGCTCCAGCAGGTGCGGTAGGCGGAAGCAACCAAGATCGCTTCCGCCGCGTCAAGGTCCATGTGCGGAAACAGCAGTGGCCGATAGCGGCCACACCACACTCACTGGGGGAGTGGATGAATTTCAAGCGGATCACCGCGCTGTGCACGGCGCTCACGATCACGGGCGCCGCGCTGGCACCGGCCGCCAGCGCCGGAGAGGAGCACCACCCGCTGGCCGAGCGGCTGCGCGAGGCGATCGTCGCGCAGAACTTCAAGGACGTCATCGACCTGACGCCGCCGGCGAGTGGCACCGCGCGGTCGGCGGGGCAGCGGGAGAAGTACGACCCGAGCCCGGCGGAGCTCGCGACCAAGGCAAGGACGCTGTCGGTCCAGGCGGGCAAGCCGTTGCACCAGACGCCGAACATGGACGCGGCGATCATCGAGCTCGACCCGTTCGGGCGGCCGGCGGCCGTCGCGAACGTGCTGCTCAGCCCGCAGTACCCGAACGGCGTGGTCGTGCCGGTCAAGCACAAGAGCCTGGCGACTGACCAGGTGCGCTACCGCTGGTGGGACGACGACGAGTGGGACGCGAACGGTGGCAAGGGCACGCGGGACGTGCTGGCGGGCAGGGAGAACGCGCCGATCGACTTCTCCTCGCCGTACCCGGCGTCGGTGTTCAAGCTGATGGTCGGCTTCGGCGTCCTGCGCCTCGCCGACCAGGGCAAGGTCGACCTGGACGCCGACTACGTCTACGACCCGAACCCGGTGCGTGAGGCGTGCGGCGGCAAGTCGGTGAAGAAGGTCCGGCAGCTCTTCGACGAGATGATCACCAAGTCGCAGAACGAGTCCACCTGCGCCCTGATCAAGATGATCCACGACCTCGACTCGTGGGACGCCGTGAACAAGTCGTTCGTGGACCTCGGCATGCCGACCCTGATGGTCACCGAGACCATCCCCGGCAACGGCGGGCGCTGGATCGGCTCGAACATGAGCGGTCTCGACACCGCGAAGCTCCTGCTGCTGGTCAACGGCGGCGCGGGCGTGCTGTGGACGACGGCGGAGGGCAAGCAGGTCACGCGTCACGAGCTGTCGGCGTCGTCGCGGGCGTTCTTCCAGGAGACCCTCGCGGGTCAGGGTCACAACGAGATGCTGTCCACGCCGAACTGGTGCGGGCGCGACTACCCGGTGCAGGGCATCCCGCAGCAGGTGCCGGCGCGCTGGATCCAGCCCGACGGCACCGTGAAGGTCGGGGACGCGGTCTACGACCGCGACGTCCGCCCGTGCAACGAGGCCGCCGAGGTGACGTTCGCCCACAAGACCGGCTGGGTCGACACCACCGGTTCCGACGCGGGCATCGTGAAGTCGTTCCGCGGCAAGGACAACCGCAACTACGTCGTGGTCGTGTTCTGCAACCTTGGCACCGACTACGTCGACGCCGACCGCCCGGCAGACCCGCCCGGCGTGTTCCCCGTGCTGTACACCCAGAAGTACGCGCAGCTCGGCAAGGCGATCGACACCATCATGAAGAACCTCTAGCTCGCCGAGGCACCGCGGTCGTTCAGACGGCCGCGGTGCCGATCAGCCCGTTGCGCGTCACCAGTGCGGCGAGCTCGTCCTCCGTGAGGCCCTCGGTTCCCGCGGGCCTGCGCGGCAGCACCATGTACCGCGACTCGGCGTTCGCGTCCCACACCCGGATCCCGGTGTCCTCGGGCAGGGTGAGCCCGAACTGCTCCAGCACCTCACGCGGGTGGCTGACGACCTTCGACCGGTAGGCCGGGCTCTTGTACCAGGTCGGGGACGGGCCGAGCAGCGAGAGCGGGTAGCAGCTGCAGAGCGTGCACACGATGACGTTGTGCACGCTTTCGGTGTTCTCGACGACGTGCAGCCGTTGCACCTGAAGGCCGCCGCCCATCGACAGCCCGAGCTCGGGCAAAGCCTCGTTCGCGTTTTCCAGCAACCGCGCCTTGAAGCCCTCGTCCACCCACGCCCGCGCCACCACGCGGTACCCGTTGGCCGGCGAGGCCCTGGTCGCGAACGCCTCCAGCGCGCGGTCCAGCTCCTGGGCGTCCAGCAGCCCCTTCTCCTCGAGGATCGCTTCCAGCTCGCGGACGCGCGCGGCGATCGGCGAGTCGTCGTGGTCGTCACTCATCGCTGAGGTAGTCCTCCCAGAGGGACAGCGTCACGCTGTGGTCGCCGTGCCCGAACAGTTCCCGTGCCGTGAACCTCACCAGGTAGACCTGCTGCGGTCGCTCGATGCCCTGCGCGCTCAGGTCCGCCAGCGGGTGCACACCGTCGCCGCCGACCACCACGCCGTGCTTCCCGCGCGCGTAGCGCGGCAGCCGGGTGTGGTGGTCCGGGTCCACAGTGGAGGTCCGCACCCGGTCACCCCGCCGGTAGCGCTCAGACATGGCCGCGCTCCCGCAGCAACGTCTCGATCGCCCGGAACCAGTTCTCGTAGTACGACGACTCGTGCGTCATCGTCCGTTCGACGGCGTCCCGGAACTCGTCCAGGTTGTAGATGCCGCGCCCGATCAACGCCCGGTTCATCGCGAGGACGTGCGCCTCCCAGTCGGCGTGGAACGGCGGCTCGTCCAGCTCTTCCTCGACCGGCCCGAACCCGTCGGCACCGCCGACGTCGTTGATCCTCGGCATCTCACCTCCTGCGCTCGACCAGATTCTGCGCCGCCTCCCGCCAGTTCGGGAAGTGGAACTCGAAACCGGCACCGGTGAGCCTGCCCGGCACGACCCGGCGGCTCTTCAGCAGCAGCTCGGTGTCGCTGCGCAACGCGAACGCCCCGATCTCCGCCATCCAACCGGTCGCGGGCAGCCCGACGGGAGTGCGCCACGCCTTCCTGAGCTCGTGCATGAAGTCCTTCTGCGGCACCGGGCCGGGTGCCGCGAGGTTGACCGCGCCCTCGACCGGTTCCCTGATCAGGAACGCCACGGCGCGCACGAGGTCGTCGTCGTGGATCCACGACACGTACTGCCGCCCGCCCGCGATCGGCCCGCCGAGCCCGAGCCGCGCCATCCACGACAGGTAGTCGAAGACGCCACCCCTGTCCGGGCTCATGACCATCGCGGCCCTGAGCGCGACCTTGCGGGTGTGCGGGGTGTCGGCCTCCTCCTGCTCGGCCTCCCAGCGCTTGGCGATCTCGACGCTGTAGGCCCAGTAGCCGGGGACGTCCTTCTCACGGCCGCCGATGATGCCGGTGTCCTCGTCGTTCGGTGCGTCGAACCGGTGCGCGTAGATCGTCGCGGTGCTCATCTGCAGCCACACCCGCGGCGGGTTCTCCGCCTTGGCGATCGCTTCGCCCACCACGCGCGCCGAGTCGACCCGTGAACGCATCATCTGCCGCAGGTTCTCGGCGGTGTAGCGGCAGCTCACGCTGCGTCCGGCCAGGTTGACGACCACGTCGGCGCCGTCGATCTCCGCCGCCCACGCGCCCAGGGTGTGGCCGTCCCACCTGACGCCGCTGCTCCGGCTGACGATGACCACCTCGTGGCCCGCTGCCTCGAGCGCTCGGCGCAGGACGGTGCCGACCTGGCCGGTACCGCCTGGAATCACGATCTTCATCTCGCCCCCTCGCGGCCGAAGCTAGACCTCGTTCGCTGAGAGTCGTGTCAGCTG
>NZ_DATLEC010000018.1:0-5530 GCF_035525475.1 Lentzea sp. | reverse complement strand
TACGACGCACCGTCGTCAGTTCGTTCCGCACGGTCACCAACCTACCGGTGCGCCCGATCTTGTAAAGCCTCCTGTTAGGTTAGGTAGGCCTAACTCGGGAGGTGGACAGTGTGCAGGACAGTCGCCGTGGTTCTGCTGCTCGGCCTGGTGGCCGGGTGCGGTGGGAACGCCCCGACGGAACAGTCGGGTGGCCAGTGGTCGTTCAAGGACGACCGCGGCAAGGAGGTCACCGCACCGAAGCGGCCGGAGCGCGTTGTGGCGCAGGTCTCGGCCGCCGGTGCGCTCAAGGACTACGGGATCAACGTCGTCGGCACGTTCGGCCCGCTCAAGCGTCCTGACGGCAGCACCGACCCCGAGGCGGGCAGCATCGACCCGAGCCAGGTCACCGACATCACCGGCCCCGGCTACGGCGAGATCGACTTCGAGAAGTTCGCCGCACTGAACGCCGACCTGGTCGTCGCGGGCCACTACCCAGAGGCCACCGGACTCTGGCACCTCACGGCCGAGTTCGAGGAGAAGGTGCTCAAGATCGCCCCGACCGTCGGCATCGGCCAGTCGAAGATCCAGCTGCCGGACGGCATCAAGCGCTTCCGCGAGCTGGCGAAGTCGCTCGGCGCCGACACCGGGTCGGCCAAGGTGAAGGCCGACGAGGAAGCGTTCACCAAGGCCGCGGAACGGCTCAAGGCCATCGGCGCGAGGATGACGGCCGCGAACCAGAAGATCCAGGTCGTCGGCGCGGACCCGAAGCTCTTCTACGTCGCGGTGCCCGCCCGCAACCCCGACCTCGACTGGTACGCCACCGAGCTCGGCCTGCCGCTGCTCACGCCGGAGAAGCCCGACAGCGAGGGCGGCGGCTACTTCCAGTCGCTGTCGTGGGAGAACTCCGGCACGTACAAGGAGCACGTGATCATGTGGGACACCCGTCAGCACGTGCTCGACCCGGAGAAGATGAAGGAAGGCCACCCCGTCTTCCAGGCGCTGCCCGCCGTGCAGGCGAACCGGTTCGTCGAGTGGAACGCGGTCGCGCCGCTGAGCTACTCCTCCTACGCCGGGATCATGAACAAATTGGCTGACCAGCTGGACCAGGTGTTGGCAAAGTAGCCGTGTGCTGACGCTTCTGAAGGAGAACGGCCCGTTGCGCGTGCTGAGCACCGCACGGGTCGTTTCCGTTGTGGGGGACGCGCTCAGCCTGGTCACGCTGATGGTCCACGTGCAGTCGATCCTCGGGAAGGCCGTCGCGGTGGCGGCGCTGCTGCTGGTGGGCGACTTCGCGCCGTCGTTGCTCAGCCCGCTGACCGGGGTCATCGGCGACCGCTTCGACCGGCGCACCGTCATGATCGTCTGCGAGGTCGCGCAGGGCGTGCTGCTGGCGGTCATCGCGGTCACCCTGCCGCCGTTGCCGGTCCTGCTCGTGCTCGTCGGGCTGCGGGCCGTGATCGGGCAGGTCTTCGTCCCGGCGTCGCGGGCGGCCGTGCCGAGCCTCGTCGCGGAGAAGGACCTCGGGCAGGCGAACACCGCGCTGGGGCTGGGGTCCAACAGCGCCGACGTGATCGGGCCGTTCCTCGCGGCGCTCCTGCTGACGTTCATGGACACCCGCGGCGTGCTGCTCGTCGACGCCGTGTCGTTCGTGCTGTCCGCGTTGCTGTTGCTGCGGTTGCCGAAGCTCGTCGTGCCGCCGGGGCCGGTCGAGGGCGTGTTCGCCGGCGCCAGGGCCGGGCTGGGGGAGATCTGGGGCAACCGCGCGTTGCGGATCGTCTTCCTGGGCTTCTGCGGTGTCGTGGCGTGCACCGCGATCGACGACGTCGCGGTGCTGCAGCTGACCATGGTGTCGTTCGGCGGGTCGGAGAGCACGGCCGGCGTGGTGCTCGGTGCGGTCGGGATCGGCCTGCTGCTCGGGTACGCGTTGCTGGCCAGGGGATCGGCGCGGTGGAGCATGGTGACGCTGCTCGTCACGGGGTTCGTGATCAGCAGTGCCGGCAACATGTTCACCGGTCTGGCCTGGGGTGTCGCGTCGGCGTTCGCGCTGCAGGCCGTGCGGGGGCTGGGCATCGCGGCGATGGACGTCGCGCACAGCACGTTGATCCAGCGGCTCGTGCCCGGTGATCGGACGGGCAGGGTGTTCGGCAACTTCTACGGCGGAATCGGTGTGGCTGCGGCAGTGTCGTACATCGGCGGAAGTGTGCTGCTCGACGCCGTGGGACCGGGGCCGACGTTCCTGCTCAGCGGCGGCGCGGGTGTTCTGGTGGCGCTTTGGGCGGTTGCCGCTTCCCGGGCAAGGGGTGTTGAGTGGGAACCAGCCTCTTGAGGGGAGAAGGCGATGTGGGGGAAACGCATTGCTGTGCTCGTGCTTTCGTTGCTGCTGACCGGAGTGGGCGCTTCTGTCGCCCACGCCGGCACCGGCGTGGTGCCCGCGTCGACGTCGTGGACGTCCGCTGAGCGCGGCTGGGTGCTCGGCCTCGACACCCTGTGCCAGACCGCGAACTGCCCGCAGCTCGTCCGCACGCTCGACGGCGGCACGACGTGGACGCGCGTGAGGACCCCGGCACTGGCGGTGCCGGAGACCGGCCGGCTGCGGGTGGTGTTCGCGAACGACGCCGCGGGCATGGTGACCGACGGCGAGCAGCTGTTCGTCACCGGCAACGGCGGCACGCGCTGGGAACCGTCGGGCATCAAGGGAACCGTGGGAGCGCTGGGGTTCGACGACTCCGGGTTCCTCGCGGTGATCTACGACGGCACGTCGTCGCGCCTGTTCCACCGCGAGCTGTGGTTCGGCTCCTGGCAACCGGTGCCGGGCGTCGAGGTGAAGGGCCAGGCCTTCGGGTCCATCGCACCGGGCCAGGTCTCGTTGTCCGTGACGTTCGTGGAGAACCGGTACTGGACGCGGTCGTTGCCGGGCTGGCTGGAGGAACCCGCGCCGTGCACGATCGAGTCCGCCACCCGCCTTGCGACCGTCAGCACCGACCGCTATGCGTTGTGCAGCTTCGATCCCGGCTTCGGGAACATGTCGAAGGAGCTGCGCAGGTCTTCCGGGGGCGAGCCGTTCGAGACCGTCGGCGTGCCTCCGCGTGACGGCATCACCACCGGGTTCGCGGTGTCGCCGGAGACTGCGCTCGTGGCCGCGACCGGACGCGACTGGTCGTTCGTGCACCGCGGTTCCGGCGACAAGTGGGACACGCCGCTCACGCTCGGCGGGCCTCCGTTCGAGGACCTGGCCTTCTCCGACGCACGCCACGCGGCGCTGGTGCGCGGCGGGCCCGGCCAGGAGTCCGCCGAGGTCTACCGGTCGGACGACGCGGGTCTGAGCTGGAAGCCCGTCGGCGTGTAGGTCGGTACGCTGAAGATCGTGGAGCCTTACGAACACGGCATGCTCGACGTCGGCGACGGCAACCAGGTCTACTGGGAGGTCGTCGGCAACCCGGACGGCAAGCCTGCCGTGTTCCTCCACGGAGGTCCCGGCGCCCCGGCGAAGGGCGCCCGCAAGGCGCTCGACAAGGAGAAGTTCCGGCTGGTCATCTTCCACCAGCGCGGTGCCGGCCTCAGCACGCCGCACGCGAGCGACCCGGCCGCGGACATGAGCGTCAACACGACCGGCCACCTGATCGCCGACATGGAGAAGCTCCGCGAGCACCTCGGCATCGAGAAGTGGCTGGTGTACGGCGGTTCCTGGGGTTCGACGCTCGGCATCGCCTACGCCCAGCGGCATCCCGGGCGGGTCTCCGGGATGATCCTCGCCGCGATCACCCTCTCGTCCGCCCGCGAGCTGGAGTGGCTCTACGAGGGCGTTTCCCGGTTCTTCCCGGAGGCGTGGGCGAGGTTCAGCGCGCACGTCGATGGCGCGCCGGACATCGTGCGCGCGTACGCGGACCTGATGGAAAGCCCGGATCCCGCCGTGCGCGAGCAGGCGGCGCTGGAGTGGGTGCGGTGGGAGGACACCGTGCTGTCGCTCGAGAACTTCGGCAAACCCGACGTGTTCGCCGGCCGCGCGTCCGACGACGTGATCGCGCTCGTGCGGATCATCACGCACTACTACGCGAACCTCGGGTTCGTCGAGAACCTGGTGGGACACGCGGAAAAGCTCAAGGGCATCCCCGCGGCACTGATCCACGGCCGCCGCGACATGAGCTGCCCCGCCGACACGGCGTACGCGCTGGCGCAGGCGTGGCCGGACGCCGAGCTGACCCTCGTGGACGACAGTGGCCACAAGGGCAGCCCCGCGTTCGTGGAGGCGATGCAGGCCGCCGTCAGGAGGTTCTCCCCGTGACAGAACGGAAGCCGCCCGGCATGGGCTTCGAGTCGTGGATCGACAGGCAGATCCGCGAAGCCCAGGAACGCGGTGAGTTCGACGACCTTCCCAGCGCCGGCACACCGCTGCCGGGCGCGGGGGAGCCGCTGGAAGAGGACTGGTGGATCAAGCGCAAGCTCAGGGAGGAAGAGGGCAGGGCAGGGTTGCCCCCTTCCCTGGTGTTGCGCAAGGAGGCCGAGACCGCCAGAGCCCGTGCTCTGGCGGCCAGGACCGACGACGAGGCACGCGCGATCATCGGGCAGATGAACGCGAGGATCCTCGACGCACTGCGGAAACCGTTGTCCGGCCCGCCCTTGAACCTGATGCCGTTCGACGTCGACGAGGTGGTGCGTGAGAGGAAGGGGACCTCACGCGCCCAGGGCGTGTCCCGTGAGTCTCGTCCGCGATAGTCGCGGCCGAGGGCCCCGGCGGGATCAGCTCGCGTTGATGTCGATGCAGGAGTAGAACGCGTTGGTCGTGTCGCCGATGTTCCACACGGCGAGGACCTTGTGCCGTCCCGCGGAGCCCACGTTGACCGAGTGCGACACGGTGGCCGGCGGCTGCTGGTTGTTGCCGCTGAACGTCGCGACCTTGCGACCGTCGACGAAGTAGTCGTAGTCACGCGTGCGGTGACGCGCGGTGAACGTCCAGTTGAAGGTCACCGTGCGACCCGTGTTGGTGACCTTCCAGCCCTTGCTGTCGTTGTTGAGCACGGCGAACTGCGACAGGTTGGCGTTGCAGCTCTGCAGGCCCTTCGGGCCCTCGACCGACTGCGGCTCCCACTGGATGGCCCCGCAGTCCTTCACAGCGCCGCTGGCGCACTGCGCCTGACGGCTGGCAGGCGAGGACACGTAGCCGTGCGCGAACGCCGTGCCGCTGGGGAGAGCCACGACGAGCAACGGTGCAGCGAGAACGCCGGCCATCGAGGCCGCAACCCTGCGTCCAATCTTCATCTGACTTCCTTTGCCTTGATGTGCGTGCATTCCGGTACATCGCGGCGGCGATTGAAGGTCTAGACCATACCGCGCGTAATCGGGACGCCACAAGACGTGTCTGACAGATCGGGCAGGAGATGTCCTGCGTGCGGAACCTTCGAAGTCATCGAAAGTTGCGCCAGGTCGCCACGGACGTGAAGACCGTGCACATCGAGCAGATCGGGCACCACGTGGCGATGGAAGCCCCCGAACAGCTCGCGACCGCCCTCCTCGACTTCTACGCGAACATCGACAGGGGATGACCCCACGGCGC
>NZ_DATLEC010000007.1:0-5142 GCF_035525475.1 Lentzea sp. | reverse complement strand
GGATCCGGTTGCGCTGCGTGACCAAGCCGTGGTGGAGTTGTTGTACGCAACAGGTATCCGGGTCGCTGAGTTGTGCGGTCTCGACCTCGACGACGTGGACTACTCCCAAAGGGTGATTCGGGTTCTGGGCAAGGGCAGTCGCGAACGCACCGTGCCGTTCGGCATTCCGGCCGAACGGTCGGTACGACGGTGGGTGGAACACGGCCGATCGTCGCTGGTCAACGACCATTCACAACGGGCGCTGTTCTTGGGTTCGCGCGGTGGCCGGCTGGACTCCCGTACCGCCCGGAGGGTCGTTCACGATGTAGTGGGTGCGGTGCCCGGCGCGGCCGACGTCGGGCCGCACGGGCTGCGCCACTCCGCGGCCACGCACCTGCTGGAAGGGGGAGCGGACCTGCGCACCGTCCAAGAACTCCTTGGTCACGCTACGCTCGCAACGACTCAGCTCTACACACACGTCACTGTCGAACGGCTGAAGGCGATCCATGACCGAACCCACCCCCGTTCCTGACGCCGCAGGGGGAGGATCGCGTACGGCGACCGTGCCCCCTGACCCCGTCCTGCCCGCGTCGGCTTCGACGCAGGCGAGCAACGGGCAGCGTCAGAACGGCGTGCCGCGCACCGAGGCGAGCTCCGAGCCCGGTGCCGACACGCACGTCAACGGCGCGCCCGCGGCCGTCCAGGCTGCGGTGACGCGTGCGGACGTCAGGTCTGGTGACGACGTCGAAGCCGGCATCGTCGCGTTGTGGCGCAGCTACGGCAAGTCCCGCGACCAGGGCCAGCGCGACCGCCTGGTGCTGCACTACGCGCCGCTGGTCAAGTACGTCGCGGGCCGTGTCGGCACCGGCCTGCCCGCCCACGTGGACGTGGCCGACCTGATCCAGTCCGGCATCTTCGGCCTGGTCGACGCGATCGAGAAGTTCGAGCCGGAACGCGGCCTCAAGTTCGAGACCTACGCCATGCAGCGCATCCGCGGCGCGATCCTCGACGACCTGCGCTCCCAGGACTGGGTGCCGCGCTCGGTCCGCAGCCGCGCCCGCGACGTCGAACGAGCCCTGGAACGCCTCGGCGCGAAGCTGCAGCGCACACCCACCGACCGCGAGCTCGCCGCAGAGCTCAAGATCGGCCTGGCCGAGCTGCGCGAGCTGTACGGCCAGCTCCAGCTCACCAGCGTCGTGGCCCTGGACGAGCTGATCGCCCCGAACAAGGGCGGTTCCTCCCTGGCCGAGTCGCTGCCCGACGACGCCGCCGAGGACCCGGTGGCGAGCCTCGTCGACCAGGACAGCCGCCGCCAGCTGGCCGACGCCATCGCCCAGCTCGCCGAACGTGACCGGGTCGTCGTGACCCTCTACTACTTCGAGAACCTGACGCTCGCCGAGATCGGCAAGGTCCTCGGCGTCACCGAGTCCAGGGTCTGCCAGCTGCACACCCGCGCCGTCCTGCGCCTGCGCACCAAGCTCAACGAGCAGTCCGAGGCCTGACCGCGCCTCCTCTCCCCACCGCTACCCGGTGGGTGCCGGGCTGCCGAAAAGCCGTACCGAAAACCGTGCGCGCCTCACATTCGTGTTCGTGAACCACCTCCAAGGCCCTCGTCGGGGCTAATTCACTCGAACGGGTGGCGAGGTCAATCGCCCTGCACGCCGTGTGCCCACTCGGGCATCAAGCGGTCCGGAACCGGGCAAGGCGATCAGGCGCCGGGAAGCAGGAGGCGTCACCGCCTCCCGGCGCCTGACGGGTGCTCGCGGCGCGCCACGGGGTCGCGCCGCTCACCCAGCCGCCCGGCAGCGGCGGGGGGCACCCTCGGATCGCCGCGCGGGAGTCGGGGTGCCGCGCGGCGGAATGGCTCAACTGCCTCGGGCAGGCGCGTTCAGCGGGAGCAGGCGGACCCGGCCCGACGACATCAGCCGAAGCGGGTCCAGATAGGTGTGGCCGCGGCGGGCGCCCCAGTGCAGGCACGGTGAGGGGCAGTGGCCCGCTTGCAGGTGGCCGATCACCTCACCCCTGCGCACCTGGCTGCCGGCCTTCACCGCGGGGATGACCGGCTCGTAGGTCGTTCGCAGACCGCCCCGGTGTTCGAGGGACACCAGCGTGCGAGCCGCCACCGCCCCCGCGTAGACCACCGCACCGTCGCCCGCCGCCAGGACCGCGGTGCCGGCGGCGGCAGCCAGGTCCACGCCCCGGTGGCCGGGGCCGAACGGAGTGGCGGGCGCCTCGAACGCGCGCACCACCGGGTGCGGCGGGGGAAGAGGCCAGGTGAAGCGGGCCGCGGGCGGGGTCAGGAGCGTGGCCAGGACCAGGGCGGCGGGGAGGAGGGGCATGGGTTCCACGGTCCGCCAAGCGGTGGCCGGGGGACCAGCGGTGATCGGGGATCTGTGGATTACTCGCCGGTTGTGGACAACCGACCCGGATGACTTGGGGGCGATTCGAAGTTTGTCGGGGATCAGGAGTAGACTTTCGGGCGCGTCCCGTCTGTGCGCGGGGCGACTTCGCGTGCCAACGCAGATCCGACCTGCTGGTTCCAGTCTGGTCGAGTCACGACGTCCGACGGTCCCGATGGTGCAGAGATGCTCAGCGGGTGCGGACGGCGGCGTTCGGCACCAGGGCTGACGGCCTACCGGCCGGAGGCGACAACCGGACTGACGCGCAAAGGCCAGACCTGGCGCGTCCTACAGATGAGGTGCGAACCGGCCATGGCCGTCGTAACCATGAAGCAGCTGCTCGACAGCGGCGTGCACTTCGGGCACCAGACGCGGCGCTGGAACCCGAAGATGAAGCGCTACATCCTCACCGAGCGCAACGGCATCTACATCATCGACCTGCAGCAGACGCTGACCTACATCGACCGGGCTTACGAGTTCGTGAAGGAAACGGTCGCGCACGGCGGGTCGATCCTGTTCATCGGCACCAAGAAGCAGGCGCAGGAGGCCATCGCCAACGAGGCCCTCCGCGTCGGCATGCCCTACGTGAACCAGCGCTGGCTGGGCGGCATGCTCACCAACTTCTCGACGGTCCACAAGAGGCTCCAGCGCCTCAAGGAGCTCGAGTCGATGGAGCAGACCGGCGGTTTCCAGGGTTTCACCAAGAAGGAAATCCTGATGATGAACCGCGAGAAGGACAAGCTGGAGCGCACGCTCGGCGGTATCCGCGACATGTCCAAGGTGCCCAGCGCCGTGTGGATCGTGGACACCAAGAAGGAGCACATCGCGGTCGGTGAGGCTCGCAAGCTGAACATCCCGATCGTCGCGATCCTCGACACGAACTGCGACCCGGACGAGGTCGAGTTCCCGATCCCGGGCAACGACGACGCGATCCGCTCCGCCGCCCTGCTGACCAAGGTCGTGGCCGAGGCCGCCGCCGCCGGTCTCATGCAGCGCTCGGGTGGCCGCCGCGACGCCGCCGAGGGCCAGGACAAGCCCGCCGCCGACGAGCCGCTGGCGGAGTGGGAGCAGGAGCTCCTCACCAGCACCACTCCGGCCGAGGTTTCTGCCGAGACCCCGGCTGAGACCCCGGCTGAGGTCCCTGCCGAGGCTCCGGCCGAGCAGCCCGTCCAGTCCTGATCTCCCCCACGAGGTGCCCGCGACCAGCGGGCACCTCGTGACTCAAGCGCGTACGTCGCAGAAGGAAAACGATGGCGAACTACACCACCGCGGACGTCAAGAAGCTCCGCGAGCTGACCGCCGCCGGCATGATGGACTGCAAGAAGGCGCTGGACGAGGCTGACGGCGACTTCGACAAGGCCGTCGAGATCCTGCGCATCAAGGGCGCCAAGGACGTCGGCAAGCGCGCCGAGCGCACCACGTCCAACGGCCTCGTCGCGGTCAAGGACGGCGCCATGGTCGAGCTGCGCTGCGAGACCGACTTCGTGGCCAAGAACGCCGACTTCATCGCCCTGGCCGACGACATCGTCGCGCTCGCCAAGGCGAACAAGGTCGCCGACGTCGAGGCCCTCAAGGCCGTCGAGGTCGACGGCAAGACGGTGGACGCGCTGGTCCAGGAGTTCTCCGCCAAGATCGGCGAGAAGCTCGAGCTGGCGAAGGCCGTCGACTTCGACGGCACCGTCTCGGTCTACCTGCACAAGCGTGCCGCCGACCTGCCGCCCGCCGTCGGCGTGCTGGTCGAGTACACCGGTGACAACGCCGAGGCCGCCAAGGGTGCCGCGATGCAGATCGCCGCGATGCGCCCGAAGTTCGTCACCCGTGACGAGGTCCCCGAGGAGCTGGTCGCGAACGAGCGCCGCATCGCCGAGGAGACCGCTCGCGAGGAGGGCAAGCCCGAGGGCGCGCTCCCCAAGATCGTCGAGGGTCGCGTCAACGGCTTCTTCAAGGACGTCGTGCTCCTCGAGCAGGCTTCCGTGACGGACAGCAAGAAGACGGTCAAGGCTCTTCTGGACGAGGCCGGCGTGACGGTGACCCGTTTCGCTCGGTTCGAGGTCGGCCAGAGCTGATTGCGATGAGGGCGGGGTTGCGGCACAACAGCGACCCCGCCCTCAGCATGTCCAACGACTGCTCCAAGCCCCGAGGAGAGGATCTGTGAGCGAAGAAGGTAGCCACGGCTACAACCGGGTGATGCTCAAGCTCGGTGGCGAGATGTTCGGTGGTGGTGGCGTCGGCGTGGATCCCGACGTCGTGCAGACAGTCGCCAAGCAGATCGCGGCCGTCCACAAGTCCGGCGTGCAGGTGGCCGTCGTGATCGGTGGTGGCAACTTCTTCCGCGGGTCCGAACTCCAGCAGCGCGGCATGGACCGCTCGCGCGCCGATTACATGGGCATGCTCGGCACGGTCATGAACTGCCTGGCGTTGCAGGACTTCCTCGAGCGCGAGCACGGCATCGACACGCGCGTGCAGACGTCGATCCAGATGACGCAGGTCGCCGAGTCCTACCTCCCCCGCCGCGCGATGCGCCACCTCGACAAGGGCCGCGTCGTGATCTTCGGTGGCGGCGCCGGCCTGCCGTACTTCTCGACCGACACCACGGCCGCCCAGCGCGCGCTGGAGATCGGCTGCGAGATCGTCCTGATGGCCAAGGCCGTCGACGGCGTCTACACGGCCGACCCCAAGATCGACCCGGACGCGCTGATGTTCGACAACATCACCCACCGCGAGGTGCTGGAGCGCGGCCTCAACGTCGCCGACGCCACGGCCT
>NZ_DATLEC010000228.1:0-24028 GCF_035525475.1 Lentzea sp. | reverse complement strand
CTGTCCGGAGTGGACGATGGAGAGGAACTGCCGGGCGAGGACGACGAAGGCGAGCCCGGGGTGCCAGAAGGCGTGAGGTCCGGGACGTCGGTGCGGTGGAACAGACCGCCCGGCTTGATGGACTTGGTGGAGATCACGTCGAGACCGGTCACCTTGCCGACCAGCTTGCCGACGACCTTCATGATCTTGGTGAAGATCTCGACCAGGCGGCCCAGCAGCGGCGAGACCTTCTTGATGGTCTTGATGAGCTTCTGGATCAGCTCACCGATGCGCGTGGCCCACTTGGAGATCGCGGTCACGGCCTGCGCCACGATCACCGGCGTGCCGAAGCCCAGCGTGAACACGGCCTCCAGCACCCACGTGATCAGCTTCGCGACCAGGTCGGCGATCAGGTCGCGCACCATCTCGCGCACGAACCCGACGACCATGCCCATCACGCCCACGACGGTGCCGACCGAGCCCGCGGTGGAGGCCGCGCCGGACAACGCGTCCAGCTGCTCGCCCGCCGACTTGCGGTAGGCGTCACCGGCGGCGCCGGTCCAGGAGGCGGTGGCGTCGACAGCGGCCTTGTAGTCGGCCGTGATCTTGCCCAGCTCCTGCGAGACGTTGCCCCACGTCGTGGAGTACGACTGGATCACCGGCGGGTCGCCCGCCAGCCAGTCCAGCGCCTCCTTCAACGGCTGCATGTGCTCCATCAGGAACGACGCCGCGGACGACAGAAGCGTGCCGAACGGGTCGATCGCCATCGAGGCCGCGTCGGCCACGAGGCTGACGACGCCGAGGCCGCCCTCGATCCAGCTGCCCTCGGAGATGCCCTTGTACGCGTCCACCGCGGAGTCGGCGATGGAGAAACCGGTCGCCCAGCCGTTGTCACCGGTGCCGGCGTTGAAGAAACCGGACGGCTCCGCGGGCGCCTGCGCCACCAGGGGGTTCGGTGTGGACATCAGAAGCCCTTCAGAGCGTTGGCGATCTGGTCCTCGACGGCCTGGTACTGCTTGGCGGTCTCGGTGACCTTCTTCGACGTCGCGTCCATCGCGTCGGCCACGCCCTTGAGCGCGTTCATGCCCCACTGCTCGACGGGGTCGAGCAGCATCCGGAACGGCTGGCAGATGATCCCGTACGCGTCAGTCGGCATCGACACGGTGTTCGCCGCGTCCACTGCTCCCTGCAAACGCCCGTGCAGGCCTTCCAAAGCCTTGGCGTGCGCTTCCAGCACGTCCGAGGTGACTTCGAAACCACCGGAAGTCATCGAACCCCCTCAAGTTCGAGCAGCGGACAGAAAGATCAGGAGAGCACGGACTCCCCGCCGAAGTCGTCGTCATCGGACGGCGGACGGCGGCGAGGGGGAGGCGGTGGCGTCGGGCGGGCGGGCGGCGCGGGATCGTCCTCCACCCGGAAGTTGATCTCGTTGCGGTCGTACGGCGTGCGCGTCGGCTCCTCCGCGGGAGGCGCCGGGAAGTTCTTTTTGGCCTCGTCGAACAGCACGTTGGCGGTCTCGTCCTGCGTGCCGATGGTCTCGGCCATGGCCTCCTGCAGCAGCTCCGGGATCCGGGACTGCGCGCGCTGCAGCAGCTTCATGATCTCGCCGCTGACCTCGGACATGCGCTTGCCGGCGGCAGACTCGTTGATCACGAGGTTCTGCAGGATCCCGTTGGAGCCGATCGTGAGCTCGACGGAACCGTCCGAGGACCGCTCGGAGATCGTCATCCCCTGCACGCGCGTCGCCATCTCCTGATAGCGGGCGGCGCGTTCCTGGATGTTCTGGTTCCAGTTCGCGAGCATCTGCTCGGACCCGGCGATGTCCTCTGGCACCGGTGTTTCCCTCCTGAACTGCGGCGGACACAAAGGATGACGCAGCCGGAGGTCATCCCGTTCCGCCCCATCGGCAAATGGTCCGGACAGAGCAACGGCGTCCCGCCGAACGAACCAGCGGGACGCCGTTCCGGGTCACGCCACTAGTTCACGCCGAGGAGGTCGACCACGAAGATCAGCGTCTCGTTCGGCTTGATCACGCCGCCGGCGCCGCGCGCGCCGTAGCCCAGGTGCGGCGGGATGACCAGCTTGCGGCGGCCGCCGACCTTCATGCCCTGCACGCCCTGGTCCCAGCCCTGGATGACGCGGCCGCCGCCGAGCGGGAACTGGAACGCCTCGCCGCGGTCCCAGGAGGCGTCGAACTGCTCGCCGGTCGAGTGGGAGACACCGACGTAGTGCACGGACACGAACTGCCCTGCCGCGGCCTCCGGGCCGTCGCCGACGGTGATGTCCTCGATGAGCAGGTCGGCGGGCGCCGGGCCGTCGTGCGGGTCGACCTCAGGCTTCGTGGGGGCCATCACAGACTTCCTCTCGGAACGGGGTTGTTCGCGGTCGATCCAATCACGCGCGCGATCGGACGGCCGAATGGCCTACGCGGACCAGCCCTACCCCGTCCCGGCGCACTCATGTCTTCCTTTAACCACCCCAGCGACCCTGCGCCGGGGACACAACAGAAGAAGGAGATGATCATGGCGGCAACCCTGCACCGCCTCCGGTCATGGCTCGGCGCGGCGCTGGCGGCGGCAACGCTGTCCATGGCCTGCGTCAGCGTGGCCGAAGCAGCTCCGGCCCCGACCGCCGACGGCGAGTTCGGCACCCAGATCGTCGGCGGCACGCGCGCGAGCACGTCCACCTACCCCTGGGTCGTCTACCTGGCCACGAGCAGCGGTTTCCAGTACTGCGGCGGCACGCTCGTCGCTCCGAACAAGGTCGTCACCGCGGCGCACTGCACCGTGGGCGACTCGGCGTCCGCCGTCCGCGTGGTGGCTGGTCGTGACGACAAGAACTCCACCGCGGGTGTCACCGCCCGTGTCACCAAGATCTGGATCCACCCGAGCTACCGCGACGTGACGCTGGGCTACGACGTCTCGGTGCTCACCCTCGACCGCACCCTGTCGCAGACGCCGATCCCGTTCGCCACCTCGGCGGACAGCGCGCTGTACAACGCGGGCACCAGCGCGACGATCCTCGGCTGGGGCACCACGTCCTCCGGTGGGTCGGCGTCGCGGTACCTGCTCAAGGCCACCGTGCCGCTGACCAGCAGCTCGAGCTGCTCCAGCTCGTACGGCAGCGACTTCAAGGCCACGCACATGGTGTGCGCCGGGTACGCGCAGGGCGGCACCGACACCTGCCAGGGCGACTCCGGCGGCCCGCTCGTGGCCGGCGGCAAGCTGATCGGCATCACGTCGTGGGGCGAGGGCTGCGCGTCCGCCGGCTACCCCGGCGTCTACTCCCGCGTCTCCACCTACGCGGCGCAGATCCAGGCTCAGCTGTAAGGGCGAAAGCCGGGAAGGCGGGCAACCCTTCCCGGCTCCGCTTACGTCCTCCTGCCATGAACGGCAAGAAGTTGTTGGCCGGTGCCGCCGTGCTGGCCGTCGCCGGAGTGAGTGTGAGCTCCGCCGTGAGGGACGAGACCCTCGCGCCACCACCTGTCGCGGACTCCGGACCGGTGCGCCTCGTCGCGTTCGACTCGTGCGACAACGCGGTCACCGAACTACGCCGTGCCCTCGCTCCGTACGTCACCGCGTACGGCTTGGGCGGCCCGCACATCCTCACCATGGAGAGCTCCGCGACGGACTCCAGTGCGGGCGTCGCGCAGAAGAGCGTGCCCGACGCGAAGCCCGCCACTCCTCCCGCGCAACAGCAGGACCACTCGACGACGAACGTCCACGAGCAGGGCGTCGACGAGCCCGACGTCGTGAAGACGGACGGGAAACGCGTCTTCTCCATCGCAGACGGCAAGCTGCGCGTGATCGACGTGGCGAGCAAGGCGATCATCGGCACCGTCGACCTCGGCGAACGCCGGGCGAGCCAGTTGCTGGTCTCCGGCGACCGCGCGCTTGTGGTCACCGACAACCCCGTGCCGATGGGGAAGCCGGCGCTGCCGCCCGACCGGCCGTCGTTCGCGCCCGAGTCCGGCACCGAGCTGGTTCTCGTGGACCTCAAGGGGCTCAAGGAGATCAGCAGCCTCAAGACCGACGGCCTCTACCTCGACGCCCGCCAGGTCGGTGGCACCGCCCGCGTCGTCGTCCGCTCGCAGCCGCGCCTGCCGTGGGTGTACCCGGACCAGACGACGAACGAGGCGGGATCGTTGCGCCGCAACAGGGAGATCCTGCAGAACGAGCCCATCACGTCGTGGCTGCCGCGGTACGAGCTGAGGGAGAACGGCGCCGAGTCGAGCGGGACCCTGGTCGACTGCGCGAACGTCAGCCACCCGATCGTGCACTCGGCGACGTCGATGCTGACGGTGCTCACGTTCGAGCTCTCCGGGCAGCTCGGCACCGGGCAGCCCGTCTCGATCGTGGCCGACGGTGACACCGTCTACGGCACCGACCGCACTCTCTACGTCGCCGACGACCACCGGCTGCTGCCCGAGATCCCCGCCAAGCCGCCGGTGCGGCGCCCGGTCAGCACCGCGATCCACCAGTTCGACATCAGTCAGCCGGGACCGCCCCGGCACGTCGCGTCCGGCGAGGTCGGTGGCACGCTGCTGAACCAGTACTCGTTGTCGGAGCACGACGGGATCCTCCGCGTGGCAACGACTTCGGGCACCGAGAACCGGTGCTGCCGGCGAATGCCGGCGGAGATCGCGCCGCAGGACCGGCAGCCGTCGGAGAGCTTCGTCACGACGTTGCGCCGGGAGGGCGGCACGCTCGCCGAGGTCGGTCAGGTCGGCGGTCTCGGCAGGGGAGAACGGATCTACAGCGTCCGCTTCATCGGCCGCACGGGCTACGTCGTCACGTTCCGCCAGACCGACCCGCTCTACACGCTGGACCTGAGCGATCCTGGCAAGCCCAGGGTGACGGGCGAGCTGAAGATCACCGGTTTCTCCGCCTACCTGCACCCGGCGGGCGACGGGAAGCTGATCGGCGTTGGCCAGGAGGCGACGGACCAGGGCCGCACCACGGGAACGCAGGTCTCGCTGTTCGACGTGAGCGACCCCGCGTCACCGCGCAGGCTCGCGCAGCACCACCTGCCGGACTCGAGCTCCGAGGCCCAGGTCGACCCGCACGCGTTCCTCTACTGGCCCCAGGACGGCACGCTGGTCGTCCCGGTGACGAGCTACAGGACGGACTACGAGGTCTCGTCGCTGGTGCTGCGCGTCGAAGGCGACCAGCTGCGCGACACGGGGAAGATCGTCGAACCGCAGAGCCAGGACCACGGCGGAGGTCAGCGGCGCACCATCGTGATCGGAGACCAGCTGTGGTCGATCTCGGCGGGCGGCGTGCAGGTCAACGCGCGCAACGGCCTGGCGCAGCAGGCCTGGCTGCCGTTCACGCGGTAGCGCGGTCGCCGTTGAGCAGGCGGTGCGACAACACCGTGCCGCCTGCCATCGCCGCCGGGATCACGACCAGCGCGGCCAGCGGGATCAGGCACAGCAGGTAGGTCGGCACGGCGAACCCGAGCACCATCGCCCTGCGCGTCGCGAGGATCCGCCTGCGCTGCTTGAACGACCGGCCGCGGCGCGTGAACGGGATGCCGGTCAGCTCGATGCCGAGCAGGTAGGCGTTGATGCACACCCCCAGCACGGGCACGACGGTCTGCCCGACGACCGGGATGAAGCCGCAGAGGAACAGCGGGACGGCGAACAGGATCGACGTGCCGACCAGCAGGATCGTGCCGCGCAGGCCCACCACGAACCCGCGCCAGAAGCCCACCTGCTCCGTCCCGGGCACGCCGCCGAGCTCGTCCTCGACCTCCTCCGCGATGTACTCGTAGAACGGGCCGCCGATCATCAGCGTGATCGCGGTGAACAGCAGCACGCTCAACCCGAGCACCACCGCGACCACCGAGATCCCGACCGCGATCTCGACGATGTTCCTCGCGGTCTCGCTCCACGAGTCCGCGAAGCCGGTCAGCCAGCCCGTGATCGTGTCGATGCCGGTGAACAGCAGCGTCCAGCCGGCGATCATCAGCACGACGGTGATCACCGCGGGCAACGCCCCGACGAGCACGCGCTTGGGTGAGCTGAACACCAGTCTGAACCCGCGCAGCAGCAGTCCGAACCCGGCCCCGAAGTCCTTGATCACGCGCGCAGGATAGTCGCTCCGGACGTGATCCGAGGCATTTCGTCCCGCTCAGGCCGCACAGGCCGCTCAGGCCGCTCAGGCCCGCGCGGACGGTGCCGGTCCGGCGTCGTCTCGTGCACCCACTCGAACGCCTCGGGCACGCCCAGCTCGCGCTGCCGTGCCCGCACCTCCAGCACGTCGGGCAACGCCGGCCGGCCGCCGGGGAACCGGGGCCGCGCGTAGTAGGGGTGGCCGTCGCCCGCCTGGACGAACAGCACCAGCTCGCCGTGGTCCTCGACGCGAGATCCCGGTCGGGGCACAGAGTCGTAAAAGCTTTCCAGAACGCCCCACACGGACGATCACGCTAGCTACCTTTGGCGGTATGAAGCACGGCTTTCTCCGCCCCGGTCCGTCATGAGGGTCCTCGCGACCCTGGTCGCCCTGACGGTGGTCCTCGCGGGCTGCGGTGACGACGCCGACGACCGGTTCGCCCGCCCCGGCGCGCCGAAGAACTCGCCCAGCGGCAAGTTCGTCGCGCACGCCGAGAGCGCGAGCGAGGTGCGGGTGACCGACCGCAACGGCGGTGACGTGTTCCGCAAGTCCTACGAGTACGCCACGAGCTCCCGTGCGGACGGCATCGGGGTGGTCTGGCTGTCGAAGCGGGACCAGCTGTGGGTGCTCGTCCCCGGCGACACGAGCGAGCGCGTCGAGGCGGGCCCGGACGGGGTATGGACGGCGGTCGAGGCCGAGCTACCCGGGGAGATCACGCGGCTCGGGTGAGGCGTCCTCCTCCGACTCGCCCTGGGCCATCCGCCTGCCGCGCTCCAGCTCCGCGTCGAACTCGGCGCCGAGCAGCACGGCGATGTTGGAGATCCACAGCCACACCAGGAAGACGATCACACCACCGAGCGAGCCGTAGGTCTTGTTGTACGACGCGAAGTTGGCCACGTAGATCGCGAACCCGACGGTGGCGAGCGCCCAGAGCACGATCGCGAGCAGGCTGCCGGGCGAGACCCAGCGGAAGCCCGGCTGCTTCACGTTCGGCGCCGCCCAGTAGAGCACCGCGAACGCGAGGCTGACGAGCAGCAGGATGACCGGCCACTTCGCGATGTCCCAGACGGTGACGACCGTGTCGCCGAGCCCGATCGCGTCGCCGACCGTGTCGGCCACCCCACCGGTCAGCACGAGCGCGCCGAGCGTGAGCGACACCAGCACGACCGACCCGAGCGTCAACGCGAGCCGCAACGGCACCGTCTTCCAGATCGGGCGGCCTTCTTCGACGTCGTACACGGCGTTGCACGCGCGCATGAACGCACCGAGGTAGCCCGACGCCGTCCAGAGGGCCGTCAGCAGACCGATGATGCCCAGCAGACTGGCCGCGTTCTGGCTCTTCCGCAGTTCCTCGATCGACGACTTCACCAGCTGGCCGGCTTCGCCGGGAGCCACCTGGTCGACGTACTTGATCAGCTCCTGCGTCGTGGTGTCGCCGAGCAGGGCGAGCACGGACGTGAGCACGATGATGCCGGGGAACAGCGAGAGCACCGCGTAATAGGTGAGCGCGGCGGCCCAGTCCGTCAGGTTGTCGCCGTTGAACTCCTTGACGGTCCTCTTGAGAACGCCCCACCAGTCGCCCTTGGACAACCTGGTGGGGCTCTTGACGTTCCTACCTGCGGGCACGGCGCCATCCGAAGGATCGTGTGCCGGAACCGATGCCGGCGAGGTGCAGGGCGAGGAGCAGCAGTCCGAGCACGACGAGCGTGTTCGCGGTGATGACGTCACCGAGCCCGGTCTTCGCGAGGTCCAGGATCAGCGCTAGACCGAACGAGACCGCGGCGATGATGGCGAGCATTTGTGTCCACCTCCGTATTGGGTGAGCTGCGGATACCCGTTTCGATAGGGGTGAACCGCGCCGTTCGGAGCAACGGACGTGTCATGATCGGACCGTGGACCTCCAGCGCTGGCAAGCGGCCGCGGTTCCGTGGTGGGTGACCAAGGTCGGGCTCGCCGGAGGGTGGGTCGTCGCCTTCTACTTCGCGGCGAGCGCGAACGAAGCGCCCTGCACGACCGCCCAGCCCTGCGTGCCGGACCCGTTGTTCGCGCTTGCCGTGGTGCCGTTGCTGGCCACGCCGTTGCTGCTGTTGTTCGGCCGTGTGCTCACGGGCTGCGCGATGGGCGTGTTGTTCGGTGCGCTGGACATCGTTCTCGACGGTAGTGCGGCGTCCAACATCGCGTTCGGCCTGCACGCCGGTGCGTGTGCCGTGGTGGCGGCGTGGACCGTGAGGTCGCGCGCGGACCAGCACGAGGCAGCGGGCGCGACTCTCGTCTCACTGCCGGACATGCCGCCGCAACGCGGAGTTCTGCGCATCGTCGCCGTGTTGCTCGTCGTCTTCGGGTTCCTGACGTTCGTGCAGTACGACATCACCAACGGCGAGATAGAGCAGCACGTCGCGAACGCCAGCCGTGTCGAGGCCGAGATCGTCGAGATCAAGGACACCCACGAGGTGTGGGTGGAGCTGCCGGACGAGCAGCGCGCCGGGTTCGAGCCGCTCGCGCCGGAGACCTACGAGGTCGGCGACGCGGTGCCGGTGCTGGCGGACGGCACGTGGGTGCGGATGGAGAACGAGCCCGAGGACGTCACGTGGTGGCTCACCCTGGGCGGGGCCGCGGTGTTCTTCGCGATCATGCTCGCCGTGCGGGAACGCCGCCGCCGCGCGTTGTGGACCGGACCGGTGAAGGCGGTCCGGGTGCAGGCGGTCCCCATCGGCCCGCGCCGGATCCTCCTGCGGCACACCAACTCCGACGTCGCCACCGTCACCACGCTGGCCGACCTCGGCCTGGAGGAGCCGCTCTACCACGACACCGAGCAGTTCGGCCGGGTCTGGCGCGGCGAGGAGGACCCGCCGGTGCGGCTCGACCCGGCGGAGGTCCTCGTCGCGGGTGAGCTGCACCACGGCGGCCAGGTCGCGCTGCTGCTCGACGGCGAGGTGGTGGCGACGAGCACGCTCGGCAGGGTCCGGCCGCGCCATACCGTCCACAGTGCACACCTCCCCGGTGAACCGGTGACCGCGGGCACGCCGGTCGACCTGCCGCACGCCGTGTGGCCGGGGGACCGCCGACGGACCGAGGGCGCGGTGCTGCTGCTCGGCGCCGCCGGTGCGTTGATCGCGCTGAAGTACTACCCGGACCTCATCGTGCTCGCCCTGATCGGTGTGCAGTGCGTGCTGTCGGCGGTGACGCGGTTCCAGCCGATGCTGCGCCTCGACCACAAGTCGGTCGTGCTCTACACCGGTATCTGGACCTACCGCGTGCCGTGGGCGCAGCTGCACGGCGTGCGTCGCTCCGGACCGCAGCTCATGCTCGCGTTCGGTCCGCACGGTGACGTGCTCACGACACCGCAGCTACCGGACCGGCAGGCGGGCGAGAAGCTCATGTGGGCGCGCGCCCGGTCGTTGCTCGCGGACCGGCCCGGCGAGCGCGTGACCCGCCGGCTCAACGTCAGCGTGCTCGTCGGCCTCGCCTACGCCGGGCTGGTCCTGTTCATCTGAGACCGTGCCCGCCTCGAACGGGGCTCACCTCAAGCGGGCCACGGCCTTGAGCAGGCGGTCCACATCGGACTCGTCGGTGTAGGGCCCGATGCCCGCCCGCACCGCGCCCTTGTCGCCGAGGCCGAGCCAGCGCGAGCACTCCAGCGCGTAGAAGTGGCCCGCGGGCGCGTTCACACCCTCGGCGCCGAGCCTGCGGTACACCTCGGCCGGCTCCAGCCCGTCGACCGAGAACAGCACGGTCGGCGTCCGCGACGACGCCTTGCTGTAGATGCGCGCGCCGAGCTCCAGCAGGCCGGACTCCAGCTGCTCGCGCAGTGCCAGCTCGTGCTCCTCCAGGCCTTCGAGGGAGCGCATGAACTCCACGGCCGCGGTCGTGCCCGCCAGCAGCTCGTACGGCAGCGTGCCGAGCTCGAACCGTTCCGGCACGGCGTTGGTCGAGGGCAGCAGCTTGTCCGGCCGCAACGTCTCCAGCAACTCCGGCGCGGCCGCCAGCACGCCGAGGTGCGGGCCGAGGAACTTGTACGGCGAGCACACGAAGAAGTCCGCGTCCAACGCCTCTACGTCAACGGGGATGTGCGGTGTGTAGTGCACGCCGTCGACGTACACGAACGCCGCCATCTCGTGCGCCGCCCGTGCGATCTCCGCGATGTTCGGACGCGTTCCGAGCAGGTTGGACGCCGCCGTGACCGCGACGACACGCGTGCGGTCGGACAGCAGCTTCGTCACCGCCTCGACGGGCAGCTCACCGGTCGTGCGGTCGAACGCCGCCCACCGCACCGTGGCCCGCGCCGCCTCGGCCGCCTGCACCCAAGGCCGGATGTTCGCGTCGTGGTCGATCCTGGTCACGATGATCTCGTCGCCCGGCCGCCAGTTCTTCGACAGCGTGCGGGCGAAGTCGTAGGTCAGCTGGGTCATGCTGCGCCCGAACACGATGCTGCCGGCGTTGAGGAACTCCGACATCGTGCTCCGGGCCTTCCGCACGATCTCCTCTGCCCGGCGTTCCGCCGCCGTGACGGAGCCCCGGTTGGAGACCGCCGAGGTCAGCGCGTCCCTGACCGCCTCGCCGACGACGTCGGGCACCTGCGCGCCGCCCGGTCCGTCGAAGTGCGCGGCGCCTTCGCGCAACGCGGGGAAGTGGGCGCGGACCGCTGCGACGTCATAAGCCATGCCCTCATGGTGCTGGAGCACCCACGAATCGGGAAAGGATCAGCCGTAGGGTCATCACCTGTCGGGCCGGGTCGAAGTCCGGGTCGACCAGCCTGCCGTACAGGCCGTCGACCAGACCCTGCGCCCAGCTCGCCGCCGTCACCGCGCTCACCGGGAGCGAGATCTGGCCCGCGTCGTCAGCCCGCCGCAGCAGAGCGGCCAGCTCGTCGCGCACCACCTGTTCGTTGTGGCCGACCAGCTCCCACAGCTCCGGGTCGCGGCTCGCCTGCGCCACGACCTCCACCACGAGCCCGGCCACCGCCCGGTCCAGTGCGGGCGCGCTGAGGCGGTCGACCACCAGCAGGACGCCGTCCCACGGGCTCAGCTCGCGCGCTTCGGCGAACATCGCCGCGTTGTCCGCGCCGTCCTGCTCGAAGATCTCGCGGAAGATGGCCCGCTTGGTGGGGAAGTAGTGGAAGAGGCTGCCGGTGCTGATGCGGGCGGCCTTGCAGATGTCGGCGACGGTCGTGCGGTCGAACCCCTTGCGCGCGAACAACACCGCCGCGGTGTCGGTGATGTGCCGCTTCTTCTCCGCGTGCTTGACCGGGTCTACCGTTCGCACCTGTAGTACTGCCTCTTCTTCTCGTCCCGCACCGCGACGCCGCGCCGGCGGATCTCCCGTGCCAGTTCCGCGGCCTCCGCGTGCTCGTACTTCGAGATGGCCTTCCTGCGGGCGGTGAACAGGGCGTTCACGTCAGGTGTCAGCTCAGGGGCGTGCTCGACCCAGAGCCGGAACTCCGGTGCGAACGGGTCCGCGTCCCGCCAACGGTAGCCCTGCCCCGTGAAAGCCCGTTCGAGCTTCTCCCTGCTGAGGTCGGAGGCTTCACGGGCCAGTTCGGTGCCCTCGGGCGAGAGCAGCACGAGCTGCTTGCCGTCGGTGAAGACCGACTCGACCTCGTCGCTCCCGAAGCCGAGGACCCTGTCGTCCTTGTGGAGCGTGACGCGGTCGTGCGAGACCTCGACCGTCAGCATCTCGCTCGCCCAGAACGAGGCGAACACTCCGCCCGCGACCGCTCCCACGGCGAACGCCCCGATGGTGGCCCACGGTTCTGGTATGTCCGTGACCAGCGCGAACACGCCTTGGAACGGGAACCAGCTGAGCGCCGTGACCCATCCGGCCAGCAGCTTGAGCGCCCACGCCGCGGCGGCGCCGACAGCCGGGCAGAACACCCAGATGCCGTGCCGGACCGCCGCCGCCTCCTGCACAGTCGTCATGGGGTCAATAATAGACCGAGCGCTCGGTTTTTGACTTTCAGGACAATGGATGTCCGCGTGCGGTCCTACCGTCGCCGGCATGGACTGGAACAAGCAGTTGACGGACCAGCTCGACTTCCACTGGCGAGTGCAGCTGCGGCAGCGACTCGTCGGGCTGACCGACGACGAGTACTTCTGGGAACCCGTGCCCGGCTCGTGGACGGTCCGTCCGCCCAGCAGGATCGACTGGGAGTACCCGCCGCCGGAGCCCGCGCCGATCACGACGATCGCGTGGCGGATGGCGCACGTGACCGTCGGCGTGTTCGCCATGAGGTCGGCGTCGCACTTCGGTGGTCCACCGGCCGACTACGCGACCTGGCCGTTCGCTGCGAGTGCCGATGAGGCGTTGAAGCAGCTCGACGACGCTTACGAGACGTGGATGGCCGGCGCGCGCAAGGCCGACCTCTCGCTTCCCGTCGGTCCGGCGGAGGGTCCGTTCGCCGAGGAACCGATGGCGACGCTGGTCCTGCACATCAACCGCGAGGTGATCCACCACGGTGCGGAGATCTCCCTGCTCCGGGATCTCTACCTGCGGAAGGACTGACTTCGGCCGTTCCGGGGTGTTGACGTTGACCGACCTCAGGTCGTCCTGCTGACGTGACCGCACGTTAACCGTGCGTTGACCGTGTCCCCCGATCGTGTGGACAACATCCACGCGATCGGGGAGAGCACATGGTTCGGTGGAGTCCACTCGCGGTGGTCATCGGCTTGTTGGCGGCGGTCGGCCTGTACGGGTCGACCGCCGCTGTCGCGGCGGCACCGCTCACCGTCGCCCAGGCGATCAGCCAGCAGAACGGGTCGTCGGCGACGGTCCGCGGTTACGTCGTCGGCCAGCCCACGGCCACGACGACGGTCGTCCGTTCGAACTACCCGAACGACTACGCGTTGGCGCTCGCCGACTCGGCGTCCCAGACCGGCACGTCGAGCATGGTCTACGTGCAGATCCCGTCGGCGTTCCGCACGGCATGGGGCCTGAAGTCGAACCCGTCGCTGCTCGGCAAGCAGATCGACGTGACGGGCACGTTGAGCGCGTACTTCTCGCACGCCGGGCTGACCTCGTCCACGGCGTTCGCGTTCGCCGGCACGACACCGCCGACGACCACGACAACAACGACCACAACAACAACGCCTCCGCCTTCGTCGTGCGAGAGCTACTACACGGCGGCCTGCGGCAAGAGCGGCGCGGCGTTGAAGACGGCGTTGAACAGCATCATCCGCAACCAGACCAAGCTGAGCTACGACCAGGTCTGGGACGCGCTGAAGGTCACCGACCAGGACCCGGCCAACGCGAACAACGTGATCCTGCTGTACAGCGGTCGTTCGCAGGCGAAGTCGACCAACGGCGGTGGGGGCGACGACTGGAACCGCGAGCACGTCTGGGCGAAGTCGCACGGTGACTTCGGCACGGCCACCGGTCCCGGCACCGACATCCACCACCTGCGGCCCGAGGACGTGTCGGTGAACGCCACCCGCGGCAACCTCGACTTCGACAACGGCGGCTCCGCGGTTCCCGAGGCGTCGGGCAGCAGGTACGACGGCGACTCGTTCGAGCCGCGCGACGCCGTGAAGGGCGACGTCGCACGCATGCTCTTCTACATGGCCGTGCGCTACGAGGGCACCGACAGCTACGTGAACCTGGAGCTCAACAACTCGGTGTCCAACGGCTCCGCGCCGTACATGGGCAAGCTCTCGGTCCTGAAGCAGTGGAGCCAGCAGGACCCGCCGGACGCGTTCGAGAAGCGCCGCAACCAGGTGATCTTCGACAGCTTCCAGCACAACCGGAACCCGTTCATCGACCACCCGGAGTGGGTCGCCTCTATCTGGCCGTAAGACGTTCGAGGAAGGGGCGTTGCGCGGAGACGATCTTCGCGCTCGCCTCCTCCACCGTGAACCACTGCACGCGGTCGACCTCGGGGAACGTCTTCCTCTGCCCCGACTTCGGCGGCCACTCCATCTCGAACGTGCCGGGCGTGACGGTCCCGGGGTCGAGGTCGCCCTCGAGCGCCCAGACCGTGATGACCTTGCCGGAGCCCTTGGCCTCGCCGAGCGGGATCAGCTCACCGCCGGGGACCTCCAGTCCGAGCTCCTCCGCGAACTCGCGCCGCGCGGCTGCCTCCGGCGTCTCGTCCTCGGTGTACTCGCCCTTGGGCACGGACCACGCGCCGGCGTCCTTGCGGGCCCAGAACGGGCCGCCCATGTGCCCGAGAAGCACCTCCAGCTGCTCGCGTCGTCTGAAGAGCAGGATTCCGGCCGACCGTCTCATACTGTCCAGCATGGCGGACCGGGTCCTGCACGTGGACCTCGACCAGTTCATCGCGGCGGTCGAGGTGCTGCGCGACCCGTCGTTGCGCGGCAGGCCCGTGGTGGTCGGCGGCAACGGCGACCCGGCCGAGCGCGCGGTCGTGTCCACCGCGTCCTACGAGGCGCGCGAGTTCGGCGTCCGTTCCGGCATGCCGCTGCGCACGGCGTTCAAGAAGCTCCCGGACGCCGTCTTCCTGCCCGTCGACCACGCGCTGTACGAGGCGGCGTCGGCGGACGTGATGGCCGTGCTCCGGTCGTTCCCGGTGGTCGTCGAGGTGATGGGCTGGGACGAGGCGTTCGTCGGTGCCCAGGGCGACGACCCCGTCGCCCTGGCCCGGTCGCTGCAGGCGGCCGTTCTCGACTCGACCGGCCTGCACTGCTCGGTGGGCATCGGCGACAACAAGCTGCGCGCCAAGATCGCCACGGAGTTCGGCAAGCCCGCCGGCGTGTTCGAGCTGACCAGGGAGAACTGGGCCGAGGTGATGGGCCACCGCCCGACGTCCGCGCTGTGGGGCATCGGCGCGAAGACCGAGCGCAAGCTGGCCGAGATGGGCGTGGTGACCGTGACGGACCTGGCCACGGCCTCGGAGCCCGACCTGGCCGCCCGGTTCGGCCCGCGGATGGGCCCGTACTTCCGGAGCCTCGGCCAGGGCGCGGGCGACACGGTGGTGAGCGCGACGCCGTGGGTCGCGAAGTCCCGCTCGCGCGAGAAGACCTATCAGCAGGACCTCTCGTCCATGGAGGACATCCGGCGCGAGGTCGTGGCGTTGGCCCACCAGGTGGCTGCCGACGTGGTTGCCGAAGGACGCCCGGCTGTGCGCGTGGGCGTGAAGGTGCGGTTCGTGCCGTTCTTCACGAAGAGCCGCCTGATGAAACTGCCGGCACCGACCTCGTCCGCCGAGGAGCTGGCCGCGGCCGCACTGGTGGTGCTCGACCGGTTCGACCACGGTCGCGCTGTACGTCTTTTGGGGGTGCGTGCGGAATTCTCCGACGATGATGTCGAACCGAAGCCTCCTTCTTCGACGTATCAGTAAGTAGACGCTTCACCGCTAGGAGAAGAAGATGAATGCCTCGCTCACACATCGTGACCGCGCAGTTCTCAGAGCCGTCGCCGACGGCCGTTGCGAGATCTCCGGGAGCTCCCTGCTCGTCGACGGCCTGTGCTGCGCCGACCAGTTCGTCGGCCCGCGCCTGACCAGCGCGGGCCTGATCAGCACCCGTCCCGGGCCCGCGGCGCTGACCAGCGCCGGTCACGCGCTGCTCGACGCCGCCTGATCAATTGTTCTTGCGGAAGACCGACATCAGGTACTTGTTCGCAAACCGGTAGGTCCCGTCCGGGGTTTTGAACGGCTCGGCCGCGGCCCGGATCTTCGCCGCGACACTTTCCTCGCCCTCGTTCTCGATGAGGCGCTGGTAGCTGCCCAAGCTGAGAAAGCCGCGCACCATCGTGTTCTCGTCGGGCTGGATCTGAGGAATGTCGATCGTGAGCTTTTCCTGTGGTTCAGGCATCCTCGCGCGCCTGTGGCCGCTCGGTCCTCGCACGGCCTGACCGATGGCGACGAGGTCGCTCACGTGGTCCGGGTGCCACTCGCACACGACCACGTAGTCCCTGCTGACCCTGACGGCCTCGGCGAACGCCTCCTCGGGATCGGCCGCGAAGAACAGCGCGTTGAACGCCGTCACGACGTCGAACGTGCCGTCGTCCCAGGGCAACCGCCCCAGGGCTCGTTCGTGGAACTCGGCTTCCGGCGCGGTCGTCCTCGCGAGCTCGATCATCGCCGTCGAGGCGTCGATCCCGGTGGCCCGCGCCCCCGCCTCCGTCGCGGCGGCGCAGAACTCGCCGCTGCCGCACGCCAGGTCGAGCACCGAGGTGCCAGGACCGATGCCCGTGCGTTCGATCGCGATCTTCCACGCCGGCGTGGAGATCCTCGCGCCCAGCGCTGCTCGCTGCGCGGCCCTGCGGCCCCACAGCTCGCCTTCCCCCGCTACCCGGCTGTCGGTCATGACCCCGACCCTAACCAGCGATCCGCTCGCGGAAATCCGTTCGCGGGGACGCGGATCATGGACCGCATGGGTGTGTTGACGCGCGTGCTGCGGTCGTTGGGCGGTGAGGAGGCGCTGGACCGGCTCGCCGGGTTGCCCGGTAGCGACCTCACCAGTGTGCTGCTCGCGTTGATGCGGCGGCGAGCGTCCGCGTTGTCCGGGCCGGACGTGTTGCGGCAGTACCGTTCCGACCGGTTCGTGGCTCCTTCCGCCGTGCCGTTCGAGGTGGTGCGGGCGGCGGAGGACCGGCTGCTGGCCGCGTTGCCGCCGTCGTTCTCCGTGCTGGGGCTCGCGCCCGTGGCGCCGCTCGGGACGTGCTCCGCCGTCGCCGAGCAGGACCAGAACAACGTGGTGTCGACCATCCGCGGCACCGAGGTCGCGGCGGACCCGACCAACGCGCTCGCCCTCGAAGCCGCCGTGCGACGGCAGGCCGGTGCGGACGACGTGCGGCTGGCCGCAGTGCAGCGCGTGGTGCGGGCGCAGCTCTTCAGCGGTGAGGGGCGGTTCGCGCACTTCACGTTGTTCGCCGCGGTGTCGGCGGGCCGGGACCGCGGCTCGCTCGCGTTCGAGCGGCAGCACTTCGCCGAGCACGTCGCGTTCCTGCGTGAGGCGTGCGGCGACATCGAGGTGCGCGTGACCGTGCTGGACCCGCGGTTCGAGGTCGTGCGCGGCGACCTGCCCGCCGACCCGTCACGGCGCACCGGCTACTACCAGGGCCTGTGCTTCAAGGTGTACCGCGACGGGGTGGAGATCGGCGACGGCGGGTTCGTCGACTGGACGCGGCGGCTGACGGGCAACCGCAAGGAGCGGTTGCTGATCAGCGGGATCGGCGTCGACCGCCTCGCGACCCTGGATCAGCTCTCCGCGTAGTGCTTGGCCAGTTCCTCCTCGCGTTCGGTGGGCCACGGGCAGCGGATGTCGCCCTGCGTGGCCGCGAAGAACAGCTCCAGGTGCACGTGCCACGCCGCGAGCGCCTCGGGACCGTGCGCGTTCTCCTGCACCAGCGTGACCGTGGTGCCCTGCAACGGCACGTGGTCGAACTCCCAGCGCACGACGCCCTTCGGTTCGCCGTCCCGCAGCCACTCGTACTCCAGCAGGCGCGGGGCCTCCGACCTCGTGACCTCGCCGGTCTCGATGCCGGGGTGGGCGGCGCGGACGGGCACGGCGTCCTCGGTGCCTTCGGTGAGGAGCCGCCAGACGTCGTCGAGCGGAGCCCACACCAGGTCGCGGACGAACTTCACCCCGTCCGGTTCGTCGGTGCCCTGGTCGAGGCCGAACTCCCGGACGTAGTGCTCGATGCGCGACAGCCACTCCGCCGGCGGCTCGAACTCCGTGCCGTCGGCGTGGGCGACCAGCGCGTCCAGGCACGTGATCCAGCCGGGGACGTCGCGGCCGACCGACAGCCTGGACGTGACGACCGCCGTGAAGACCAGCAGGCAGCCGTCCTCGCGCGGCAGGATCTCGAAGCGCAGCACGTCGCCCGCCCAGCGGAAGGCGAACACCTTCGGCGGGTCGGACTCGAGCAGTTCGCCCTCGCCCCCGTCGGCGTCGACGGGGGCCGCGTCCGGGAACGTGAAGCGCATCGTCCTGCCGTCGACCTCGACCTCGGCCGGGAACCAGTGCCTCATCTCGGAGGGGTCGGTGACGACCCGCCAGACCTTCTCGGGCGAGTGCCGCAGCCTGCGCTCGAAGCGCAGGACGGGCTTGCCCTCGATCATCCGCAGTGCGACGTCCACGGGTCAGTCCCCTTCGATCTCGTCGAGTCGTCGTTCCAGTGCGTCCAGGCTCTGCTCCCACATCCGCCGGTACGGCGCGAGCCAGGCGTCGACCTCCGCCAGCGGACCGGGGGAGACGCGGTACCAGCGCCGTTGGGCTTCCGTGCGCACCTCGACCAGACCGGCCTCCCGCAACACCTTGAGGTGCTTCGAGACGGTCGGCTGGGCGAGCGTGAGCCGGTCGACGAGATAGCCGACCGGCTGCTCTCGGTCACGCAGCAGGTCGAGGATCTCCCGGCGACTCGGGTCGGCGAGCGCGGCGAACGTAGATGCCATGTCGGCAATATAGCCTTATCGGCATATACGCGTCCACTGGACGACTCTGGCGCTCAGTCGGCAAGGCGAATGGCGACCTCCGTGCTCCACTTGCTCTGGTCCGGTTCCACCGCGGGGTCGGTGAAGTACGTCTCGATGCGCGCACCCCACCTGTCGCCGTCGCGGTCGAACCGCACGGCGTGGGCGAGGAGCTGGTCGGTGACGGCGGCCAGCCCGTCGAGACTTCCTTCGTGGAGCGCGACGAGGTACTGGCCGGCGGGCAGCGTCGACGTGAACACGGCACCGTCGCCGGGCACCCCGGCGGCGGTGGGGATGCCGGCCTCCACCTCGAACTCCTCGGCGGTGACGCGTAAGTAGCGCAGGAACGGCGCGCCGAGAACCGGTAACTCGCGATCGGCCAGCCACTGCATGACCTCGGGGAAGCGGTCGGCGACCTTGGCGAAGGTCTCCAGCGTCACCGTGGCCTTGACCGCGGCGTAGGGCTGCTCGGCACGTGTCTCGATGTCCATGTGACCACGCTAACCACGACCCCCGACAGAAAATCGCCGTTCGCCGGGATACCACCCCGGATACCGTGAAGTTCATGCACCGCACCCTCCCCGTGGCCAGCTCCCCGGTGCGCGACCTGCTCGCGCTGACCTCGCGCCCCGAGGTGATCTCCTTCGCGGGAGGCTTTCCCGCCCCCGAACTGTTCGACCTGGACGGTCTGCGCGCCGCCTACGACCTCGCGCTGCAGGACCGCTCGGTGCTGCAATACGCGCCCACGGAAGGAAATCCGTCCCTGCGCTCGCTGGTCTCCTCCCGGTTGACCGGTCGCGGCCTGCCCACCTCGGACGTCCTGATCACCACGGGCTCCCAGCAGGCGCTGACCCTGGTGGCCACCGCGCTGCTGGAGCCGGGCGCCGTCGTCGCGGTCGAGGAACCGACGTACCTGGCCGCACTGCAGTGCTTCCAGATGGCGGGAGCCCGGATCGTGCCCGTCGCGAGCGACGCCGACGGCCTCCTGCCCGCGTCGCTGCGCGAAGTCGCCGAACGCGAACGTCCCACGATGCTGTACCTGGTGCCCGCCTTCGCGAACCCGACGGGCCGCACGCTGACCGCGTCCCGCCGCTCCGAGATCGCCGCCCTGGCCGCCGAGCACGACTTCTGGATCGTCGAGGACGACCCGTACGGCGAGCTCCGCTACCGGGGTTCCTCCGCCGCCCCGATCGCCTCCATCAGCGACAGAACCGTCTACCTGGGCAGCTTCTCGAAGATCGGCGCACCCGGCATGCGCCTGGGCTGGCTGCGCGCACCCGCCGACCTGCTCCGCACCCTGGTGATCGTGAAACAGGCCGCCGACCTCCACACGTCCACTGTGGACCAGGCCGCTGCCGCCGCCTACCTGTCCCGCACCGACCTGGACGCCCACGTCGCCCGCCTGTGCGTCGAGTACGGAACCCGCCGCGACGCGATGATCGCCGCGCTGCCGTCCACCGTCCCCGACGGCACGACGTGGAGCGATCCGGACGGCGGCATGTTCGTGTGGCTGCGGCTGCCCGGTGACGTGGACAGCGCTTCGCTGCTGAAGGAGGCGCTGCGCCACGACGTCGCTTTCGTGCCTGGCGCGCCCTTCTTCGCGACGACGCCGGACCACGCGACGTTCCGGATGTCGTTCACCACCAACACTCCCGCGGAGATCGAGGAGGGCATGGCGCGGCTGGCGAAGGTGCTGCGGTGAGCATGCTCGACGACGACGAGACGAGCCCGCCGATCTCGTGACCTGCGTGCACGGTCTGCACTGCGTGGGCGACGAGCTTGGTCTGCTGGAGCGTCGCGTTCTGGCTCGCGCCGCGCCGACGGCGCTCCGTGCCGCCGTGTGTTGACGGAAGCGTTGCAAGGGGTGAGTTTCACCTACGGCGGGCCGGCCCCAACTACACGGGCCAGCCTGCTGTCCACTCCTGTTACGAGCCCTGCTGAGCCCACGGACCGATAGCCCTCATCCGAACAGTTCGAGTGCGTCCTGGTGGTAGTCGCAGCGGCCGCCGCCGGTCGCGATGGTGCAGGGCGAGCCCTTCTTGGTGAGGGCTCCGCACTGCAACGCCGGGTCGTGCACGTGGCACAGCCCGTTCTTGCCGGCGTTGATCGGGCAGGGCGTGCCCTTCTTGGTGGGCGCGCCGCACGGTTCGCCGGTCAGCTCACGGGGCTGCTTCGGCTTGGCCGCCTTCTTCGGTTTCGCCTGGGGCTGCGTGACTTCCCGCCCCGTGACCTCCTCCACGCCGCGCACGGCGAGGCGGTCGGCGCGCTCGTTCTCCGGGTGGCCCGCGTGGCCCTTCACCCAGTGCCACTCCACCTCGTGGCGGTTGGCGGCCTCCTCCAGGCGGCGCCACAGGTCGGCGTTCTTGACGGGCTCACGCGCTTTCGTGAGCCAGCCGTTCGTCTTCCAGCCGTGCACCCACGAGGTGATTCCATTGCGGACGTAAGTGCTGTCCGTGTAGAGGTTCACGGTGGATGCGCGCGTGAGGCTCTCCAACGCCATGATGGGCGCCATCAGTTCCATGCGGTTGTTCGTCGTGGGGCCGATATCACCGCCGTACATGTCCTTCTCGTGCTCGCCGTAGCGCAACACGGCACCCCAGCCGCCTGGGCCGGGGTTGGGGCTGCACGCGCCGTCGGTGTAGATCTCGACCTCCATGCGACAGGAGGCTACCGACGGCGTCCGGCGCCTCCGACAGCGTGTCCGTGCAGGAAAACCCGGACGCCCGCCGCGACGTCCTCGTCGTCCGGCCGCGTGCCCCTGATGCTGGGGTCACCGGTCATCGTGAGCAGCATGAGGTGGACCGCCGCGCGTTCCGGATCCTCGAACCCGAGCTCGTCCGCGATCGCCCGCCGCACCTTGCGCGGACCCGTCTCCTGCCACGCCTCGATCGCCTCCGGTGGGATGTGGCCGAGCTCCGCGTTGATCTGCCGCACCAGCGCGAAGTGCTCGGCGTGGCCCTGCTGCGCGCTCATGGCCCTGCCGAACGCGACGAGGTCCTGTTCCAAATCCGTGATCTTGTGGAAGTGCCGCTCGACGATCGCGATCTGGTCGCGCGCCGCCTCGCCCGCGCTGGTCTGGATGACGGTGCGGAAGAGGTCGGCCTTGTCGGCGAAGTGGTTGTAGAGCGTGCGCGTCGACACCCCCGCCTCCTTCGCGATGGCGTCGATGCCGGCCCGCGCGTACCCGTCACGGGCGAACACCGCGAGAGTGGGCGGCCGGGTTCGTGGGCGTAGGAGGCACCGGCGGCTTGCGTGCCGTTGAGCAGCTTCGGCTCGTGCTGGCAGAGGTGAAGGCGGCGACCGTGCGCACGCAGGTCGCGTGTGAGCGCAGCGATCTGGAGGGGAGCCGCCGCACGCCGACACGCTCAACGTGATGCTGGACGAACTGGTGGCGTGGGCGTCGGCGCTGAAGTCGGTGCGAGCGGTGGCGGTCTAACGCGGCAGCCAGCTCGCGATGTCCGCCATCGCGTCCAGGACGTCACCGCTCACCTGCCCGGACGCGGACTCCGACTCGGCGATCACGACCGTGCTGCCGTCGGACCGGGACTGGTAGTGCAGGCCGGTGAAGCGGACGTCCGCGAGGTCGAGCAGCGGGGTGCCGAGCGGGGTGATGTCGCCGGTGCCGTGCACGTCTATCAGCTTCTTGAACTCGCCCGCCTCGCGCCGGTTCGGGAAGCCGACCCACGCCACGGACACGACGGCGACGTCGCCCCGGTCGTCGCCGACGGCGAACAGCGTCCGGTCGAGCGACGTGCACCGGTTGTGCGCGAAGTGGTCCCGCACCTGGCCGAAGGAGTGCGACACGCACTCGGCCGCCTGTTTGGCCGTGCGCTTGAGCGTGCGCATGTTCATCTGCCGCCAAGCGCCGTCGGCGTCGCCTTTGCGAGCGGACTTCTTGCCCTCGGACCTCGCCTTGGTGAGGTTCACGCCCGCGGAGTCGACGGCCGTGGTCGACGCGCCACCGCCGAGCGACAGACCACCACCGCCCGCCGCGATCGACACCGCCAGCACACCGGCCGCCACCACAGCGCCCGCCTTACCCGCGGGGTCCGAGCCGCCGCCTTTACCACCGATTCTTCGCGTCACGGTTGGCCTCCTCGAAACGCGAGGACATCGCACAGGACGCGGTTGCCGAGGTTGATTGGGACCAAAGCACCCGATCGGCTCAAGGCGGCCAGGGCGCGATCTCGATCGTGGGGGAGACCAGCCGGGCGGCGGCGACCAGGTCCGCTTCCCGTCCGTGCCGCGCCACGGCCTGCAGCCCGACCGGCAGGCCTTCGGAGTCGAACCCCGCCGGAATGCTGATCGCCGGGTGACCGCTGAGGTTGAACGCCCAGGTCAACGCCGTGTTGACCCGAGAGCCCGGACCGTTGTGGCCGTGCGGCGGACCGGGCGTCGTCGGGGTGAGCAGCAGGTCGGTGGTCTCGAACAGCTTGTCCAGCACGGGATTCGGGCCGCAGCGGTGCGCGTACCAGTCCTCGGCCGGGTCGCGCAGCCCGAGCGAGACGGGGCGCGGGCGCAACGGCGCCGCTGCCCGCCGGGCGATCTCCACCTGCTCGTCGTCCACCTCCGCGAAGCCCAGGTCAGGGGACCAGACGGCGGTGGGCGCGCCGGTCTCCGCGATGCCCAGGTAGGCCGCGAGCAGCGCCGGGTCACGGGTGAACACGCCGACCGCGGCCCGTTCGGACGACGTCGTCTTCAGCCCGAACACGCCGCACCACGCGGCAGGGATGCGAATCGACCCCGCGCCGTCGACACCCGTGGCCAACGGCACAACGCCCGACGCCACCGCCACAGCCGAGCCCGCCGACGAACCGCCGGGAGTGCGGTCGAGGTTCCACGGGTTGCGTGTGACGCCGCGAGAGTTGCGGCCCCACGTCTGCCACGGCGTGCTGCCATCAGGCGTGGTCGTCAGTCCGATCGGTACGCAGCCGAGGGCCATCAACGCTTCGCGGTGGCTGCGGCGCTCGCCACGCTTCACCGCGATGGGCATGCCGGCGAGCGGCGACGACGGGTCGACTGGCGCGAAGGAGCGGAAGACCTCGTGGAACGCACACAGTGCGGGCTCCACGACATCCAGCCGGGCCAAAGCCGCCGCCACCTGGTCAGGCATGATCCACCCCGTGAAATGGACCCGCGCTGTGCACCACCTGGCCGAGCTCGCCGAGAAGTGCGGCGACCTGCCGGCCGCGTTCTTCCGCTTCCAGGTGGTCGAGCTGTGGGTCTTCGGCGATCTGCTCGACGTGCCGCAGGATATCGAGGCCATCGAGGTCGCGCTGGTCACGGATTTGCCGGTGGACGAGGTGCCGTGGTTGTCCGAGCCCGTCGGGGCCGAGCACTGGGCCAACTCGACCCGGCTGTCGCGCAACCCGTTCGAGGCGCGGTGGCGGTCCAGGGACGCACCCGTGTGGAACCACCGGATCGAGCGGCCCGCGCTGATCTGGAGCGCGGCCGACGGGGTCAACGAGGAAGCGCTCGTGGCGGTGAGCGACGGCACGGCCGAGCTGGTGCGTCAGCCGGCGCCGTCGCCGGAGGAGCTGGCGAAGCGCGTCGCGGACGAGCTCGAGGT
>NZ_DATLEC010000199.1:0-67860 GCF_035525475.1 Lentzea sp. | reverse complement strand
CTCCACGATCCTTCGAGGATCAGGCAGCGCCTGGTCGAGCGTCTCCAGAGTGTGCAGCACGACAGCGGACATCGAAGGTACGGCCACCACCAGCACCGGGGTCCCCGCGCCGTAGCCGCACCAGCGCCGCAAAGACGCAGGCACGAGCACCATGTTGCGGGAGGTCAGCACGGAGTCACCCTGCTCGTCGCGGCGCACGACGATTTCGTGACCGTCGCCCACGCCGACGGTGACGCGGGTGCCCGGAGTCCACCCCAACTGCGAGAAGAGCTGTTGGTCGGTGAGTCTGCCGTCGGAGTCGAGCAGCGCCACCGCGTAGCGCCGCCGCTGCCGGCTCGTCCGTTGCCCGGCAGGCATGGCGCCGAGCCGGGGAGTCTCGGTCCGCCTCAGGTCCAGTGTGCGTGGTGCACGTGCCGCCCCAGGCGTCCTGGAGAGGCCCGTCGCCAGCACGTCGCCGGGCTCTGCGGCGGATGGGTCGGTCGTGGCGTCGCCGAACCTGTGGGGCGGGACGATTCCGTCAGTCACGGGCACCCCCGCGGTACCGGCTGCCAGAGAAAGGCTGGGGTGTGTCCCGTGCGCCCTGACGAGGCCGTACGGGCGGTCGAGAAGCTGCTGTTACGGGATCAGTCCCAGATTCAGGTGTTAGCGCGGGTACACCGAACCCGGCAGCGCCAGCATCAACGCCAGTGCGGCGCGCGCACGGCGTACGCCCGTCTCGCCGCCGCCGTAGCGCGTCACGTGCCGTTGCACGTCGTGGTTCGACAGCACCCACGTGGTGGGCGCGTTGACGGGTGCGACAGCCGCGAGAGACGAGTCGATGACCGATCGCAACGACTCGAAGTCCCAGGACGCGGTCAGGTAGTGGAAGTTGAACGCCTGGTGCATCTCGTCGGGGCGCAGGTACATCGCCGTCCGCTCGGCCGACGGCGTCCACGCCTCGGCCACCAGCACGCGTTCGCCGGGGTAGGAGTCGACGACCGTGCGCCACTCGCGGTGGATCTCGTGCACGCCGTCCTGGTCGAAGAACGGCAACGGCTCGGTGCCCAGCAGCTTGAGCTGGTCCGCGTGCCCGATGTCCGGCAGGCCCGGCGCCTTGACCATCCCGTGCGCCACGTCCACCCGGAACCCGTCGACGCCGAGGTCCAGCCAGAACCGCAGCACGTCGCGGAACTCCGCGCGCACCTCCGGCAGCTCCCAGTCGAGGTCCGGCTGCTCCGGCGCGAACAGGTGCAGGTACCAGGACCCGTCGGCCACCCGCGTCCACGCCGGCCCGCCGAACACCGACTCCCAGTCGTTCGGCGGCTGGTCGCCGACGCCCTCGCGGAAGATGTAGCGCTCGCGGTTGCGCCCGGCCAGCGCCTCCTGGAACCACGCGTGCTGGTCGGAGCTGTGGTTGGGCACGATGTCGACGATCACGCGGATGCCGAGCGCGTGCGCGTCGTCGACCAGCGCGCGCACGTCGTCGAGGTCGCCGAACCGCGGGTCGACCGCGCGGTAGTCGGCCACGTCGTAGCCGCCATCGGCCATCGGCGAGGCGTAGAACGGCGTGATCCAGACCGCGTCGACGCCCAGGTCGCGGAGGTGGGGCAGGCGCGAGCGGATGCCGGGCAGGTCACCGACACCGTCGCCGTCGGAGTCGGCGAAGCTGCGCACGTAGACCTGGTAGATGACGGCGTGTCGCCACCACTCCTGGGACATGTCCATGCCTTCCGGTGGGGTGTGTCAGCGAACCAGGAAAGACGTTGCAAAAGTTTTCCGCAAGTCGGCTTGAGGTTCAGTGGAGTGCATCGCGCAAATCTGCAAACTTTTGCAGGCCGGATAATGCGTTGCGGACGCGTGCCGTCATCCGTCAGAGTGATCTCACCGAACCGGAGGGAGCCAGTCGTGATGCAGCACCACATGCGCCATCAGCAGGACTGGTGCTCCTCGGCATGAGCTGACCTCATGTCCCGGGGAGCCGTCCCGTCGCCGTCGCGACGAGGCGGCTTTTTTGATGCCCGTTGGTCCAATCGGCACGGACGCCGCGCTCTGGACGCGGAGATCGAGGTTCGAGTCCTCGACGGGCAGCTGTGACCGAAGCCGAAGCAGTCGAGGCGCCAGGTCGTGGTCCTGGTCGAAGCCGGTGCGAGTCCGGTCGGTCACCCCACCGCGCGGGATCCGGAGATCACCCAGGCCTCATGAGCCCGGGGTGCCTGGTTCGACACCAGGACGCGCGACCAGCAGGGCGGGAAGGCGTCGTGCGGCAACCCGTTGGACGCGGCACGACGTCTTCCCCGAGCACCGTCACCGGGCCGACGGCCGGAGGTGCGTGTGGACCTCCTGGCACGCGAGGTCCGAGCTCGACGACGCCCTCGTGTCCCAGTCAGTGGAACGGGGAAGCGGTAGCCCGGATCCGTCGTTGGCATGACCATGAGCGGATTCGCGGAGGACTGGCAGACCTGGAAGACCGACCGGGAGAAGGCGCTGGCCGACCCGTACGGGTGGCTGGCGCTGGTGTCGCTCGATTGGCTGGAGACGACTCCCCGCGCCTATGACGGCCTGCCGGGCAAGTGGTGGCAGGACGACGACGCGGCGTACTGGCAGGAGGACGGCGGAGAACCGCAGCGGTTCGAGCTCGTGCAGAGCGGTCCTGGCACGCGTGTCGCCGCCGGCGACGTCGAGATCGAGATCGCCCGGCGCGGCGGGTACCTGATCCGGGTGCACGACCCGAAAGCCGAGGTGCTGGGGAACTTCCAGGGCGTGCCGTCGTACGAACCGCGGGAGGAGTGGGTGCTGGAAGGCGTCTACGAACCGTTCGACGAGCCTGTGCCCACGACCGTCGGTGCGGTCGTGGAAGGTCTTAGCCATGTGTACGAGGCACCGGGCCGTGTGCGGTTCAACCACAACGGCACCGAGCACACGCTGACGGCGTTCAACGGGCGCAACGGCGAGCTCAGCATCCTCTTCACCGACGAGACCAGCGGCGTCACCACGTACGCGGCGAACCGATCGCTCGCGGCGACCCCGGTCGACGGCAAGGTGGTGCTCGACTTCAACCGCGCGACGAACCTGCCGTGCGCCTTCACCGACTTCGCCACCTGCCCGCTGCCGCCCGCGGGCAACCACCTGCCGTTCGGCGTCGAGGCGGGCGAGAAGACGCCGTACGAGCGCGGGCGTTAGTCCTCGCAGCCGATGCCGTCCCCGTCGCTGTCCAACTTGTAGACGTCGGGACCGATCACGCGGACCTGGCCCGTCACGTAGGCGGGCCCGTTCCCGCTGCCGCCGGCGCAGTCGACGTCGGACGCGATCGGCACGCACGGGCTGTAGCTCGCGTGGCAGGCCGGCTGAGGTGCGGGCTGCGGCTGGGGGCTGGGCTGCGGAACCGCAGGGGGCGCAACGGTCGTCGTGGTGGTCGTTGTCGTGGTGGTGGAAGTCGTGGTGGTGGAAGTCGTGGTCGACGTCGTGGTGCTCGTCGGCGCTGAGACGGTCGTGGACGCGGCCGTGGTCGTGAGGGCCGCTGCCTTGTCGACCGCGGGCGTGCCACCGTTCAGCACGGCACCGGCGACGGTGACCGCGATCAGGAACGCGAACACGCTCGCCGCGCTGATCGCCACGGGCGCCACCCACGACGGTGAGCTCGACACCGGCACCACGGCGCCACGGGGGACCTCGCGAGGCATCCGCAGCACGACCTGCAGCACCCCGTCGGCCCCGCGCTGGACCAGGGCCTCGCACCCCGTCGACCCGCCACCGGACTCCACCTGCATCAGCACCGGCGCATACCGTTGCGACACCGGGAAGGTCAGCTCACCGACGCGCTGCCCGTCGAGGCGCACCTCGATGCCGCGGTGACCCCGGTACTGCCCGGCGGCGATCGCGCACCACGTCAGGTGCACGGCGACCTGCCTCGCCACGCCGGTCGGGACGGCGTACCTGGCGAGCGACTGTGCGCAACTCCCTCGCCTGGACGGGTACGGCCAGACCATCAAGGGATTACCCAGGGCGTTACAGAGGGTTCCGATGGAATCCCCGCCTGAGAGAGGTCTTCCGCAGCACCGACCAGCCGGTCAGGCGCTCGACCGCTTGACCAGCGACGTCGGCAGCAGCAGCGACGGGGGCAGCCCCGCCTCGCCCGCGAGCTCGGCCAGCAGCCGCCACGTCATGGTGCGGCCGAGCTCCTCGACGTCCTGCCGGATCGTCGTGAGCGGCGGCGTCGCGGTCGCGGCGAACACCGAGTCGTCGAAGCCGACCACGGCGACGTCCTCCGGCACGCGCTTGCCCTGGGCGTGCAGGACCTGGAGCGCGCCCAGCGCCATGATGTCCGCGGCGACGAACACCGCGTCGAGGTCGGGTGCCTTGCGCAGCAGGCGTTCCATCGCCCGTGCGCCGCTCTCGGGCGTGAAGTCGCCGTGGGCCACCAGGTCGGTGGCGACCTTGCCCTCGCTCAGGCCGCGCTTGAAGCCGCTCAGCCTGTCCGCGCCGACGGCCATGTCCTTCGGGCCCGCCACGGTGGCGATGCGCTTGCGCCCCAACGAGACCAGGTGGCGCGCGGCCTCGAGCGCGCCGCTGAAGTTGTCCGCGTCGACGAACGGCACGGTCTTGCCCAGCGGGCGCCCGCCGGAGACCACGGGCAGGCCGATCTCGGCCAGCATGGGCACCAGCGGGTCTTCGCCGTGCAGGCTCACGAGCAGCGCGCCGTCGACGTGGCCGCTGCTCAGGTACGTGACCAGGTCCTCGGTGTCGGAGGGCTGGCTCATCATGAGCAGCAGCTGCGTGTGGCGCCCGGCGAGTTCCGAGTGGACGCCCCGCAGGACGCCGGCGAAGAACGGGTCGGAGAGGACGCGGCCCGTCGGTTCCGAGACCACGAGGGCGATCGCGTTGGCGCGGTTGCCGGCGAGGGCCCGCGCGGCCTGGTTGGGGGAGTAGCCCAGCTGGGCTATCGCGGCGTGCACGGCCTCGCGGGCCTTGGCGCTGACGTACTGCTCGTCGTTGATCACGCGCGAGACGGTCGACTTGGACACTCCCGCGACCCGCGCGACTTCCTCGATCCGCGGGCCGGGACGTCGTTTCGCCGTCTCGGTCATGCGGTCATCCTAGGCTGCCTGGCCCGTCCATGATCTGCTCACCCACACCGGGTGCCGGTCGCGGTCCATCTCGGTTCTCCCTCTTCACGGCGGTGTGAGGCAAGTTTCGAAGATCGCTTGCACAAATCGCGCACAGGCGCCGCGAGTTCTGGCACCATGCCCCCCGAGGAGGGTCAGTGCGCTATCGGCTTCTTGGGCCGCTGCAGATCTGGCGTGGGGGCGTGGAACTGCGGCTGGGCGGGCCCCGGCAAAGGGCACTGCTGGCAGCGTTGGCACTGCACGCCAACGAGACGGTCAGTTTTGAACACTTGAGTGAAGCGGTGTGGGAGTCCCCGCCCGCCGCACCGGAATCGAACATCCGCACGTACGTGGCCGCCCTGCGCAAGCTCGTGCAGGACGACCTGGTGACGGTGCCCGGCGGCTACCGGCTGAAGGTGCCGCCGGAGGACATCGACGCCGGCGTCTTCGAGCAGCTGTGCGCGGCCGCGGACGAGGCGTTGAAGCAGGGTGACCACCTCGCGGCGGTCGAGAAGTACGGGGAAGCGCTGGCGTTGTGGCGCGGCCCGGCACTCGACGGCCTCACGGTCGGCGCGCGGCTGGCCGCCGAGCTGACGCTGCTGCAGGAACGGCGGCTCACCGTCGCCGAGCAGCACGCGCGCCTCGCGATCGAGCTGGGCCGGGGAGAACGGCTGATCGCCGAGCTGCGGCGGCTGACCGCGCAGTTCCCGTTGCGGGAACAGCTCTGGCTGCAGCTCATGCACGCGCTGCACAGGGCGGGCCGCCCGGCGGAGGCGTTGCAGACGTTCGAGGACGTGCGGGTCCTGCTGGCGGAGGAGCTGGGCACCGATCCCGGCCCCGAGTTGCGGGAGCTGCACGAGCGGCTGCTGCGAGGCGACGAACCCCGCCCGGCGCTCAACACGTTGCCGCGCGACGTCGCGGACTTCACCGGACGTGCCGCGGAGATCGCCAGGCTGACCAGAGCGGTCACCGGGCAGTCGGCCGTGGTGATCTCCGCGATCGACGGCATGCCCGGCGTCGGCAAGACGACGCTGGCCGTGCACCTCGCGCACCGGCTGGAGTTCCCGGACGGTCAGTTGTTCATCGACCTGCACGCGCACACGGCAGGACGTGCGCCCGTCGAACCGACGGACGCGTTGGACGTGCTGCTGCGCGCGCTCGGCCTGGACGACATCCCGGACGGTCTCGACGAACGCGCTGCCATGTGGCGTGCGGAGCTGTCGCGACGACGGCTGCTCGTCGTGCTGGACAACGCGGCGAGCGCCGACCAGGTGCGGCCGCTGCTGCCGGGCGTGCCCGGGTCGCTGGTACTGGTCACGTCGCGGACGCGGCTGGTCGAGCTGGAGGGCACGTCGACGCTCACGTTGGACGTGCTGTCCGAGGCGGAGGCGCTGCAGCTGTTCGCCACGATCGTCGGCGACGACCGCGGCGCGGACGAGGCGGCCCGCGAGGTCGTCGAGCTGTGCGGCAGGCTGCCGCTGGCCGTGCGCCTCGCCGCCGGCCGGTTGCGCAGCCGTCCGACGTGGACCACCGCCCACCTCGCGACGCGGTTGCGCGAGGGACGATTATCCGAACTGGACGCGGTGTTCGCGCTGTCGTTCGGTCAGCTCCCCTCGGGACACCAGCGGCTCTTCGGCCTGCTGGGACTGCACCACGGCACGGACTTCGACGTCGACCAGGCGGCCGCCCTCGGCGAGCTCGACCTGCTGGAGTGCGACGGGATGCTCGAGGACCTCGTCGACGTGCACCTGCTGGAGGCGACCACGGTCGGCCGGTACCGGATGCACGACCTGCTGCGGCAGTACGCGCAGTCCCAGGTGGACTCGCCGCGCGAGCCGCTGACCCGGCTGCTCGACCACTTCCTGGACACCGCGAACCAGGCGACGCGGCTGCTGTCGCCCGCGGCCCGCCGGTACGAGGTCGACATCACCTACCGCCCGGCGTCGCGGCTCGTGCTGCGCGACTACGACCACGCGGTGGAATGGCTGGAGACCGAACGGCAGACGCTCGTCGCCGCGGTGGCGTTGTCGCTCGAGGGTGGGTGGCACACGCACACATGGCAGCTGGCGCGCGCGATGACGTACTTCTGCATGGTGCGCGGACACACGCGTGACTGGGCCACGATCAACGAGCTGGCATTGAAGGCAGCGGAGGGCAACCCGGCCGCGCTCGCGATCACCACGAAGAACTACGCGATGGTGTTCTGGCAGACCGCGCAGTACCCGAAGGCCATCCACCACAACGAGCGCGCGATCGAGATGCTCCGCGAGCTGGGCGACCTGCAGGGCGTGGCGGGCACGCTGAACAACCTGTCGCTGGTCTACCGCAGCATCGGCCGCAACGCCGAGGCCGCCGAGCTGCTCGAACAGGCGATCACGGTGGCCCGTGAGCTCGGCGACCGGCACCTCGAGTCGCAGGCGATGAGCAACGTCAGCAACATCTACAGCGCGGCCGGCCGCTACGACGAGGCGTTGCGGGCGTGCACGTCGGCGCTGGCGCTGATGCGCGAGCTGGGCAGCCGTCGCGACGAGGCGGACACGCAGAGCGCGCTCGGCATGATCCTGCACGCCATGGGCAGGCACGACGAGGCGCTGGAGGCGTTGACGTCGGCGCTGGCGGCCGTGCGCGCGATCGGTGACGTGACCACGGAAACGGTGGTGCTGAACTACCTGGGCGAGGTGCTCATCGCGGCCGGACGCCCGGCGGAGGCCGAGGCGTCGCTGCGCGAGGCGTTGGAGCTGGCGGAACGCATCGACGACCCGCGCGAGGCCGCGAACGCCCACAAGCACCTCGCCCGCGCCGTCGCGGATCCTGCCGAGGCGGAGCGGCACCGGCGGGAGGCCGACGCCCGCTTCGCCGCGCTGGGCACCGGCTGACCGGAATCCTGCCCTGCCGCCGGGACACGACGGCAGGGCAGTGCTTGTTCATCAGCACCGCTTCTGCCTGGTGAGCGCCTGCACCCGCTCGTGGGGTTCCCGCTGTCCGAAGTGGACTAGGTGATCGTGATCGGGATGTTCACGCGCACCGGGCCCGCGACACCGGAGATGACCCCGTCCCCGGCCTTCGGTCCTGCCTGCAGCCGCGCCCGGTAGGTGATCGTCTGACCCGGCGCGAGCGTCTGCCCGCCGCCGTCGCAGGTCACCGTGCCCTTGCCCGCCGGGCAGCCGACGAACCCCGCGTTCACCTTGCCCGGACCGACCGTCTTGATCTTGTCGGGCATGGTCAGCGTCAACGTCGGCAGCGTCGTGGGGGCGGAGCCGTTGTTGGTGATGCTGATGTTCATCTCGTTGGCGGGGCCTTCGGTGGTCATCGCGATGCTGCTCGGCCCGCTGCCCGACAGGTCGGCGTTGCTCGCCGGCACGAACCCCGTGGTGGTGGTCGTCGTGACCACCGTGTCGGTGCTCCCGTTCGCGTTCGTCTGGGTTCCCGGCACGGCGGAACCGTTGGTGCCGGCCGTGGGAGCGCCCGCGTTCTGGGTGGTGCCCGGCTGGTTGGGCTGCTGCGCGGTGCCCGCCGTGGTGCTCGACGTGAGCGTCGCGGCCGCCTCGGGGGTCGTGGCCTCGGAGTCGTTCGAGGTGACGACGCCCGAGGCGGCGACCACCACGACGGCCGCGGCCGAGGCGGCCACGCCCAGCCAGGAGCTCGCGCTGAGGGTGATCGCCACGCCCTTGGTCGCGGTGGCGGCCGCGGCGAGGTAGCCGGCGGTGCCCGTGCCCAGCACGATGGGCGCGACGAGACCGCGCAGCGCGGCGTTGACGTCCGACAGCTCACTTGCCAGCTTGCGGCACTCGGCGCAGTCGTCCATGTGCGCGTCCAGCTGGACGGCCTCGCGGCCCTTGAGCCCGCCGCGCGTCCACGAACCGAGCTTCGTCACGGTGGCGCGGCAGCGTTCCGCCGGCTCCTGGGCCACGTGCGCCTGCAGGAACGCCTTGCGCAGACCCTCGCGCGCGCGGAACGCCATCGCCGACACACCATTGGGCGTCAGGCCCAGCAGCGGCGCGATCTCGCCGGGCGACTGGCCCTCGATCGCGGTGTGCCACAGGACCGTCTGCCACCGCTCGGGGAGCGTGGCGAACGCGCTGGCCGCCAGGGCCTGGTCGAGGTCCTCGACCGCCTTGTCGCGGAACGGCACGCTGGTCGCCTTGGTGGCGCCGGCCACCTCCTCGACGTCGCCGGCGAGTTCGAGGCGCTTGTCCTTGCGCGTCTTGTCGTAGGCCGCGTGCCGCACCGCCGTGAGCAGGTACGGCCGGAAAGCGCTTCCTGGCCCGCCGCCGGAGCGCAGCGCGGCGAGGACCTTGGCGAACGCGTCGGCGACCAGGTCGTCCGCGTCCGCCGAGGACGTCGACAGCTGCATCGCGAGGATGTTCGCTGATCGCACGTGGCGTTCGTACAGCTTGCCGTAGGCCTCGACCTTGCCGTCGCGAACCGCGTCGATCAGATCTGCGTCCGAGGGCGGTCGACCACGCTGCCCGATCAAAGAATGCCGCCTCACGTCATGCCCGGAGTGATACGCGGACCCTATCGAGAGTAGTCAACACGAACAATCCACCTATCCGGATTCGATGTAATAAAAAGATGTTCTGGGCTGGATGGACCTGGTCGCACGGGCCTGATGGCCCTGGTGTCAGGCGTGTCCGGCCGCCCGCACGCGAACCCGTCCGGAATTCGGACAGGCTCGCGTGCGAATCGAACTACCTGCGTCCGGCGGGGTCAACGGCCGTCCGAAAAGGACTGGACACGGAAGTGGACGGAATTCTTTTCGTGGTCGATGGTTTTCGCAACGCCGTTCGGCGCCTTCGGGGTGAAGAACGGCTCGTACCAAGGCCTGTTCCGGCTCCGCTGTCGTGCGGGTTCTTCCCGCACGGGCTCAGCGGTCGTCGAGCACCACCTGGAGACGGGCCGTGACCGCGATCATCGCCCGCAACCTCGCCTCGGCGCCGTCGGCGTCGCCCTCGACCGCGGACGTCACCAGGGCCTGGTGCGCCTCGGCCATCCCCTCCGGATCCGGCATGTCCGGGTCGCCGGGGACCGGGCGGGCCCAGCGCCGGTACAGCTCCGCCTCGTCGCGCAGCGCGTCGGCCGCCTCGCGCAGCAGCGGGTTCGCACATCCGGCGAGCAGCACGTGGTGCAGTTCCGTGTGCGCGTCCAGCCAGTCCTGACCCTCCGGGTCGTAGGGCGTGTGCCGGAACGTGTGGTGTGCGGCGATCAGTCGCGACTGCCAGCCCAGGCCGCCGTCGGCGATGGCGCGCCGCAGTGCCAGCGACTCCAGCTCGGCCCGCGCGTCGCAGACCAGCGCGAGCCCTTCCTGGGAGACCGTCCTCACCTGGAAGCCGAGGTGCGGCTCCGACGTGACCAGGCGCAGCGCCGACAGCCGTAGCAGGGCTTCGCGGACCGCGCCGGTGCTCACGCCGTAGCGCTCGGACAGCTGCGGGAACTTGAGCCGCTCGCCGGGCCGCAGGCGTCCGCCGAGGATGTCGGAGCGGATGAGCGCCTGCACGTTGGCGCTGCGGGTGGCCGGGGAGGTCGAGGACACGAGCTGATCATACGACAGTTGACAACGATGCTAACTTTTAAAAGTACGAACAACCGTCGAAAGTTGGAGAGAACTGTGCACGATCCCTTCGCCTCGATGCCGCCGGTGCCGAGCTTCGAGCTGACCAGCACGGACGTGACCGCGGACAGCCCGTTGCCCGCGGCGCAGTACGCGGCCATGAGCGGCCGTCCGGGAGCCGCCGACCTGTCGCCGCAGCTGTCGTGGTCCGGTTTCCCGGCCGGGACCAGGAGCTTCGTGGTCACGATGTTCGACCCGGACGCGCCCACGCCGTCCGGTCTCTGGCACTGGGTGCTGGCCGACGTGCCCGCCGACGTCACCGAACTGGCGCCGGGCGCGACCCCGCCGGGCCCCGCCTTCCACGTCGCCAACGACGCCCGCGTGACCGGTTACCTGGGCGCCGCGCCTCCCGCCGGGACGAAGCACCGGTACTTCATCGCGGTGCACGCGCTCGACGTCGAGTCCGTCGTCCCGCTGGGGGTCGGGCCCGAGTCCACTCCGGCCATGCTGTCGTTCTCCGTCCTCGGGCACACCCTGGCCCGCGCGGTGATCGTGCCGTGGGGTGGCGACGCCTGACCGGCCCGCGGCGGGCGGCTGCGGTAGCTTCGCCGGTCATGCCGGAGGATCTGCCGTCCCGCCCGCCGACCGACCGGTTCGTGCTCGACCGGACCCTGGTGGTGGTCGCGGTCGCCGCCGGTCTCGTCTGCGGGATCGTGGTGACCGCCACCGGCCACGCCGAGTTCGGCCCGCTGGTCGGCTGGGACGTCGCGACCCTGGTCTACCTCGTCCGGGCGTGGGTGGTCGTCTGGCCGATGGACGCCGAGGAGACCGCGCGGCACGCCGTTCGCAACGACCCCACGCGCCGTGTCGCCGAGGTGCTGCTGATCGTCGCCGCCCTCGCGAGCCTGGTGTCCGTCGGCTTCGTGCTCGCCCGCGCCGCGCACACCACGAGCGCGTCCGAACTGCTGCGCGTCGGTCTCGGCGTGGTGTCCGTCGTGCTGTCGTGGACGGTCGTGCACACGATCTTCACCCTGCGCTACGCCCGCCTCTACTACTACGGCGCGGACGGCGGCATCGACTTCAACCAGCCCGAACCGCCTGACTACGGCGATTTCGCGTACGTCGCGTTCAGCATCGGCATGACGTTCCAGGTGTCCGACACCAGCCTCTCCGGCAGTGAGATGCGGCGCACGGCCCTGAAGCACGCCTTGCTGTCCTACCTCTTCGGCACGGGCGTGCTCGCCACGACCATCAACCTGGTCGCGAGCATCAGCAGTCAGTGAGACCTGTAGGTTGGACCTCGCTGTTGCTCCTTCGTGGGGGAAGAACACGTGATTGAGGAGCGGGCGCTGAGGTTCGCGCCGCTGCTGCTGGTGCTGTCGGTCTGCGCGTACGCCTGGACGCTCGGCAACCCGGCGGACTGGCAGATGATCGACCTGAAGGTCTACTGGAGCCTCGCTCCGAACCTGCTGACGGACCAGCTCTACTCGATCACCATGCCGTTCACGGCGGACTTCCCGCTGCCCTTCACCTACCCGCCGTTCGCGGCGATGGTGTTCCTGCCGCTCTCGGCGTTGCCGTGGACGGTGGCGCGCGTCGTCTGGCTGGCCTTGTCCCTGGTCTGCCTGTGGTGGCTGGTGCGCACGGCGCTGAAGCTGGTGGCGGCCAGGCTGGAGCAGCCGTTCGACGTGACGTGGACGCGGCGGGCTCTCGTGTGGACGGCGCTGTTCCTGTGGGCCGAACCCGTCCGCAAGACCCTCGACTTCGGACAGGTCAACCTCGTCCTCGTCGCCGGGGTGTTCGCGGCGATGGTCGCGACCCGGCAGCCGGTGGCGGGACTGGGCGTGGGCGTCGGCGCCGGGCTGAAGCTGACGCCCGCGATCTCCGCGCTGTACTTCCTCGCCACCCGCAGGTTCGCCGCGGCGGCCTGGTCGGTCGCGGGCTTCGCGGTCACCGTCGCCCTCGGGTTCCTCGCGTCCGCCCCCGACTCGTGGCGCTACTGGTTCGAGCTGCTCGGCGCGGCCGACCGGGTCGGGCCGGTGGGCTCGGTGATCAACCAGTCGCTGCGCGGCGCGTTGTCCCGCTCGCTCGGCCACGACGTGGGGATGTCCTGGCCGTGGCTCCTCGCGGTGGCGGTGTCCGCCGGGCTGACGGCGCTGGCGTTGCGCGCTGCGGTACAGGCCTCGGACACGCTCGTCGCCGTGGTCGTCGTGCAGCTGTTCGGGCTGCTGATCTCGCCGATCTCCTGGAGCCACCACTGGCTGTGGGTCCTGCCGCTGGTGCTGTGGCTGGTCCACGACCGCCGCAGCCTCGTGCTCGCGTACGTGTGGGCGGTCGCGATCGGTTCGGACCTGATCACCTTCCTGATCGACCGGCAGCCGTCCATCTGGGAGATCCCGAGACCGTGGCCGCTCGCCGCGCTCGGCTGGGTCTACCCGGCGCTCGCGCTGCTCACCCTCGCGGTCGTCCCGAAGCTGCTCCGCGAGCGCACCCCGCTCCGCACGATCTAGAAGGCAGACCACGTTGCACGTCCTGGGGAAACTGGAACGGCGGCTGCTCGCCGCGGCGCCGTGGCTGCTGGTGCTCTCGGTGCTGCTGCGCACGTGGGTCCTCGTCACGGGCTTCGGCAAAGACTCGATCGACCTGCGCGTGTACTGGTCGCTGGCACCGCACGTGCTCACGGGCGACCTGTACGAGGTCGTCTCGCCGTACTCCCCGACGGACTTCCCGTTGCCGTTCACCTACCCGCCGTTCGGCGCGCTGGTGTTCCTGCCGATGACGTGGCTGTTCTGGGGCGCGGCGCAGTGGAGCTTCCGCGTGCTGTCGGTGCTGTGCCTGTACTGGCTGGTGCGCACGGCGACGCGGCTCGTCGCGGGGGAGGCGTGGACGCACGACGCGCGGCGGTGGCGGCAGCGGGCACTGCTGTGGACCGCGGTGCTGCTCTGGATGATGCCGGTGTTCCACACCTTCGAGTTCGGCCAGATCAACCTGGTGCTGGCGGCGGTCGTGCTGGCCGTGCTGGTGGCGCGCGACGACCACGTGGCCGGGATCGGCATCGGCCTGGCGTCCGGGGTGAAGCTCGTGCCCGCGATCTCGGGTCTCTACTTCCTCGCGACCAGGAGGTGGGCGGCGGCCGTGTGGTCGGTGGCCGCGTTCGCGGTGAGCGCCGGCCTCGGGTTCCTGGTGGACTTCGGCCAGGCCGAGCGGTACTGGTTCGTGCTCTTCGGCGACGCCGGCCGGGTCGGGCCGATCGCCACCGCGCACAACCAGTCGCTGCGCGGCGCCCTGTCCCGCACCGAGGGACACGACGTGGGCATGTCGTGGCCGTGGGTGGCCGCGGCGGTGCTGGCGGTGGTGATCGCGCTCTTCGCGTTGCGGTCGGCCGTGCGGGCGGGTGACGCGTTGATCGGCGTGCTGGCCGTGCAGTTCCTCGGCCTGCTCCTGTCGCCGATCTCGTGGGACCACCACTGGGTGTGGGTCGCCCCGCTGCTGATCTGGCTGGCGCACAAGCGGATCGCACGGTGGGCGCGCGTCGTGCTGCTGGCTGCGTGGTGCCCGGTGATGTTCCTGGACGTGATCGCGTTCCAGCTCCACCGGCAGCCGACGATCTGGACGGTCAGCCGCCCCGGCTGGCTGACGGTGCTCGGGTGGACCTACCCGGCGTTCGCGCTGCTGACGCTGGTGGTGGTCGCGGTGGCGCTGCACACGCCGGTCCCGCGGCGCTCCCGCGAGGCGCAGCCGGCTCGGGCAGGATGAACGGCCGTGACCGACCAGAGGGCGAGGGCGTCGTGCCGGACAAGCTGACCGTCGACCTGCACCCGGTCTTCCGCAACGACCAGGACATCGACCAGGCGGTGCGCGCCGCGCTGTTCCGCGCGGCGGGGCAGAAGGTGCCTCTGCTCGAGATCATCACCGGCAAGGGGTCCGGCAAGCTCCGCGGCCGTGTGCTCGCGATGCTGAAGCAGCCGCACGTCAAGAAGCTCTACCGCCGCGTGGAACTGGCTCCCGGCAACGACGGCATGGTGCTGGTGCACCTGCGGTAGCGCCTCAGCGGTGGTCGGCCCGCCGCATGACGCGGTCGAGCAGCTCGGCTTCCTCGCGCTGCTCGTCGTCGGAGGTCGTGAGGGCGAGCAGGAAGATGATGATGACGCTGAACCCGGCGCCGCCGATGATCAGCGACGTGATCAGGTCCTCGGAGTTGTCGACGACGATCGGCGCGCCCTGGCCGAGCGTGATGCTCATGGCCTGCATGCCGGTGTAGTGCATCGCGGCGACACCGATGCCGGTGACGAGACCGCCCGCGAGGAGCGGCCACCAGCGGTCGTGGGCGTCGTTGTCCAGGCGCAGGACGAGGAACAGCCCGATGCCCACGACGGCGATGGCGACGATCATGCTCAGCAACGTGATGGGGATGTCGTAGCCGACCGTCGCGCCCATCCACGTGCCGAGCATCGCGGTGAAGTGCATGCCCCAGATGCCGAGCCCGCCGATCGACACGGCGGCGACCGCCAGCCACCACTCGCGCGACCCGTCGATCGCGTTCCGTGCGCGCTCACTGGACAGGAGACCGAGAGCGGAGCCGAGACACGCCACCACGTAAGCGGCGATCGGCGAGGCCGTCCCCATTTCCATCCCCGTGTCCACACGCGGATGGGAACATTCTTCACCTATGTGCGCAAGGCCTGTTCGGACAGTCGTGACCTGTCGTCGGTGAGCAGCACGGCGCGCGTCCCCGCCGCACGCTCGTGCCAACCCCTTTGGTCACGGCGGAAAACCGGGATGACGAACGTCCACAGTGTGACGGCCGCGATGACCACGAAGTCCACGAGCACCATGTCGATCAGCGGTGATATGACCGTCGCATAGGTCATCAGTCCGGTGACACCGAGAAGTTCCTTCAGCAGCAACCGCGCCGGGTTCGCGGTCGAGCCGTCCTCGGCGCGGATCCGGTAGCCCACCAGCCATCCACCGATCGTTGTACCGCCCGTCACGGCGGGCAGCACAACGCGCGACACCGCGAGCACGCCGAGTGCCCAGCGCGGATCCGGCGGCAGCACCAGCTTCGCGATCACGAGCACCACCATCGCGTCGCCGACGAGGGCGAGCAGCCGGCGCGGGACCGTCACCGTGCCGAAGGGGGCCGCCGAGTCGGTGGAGTCCGGCAGCCTCGGCACCATGAGCGCGACGGGAGCGACCATCCACCCGAACAGCGCGCCGGCGGTGTTGGAGATCAGGTCGTCCACGTCGGCGATCCGGTACGGGCAGGGGTAGTAGCCGAAGTTGCCGGTGTACTGGACGACCTCCACGGCCAGCGAGATCCCCAGCCCGATGGCCACGACGGCGAGGGGACCCTTGCCGTAGGCCTTGCGCAGCACCACTCCCAGCGGGACGAACAACGCGACGTTGAACATCTGCTGGAGGAACGCCGACGACGTCACCATCGCCCCGACGCCCGAACGCCCGTACGCCGCCATGTTGTTGCGCATGTCCGTGACCCACTGGAACGGGACGGTGGACAGCATCCGGTCGCCCTGGCACAGGGACGAGACGTCCGAGGGGAACGGCAGGAAGATCAACGCCATGGCGACGAGCCCGTAGGCCAGCAGACCGTACAGCACGGCCGCCCGCCGCGGCTCCACCCTTCCGAAACGCCAATAATGCAACAACAACAGGGGAACGAGCACCAAAAGCCCGATTCCCACGAACGCCAAGAACCCCGTCCGGGCGGTTTCCCAGTACGACGCCACCATGATTCACCGCTCCGAGCTCGTGTCCGCGCGACTGGAGGGATTTGTGCCCAACCCCTCTCGATCCCAAACCACAACTTGCGAAGATCGGCCGGACGGTACTGCGCGCGTCATCCACTTCGAGCAGCGGGGGAGAGCGTGGTCATTTCGCGGCCCAGCGGCCCAGCGGCCCGGCGGACGAAGGCCGCGGTCTCCGAAGGCACGACAGCGGTTCGTCCGATCAGACCGTTTGGGAGTGTGCGAACAGTCCTTGTGAGGCCGCTGCCGCTGAATTAGGTTCGAACCAGTGGCGACCAGCTCTGTGCGGATCCAGGTGCTGGGCTCGACGCGGGCGTGGCACGACGGCGCGGAGCTGGAGCTCGGCCCACCCGGCAGGCGGGCCGTGCTGGGGTTGCTCGTGCTCGCCGAAGGAGAGTCGGTGTCCGCCGCCGACCTCGTGGACGCGCTGTGGGGTGAACGGCCTCCGCGCAGCGCGATGAACGTGTTGCAGACCCACGTCAAGCACCTGCGCCGGTTGCTGGAACCCGGCCGCACCTCGCGGTCCAGCAGCGAGGTCCTGCCCTACGCCGGCGGTGGCTACGCGGTGAACGCGGACGCCGTGGACATCGACCTGATGGCGTTCCACCGCCTCGTGGCCGAGGCGAACCGCCTCGACGACGGCAGGGACGCCGTCGCGGCACGGCTCGGCAAGGCGCTGGAGCTGTGGCACGGCAGGCCGCTCGCCGACATGCCCGCGCTCGCCACGCACCCGAAGGTCGTGGCGCTCGTCGCGAAGCACCGGGAGGTGCTGGCCCGGTACTCGGACGCGATGATCGGGATCGGGGCCGCGGCCGACGTGCTGCCCGACATCGCGGAGGCCGCCGCGGACCAGCCGCTGGACGAGGCCTCGCAGGCTCGCCTGATCCGCGCCTACCACGCCGTCGGCCGCCGGTCGAAGGCGTTCCAGACCTTCCACGAGGTGCGGGACCGGCTCGTGGAGGAGCTCGGCGTCGACCCCGGTCCCGAGCTGCGCGCGGCCCACGCCGACCTGTTGCACGACAACGATGACGGCCTGACCGGCGGGCAGTCGCGGCCGGCCCTGCGCGTGCCGAGGCAGCTGCCGGCACGGCCTCCCGGGTTCACCGGCAGGAACGCGCAGCTGTCCGCCCTGGACGGACTCACGCCGGCGGGCGGGGTGACGCTGACGATCACCGCGATCTCCGGCACGGCGGGTGTCGGCAAGACGGCGCTGGCCGTGCACTGGGCGCACCGCGTGCGCGACCGGTTCCCCGACGGACAGCTCTACGCGAACCTGCGCGGGCACTCCCAGGGCGGCGCCGCGCCGCCGATCGAGGTGCTGGCCCAGTTCCTGTCCGCGCTGGAGGTGCCGGCCGAACGCGTTCCCGTCGATCTCGAGACGGCGGCGGCGATGTACCGCACGCTCACGACGGACCGCAGGATGCTGGTGCTGCTGGACAACGCGGCCGGGCCCGACCAGGTGCGGCCGCTGCTGCCCGCCGGTCCCGCGTGCGTCGTCGTGACCGGCCGCGACCGGATGACCGGCCTGGTGGCGCTGCACGGCGCCCGTCAGGTCACGCTCGACGTGCTCAGTCCCGAGGACGCGCTGGAACTGCTCGCGTACGTCCTGGGAGCCCGACGGGTCCGAGCCGAACCGGTGGCGGCGGCCGAGCTGGCCAAGCTGTGCGCGCACCTGCCGCTCGCGTTGCGGATCGCGGCCGCCAACCTCGCCGACCACCCGCACCGCAGGATCGACGACCACGTCGCCGACCTGAGGGACAGCAACCTGCTGACCGCCCTGGCCGTGCAGGGTGACGAGAACACGGCGGTGCGGACCGCGTTCGACCTCTCCTACGCGGCACTCCCCGGCCAGGCGCGGAGGGTGTTCCGCCTCTTGAGCCTCGTCCCGGGGACGGACGCCGGGACCGAGGCCGTCGCGGCACTGGCCGGCACGGACCCCGGAACGGCGGCGCGGTTGCTGGACCGGCTCGCCGCGGCGCACCTCGTCGAACCGCACGCGCCCGGCCGTCATGCCTTCCACGACCTGCTCCGGCGCTACGCCGCCGAACGGGCGGAGCGCGAGGAGACCGAGCAGGACAGGACCGCGGCGCTGCACCGGTTGTACGACTGGTACCTGGGCGCGGTGGACTGCGCCGCCCGGCAGCTCTACCCGCACATGCTGCGGCTGCCCGTTCCCGCCCTCACGGCCAGGACGCCGTCCGGTGTCACGGGTGCGGGGGAGGCGTCGGCGTGGCTCGACGCGGAGGTCGGCAACCTCGTCGCCGCGGTCAGGAACGGCCCGCGGCCCACGGCGGGCCTGCTCGCCGACTCCCTGCGCGGCTACTTCTGGATGTCCACGCGCCAGGTCGAGTGGCTCGCCGTCGCGGAGGCGGCCCTGCCCCTGGCCCAGACCCCTCGTGAACGCGCGGCCGCCCGGCTGAGCCTCGCCGACCTGCACTACCGCCAGGGCAGGTACGGCGAGGCGGTCCGGCACTACACCTACGCGCAGCTGGCCGCGCGGCAGGCGGGCTGGGTCGAGGCGCAGGCCGCCGTGCTGGGCAACCTCGGCGGCCTCTACTGGCAGTCCGGACGTCTGCGCGCCGCCGCCGTCCGGTTCCGGCGCTGCCTCGCGCTCAGCCGCGCCGTCCACCAGCCCGCCGGCGAGGCCGTCGCGCTCGGCAACCTCGGCCTGGTGCACTGGGAGATGGGCGACCTGGCGGAGGCGGCCGAGCACTACGCCCGCGCGTTGCGGCGGTACCGGGAGATCGGGTCCCACTACGGCGAGGCGCTCAACCTCGGCAACCTCGGGCAGACCCAGCGCGCACGGGGACTGCCAGAGGAAGCGGCCGACGTGCTGACGCGCGCCATCTCCCTGCACCACGAGGCCGGCAACCGCAGCGGCGAGGCGTTGGCGCGCAGCAGGCTGGCCGCGGCGTTCCTCGACCTCGGCCGCGACGAGGAGGCGCTCGGCCACGCGCGTGCCGGTCTCGCCCTGGCCCAGGAGACCGGCGACCCGCGCACCGAGGTGGAGGCCCTCGCCGCGCTCGCCGCCGTGGACCTCGGGCTCGGCCGCCGGGCTGAGGCCGTCCGCCGGTACCGCCAGGCCCTCGCCCTCGTGCGCAGCACCGGCGACCGGTACCCGGAGATCGAGGTCCTGATCGGCCTGGCGACGGTCACCGGCGACGCGGCCCTGGCGAGGCAAGCGCTTACCTCCGCCGGGCGCGCGGGCTACCGCGCTCTGGAACGGCAAGCGGCGGCCGCCCTGTCCGCTCTGGAACGGTGAGTCACTCCACGCGCACATCACCGATCCCCTTCTCGACGATCCTGCTCCTCCCGTCGGGCAGGACCTCGATGGTTCCCCACGGGTTCACGCTGCCGTCGGTGCCGTCGCCCTTCTTGCACGAGAACTCGCCCATGTTGAACGCGCGCCAGGCCTCGCTGCCGTTGCCCAGCGGCCATTCGGCCTCTTCCGCACTGGTGAACGAGGTGCACACGCTGCCGTCCGTGGTGTTCGTGAGGTGCGGGGTGATGCCGGTGATCTTCCCGGCCTCGACGCACCACGTCACGTGGTAGGTGTAGGACCACCTGCCAGGGCCGGCGAGCTCCACGACCACGGACTTGTGCTCCGGCGTCGGGCAAGCGGCCTGCTCCACCGCTGCCGCCGCGGGTGTCGCCAGAGCGGCGGCGACCACCACCGCGCATCCCAGTGCTGCCGTCGTTTTGTTGTTGAACCACATGGTGTTTCCCCCTTGGACTGCTGTCCCGTCACTGTGCTGCCGGACGAAGTCATCCGCAAGATGCCGCCGCAGCAATCCAACCGACGTCCAATCGACGTCCAGTCACCCGGAATAGCTTGTGCCACAACGTTTCTCACAGGGGAGAGTGAACCGATGAAAGCGCGACTCAAGAGAGGTGTCGCAGCGGCGGCGGTGGCGGTGCTGGCCGTCGTGGTCGGCGGGGGTAGGAGCAGCACGGCCCAGCCGTCCGGCTTGCGGGCGTTCGGCATCTCGGCGGACGGCACGCTGATGGTGACGTTCACCACCGACCGGCCGCAGGTGCTCGACTGGGTGCGGCAGATCCAGGGCTTCTCGGGTGACACGGCGGCGGTGGGCGTGGACTTCCGCGTCCAGGACGGCCTGATGTACCTGGTGGGGGACAAGGGCGGCATCTACAAGGTGAAGCTGCCCACCCCTCCCGCCGTGGACCCCGTGATCACGAAGGTCTCGCAGCTGACGTACCCGCTGTCCGGCTCGAACTTCGGGGTGGACTTCAACCCCGCGGCCGACCGGCTCCGCGTGGTCAGCGACACCGGCCAGAACCTGCGCCACGACCTCAACACCCACAGAACGACCAACGACACGATGTTGACGACGCCGCCGGCGCAGGTGGCGACGCAGGGCGTCTCGGCGGCCGCGTACACGAACAACGACCTGAACCCCGACACCGCGACCACCCTGTTCGACATCGGCACGCTCACCGGCCAGGTGCTGATCCAGTCGCCGGCGAACAACGGCACGCTGGCACCGACCGGCGGCCTGACGGTCGACGCCGCCGCGAACGCGGGCTTCGACATCTTCTCCACCCTGAGCAACGGCAAGGCGGTCTCCGCCGCGGGCTTCGCCACCCTCGCCGGACCGGACGGCGGCGCGTCGCTGTACACCGTCAACCTGCTCAACGGCACGGCGACCAGCGTCGGCAGGTTCCCGATCCCGATCACCGACCTGGCCATCTCCCTGACCGGCACGTACTGACCGTCTGGCCACGACCGTCCAGTCGACGTCCAGTCCCGCCGAATAGCTTGTGCCACAACGTTTTCCTACCGGGGAGAAGTGGGGAACCATGAGGGCACGGGTGAAGAGGGGCGTCGCTGCGGCGGCCGTGGCGGTGTCGGTGCTGGCCGCTGTGGTCAGCGGGGGCGGGAGCAGCGCGGCCCAGCCGTCGGGCCTGCGGGCGTTCGGGATCACCTCGGACGGCACGCTGATGGCGACGTTCACGACGGACCGGCCGACGACCCTGGACTGGGTGCGGCAGATCCAGGGCTTCTCGGGTGACGCGACCGCGATCGGCCTGGACTTCCGGGTCCAGGACGGACTGATGTACCTGGTGGGCGACAGGGGCGGCATCTACACGGTCAAGCTGCCGCCCACGCCCACCGCGGACCCCGTCGTCACGAAGGTCTCGCAGCTGTCCGTCCCGTTGAACGGCACGAACTTCGGCATCGACTTCAACCCCGCGGTGGACCGCCTGCGCGTCGTCAGCGACACCGGCCAGAACCTGCGGCACAACCTCGGCGACCACACCACGACGGAGGACGCGATCCTGTCCACCCCGCCGGCGCTGGGCCCGACCAGGGGCGTGACGGCGGCCGCGTACACCAACAACGACCTGAACCCCGACACCGCGACCACGTTGTTCGACATCGGCACGGCCACCGACGAGGTGCTCCTCCAGTCGCCGGCCAACAACGGTCTGCTCAGCGCCACCGGCAAGCTCGCCGTCGACGCCGCCGCCAACGCGGGCTTCGACATCTACAGCACGCTCAGCGGTGGGAAAGCGGTGTCCGCCACCGGCTTCGCCACCATCACGACCCCGGCTGCCGGCGCTTCGCTGTACAGCGTCAACCTGCTGAACGGCACGGTGACGAGCGTCGGCAGGTTCCCGCTGGCCATCTCCGATCTGGCGATCTCGCTGACCGGCAGCTGACCGCGGGAACCAGGAGGGCCACCCGGCCGCCGCCGGGTGGCCCTCCTCCGTGCTCTCTACGGCGTGAACTCCAGCGCCATGCGCCCTTCCGACACGGCCACCGCACCCTGGAACGTCAACCCGCACGACGCCGCCAGCGCCGCCAGTTCGTCCACTGTCCGCTCACGTCCGTTGAAGCACATCAGCATGAACAGGTCGATGCCCGTGCCGGCCCCGTATCCGCGCACGGCCTCCACGACCACCAAGGTGCTGTGCGGCGCGCATGCGTCGCGCACCTGCGTGAGGATCTTCGCGCAGGCCTCGTCGTCCCAGTCGTGCAGGATGTCCGACAGCAGGTAGGCGTCCGCCCCGGCCGGCAGCGGGTCGAAGAAGCTCCCCGCCACCGCGGAGGCCCTGTCGGAGACGCCGAGCGCGGCGAACCGGGCGGTGGCCGCGGCGGCGGTGGGCGGGAGGTCCACGACCTGACCGCGCACCGACGGGTGCGCCGCCAGGATCTCCAGCAGCAGCGGGCCGTCGCCCCCGCCCAGGTCGACGATCGTCGGGAAGCGGCTCCAGTCGAAGTTCGCCGCGATCTGCGGCGCGTGCGTGCGGTACCGCCAGTTCATCTGGGCGTCGAACGAGCTCCGCAGCTTCGGCGAGTCGCCGAGGTCCTCCCAGAACTCCCGGCCGTAGCGGATCGGGTAGGCGGGGGCGCCCGTCGTGACGGTGTCGAGCAGGTCGGCGAACGCGAGCTCGGCCCGGCCGCCGGCGCAGGTGATGTCCAGCAACGGCTTGACGCCCTCGGGGGAGTCGGGGTGCATCTGCGCGCCCAGGGCGGTCGGGCGGTAGCGGCCCTGGTGTTCCTCGAAGACCTCGACCGCGACCAGGTGGTCGAGGAGGCGGTGCAGCGGGCCGGCCGCGGCGCCGGTGCGCGCGGCGAGTTCGGCGGCGGTCGCTCCCCCGGCGCCCGCGTGCTCGACCAGGCCCAGTGTCGCGGCCACGCGGACCGCCATGGGGGTGGCGAGATCGGCCAGTGCCATCAAGGTGCGGTGTGGCGTGCTCATCCCGAGATGGTGCCAGTTGAGACAAAGCGTGTTGACCTTGTGAACAACGGGGGGTTTCTTTGGGCCCGTAAATCAGAAATTCTGTGCCGATGGGGAATGTGACGCGGATCAAGCCGGTCATGACGTCCGGACGGAGCGGCGGCTCGGGGAGCGGACCGGCGAAGTGGATCTTCGCGGCGCTGGGCGGGATCGCCGTCGCGGCCGCCGCCGTCGCGTTGGCCGACATGGGCGTCGGCCCGGTGCTCGTCATCGCCGCCATCGTGCTGGGAGTGGCGGGTGTCGCCGCCCAGTTCGCGCCGCAGCAGTCGCTCAAGATCGCCGGAGTCGCCTCCCTGGTCGTCGCACTCGTCGGGTCGGCGGGGCTGCTCGCCGGTGTCCTGAAGTACGAGGACGCGGACCTGGCGAGCAGCCCGACGCTCGACGCGCTCGCACCGGCCACGACCACGCCGGTCGCCGCGGTGACGAGCGGGCCGGTGCGGTCCGGCGAGGGGTGGTACGACCTCGCGCTCCACGAGCCGGTCGACTCCGGCGAGGGGCAGGAGCTCATCGCGTCGATCGCCATCGGTGTGGGCAAGGACCCGTTCCCGAACAGCATCCGCGGCTCCCAGATCTCGACGGCGGCTCAGCCCAGGAACTTCAGCACCTGGGCCGTCGCCGGCAAGTGCACCCGGTTGTCGGTGTGGGTGGGCAAGGACGCGGCGTCGTCGCAGCCGGAGGGCACGGGGCAGTTCGTCGTCAAGGCGGACGACCTGGAGATCATCTCCCGGCAGGCGGGCGTGGGCGACGCCCCGCAGCACGTCGAGGTCGACATCTCGACCATCGCGAGGCTGACGCTGCTCGACGTCCGCGCGAACCGCGACGCCGACAACGCCTGGGGCACGCCGCGGGCGTTCTGCACCGCGCCTCCCGGCAAGTTCCGGTCATGAGCTGACGTCGAACTCCGGCAGCGTCATCGCCGAGTGCTCGGGACGACCGGCCTCCGCGGGCATCGTCGTGCGCTCGCGCAGGGCGGCGTTGCGCGCGGCCAGTGCCTCGGCGGTGCTGGGGAACATCTCCGCGTTGCCCTCCCGCACGAGGCCCTGGTTCGCCTCGACGAACGGCCGCGTCTGGCGTTCATAGGCCTCGAAGGCCGCGGTGTGGTTCTCCGCTGTGGCCAGGTGGCCCGCCAGCACGTACGCGCCGACGAGCGCGATGCTCGATCCCTGCCCGGTGAGGAAGGACGGGGCGTACGCGGAGTCGCCGACCAGGGCGACGCGGCCGGCCGACCAGCGCGGCAGGTGGATCTGGCTGACGGTGTCGAAGAACAGGTCGTCGGCCTCCCGCATCGCCTTGATCATGCGCGGCACCTCCCAGCCGTCGTGCGCGAACACCGACTCCACCAGGTCACGCTGGGCCTCGGGGTCGCGGAACGCGCCGAACGGCGCCTCGGCGCGGGCGAAGCTCAGGAACCCGTGCACGCTCTCGCCTTCACCCACCGCGTACATCACGGCGGATCGGCCGGGTTCGTTCCACATCAGGGCCTCGTACGCGAGACCGAGGTGGTTGGGCATCGTGAAGCCCGCGAAGCAGTAGCCGAGGTAGTGGTGGAACCGCTCCTCCGGCCCGAACGTCAGCGCGCGCACCGCCGAGTGCAGGCCGTCGGCGCCGATGACGTGGTCGTAGGTGCGCTTGAGTCCACTGTGGAACGTCACGTCCACGCCGCCGGCGTGGTCGTCCAGGGCGACGATGCTGTTGTCGAACAGGAACTCGACGTCGTCGCGCACGGTGTCGTGGAGGATCTCGGCGAGGTCGCCGCGGCGGACCTCCAGGTCGTGGCCGCCGCTCCTCGTGAGCGTCTCCGGGCTCATCGACGTGACCAGGCCTCCGTCCCCGTCGAGGAACGTGATCCGCTGGCTGTTCACGTGAGCCTCCCGAAGCCGGGGGAGGAGTCCCATGCGGTCGATGACGCCGAGCGCGGTGCCGCGGATGTCGATGGGGTAGCCGCCGCCGCGCAGGGCGTGCGACTTCTCGACGACGGTGACGTCGACACCGCGGCGCCGCAACCAGAACGCGAGCGCGGGCCCGGCGATGCTGGCGCCGGAGATGAGAACGCTGGTCATGATGCCTCCAGATAACTAACTTAGGTATCCTTTTTCATCGCGCGCTGATCGGTACGGTTGCGCGTGACTGAGACAAGCATATACCTAAGTTAGGTAAGTAAGGTGTGAGATGAGCGACGGCCTGGATCTTGCGGTGGTGCTGCCGCAGTTGATGCGACTGGGCACCGTGCTCAACCGCAGCCAGCTGGTGGAGCGGGCGATGGGGCAGGTCGGCCTCCCGCTGGACCGACCCGGCCTGACGGTGCTCATCACGCTGCGCATGGCAGGGCAGCCGCTGCGGGTGGGGGAGATCGCCGCGCGGATGCAGGTCGTCGGCCCGCACGTCACGCGGCTCCTGCACGACTTGGAGCGCGCGGATTTGGTCCGGCGCGTGGTCGACCCGAACGACCAGCGGGCGCGGCTCGTGGAACTGACGGACGCCGGTGCGGGGGCGGCCGGCCGGTACCTGGAGTCGATCCTCGGCTGGTTCACCGGCGCGGTCGAGGACTGGTCGGAGGAGGACCGCAACACCTTCGGCCGCCTGCTCGGCCGGTTCGTGAACGACCTCCAGGCGCGGGTCGCGGACCTCGACTGAGGGCCGCGACCCGCGCCTGCCGTCTCAGGCCTGGACGGGAACCGCCGACTCCCGCGGCAGGCGCCCGAGCTCCGCCGTCGGACGCCGGAACGTCTCGCGGCCCGTCGCGATCGCGGCCGCGCTCAGCGCGCACACCGCGGCCGTGAAGATCGCGACACCGACCCAGTCCTCGCGCCCGGAGCCGATCGCCGCCACGACGCTCGGGGCGAGACCCGCGATCGCGAACCCGAACTGCGTGCCGATCGCCATGCCGGACAGCCTGACCTCCGTGCTGAACATCTCGCCGTACAGCGACGGCCAGATGCCGTTGATCGCGGAGTAGGCCACGCCGAACAGCAGGATGCCGAACGCGAACACCAGCCCGAGCGAGCCGGTGGAGATCGACCACAGGTAGGGGAAGATCAGGACCGCGCACGCGCCGCAGCCGGCGAGGAACACCGGTTTGCGGCCGATCCGGTCGGAAAGCCCTGCCAGCAAAGGGATCGCGGCCAGCGCGACGACGTTGGCGAGGACGCCGACCCACAGCATGGGCGTGCGCGCCAGGCCGATCGTGTTCACCGCGTAGCTCAGCGCGTAGACGGTGAAGATCGTGCTGACCGAGGCGATCGTGGCCGCGAGGACGACCCGCAGCACGTCCACCCAGTGGGTGCGGAACAGCGTGGCGGCGGGCAGCTTCGCCACCCTGGTGCTCCGGAACGCGGCGGTCTCGTCGATCTTGCTCCGGATGACGAGCCCGACGACCACGACGACGGCGCTGCACCAGAACGGCACGCGCCAGCCCCACGTCAGCAGGTCTTCCTGAGGAAGTGCGGCCACCGGCAGGAAGATCGCCGTGGCCAGGATCTGCCCTGCCTGCGTGCCGCTCAGCGTGAAGCTCGTGAAGTACGCACGGCGGTGCTCCGGCGCGTGTTCCAGTGACATCGAGTTCGCGCCCGCCTGCTCGCCCGACGCGGACAGCCCCTGCAACAGGCGGAGGACGACGAGCAGGATCGGCGCCAGCACGCCGGCCGTGTCATAGGTCGGCAGGCAACCGACGGCGAAGGTCGCCACGCCCATCAGCAGAAGCGTGAACACGAGGACCTTCTTGCGCCCGAAGCGGTCGCCGACATGTCCCAGCACGAACGCGCCGAGCGGCCGGGCGAGGTAGCCGACGCCGAACGTGGCGAGTGCGAGCAGGGTTCCCGTCGCCGGCGCGGCCGCGGGGAAGAAGACCTTGTTGAAGATCAGTGCGGCGGCTGTGCCGTAGATGAAGAAGTCGTAGTACTCGAGGGCGCTGCCGATCCAGGCTGCCAGCGCAGTCTTGCGGGCCATCGATGTGGTCACGGCGTACTCCGATGTACGATCTAGTTAGTTAACACAAGGTGGGATACGCCACCCCCGTGTGTCAAGAGTCAGGTTTCAGCTGGTCAGGTAGTCGATCAGCATGTCACCGAGCATGTGTCGGTAGTGGGCGCGCCGGTCCGGGTCCAGCATGTCGCGGCCGAAGATCGCGGCGAACGTGTGCCGGTTCGCGAGCCGGAAGACGCAGAACGAGCTGATCACCATGTGCACGTCGAGCGCGTCGACGTCGTCGCGGAACCGCCCGGCCGCGCGCCCTCGTTCGAGGATCTGCGTCAGCCCGTCGAGTGCCGGGTTCGCGAGTCCCGCCAGCACCTCCGACCGCGCGATGTGCTCCGCGCGGTGGATGTTCTCGATGCTGACGAGCCGGATGAAGTCGGGGTGCGCCTCGTGGTGGTCGAAGGTCAGCTCGGCGAGCCGGCGGAGGGCGTCCTCGGGGTCGAGGTGCTCGACGTCGAGCTGGGCCTCGAGCGCCCTGATCGCCAGGTAGGCCTTCTCCAGCACGGCGATGTAGAGCTGTTCCTTGCCGCCGAAGTAGTAGTAGATCATCCGCTTGGTCGTGCTGGTCCGCTCGGCGATCTCGTCGACCCGCGCGCCCGTGTAGCCCTTGTCCGCGAACTCCCGCGTGGCAACGTCCAGGATGTCGGCGCGGGTGCGGTCCTTGTCCCGCAGGCGCTCGGCATCGGACGACGACGGTGCGGCCACCGGGCCCCCTTCGATCTGCGGACGACCTGCCAACTCTAGTGCAGCACTTCCTGCCCGCAGGCTGGTGCGCTACCGTGAACTCACTAGTTCGTACATTGCTGGGAGGCTGGGTGACCCACTACCTGATCGGGCTGATCGGCTCCGGCATCGGCCCGTCCCTGAGCCCGGCCCTGCACGAACGCGAGGCCGCCGAGCTCGGGCTGCGCTACACCTACCGCCTCCTCGACCTCGACGTGCTCGACCAGTCAGTGGGCGAGGTGCTCGCCGCGGCCGGGGCCGAGGGGTTCCACGGTCTCAACATCACCCATCCGGGCAAGCAGGCCGTTCTGCCGCACCTCGACGACCTGGTCCCGGAAGCCGCGGCGTTGGGCGCGGTCAACACCGTGGTGTTCGACGGCGGCCGTGCGATCGGCCACAACACCGACGCGACGGGCTTCGCCCGCAGCCTGAGCCGGGGTCTCCCGGACGCGCGCATGAACTCCGTCGTCCTGCTGGGCGCGGGTGGCGCAGGTGCCGCCGTCGGCCACGCACTCCTGTCACTGGGTACGGGACGCCTGGGCGTCCACGACGTGGACCAGTCCCGCGGCGAGCAACTGGTGGCGTCGTTGCGCAGCAGGTTCGGGGCCGGCCGGGCCGTCACGTGCACTCCCGACGCCGTCCGTGCCGCCGACGGCCTGGTGCACGCCACCCCCACGGGCATGGCCGCGCATCCCGGCCTCCCGATCGACGAGTCGTTGCTGCGCGAGGAACTCTGGGTGGCCGACATCGTCTACCGGCCCCTGGAGACCGCACTCCTGGCCGCGGCGCGCGCACGGGGATGCCGCGTGTTGCACGGCGGCGGCATGGTCGTCCTCCAGGCAGCCGAGTCGCTGCGGCTGTTCACCGGCGTGGAACCCGACGCCGACCGCATGCTCGCCCACTTCGAGGAGCTGGAGGGTGAGCCCGCCCATGCGTCCTGACCCGCGCACCGCCATCGCCACCGTGTGCCTGTCCGGCACGCTGGACGACAAGCTGGCCGCGGCCGCCGAGGCGGGCTTCGACGGCGTCGAGCTGTTCGAGAACGACCTGGTCGCCTCCCGCCGCAGCCCGTCGGAGATCCGCCGGCGCTGCGCGGACCTCGGCCTGACCGTCGACCTGTACCAGCCGTTCCGCGACTTCGAGGCGGTCCCGCCGGACGTCCTCGCCGCCAACCTCCACCGCGCCGAGCGCAAGTTCGACGTCATGGCCGACCTCGGCGCGGACACCGTGCTGGTGTGCTCCTCGGTCTCGCCGGACGCGATCGACGACGACGACCTGGCGGCCGAGCAGCTGAACCTGCTGGCGGCACGCGCCGCCGAACGAGGCCTCCGCATCGCCTACGAGGCACTGGCCTGGGGCAGGTACGTCGACGGCTACGAGCACGCCTGGCGGATCGTCCGCCGTGCCGCCCACCCGGCACTCGGGGTCTGCCTGGACAGCTTCCACATCCTGTCCAAAGGGGACGATCCACGAGCCATTCGGACCATTCCGGGCGACAAGATCTTCTTCCTGCAGCTCGCCGACGCCCCGACGCTGCCCATGGACGTCCTCCAGTGGAGCCGCCACCACCGCCTCTTCCCGGGGCAGGGCGACTTCGACCTGACGACGTTCACCCGCGACGTCCTCGGCACGGGCTACAGCGGCCCGCTCTCGCTCGAGGTCTTCAACGACGTCTTCCGCCAGTCCGACCCGCACCGGACCGCGGTGGACGCGATGCGCTCACTGGTCTGGCTGAAGGACTCCCTGGGCCTGCTGGACGTCCCCGCCGCGCCCGTCCCGAGCGGCTACGCCTTCGCCGAGCTGGTGGGGGAGTCGGACCTCGCCGCGCTGGGCTTCACCAGGACGGGCGTGCACCGCTCGAAGCCGGTGGAGCTGTGGACGCAGGGCGAGGCCCGCGTGCTGGTCAACTCGGCCGGCGAGCCCGGCGCCGTGGGGGCACTGGGCATCTCCGTCCCGGACCCGGCGGCCGCGGCGTCACGCGCGAAGGCACTCCTGGCGCCACCGCTGGCACGCACCCCCGGCCCCGGCGAGGCCCTCCTGACCGCGATCGCCGCGCCCGACGGCACGCAACTCCTCCTGTGCGCCAACGACGACTGGCTGACCGACTTCGTGCCGGACGCCGAACCGGCCGCCGGCGCGGGCATCACCGGCATCGACCACGTGGCCCTGACCCAGCCCTTCGACAACTTCGACGAGGCCACCCTCTTCTACCGCGCCGTGCTGGGCCTGACCCCAGGCGCCACCACCGAGTTCGCGGCCCCGTTCGGCCTGGTGCGAGGCCGGGGCGTGAGCGGCACCGGCATCCGCCTCACCCTCGACTGCGCCCTGGTCCGCCGTGGCGGCTGGGCCCCGGCCGTGCGGGAACCGCAACACATCGCCTTCAGCTGCACCGACGCGATCGCCACCGCCTCCGCCCTCCGGCGGTCGGGCGCGCACCTCGTGGACATCCCGGGCAACTACTACGACGACCTCGCGGCCCGCACCGCCCTGCCTGCCGGCCGCCTCGACGCCCTGCGCGAGCACTCCGTGCTGTACGACCGCGACGACCACGGCGAGTACCTGCACTTCTACACCGAGCTGGCCGGCGCCAGGGTGTTCTTCGAGGTGGTGCAACGGATCGGCGGGTACCGCGGTTTCGGCGTGGGCAACGCTCCCGTGCGCATGGCCGCCCACCACGAGGCGCGGCGGCGCGGCCGGTGATGCCTCAGCTGTGAGCGGTGATCGGCACGTCCACCAGGAGCGGTTTCGGGTTCGTCAGCGACTCGGCCACCAGGGTGGTGAGCTCGCCGAGCGAACCGGGGCGGACGGCGTCGATGCCGAAGAACGACGCCGCCCTGGTGAAGTCGAGCGCGGGCGGCCCCAGTGAGAAGCCGGGGTAGCCGGCCCGCCGGGACGCGCGTGCGTCCCACCTGTCCAGGGTTTCCTTGAGGGTCCGGTACTCGCCGTTGTTCATCACGACGAACGTCACGGGCACCTCGTAGTGGGCCGCAGACCAGAGGCCTTGCAGGCCGAACATCGTGCAGCCGTCGCCCAGCACCGCCACGACGGGGCGGTGGGGGTCGGCCAGGCGGGTGCCCACCGCGGCGCCGATGCCCGAGCCCAGGCCGCCGCCGACGGTGTGCACCAGGGAACCGGGCAGGTCGAGGCTCAGCACCGAGCGGAGCAGGACGCCCGAGGTGATGGCCTCCTCCACGACCACGGTGTCCTCCGTGAAGCCCGCGGCGATGGCGTGCACCGCCGCCAGCGGGTCGAACGGCGGCGGGCCGTACCGGGTCAACGCCGTGGCGTGGGTCTCGGCGCGGCGCACCCGGTGGTCGGTGGTGATCCGCGGCTTCGTAGGGAGGCGGTCGGTCAGCGCGTCCATTGTGGACTGGAAGCCGCCGACGAGGCCTGCCGCGACGGGGAAGTTGCGGCCGATCTCCGCCGCGTCCGTGTCGAGCTGCACCACGCGCACCGAGTGCGGCACCGCCGGTCCCGGGGTGTAGTGGTGGGCCATGAAAGCGTGACAGCCCACGATGAGCACCACGTCGTGCTGCTCCAAGCGGGCGTGGATGGCCTGGTTCGTGGGTTCCAGGGCTCCTGCGTAGGCAGGGTGTGACGCGGGGAAGTTCACGCCGTCGTGCATCGGCTGGTGGTAGACCGTCGCGCCGAGCCGTTCGGCCAGCGCCACCAGGGCCGGCACCGCGCGGGCCCTGCCCACGCCGTCACCGGCGACGATCGCCGGGCGTTCGGCGGAGGCGAGCACCTCGACGGCTCCGGTGAGGTCGGGTGCGCCCAGGGCGGCGACGACCGATTTCGCCGGTGTGGCAACAGGAGTGTCCTCCTGGAGCAGGTCCATCGGGATCGAGAGGAAGACCGGGCCCGCCGGGGGCTGCACGGCCAGCGCGAAGGCGCGGCGCAGCATGACCGGGAGGTCGTGGGCGTGCTGCACGTCGAACGTGTGCTTGACGGCCGCGCGGGCGAGGCCGACGAGGTCGCCGGACAGCATCGGGTCGCTCGCCAGGTGCCTGCGGTCCTGCTGGCCCGCGGTCACCACGAGCGGGGTTCGCGACCGGGAGGCGTTCAGCAGCCCGACCATGCCGTTGGCCAGTCCCGCCGCGATGTGCAGCGACACGAAGGCCGGTCGTCCGGTCGCACGGGCGTAGCCGTCGGCCATCGCGACCACCGAGCCCTCGTGCACCCCCAGCACGAACTCGATGTCGTCGGCGCCGGCCAGCGCGTCGACGAACGGCAGCTCCGAGGTGCCGGGGTTGCCGAACACCTTGCGCACGCCCTCGTCGCGCAGGACGTGCAGCACCGCGTCCACCGGGGGCAGCATCAGCGTCGCGTCCTCCATGTCCCGCACGCTACGCGCGCGAACCCCTGACCGGCCAAAGTGGACTGGTTTTAGGGGGTCGTTTCTGGGGTCCCCGGACGGCGGGCGGCGACCTACGCTTGCCGTCGCCAGGTGCCGCCTCGTGGCGCATTACCGGCTATTTCCGGAAGAACCTCTGAGGAGCGGCCGGACATGAAGTCCCCCTTACCAGTGCGTTCGCGGCTGTTCGTCGCGGGCCTGATGCTCGCCGCCGCGGCGCTGAACGGGTGTGCCGCCCCCGGCGGGTCCGCCCGTGCCGACGGCGTGCTCACCTTCTCGACAGGGCAGCAGCCCGACTGCCTCGACCCGCAGGTGAGCCCCGCCGGGATCACCGCGCTGATCAACCGCAACATCTTCGACTCCCTGGTCGAGATGACGCCGGACGGCCGGTTCGAGCCGTGGCTGGCGCGCAGCTGGACGATCGCGCCCGACGGCCTGAGCTACACCTTCCAGCTGCGCGACGACGTGAAGTTCCACGACGGCACGCCGGTGAACGCCGCGGCGGTGAAGGCCACCCTCGACCACGCCGTCGACCCGAAGACGAAGTCGTTCTCCGCCAAGAACCTCATCAGCGGGTACGCCTCGGCCGAGGTGACCGGCGACGACGTGGTGACCATCAGGCTGAGCAAGCCCAACAGCGCGTTCATGCAGGCGCTGAGCACCGCCAACCTCGGCATCCAGTCGCCCAGGTCGATCAGCGAGAACTTCGCGAACCTCTGCTGGGCGCCGGTCGGGTCCGGCCCGTTCTCCTTCGTGCGCTGGGCGCGCAACGAGCGGATCTCCCTGACCAGGAACCCCGCCTACGCCTGGGGCCCGCCGTCGGCGCGGCGCACGGGAGCAGCCTCGCTCACCGGACTCGACTTCGTGTTCATGTCCGAGGCCAAGGTCAGGTTCGGCGCGCTGACGAGCGGCCAGGTCGACGTCAGCGAGTCCCTCGAGCCCGCCAACGCCAAGTCGCTCAAGGCCGACGGCGCGTGGCAGTACTTCCACAACGTCGAGCCCGGCATGGTCCACTACCTGCTCTTCAACAGCACCAAGGGGAAGCTGGCCGACGAACGGGTGCGCACCGCCCTGATGCGCTCGGCCGACCTGGACGCGCTGGTGCGCACCGCCACGTTCGGCCAGCTCGACCGCGCGTGGAGCCCGCTCTCGCCGAGCACGATCCACTACGACCTGTCCACCGTCGGCTCCTGGCAGGTCGACCGCGCACTGGCCGCGCGCCTGCTCGACGAGGCCGGCTGGACCGGGCGGGACGAGGACGGCTACCGCACCAAGAACGGCGAACGCCTCACGATCAGCTGGCCGTACAACAACAACACGGCCACGCATCTGGTCGAGACGCTGGCGCAGGGGATCCAGGCCGAGGCCAAGAAGGCGGGCATCGAGATCGTCCGCCAGGGCCGCGACATCGGCACGTGGACCAACGACCTGCTCAACGGCAACATGGACATGTTCAACTCCAGCTACAGCCGCAACGAGCCGGACGTGCTGAGGTTCTTCTTCGCCACCGGCTCCACCGCGGCCAGCGGCGGCGCGAACCTGTTCAAGATCAACCACCCGGAGCTCGACGCCTGGCTGGTCCACGCCAACGCCGTCATCGACGAGAAGGCGCGCGCGGACGACTACGCCAAGGCGCAGAGGTACCTCATCGAGCACTCCCTGGTGATGCCGATCTACGTCCCGGCGAAGCTGATCGGCGCGTCCCCCGACGTGCACGGGCTCCGCTTCGACGTCTCCGGTTATCCGCTGTTCTACGGCGTCTCGCTGTCAGGAGCCCGTTCATGACCACCGCACGGCGCCTGCTGGGCAGGCTCGTCCTGGCCCTGCTGGTCGTCCTCGGCGCGGCCACCGTCGCGTTCGCCGCGATCCACCTGACCCCCGGTGACCCGGTCCGCGCGATCCTCGGCACGTCCGGCCCGTCGCAGCAGCTGATCGACCAGGTGCGCGCCGAGCTGAACCTGGACAAGCCATTGATCGTCCAATATGGACTGTACATGCGCAACGTGCTCACCGGTGACTTCGGTGAGTCCTACCAGCTGCAGCAGCCGGTGATCCGGCTCATCGGCGAGCAGATCGGTGCGTCGGTCCAGCTGGCGCTGAGCGCGCTCGGCCTGGCGCTGCTGGTGTCGGTCGTCCTGGCCGTGGCCACGGCCGGTCGCCGCCCCGCGCTGCGCCGGATCTCCGGCGTCGTCGAGCTGCTCACCATCTCCACCCCGAACTTCTGGGTCGCCGTGCTGCTGCTGACGGTCTTCTCGTTCCGGCTGCACTGGTTCCCGGTGATCGCCGGGCACGGCATCTCCGGGTTGGTGCTGCCCGCGGTCGCGCTGGCGCTGGGCATGGTCGGCATGTTCACCCAGGTGCTGCGGGAGGGCATGGAACGCGCGCTGGGCGAACCGTTCGTGCTCAGCTCCCGCGCTCGCGGCTCCAGCGAGACCACGGTCCGCGTCCGGCACGCGCTCCGGCACGCCATCGTGCCGCTGGTGACGTTGTCCGGGTGGACCGTCGGCGCGTTGCTCAGCGGCGCCGTCGTGATCGAGATGGTGTTCAACCGGCCGGGCATCGGCCGCACCCTCGCGACCGCCATCGCCAACAAGGACCTGCCGGTGGTCAGCGGCGTGGTCGTGATCGCGGCCGTCGTCTTCACGGTCGTCAACTTCCTGGTCGACGTGCTGTACCGGGTGATGGACCCACGAGTGGGGAGGTTCTCCCGATGACCGGACTGCTCACCGTCCCCTCGCGGGTCACCGGCGCGACCAGGAAGCTGCACGTCGGCCTGTCGCTGGCGTGGCTCTTCATCGGCCTGCTGGTGCTCTCCGCGCTGGTACCGGACCTGCTCACCGCACAACCGCCGGACGCGGTCGACCCCGCCATCGCGCTGTCGCCGCCGAGCTGGGACCACGTCTTCGGCACCGACGAGCTCGGCAGGGACGTCTACAGCCGGATCGTGCACGGCGCCCGGTTCTCCCTGGGCATCGGCATCGGGTCGACGGCGATCGCGCTGACGCTCGGCGTCCTGCTCGGTGTCGTCTCGGCGACCGCGGGCCGGCTCGCCGACAGCGTGATCACCTGGTTCACCAACGTCTTCCTCGCGTTCCCCGGTCTGCTGCTGGCGCTGCTCGTCGTCGCGATCCTCGGCCCCGGCACGCTGAACGTGATCATCGCGATCGGCCTGTCGTCCGTGCCCGGCTTCACCCGCCTCACCCGCGGTCAGGCGATGATCGTGCGCGAGTCCGGCTACGTCCGCGCCGCGATCACGCTGGGACAGCGCAAACCCGCGATCTACCTGCGGCACCTGCTGCCCAACGCGCTGCCGCCGCTGCTGCTGTTCGCCACGCTCTACCTCGGCGCCGCGATCGTCGCCGGGTCCGCGCTGAGCTTCCTCGGCCTCGGCCCGCAGGCGCCCACCCCGGAGTGGGGCTCGATGCTCGCGGACGGCCAGGACTTCCTGGACGTCGTGTGGCACATCACGGTCATCCCGGGTCTGGTCGTGACGCTGGCCGTCATCTCGTTCACCGTGGCGGGCCGGGACCTGCGCCGCCGTTTCGAAGGGAGGCTGCCGGATGCCGTCCGCTGACCAGCCGGTCGTGTCGGTCCGCGACCTGACCGTCGGCTTCCACACCGCGCGTGGCCAGGTCCACGCCGTGCAGGGAGTCAGCTTCGACCTCCACCCCGGGCGGTGCCTCGCCATCGTCGGCGAGTCCGGCTCCGGCAAGAGCGTCACCGCGCGCACCCTCGTCGGCCTCACCGGGTCCAACGCCGGCGTCGAGGCCACGACGCTGACCCTAGACGGGCAGGACCTGACCCGGCTGTCCGACCGGCAGTGGCGGTCGGTGCGCGGTCGCCGCATCGGGTTCGTCCTGCAGGACGCGCTCACGTCGCTGGATCCGGTGCGCACCATCGGCGCCGAGATCGGCGAGACGCTGCGCAACCACCACCTGGCGACCCGCGCGACGATGCCGGGCCAGGTCGTCGAGCTGCTGGAGAAGGCCTCGGTGCCGGACGCGGAACGACGCGCGAAGCAGTACGCGCACCAGCTCTCCGGTGGGCTGCGGCAACGGGCGTTGATCGCCTCGGCGGTCGCGGCCAGGCCGGACGTGCTGATCGCCGACGAGCCGACGACCGCGCTCGACGTGGTGGTGCAGGCCCAGATCCTGGAGCTGCTCGGCACGAAGAAGGCGGAGGGCACGGCGCTGTTGCTGATCAGCCACGACCTCGCGGTCGTGGCGAGGCTGGCCGACGAGATCGCGGTGATGCGCGACGGCCGGATCGTCGAACGCGGCACCGCCGAGGCCGTGCTGCGCTCGCCGAGCCACGAGTACACGAAGAAGTTGCTGGCCGCGGTGCCGTCCGCGCACCCCAGGGGAACTCGGCTGGCCGGTCCCCGCATCGGTGAGCCAGCCAAGTCCACAAAGGACCCCAGGTCGGGCTCCGTGGTCGAGGTGGCCGCCGTGTCCAAGAGCTTCGCCGGCCCGGACGGCGTGCGCCGCACCCAGGTGCGGGACGTGTCGTTCACGCTGGAGGCAGGCCGGATCCTCGGCCTGGTCGGCGAGTCCGGTTCCGGCAAGACCACCGTCGCGAACATGGTGCTCGGGCTGCTGGAACCGGACGCCGGCTCGGTGCGCGTGCTGGACCGGCCGTGGTCGGGGCAGCGCGAGTCCCGGCGCAGGCCGTACCGCCGGCACATCCAGCTCGTGCACCAGGACCCGCTCGACGCCTTCGACCCCCGCTACACCGTCGAACGGATCGTCGGCGAGGCGCTCGCCGCTGTCGGGAAGGCGCGGGACCGCAGGGCGCGGGTGACGCGGTGGCTGCACCGCGTCGGCCTGGACGAGCAGCTGCTGGACCGCAGGCCGCGCCAGCTCTCCGGCGGGCAGCTGCAACGGCTCGCCATCGCCAGGGCGCTGGCGGCGGAGCCGGACGTGCTGGTGTGCGACGAGCCGGTGTCGTCCCTGGACGTCTCCGTGCAGGCGCAGATCCTGGACCTGCTCGCCGACCTGCGCGACGACCTCGGGCTGTCGCTGCTGTTCATCTCGCACGACCTCGGCGTCGTCCGGCACCTCTGCGACGACGTGCTGGTGATGTCCGACGGCGAGGTCGTCGAGGCGGGACCGGTCGAGGACGTGCTGCGCGAACCCGCCCACGAGTACACGAAGTCGCTCGTGGCGGCGATTCCGCGGATCGAGGACGCCTTCCCCCAGGAGAGCACGGTGACCACCTGATGGCACGCATTCTCGCGATCTCCGGATCGCTGCGCGCGGGCTCGTTCAACACCCAGCTGCTGCGCGCGCTGCCCGCGCTCGCGCCGGAGGGCATGGAGTTCGAGTTCTTCGACGGGATGGCCGACATCCCGCTGTACAACCAGGACCTCGACGTCGACCCGCCGCCGCCCGCGGTCGCGAGGCTGCGTGATGCCATCCGCGCCGCGGACGGCATCGTCCTGGCCACGCCGGAGTACCTGCACGCGTTGCCCGGCGTGGTGAAGAACGCCCTCGACTGGGCGTCGCGCCCGCCGACCGACCCGGCGCTGACCGGCAAGGGCGTCGTGGTGCTGGTGGCCACCATCGGGCGCACGTTCGGGTTCCGCGGCCTGGCCGACGCGTCCCAGGTGTTCGCCCACCTCCGCAACGTCGTCGTGCCCGCACCCGAGGTCGTGGTCAACACGGCCCACGAGGTGCTGGTGACCGACGAGGACGGCACGGTCCGGATCACCGATCCGATGGCCGTGGCGTTGATCCAGGTCCAGCTGCACATGCTGGCCGACCTGATCGCTTCCGGTGCGGCGTCGTCGGTCTCCGACGCCCTCGACCGCCACACCGGCAAGCTGCTTTCCCTGTTCAACGCCAAGACCGGATGACGGAAACCACAAAGGGGGAAACGAGAAGTGCGAAGCACGCGAACATCGTTGGCAGGTCTGGCAGGGCTCCTCGCGGCCGGATCGATGGTGCTGTCGGCCACGTCCGCCGTCGCAGCCGAGGAGACCTCGAACACGCTGAGGATCACCTACACCTGCACCGAACCGCCGTGGCCGGGGTCGGCGTCGTCGTCCTACGACGTCACCGTCACCGCGCCGCTCACGGCGAGGCGGGGCCAGCAGTTCGCCCTCACGGCGAGCCTGCGCAGCGTCTCGCCGGCACCGGGGGACGTGCCGGCCAACGCCCTGCAGGGCTACGCGAACCTGCTGGTGGGCGGTTCCGGCAGCGGCACGACCACCGCCAAGGGCCTGACCAACGCCACGGACGTGAAGAAGGGCGACATCGTGCTGCTCTCCGGCGGCAAGGCGCTCTACACGCCCACCAAGCTCGGCGTGCACACGTTCACGCCGGACAAGTTCCAGCTGACGACGCACCAGGACACCACCATCGTGTGCGTGCCCGACAAGAGCGGTGTGATCGTCGCGGTGCCCGTCTCGGAGCCCATCAAGGGGTGAGACCCTCGCACCAGGAGAGCCCCGCCGCGATGCCGGCGGGGCTTTTCCCCTGCTACCAGGCGACCGGGAGCCGGTGCAGGCCGTAGATGACCATGTCGGCCCGCATCGTGATCTCCTCGGCGGGCACGGCCAGCCGCAGCCCGGGGAACTTCTTCAGCAGTGCCGCGTAGACGATCCGCATCTCGATGCGGGCCAGCTGCTGCCCGATGCACTGGTGCACGCCGTGCCCGAAGCCGACGTGACCGGCCGCCGACCGCGTGACGTCGAGCCGGTCGGGGTCGGGGAACTGCAGCGGGTCGCGGTTGGCGGCGGGCACCGAGGCGGTGACCGACTCGCCGGCCCTGATCAGGTGCCCCTCCAGCACGACGTCCTCCAGCGCGGTGCGCACCGGGCCGATGTGCGCGATCGAGAGGTAGCGCATCAGCTCCTCGACCGCGTTGTCGACCAGCTCCGGCGACTCCCGCAGCTTCGCGAGCTGGTCGGGGTGCGTCAGCAGGGCGTAGGTGCCCAGGGTGAGCATGTGCGCGGTGGTCTCGTGCCCCGCCAGCAGCAACAGGTACGAGATGTTGAGGACCTCGAGGTCGGTGAGGTCGCCGGGACCCACCAGGCGGCTGATGAGGTCGTCGCCCGGCTCCGACCGCTTGCGCGCCACCAGGTCCCTGATGAGCTCCCGCAGCTCGCTCATCGCCGCCATGTACTGCTCCGGCGTGGTGCCGAGGTTCAGCAGCACCCCGGCGGCGCTCTGGAACGTGTCGCGGCTGTCGTAGGGCACGCCGAGCAGCTCGCAGATCACCATCGACGGGACCGGCAGCCCGATCGACTGCACCAGGTCGGCGGGCGGTCCCTGGCGGTGCATCTCGTCGAGGAACTGCTCGGTGTGCTCGGTGATCCGCGGGACCAGGTCCTTCATCCGGCGCACCGTGAATTCACCGGTGAGCACTTTCCGGTAGCGGGTGTGCTCCGGCGGGTCGTGCGTGACGAAGAATCCGGGTTCCATCATCCGCGGATCCGACGGCATGTCGTGAATGGGCGAACGGCCCAGGCCCTCGCGGGCGCTGAACCGGTTGTCCGCGAGCATCGCGCGGACCGCGGAATAGCTGGTGACGAGCCACCCGACGTGACCGCCGGGATAGTTCAGCCGGGTGATCGGCCGGTCCTGGCGCAGCTCGCGCAGGCCTTCCGGCGGATCCAGCGGGCAGCGCCGTTCCAGTGGCAGGGTCACTGCCTCTTCGATGTTCTGCTGAATGACCACCCGTCCGACCCAACACCCGGACCCGCTTTTTCTCAAGACCGGGAAAGCGCATTCCGGATACCGTGAGGTGCGTCATATTCGGCTTTTAGGGGTTTTCGGTAGGGGTGGTTCCGCTGATTGCGAGGAATCGAACCCCGGCCTCCGCGCGTGCATCCGACTATCGCACGGCGGCCCGGCCGGTGCGAAAGCGGTAAGGGGTTTGCCTAGGGGTTGCCGGGGTGTCGCGGCCGTCCCTAGCTTTTGCCGGAGAGGACTGCGAACAAGGCGTCGTCTGCGAACCCCAAGGGGATTGTCCTGTCATGAGCCTGGACACCGAGGCAGAGCAGCAGCCAGTGCCGGTCGCGTTCGCGCTGGCCGACCGCTACGCGCCGGGCGCGGGGGCGGTGCACCTCACCGGCGTGCAGGCCCTGGTCAGGGTGATCATCGAGCAACGGCACCGCGACCGCGCCGCCGGACTGCGGACCGGGGCGTTCGTCTCCGGCTACCCCGGCAGCCCGCTGGCGGGCCTGGACAAGGAGCTGCACCGCAACGCCGCCACCGCCGGACCGCTGGGGATCGTGCACCAGCCGGGGGTCAACGAGGAGCTGGCCGCGACCGCCGTGTTCGGGTCGCAGCTCGCCGCCTCCCGGCCGGACGCGCTGGTCGACGGCGTCACCGGGTGGTGGTACGGCAAGGCGCCGGGCCTGGACCGGGCCGCGGACGCGTTGCGGCACGCGAACTTCGCCGGCACCGGGCCTCGGAGCGGGGTCGTGGTGCTGGTCGGTGACGACCCGGCGGCGAAGTCGTCGACGCTGCCGAGCGCGTCGGAGCTGGCGCTGCACGACGCGGCGATGCCCGTCCTGGCACCGGGATCGGTGGCCGAGGTGATCGAGCTGGGCCTGCACGCCGTCGCGTTGTCGCGGGCGAGCGGGCTCTGGGTGGGCATGAAGCTCGTCAGCGAGGTCGTCGACGGGTCGGCCACCGTGCACCTGTCCGAGGCCGGCGAACCGGCCGTCCCGGTGCTGGAGGAGCTCGGCGCGCCCTACCGGCACGAGGTGTCCGGCAACCTGCTCCCGCCGGTCACGCACCGGCTGGAGGAGAACCTGCACACGGTCCGGCTGGAGATCGCGCGGCGGTACGGCCGCGCCAACGACCTGAACCCGGTGACCGTGTCCGGGCCGCGGGACCGCATCGGGGTCGTCGCGGCCGGGAAGACCTACCACGACCTGCGGCAGGGACTGGCCGAGCGCGGCGTCGGCGACGCGGAGCTGCGGGCCGCCGGTGTGCGGCTGCTGCACGTGCGGATGATGTGGCCGATCGATCCCGCGACGGCCCGCGAGTTCGCCGCCGGACTGCGGGAAGTCGTTGTGCTGGAGGAGAAGCGACCGTTCCTCGAGTCGTGGCTGAAGGACTCGCTGTACGGGCTCCCGTCCGCGCCGAGGGTGGTGGGCAAGACCGACGAGCGCGGTTCCGTGCTCGTGCCCCAGTTCGGGGTGCTCAGCTCGAAGCAGCTCGCCGACGTGGTCGCCGGCCGGGTGCCGGGACTGCTCGCGGAACCCCCTTCGCGCAAGCCGGTCCTGCTGCCGTTGTTGCCGTCGCGCAAGCCCTTCTACTGTTCGGGCTGCCCGCACAACCTGTCCACGCAGGTGCCGGACGGCACGCTCGTCGGCGCCGGGATCGGCTGCCACGCGCTGGTCGGCTGGATGCCGCCGGACCGCTACGGCGAGGTCACCGGCATGACCCAGATGGGCGGTGAAGGAGCCCAATGGGTTGGCATGCAACCGTTCCTGCCCGCCGCCGCGTTCGTCCAGAACCTCGGTGACGGCACCTTCTTCCACTCAGGACACCTGGCCGTCCGCCAGGCGGTCGCGGCCGGCGCGCGGATGACGTACAAGATCCTCTACAACGACGCGGTCGCGATGACCGGTGGCCAGCGGCCGCCCGGTGTCATCCCGGTCGGCGAGCTGACCCGGTTGCTGGAACTCGAAGGCGTGACGCGCACGATCGTCACGACCGACGACCGCAAGCGCTACCGGGGTGTGCGCCTGGCCCGCAACGCCGTCGTCTGGCGGCGGGACAGGATCGACGAGGCGCAGCGGGTGCTGACCGGCCTGCCGGGCGTCACCGTGCTGATCCACGACCAGCAGTGCACAGCCGAGAAGCGCCGCAAGCGCAAGCGCGGTGTCGTCGCCCCGGCCGGCGCGGACGTGGTGATCAACGAGAGGGTGTGCGAGGGGTGCGGAGACTGCGCCCGCAAGTCGAACTGCCTGTCGTTGCACCCGGTGGAGACCGAGTTCGGTCGCAAGACCAGGATCCACCAGCCGTCCTGCAACCAGGACGCGTCCTGTGTGGAGGGTGACTGCCCGTCGTTCGTCAGCGTGCGCAAGGAAACCGTTCGACGGGGTGCCGAGCCTCCTGCGAGGATGCCCACTCCCGGCGTCGTGGAGCTGGCCGACGGCCGGGTCTACTCGGTGCGGATGGCCGGCGTCGGCGGCACCGGTGTCGTGACGGTCAGCCAGGTCCTGGTCACCGCCGCGCTCCTCGACGGTCTGCACGCGGCGGGACTGGACCAGACCGGTCTGTCGCAGAAGGGCGGTCCGGTCGTCTCGGACGTCCGGATCGGCCGTGCGGAGGTCACCGGGAACAAGGTCAGCACCTGCGACCTGTTGCTGGGCTTCGACCCGCTGGTGGCACTCGCCCCGAACTCGGTGGCCACTGTGGACAGTGGGCGGACCAGGGCCGTCGTGAACAACTCCGTCACCCCGACCGGCGACATGGTCGTCGGTGTCGAGGCCGCGCGCGTCGCTCCCGGCGAGCTGCGCGAACGGCTCGCCTCGGTGACCTCGCCCGGCGACCTCTGGGTCGACGCGACCAGGATCGCGGAGGACCTGTTCGGCGACCACGCCCTGGCCAACGTCGTGGTCCTCGGCGCCGCGCACCAGGCCGGACTGCTGCCCGTGTCGGGCACGGCCGTGCGGGAGGCGATCCGCGTCAACGGTGTGGCGGTGGAGGCGAACCTCGCGGCGTTCGAGTGGGGCAGGGCGACCGTCGCCCGCCCCGATCGGGTCCGTGCCGCGCTGGCGAAGGTCACGGCGCCCGAGAGCACCACCGCGGCCTCGGAGGTGCTCGGTGACTGGGAAGCGCCCGCCGGGCTGCGCGCACTCGTGCTCACCAGGGTCGCGGACCTGATCGGCTACCAGGACGCGCGGTACGCCCAGGAGTACCTGGAGCTGGTGCGGGCGGTGCACGCGACCGAGACGCGGGTGGAGCCCGAAGCCGCGGCGCTGACCGAGGCGGTGGCCCGCAACCTGCACAAGCTCATGGCGTACAAGGACGAGTACGAGGTCGCCCGCCTGCACCTGCGGCACCGCGACGAGCTCGGCGGCGGTGCGATGACGTGGCACCTGCACCCGCCGGTGCTGCGCTCGCTCGGCATGCGGCGCAAGATCAAGCTCCGGTCGTGGCTCGCCGTGCCGGCGTTCCGGGTGCTGGCGGCGAGCCGCCGGGTCCGCGGTTCGTGGCTGGACCCGTTCGGGCACACCGGTGTCCGCCGGGTGGAACGCGACCTGGTGGGGGAGTACCGCGCGGCCGTGCAGCAGCTGCTCCCGGCGCTGACCGCGGGCAACCACGGGGCGTGCGTCGACCTGGCCGGGCTGCCGGACCTGGTGCGGGGCTACGAGGACGTCAAGCTGGCCTCGGTCACCGGCTACCGTGAACGCCTTTCCGCCGCGCTGCGCGCGATCACCACTCCCTGAACGACAACGGCCGCGGCGCCGGGAAGGTGCCGCGGCCGGTTGTCCCGGGATCCGTCACATGCTGCTGTCCAGCAACTGCATCTGCAACGCGGTGGCGAGGTCCGCGCGCCGCTTGACCTTCAGCTTCCGGTAGATGCGGGTGAGGTGCTGTTCCACGGTGCTCACCGTGACGAAGAGCTTCAGCGCGATCTCCCGGTTGGTGTTGCCGTCGCACACGAGGTCCGCGACCCGGCGCTCGGCCTCGCTCAGCTGCGCGTAGTCCGCCGCGACCGGCAGCTCGACGTCCGCCTCCGGCAGGTCCGCGCCCTCGATGTCGCCCACGTGCAGCAGCTTGCGCAGCGACTCCGCCTTGCAGCGGCTAGCCAGCCGGCGGGCGCGGCGGGTGGTCATCCGCGCCTTGCTGGGCTCGCCGAGGGTCTGGTACGCCGAGGCGAGGTCGGTGAGCGCCAGCGCGAGCTCGAGCTCCGCCTTGCAGTCGTGCAGGATCTCGACCGCCTCGCCCAGCAGGCGGGGACGGTCCTCCGGCGCGCTGAGCCGGGCGAGCAGGCGCAACGCGATCGCCCTGGCCCGCGTCCGGCCCTGCGTCAGGTGCAGCTGTTCGTGCACCAGCAGCCTGGCCGCCTTGTGGTTGCCGAGCTGCAGGTGCGCCTCGGCCGCGTCGGTGCGCCACGGGATGATCGACGGCAGGTCGATGCCCCACTTGAGCATCAGCTTGCCGCAGGCGAGGAAGTCGCTGAGCGCGGCGAGCGGCCGGTCCTGGTTCAGGTGGACGGTGCCGCGCGCCCGCAGGTAGTGCAGGCCGTAGCGGGACTCCAGCACGGCTTCCGGCAACGGCAGCCGCAGCAGCGCGGCGGCTTCCTCGTGCTCGCCCATCACCGTCAGCGCGTACACCAGGTTGCCGAGCGGGACGCCGATGTTGCTGCCCCACGTCTGCGACGGCGACGTCCCGAGCGCGCACCGCGCGTAGTCCGCGGCCGCGGCCATGTCACCGGACCGGATCGCGATCTCGGCGTAGGTGCTGGCCAGCATCGCCCGCCAGGTCGGCGCGTTGCGGTCCCGCGAGTCGCGGTACAGCGCGTCGCACCACGACGCCGCGGCCGGCAGCTGGTCGAGGTAGGTGAGGGCCAGCAGCGCCACCTGCAGCGGTTCCAGGGTGCCGTCGCCGAGCTGGCAGCTCTGCAGGATCCGCTCGGCCTGGTGCTGGACGCTGTGCGCCGGTCCGCCGGTCAGCAGGGTCTGCAGCAACGTCGCCGCGCGGGCCTGTGCCCGCACGACCTCCGACACCGCCGTCGTGTCGTGCCGGGCCGGGTCGAAGTGGACGTCCCGCACGCCGCCGACCAGCTCCGGGTAGGTGTGCGTGAGCCACCAGCGCAGGAAGTGCAGCGCGGCGATCGTGCGGACGTCGGAGTCCTCCACGTCCGGCGGCAGCTGGGCGATCAACGCCTTGGCGTCGTCCACCTCGTTGTGCCACAGCAGGTACTGCAGGATGTCGGGTAGCTGGTGGTGCGGCAGGTACCCGTTGCGCATCGCGGTGGTGAGCGTGGGCAGGTGCTGGGTGACCGTGCACGTGTCGAGGCGCCACTCCAGCGCGGCCAGCCGGTTGCCGATCGAGGCCCGCAGCTGCTCGGCGGTGGTCTCCCGGTACGCCAGCCGCAGGTAGCGGACCGCCGTCGTGATGTCGTCGGCGGCGTTGGCGTGCTCGGCCGCGCACTGCAGAACCGGGACACCCCACGCGTACTCGCACGTGTCCGCGGCCGCGAGGTGCTCGGCGATCACGGTCACCGAGCCGCCCTCGTGGTAGATCGCGGCGGCGGCCTTGAGGTGCAGCGCCGTGCCGTCCTTGGCGGAGAGGTGGCCGAGCACGGTGGTGCGCGCGGTCGCGTGCCGGAACTGGCCGTCGCGCAGCAGCCCCGACTCGTTCAGCGACCGGAACGCGAGCGCCATCGTCGCGGTGTCCAGGCCGGTCAGCGCGGCCAGCAGCGTCGGCTTGGCCCACTCGCCGAGCACGGCGACCGCCCTGGCAAGCCGCAGGGCCTCCGGGGTGACGCGGTGCAGGCAGGTGAGGAACGCCTCGATGAACCGCGGGCCCACGACGACCTGGTAGGTCTGCTGCCGCGGCGGCTGACGCACCTGCGTCAGCGCCTCGGCCAGGTGGTCCTCGGCGACGGCCTTGAGCAGCAACGGGTTCCCGCCGGTCAGCGCGTGGCAGTTGCCGGACAGCCGCGCGGCGGTCTGGTCGCCCAGCCGTGCGGCCAGCAGCTGCCGGGTCCCCTCCTGGGACAGCGGGGTCAGACGCAGGTGGGTGCTCAGCGGCTGGCGCAGGACGTCGTCGAAGAAGAACTGGTGGGCGAGCCGCGCCCCGGTCCGCGAGGTGATCATCAGCAGTACCGGCGCGGTCGCGATGGCTCTCGCCAGGTGGGCCAGGCACCGCAGCGAGGCGGCGTCCGCGTTGTGCACGTCGTCGACCACGATCAGCTGTGGCCTGCGGCGTGCGGCCGTCAGCACCACTTCGTTGAGCAAATGGGCGTACCGGGCTGTGGACGTTTCCGGTACACCGTCGTCCAGGCCGCCCGGTGCCGGCGACAGCATTGACTCCGCGAAGAGCGCGGATGCCTCGCGGCGCAGGTCCGGTGGCAGCTGGAGGCATTGCAGGAACTGCACCACCAGTGCGAGTGGGAGATTGCTGGTGAGTTCCGAGCTGGAGACCATGATCCGGTCGACGTCCGCTTCCGCCGCCTTCTCCACGAGCGTGTCGATCAGCTCGGTTTTGCCGCTGGCCACCACTCCGGTCACCACGATGATCCGGCCTCTTCCCTGCATGACGTCAGCGAAAATGCCGGAAAAATCAGAAAGCTCTTCTCCGCGCTCGACCAATGACATCAGAATTGACCCCCCATAAAGTCAAAAATGAGACCCAGCCGGGTTTCAAGGCGCGCGTCGTCGCGGCTTTCCGGTGGTGACCGGTGCCGAGGGAGGAGGCGCGTCCCGGCGCGGGAGCAGGTGCCCGCGCCGACCAGCCCCGTCGCGGTCGCGATCCGGGTGTACCTGGTGACGGCGTGAGTGGGTGCGAATCTCAGACAACCGCGATGTGCTGGGGCGTGACGGTCCTCCGGTCCCTGGGGAAGGGTTGTGCGCAACCCGTGCAGCAGGGGGCGTGGGCAAACTCCTTCAGGGGCCGTCAGAGAGCCCCCATTGCCCCTGACGTCCCGCGGTGGTCGCCCCATTGCGACCGGACAAACCGAAATGGATTCGCGTAGCGGACGGGAACGAGAACGACCCCCAGATCGTTCATCCGCTTCCGAGCGAACCACTTCCGACCCTACACGCGGTTAGCGGGAGGCTGCAAGCACGTGGCCTCTCGCCCCACGTCAATGCGCAATCATCCCAGCTGGTGACACCGCTTCCCAGTGCGTCCGTTTAGGGGGACGATCTAGGGGTTCTGGGGTGTGCGGGCGATCCATACAGTCGAATCCTGAGACAGCAGGCGATTCCGGCGGGAAAGGGGTCGCGGACCTGTGGGGGTGGTCCTACCGGCGCCCTCGGGGTTCGATTTCCCGAAGACTTGTACGCGCGTTCCGGAACGCCGCTGGACCCGACTTCAGGTGAAAAGGATCCGGCGATGGTGAAAACCCTGTACGAACCCGGTGAAATTCCACCGCTCGGCGTGGTGCCGCGGCAGATGTACGCGTCGGTCATCCGCCCCGAGCGCTACGGCCCGCCGGACGAGGCGTTCCGGGTCGAGGTGCTCGACGTGCCCGAGGTCGGCCGCGGCCAGGTCCTGGTGCTCGTGATGGCCGCCGGGATCAACTACAACAACGTGTGGTCCGCGCTGGGGTCGCCGCTGGACGTGATCGCCGCGCGCGCCAAGGCGGGCGACACCTCCGGGTTCCACATCGGCGGCTCCGAGGGCGCGGGCGTCGTCTGGGCGGTCGGAGAAGGCGTGCACGACGTGTCCGTCGGCGACGAGGTCGTGCTGTCGGGCTGCCAGTGGGACGAGTCGGCCGCCGACATCCGGCTCGGCACGGACCCGATCTCGTCGTCCTCGCAGGCCGCGTGGGGCTACCAGAACAACTACGGCTCGTTCGCCCAGTTCACCGTCGTGGACGAGTACCAGTGCCACCCGAAGCCGCCGAACCTCACCTGGGAGGAGGCGGCGTGCTTCATGCTCACCGGCGTCACCGCCTACCGGCAGCTGATGGGCTGGCCGCCGCACGTCGTGCGGCCGGGTGACCCCGTCCTGATCTGGGGCGGTGCCGGCGGGCTGGGCTCGATGGCCATCCAGATCGTGCGCATGTTCGGCGGCATCCCGATCGCGGTCGTGTCCGACGACTCCCGCGCGGAGTACTGCGAGCGGCTCGGCGCGAAGGGCGTCATCAACCGCAGGGACTTCGACCACTGGGGCAGGCTGCCCGAGGTCATGGACGCCGAGGCGATGGCGCACTGGACGCGGGGCGCCCGTGACTTCGGCCGGCGGTTCTGGGAGGTCCTCGGTGCCCGGCGCTCGCCGCGGATCGTGCTCGAGCACGTCGGCGAGGACACCATCCCGACGTCGATGTACGTGTGCGACGCCGGCGGCATGGTCGTCATCTGCGGCGGCACCACCGGCTACAACGCCGACGTCGACCTGCGGCACCTGTGGATGCGGCAGAAGCGGCTCCAGGGCTCGCACTACGCCAACACGCGCGAGTGCCGCGAGGTGACCGAACTGATCGCCTCCGGGCAGCTGGACCCGTGCCTGTCGTGGTGCGGCGACCTGTCCGAGGTCGGCCACGCCCACCAGCTCATGTACGAGAACAGCCACCCGCCGGGCAACATGGCCGCGCTGATCAGCGCTCCTGCCCGCGGCCTGCGGACCCTCGGCACGTCGCGGGAAGTCGGCGCGGGCGTGTGACCACCAGCCGTGCGGGGGCCGATCGGGCGATCGGCCCCTGCGGCCGTGTGCCCTTTTCCGCGCGCTGAGCAGACAAAAGGTGTGCCATGACCCAGGATGAGAAGGTCGTCGAGTACCTGAAGAAGGTCACGACCGACCTGCGCAGGACCCGCCAGCGGGTGCGCGAGCTGGAGGACCGCCGGCGGGAACCCATCGCCGTCGTCGGCATGGCCTGCCGGTTCCCCGGTGGTGTGACCACCCCGGACGAGCTGTGGGACCTGGTGTCCCGCGACGGTGACGCCATCGAGGCCTTCCCCTCCGACCGCGGCTGGGACGTCGAGTCGCTCTACGACCCTGACCCCGAACGGGCCGGCACGTGCTACGTGCGCGAGGGCGGCTTCCTGCACGGCGTCGGCGACTTCGACGCCGGCTTCTTCGGCATCTCGCCGCGGGAGGCGCTGGCGATGGACCCGCAGCAGCGGTTGCTGCTGGAGACGTCGTGGGAGGCGATCGAGAGCGCCGGTCTCGACGGCAACGCGCTGCACGGCACCACGGTCGGCGTCTACACCGGCAGCAACAGCCAGGACTACGCCACGCTCGCCCGCGACCCGAGCGCCGGGCTGGCGGGCTTCGCCGGCACCGGCAGCGCGGCGAGCGTCATGTCCGGCCGCGTGTCCTACGTGTTCGGGCTGGAGGGACCGGCGGTCACCGTCGACACCGCGTGCTCGTCGTCGCTGGTCTCGCTGCACCTGGCCGTGACCGCGCTGCGCAACGGCGAGTGCTCGCTGGCCTTGAGCGCCGGCGTCACGATCATGTCGACCCCGGACGCCTTCGTGGAGTTCAGCCGTCAGCGCGGGCTCGCGGCGGACGGCCGGTGCAAGGCCTTCTCGGACGACGCCGACGGCACCGCGTGGGGCGAGGGCGTCGGCGTGCTCGTGCTGGAGCGGTTGTCGGACGCCCGGCGCAACGGTCGCCGCATCCTCGCGGTGGTGCGGGGGACCGCGGTGAACCAGGACGGTGCCACCAGCGGCCTGACCGCGCCGAACGGCCCTTCGCAGCAACGGGTGATCCGGCAGGCGCTCGCGAACGCCGGACTCGTCGGGTCCGATGTGGACGCCGTCGAGGCGCACGGCACCGGGACGAGTCTCGGCGACCCGATCGAGGCTCAGGCGCTGCTCGCCACCTACGGCCAGGGACGCGGGAAGCCGCTGTGGCTGGGGTCGGTGAAGTCGAACATCGGGCACGCCCAGGCCGCGGCCGGTGTCGCCGGTGTGATCAAGATGATCCTGGCGATGCGCAACGGCCTGCTGCCGAAGACCTTGCACGTCGGCACGCCCTCCGCGCACGTCGACTGGTCAGCTGGAGCGGTGTCGGTGCTGACCGAGTCGCGGCCGTGGGAACGCGACGGTCATCCGCGACGGGCCGGTGTCTCGTCGTTCGGGATGAGCGGCACCAACGCCCACGTGGTGCTGGAAGAGGCCCCTGAAGCCGACGAGGAACCCGCCGGCGAGGCGGCGGTGGTGCCGGTGGTGCTGTCCGCGCGGACCGAGCCGGCACTGCGAGGGCAGGCCGCACGGCTTCTGTCCTTTGTGGAAGAACGGGACGATCTCGCCGACATCGCCCACTCCTTGGTGACGAGCAGGACCCCGCTCCCGCACCGCGCGGTCGCGGTCGGCTCCGGCCGCGACGAGGTGCTGGCCGCGCTGCGCGCGCTGGCGAGTGGTGCACCCGCGCCGAACCTGGTCCAGGCGGACACCGACGAGTCCGGGCGGGCTCCGGTGTTCGTGTTCCCCGGTCAGGGTTCGCAGTGGGCGGGCATGGCGGTGGAGCTGGCGGAGGCCGCGCCGGTGTTCGGCGAGCGGCTGGCCGAATGCGACCGCGTGCTGCAACCGTTGCTGGGGTGGAGCATCCTCGACGTGCTGTCCGGTGTGGACGGCGCTCCCGAGATGGTCCGGGTGGACGTGGTCCAGCCGGTGCTGTTCGCGGTGATGGTGTCGCTGGGCTCGTTGTGGCGGGCCAGCGGCGTCACGCCGGGCGGCGTGATCGGGCACTCGCAGGGCGAGATGGCGGCCGCGTGCGTGGCCGGGGCGCTGTCGCTCGAGGACGCGGCCCTGGTCGTGGTCGCGCGCAGCCGGCTGCTGGTGAGCCTGTCCGGGCTGGGCGGCATGGTGTCGGTCGGCCTGCCCGCCGCACGGGTGCGGGAGCTGCTCGGCCAGTGGGACGGCGTGTCCGTGGCGGCCGTGAACGGCGCCGCGTCGACGGTGATCTCCGGTGGCCTGGCGGGTCTGGACGAGGCTCTGGCCTGGTGCGAGCGGGAAGGTGTGCGCGCCCGGCGGATCGCGGTGGACTACGCGTCGCACTCGGCGCAGGTCGAGTCGATCCGCGAGGAGCTGCTGGAGGTCCTCTCCGGTGTCACCCCGCGGTCGTGCGACGTGCCGTTCTACTCGACGGTGACCGGCGAGCCGATCGACACCGCCGGGCTGACCGCGGAGTACTGGTACGAGAACCTGCGGCGGACCGTCCTGTTCGACCAGGCGACGCTGCGCGCGGTGAAGGACGGCAGCCAGGTCTTCGTCGAGGTCAGCCCGCACCCGGTGCTGGTGTCGTCGGTGCAGGAGACCGCCGACGTGGTGGCACTGGGGTCGATCCGGCGCGACGACGGCGGGCTGGACCGGTTCCTGCTGTCGCTGGGCGAGGCCTTCGTGCACGGCGTCGACGTCACGTGGCCGGGGCTGGCGGAAGGCCGCCGGGTGGAGCTGCCGACGTACGCCTTCGACCGGCGGCGGTTCTGGCTGAACCCCGGCCCGGCCGGTGCGGGCGGCGGGGCGCACCCGTTGCTGGGCTCGTCGGTCGCGCTGGCCGATGGCGGCGGTGTCGTCCTGTCCGGCCGGCTGTCGGCGACCTCGCCGGAGTGGGTCGCCGACCACGTGGTGGCCGGGACGGTGTTGCTGCCCGGCACGGCGTTCGTCGAGATGGCGGTCAGGGCGGGGGACGAGGTCGGCTGCCCGGCCGTGGAGGAACTGACGTTGCACCGGCCCCTGGTGCTGCCGGCCGGCGGTTCGGTCGCCGTGCAGGTGCTGGTGGGTGCGCCGGACGCCGGTGGCCGGAGCGTGAACGTGTACTCGTCCGCGGACGGTGAGGAGTGGACGCACCACGCCGAAGGCCGGCTGGCCGACTCCGGTGGTGCCGCCGTCTCGCTGGACGAGTGGCCTCCCACGGGCGCCGAGGTCGTGGGCATCGAAGGCTTCTACGAGCGACTGGCCCACTCGGGGTACGGGTACGGGCCGTCGTTCCAGGGACTGCGGGCGGTGTGGCGCCGCGGCGACGAGGTCTTCGCCGAGGTGGCGCTGCCCGAGGAGAACCGGGCGGAGGCGGAGCGGTTCACGGTGCACCCGGCGCTGTTCGACGCCGCCCTGCACGTGTCGGGCGCGGTCTCGGACGAGGTGGCCGTCGGGCTGCCGTTCGTCTGGACGGGTGTGACCGTGCACGCGGAGGGCACGGCGGCGCTGCGGGTCCGGTTGCGGCGCACCGGTCCGGACGAGGTGTCGCTCGACCTCGCCGACTCCACCGGGGCGCCCGTCGCGTCGGTCGAGTCGGTGCGTTCCCGGCCGGTGAGCGCGGACCAGCTGTCCGGGCCCGGCAAGAGCGACTCGTTGATGCGGGTGCAGTGGGTGCCGGTCGTGCTGGACGCTGCCGCCGACGACGTCGACCACGTGGTGCTGACCTGTCCGGCCGGATCCGGGTCCGGGCTCGAGGTGGTGACCTGGCTCGCGGAGCGGCTGCGGCCGTTGCTCGAAGGTGACTCCCACGTCGTGGTCGTGACCCGCGGCGCGGTGGACCACCAGTCCGATGTGGACCTGACGCAGGCCGGCGTCTGGGGTCTGGTGCGCTCCGCCCAGGCCGAGTTCGCCGGTCGGGTCACCGTGCTGGACCTGGTGGACGAGAACGATCTCGGCGTCCTGCCGGCGTTGGTGGCGCAGGGCGAGAACGCGGCACTGGTCCGCGACGGAAAGGTCCTCGTGCCACGGCTGACCAGGGTTCGGCCGGAGGCGCTGGAGCTGCCGGACGGCCCGTGGCGGCTGGCGGTCGACGGGCAGAGCCTCGAAGGCGTGACGGTCGAGGCGGCCGAGCCCCGTGCGCTGGAGGCGGGCGAGGTCCGGATCGCGGTGCGAGCCGCGGGCGTGAACTTCCGGGACGCGCTGATGTGCGTCGGCATGTACCCCGGCGGTGAGACGGCAGTGGGCAACGAGGGTGCCGGTGTCGTCGTCGAGGCCGGACCCGGCGTCGACCTGGCGGTGGGCGACCGCGTCATGGGTGTGTTCCCCGGCGCGTTCTCGTCGACCGCGATCGCGGATCACCGCCTGGTGGTGCGGATTCCGGCCGGGTGGTCGTTCGCCGACGCGGCCTCGGTGCCGATGGTCTACCTCACGGCCTGGTATGCGTTGCGGGATCTCGCCGATCTCCAAGCGGGTGAGTCGGTGCTGGTGCACGCGGCGGCCGGTGGTGTGGGCATGGCCGCGGTGCGACTGGCTCAGGCCTGGGGCGCTGAGGTGTACGGCACCGCGAGTCCGGCGAAGTGGGGCGCGCTCACCGGGCTGAAGGGGGTCGCGTCCTCGCGCACGCTGGACTTCGCGGATAGGTTCGGCCGGGTCGACGTGGTGCTGGACAGCCTGGCCGGTGAGTTCGTGGACGCCTCGCTGGGGTTGCTGGGCGAGGGCGGCCGGTTCGTCGAGATGGGCAAGACCGACGTCCGTGACCCGGAAGTCGTTGCCGCACAACACCCCGGCGTGCGCTACCGGGCCTTCGTGCTCGGCGAGGCCGGGGAGGAGCGGACCGGCGAGATGCTGCGCGAGATCGTGGCGCTGTTCGAGCGAGGTGCGCTGGACCTGTCCCCGGTGCGGGCGTTCGACATCCGGCAGGCCGGGGACGCGTTGCGGTTCGTCAGCCAGGCCAAGCACATCGGCAAGGTCGTGCTGACCGTTCCGCACGGGCTCGACCCGGACGGCACGGTGGTCATCACCGGTGGCACGGGCACACTCGGCGCTCACGTGGCCCGGCACCTGGCCGAACGCGGCGCGCGGAACCTGTTGCTGTTGAGCCGATCCGGGTCGGCGCCGGAGCTCGAGGCCGAGCTCGGTGCCGAGGTAGCGGCTTGCGACGCGGCGGACAAGGCTGCCCTGGCCGAGGTGCTGAAGGGCCGCCGGATCACGGCCGTCGTGCACGCGGCCGGTGTGCTCGACGACGGTGTGGTGACGGCGTTGACCCCGGCACAGATCGAACGGGTGTGGCGGCCCAAGGCGGACGCGGCGATCAACCTGCACGAGCTGACGGCGGGACAGGACCTGGCGGCGTTCGTGATGTTCTCGTCCGCCGCCGGTGCCGTCGGCAGTCCGGGACAGGGCAACTACGCCGCGGCCAACGTCTTCCTCGACGGACTGGCGCAGCACCGCCGCGTCCGGGGCCTGCCGGCGACCTCGATCGCCTGGGGCTTCTGGGAGGAGCGCAGCGGCATGACGGCGCACCTGGACGACGCCCAGGTGCGGCGGCTGGCCAGGGGCGGCATGCGGCCTTTGTCCACAGAGGACGGACTGGCGCTGTTCGACGCGGCGGTGGACCAGCCGCTGCCGGTGGTGGTGGCAGCGCCGCTGGACCTGGCTGCGTTGAAGACCGCGACGGACGTGCCGCCGTTGCTGCGCGGGCTGACCCGTCCGGCACGGCGTCGTTCGGCCGCGCCCGCCGAGACCACCGGTGGGGCGTCGCTGGCCGACCGGCTGGCAGGGCTGTCGCGGGCCGACCAGGACAAGCTGCTGGTGCGGCTCGTCGCGCAGCACGCCGCGGCGGTGCTCGGGCACGAGACCCCGGACGACCTCGACGCCGCCAGGGCGTTCAAGGAGCTCGGGTTCGACTCCCTGACGGCGGTGGAGCTGCGCAACCGGCTCAACGCCGCGACCGGGCTGCGGCTGCCCGCGACCATGGTCTTCGACCACCCGACCCCGTCGGCGCTGGCCGCTCACCTGCTGACGGAGCTGACGCCGGAGGCGGCGGACCCGGAGCAGGCGCGGTTCCAGGCCGCGCTGGCCGCCGTCCCGTTCGACCTGCTGCGGTCGGGCGGTGTGCTGGACCTGGTGCTGAGGCTGGCCGGGCAGGGCGAGGACGAACCGGCCCCCACCGGTGACACGACGGAATCCCTTGACGCGATGGACGCGAGCGACCTGGTCCGGCGGGCCATGGGCATCAGCTCGTCCTGATCAGGAGAGTGTGACTTGAGCACGTCTACCGACCAGCTCGTCGAGGCACTGCGGGCCTCGCTCAAGGAGAACGAACGGCTGCGGAAGGAGACCGGCCGTCTCGCGGCCGCCTCCACCGAGCCGATCGCCGTCGTGGGCATGGCCTGCCGGTTCCCCGGTGGGGTCTCGTCCCCGGACGACCTGTGGCGGCTGCTCGCCGGCGGGGCGGACGCGATCGAGACGTTCCCGCTCGACCGGGGCTGGGACGTCGAGGCGCTCTACGACCCCGACCCGGACCGGATGGGCACCTGCTACGTCCGGCACGGCGGCTTCCTGCGCGACGTCGGCGACTTCGACGCGGGGTTCTTCGGGATCTCGCCGCGCGAGGCGCTGGCGATGGACCCGCAGCAGCGGTTGCTGCTGGAGGCGTCGTGGGAGGTGTTCGAACGGGCCGGGATCGTGCCGGAGTCGTTGCGCGGCAGCCAGACCGGTGTCTTCGCGGGGCTGAGCGGCCAGGACTACGGCAGCTCGGCGAGCCCGGACGTCGTGGAGGGCCACGTCGCCACGGGCAGCGCGGGCAGTGTCGCGTCCGGCCGCGTGTCCTACGTGTTCGGCCTCGAAGGTCCCGCCGTCACGGTCGACACGGCGTGCTCGTCGTCGTTGGTGGCGTTGCACCTCGCGGTCGGGGCGTTGCGCAGCGGGGAGTGCTCGCTGGCGCTGGCCGGTGGCGCGACGGTGATGTCGAGTCCCGGCTTCTTCGTCGAGTTCAGCCGTCAGGGCGGTCTGGCGAAGGACGGTCGCTGCAAGGCGTTCTCGGCCGCGGCGGACGGCATGGGCGCGGGCGAGGGCGTCGGTGTCCTGCTGCTCGAACGGCTGTCGGACGCCCGTCGCAACGGCCGCAAGATCCTCGCCGTGGTGCGGGGAACCGCCGTGAACCAGGACGGCGCGTCCAACGGCCTGACCGCGCCGAGCGGCCCGTCGCAGCAGCGGGTGATCCGGCAGGCGTTGTCGAACGCCGGTCTTCGTCCGTCCGATGTGGACGTCGTCGAGGCGCACGGCACGGGCACGAAGCTGGGTGACCCGATCGAGGCGCAGGCGGTGCTGGCGACCTACGGCCAGGGCCGCGAGACGCCGTTGTGGCTGGGCTCGGTCAAGTCGAACATCGGGCACGCGCAGGCGGCGGCCGGTGTCGCCGGTGTCATCAAGATGGTGCTGGCGCTGCAGAACAACGTGCTGCCGAAGTCGCTGCACATCGACTCGCCCTCCCCTCACGTCGACTGGTCCGCGGGCGCGGTGTCGCTGCTGACCGAGGCGCAGCCCTGGGAGCGCAACGGCCACCCGCGACGGGCGGGCGTGTCGTCGTTCGGGATGAGCGGCACCAACGCGCACGTGGTGCTGGAGGAGGCGCCCGACGCCGGGGAGGTCGCGGACGAGGCGCCGGAGTCGGTGGTACCGGTGGCGCTCTCCGCCAAGACGGAGTCCGCGCTGCGGTCGCACGCGGGCCGTCTGCTGTCGTTCGTGGAGGAGCACCCCGATCTCCGCGCGGTCGACGTCGCCCACTCGCTGACGACCGGGCGGTCGACCTTCGCGGAACGGGCCGTCGCCGCGGTGTCCGGTCGTGACGAGCTGCTCGGCGCGCTGCGGGCGATGCGGGACGGCGGTGCGTCGGCCCAGGTCGTCACCGGTCGTGCCACGGCGAGCACCTCACCCGTCTTCGTCTTCCCCGGCCAGGGTTCGCAGTGGGCGGGCATGGCGGTGGAGCTGGCCGAGGCCGCACCGGTGTTCGGCGAGCGGCTGGCCGAGTGCGACCGGGTGATGGAACCGTTGCTGGGCTGGCGGATCCTGGACGTGCTGTCCGGTGTGGACGGTGCGCCCGAGATGGTGCGGGTCGACGTCGTCCAGCCCGTGCTGTTCGCGGTCATGGTGTCGCTGGGCGCGTTGTGGCAGGGCAGCGGTGTCACGCCGGGTGGCGTGATCGGGCACTCGCAGGGTGAGATCGCGGCGGCGTGCGTGGCCGGGGCGTTGACGCTCGAGGACGCGGCACGCGTGGTCGTGACCCGCAGCAAGTTGCTGGTGAGCCTGTCCGGGCTGGGCGGGATGGCCTCGGTCGGCCTGCCCGCCGCACGGGTGCGCGAGCTGCTGGGGCAGTGGGACGGCGTCTCGGTCGCCGCGGTCAACGGCGCCTCCACCACGGTCATCTCCGGTGACGTCGCGGGACTCGACGCGGCGCTGGCCTGGTGCCGGCGGGAGAAGGTGCGGGCGCGCCGGATCGCGGTGGACTACGCGTCGCACTCGGCGCAGGTGGAGTCGATCCGCGAGGAGCTGCTGGAAGCCCTGTCCGGCATCGTTCCCCGGTCGTGCGAGGTGCCGTTCTACTCGACGGTGACCGGCGGCCTGATCGACACCGCCGGGCTGACGGCCGAGTACTGGTACGAGAACCTGCGGCGCACGGTCGCGTTCGACCAGGCGACGCTGGGCGCGGTCGGGGACGGCCTGCGGGTGTTCGTCGAGGTCAGCCCGCACCCGGTGCTGGTGTCGTCGGTGCAGGAGACCGCCGACGTGGTGGCGCTCGGGTCGATCCGGCGCGACGACGGCGGACTGGACAGGTTCGTGCTGTCACTGGGTGAGGCGTTCGCGCACGGTGTGGACGTGGTGTGGCCGGGTCTGTCGCACGGCCGCCGGGTGGACCTGCCGACGTACGCCTTCGAACGGCGGCGGTTCTGGCTGGACTCGGGCCTGGGCGGCACGACCGGCGGTGCCCACCCCCTGCTGGGCTCGGTGGTGGCACTGGCCGACGGCGGTGGCGTGGTTCTGTCGGGACGGTTGTCGCCGACCTCGCCCGCGTGGCTCGCCGACCACGCGGTCGCGGGCCAGGTCCTGGTGCCCGGCACGGCCTTCGTCGAGATGGCGGTCAGGGCCGGTGACGAGATCGGGTGCCCCGCGGTCGAGGAACTGACGCTGCACCGGCCGCTGGCGCTGTCCGCGGGGACATCGGTCCAGGTGCAGGTCCTGGTCGGCGCGGACGAGTCGGGACGCCGGAGCGTGGGCGTCTTCTCGTCGGCGGACGGCGAGGAGTGGAGCCATCACGCCGAGGGCTTCCTGACGAGCGCGGCGGGTGAGGCCACCGACCTCACCGAGTGGCCGCCCGCGGGGGCGGACGTGGTGGGGATCGACGGGTTCTACGACCGGCTGGCCGAGGCGGGGTACGGCTACGGGCCGTCGTTCCGCGGCCTCCAGGCGGTGTGGCGGCGCGGCGACGAGATCTTCGCCGAGGTCGCGCTCCCCGAGGAGCACCAGTCCGACGCCGGACGGTTCGGGCTGCACCCGGCGCTGTTCGACGCCGCTCTGCACGCGGCGGCGGCACGGGACGAGGGTGCGGTCCGCGAGGCCATGCTGCCGTTCGTCTGGAACGACGTCACGCTGCACGCCGACGGTGCCACCGCGCTGCGCGTGCGGCTGCGCCCGGCGGGCGAGGACGGCCTGTCCCTGGACCTGGCCGACGCCACCGGTGCCGCCGTCGCCTCGGTCCGTTCGGTCGTGTCGCGACCGGTCGCGCCGGTGAGCAGTTCCGTCGGCGACTCGTTGCTGCGCATGGACTGGGTCGCGGTCGACGTGACGCCGGGTGCTGCTTCCGGCTGGGTCGCGCTGGGCGAGTTCGCGGGTCTTCCTTCGGTGGAAACGGTTCCTGAAGACGCTCAGTGCGTTGTGGTGCCCTGCGTCGCCGACTCCTCCTTGCCGACCGCGGACCGCGGCCGGGCCGTGGTGACGTGGCTGGCGGACGTGCTGAGCCGCCTCGCGGACACCGACGCTCATGTGGTCGTGGTGACCCGCGACGCCGTCGGTGACCGGCCGGATCTCGGCCTGGCCGGGGTGTGGGGCCTGGTGCGGTCGGCCCAGGCCGAGCTGCCGGACCGGATCACCCTGGTCGACCTCCAGTCCGATGTGGACGTCGATCTGCTCGCCGGTCTGGTGGCGCTGGACGAACCCTCCGCGCTCGTGCGGGACGGCCGGGTGCTCGTCCCGAGGCTGACTCGGACCATGCCGGACACGCTTGCGCTGCCGCAGGACACGCCGTGGCGCGTGGTGGCGGACGGCGAGAGCGTCCAGGGCGTCGACGTGGAACCGGCCGACACCGCGGAGCTCGGTGCCGGGCAGGTCCGCGTGGCGATCCGGGCCGCGGGCGTGAACTTCCGGGACGCCCTGATGTGCGTGGGCCTGTACCCCGGCGGCGACACCGTGATCGGCAACGAGGGCGCCGGCGTGGTGGTCGAGGTCGGCTCCGGTGTCGAGGGCCTGGCGGTGGGCGACCGCGTGATGGGCCTGTTCCGCGGTGCGTTCGGCTCGGAGGTCGTCGCCGACCACCGCGTGGTGGCGCGGGTTCCGGCCGGGTGGTCGTTCGCCGAGGCGGCCTCGGTGCCGACGGTGTTCCTGACGGCCTGGTACGCGTTGCGGGACCTCGCCGACCTGCGGGCCGGTGAGTCGGTGCTGGTGCACTCGGCCGCCGGTGGCGTGGGCATGGCGGCCGTGCAGCTGGCGCGGGCGTGGGGCGCCGAGGTGTACGGCACGGCGAGCCCCGCGAAGTGGAGCGCTCTCACCGGACTGGCGGGCGTCGCCTCGTCCAGGACGCTGGACTTCGCTGACCAGTTCGGCCGTGTCGACGTCGTGCTGGACAGCCTGGCCGGCGAGTTCGTGGACGCCTCGCTCGGGTTGCTGGGCGAGGGCGGCCGGTTCGTCGAGATGGGCAAGACCGACGTCCGTGATCCAGGAGTCGTTGCCGCGCAACACCCCGGCGTCACCTATCGCGCGTTCGACCTCGCGGAGGCGGGGCCGGACCGGATCCAGGAGATGCTGCGGGAGATCGTGGCGTTGTTCGAGCAGGGCGCGCTGTCGCTGCTGCCGGTCCGGGCGTGGGACGTGCGCCGTGCTCGTGAGGCGTTGCGGTTCGTCAGCCAGGCCAGGCACGTGGGCAAGGTCGTGCTGACCGTGCCGCGCGAACTCGACCCGGACGGCACGGTGGTCATCACCGGCGGCACGGGCACGCTCGGCGCTCACGTGGCCCGGCATCTCGCCGGACGCGGTGCGCGAAAACTCCTGCTGTTGAGCCGATCCGGATCCGCGCCGGAGCTCGAAGCCGAACTGGGCGCCGAGGTCGTGGCCTGCGACGCGGCGGACAAGGCTGCTCTGGCCGAGGTGCTGAAGGGCCGCCGGATCACGGCCGTCGTGCACGCGGCGGGTGTGCTCGACGACGGTGTGGTCACTTCCTTGACGCCGGAACAGATCGAACGGGTCTGGCGGCCCAAGGCGGACGCGGCAGTCAACCTGCACGAGCTCACCGCGGGACAGGACCTGGCGGCGTTCGTGCTGTTCTCGTCCGCCGCCGGAACGGTCGGCAGCGCCGGTCAGGGCAACTACGCCGCCGCCAACGTCTTCCTCGACGGCCTGGCCCAGGTGCGTCAGGAACAGGGCCTCGCCGGCACGTCGATCGCCTGGGGCTTCTGGGAAGACCGCAGCGGCATGACGGAGCACCTGGACGACGCGCAGCTCAGGCGGATGACGGCCGGCGGCATGCGTCCCCTGTCCGCTCAGGACGGGCTGGCGTTGCTCGACGCGGCCATCGGCGGCGCGGTTCCGTCCGTGCTCGCGGCGAAGATCGACGCCAAGGCGATGAAGGACGTCCCGCCCCTGCTGCGCGGCCTGGTCAGGGGACGCGTGCGCCGGACGGCCGCGGGCGCCACCGGCAGCACGCTGGGAGAACGTCTCGCGCGCATGCCGGAGGCCGACCGCGACCGCGCGGTGCTCGACCTGGTCCGCTCCAACGCCGCCGCGGCGCTGGGGTACGACAACCCGGCCGACCTGGCGGCGACCAGGACGTTCAAGGAGCTCGGCTTCGACTCGCTGACCTCGGTCGAGCTGCGCAACCGGCTCAACGCCGCCACCGGCCTGCGGTTGCCGGCGACGCTCGTGTTCGACCACCCCACGCCGCACGACCTGGCGGCCCGGCTGCGCGCCGACCTCGTCGGCGCGTCGGAAGACCGGCCGCGCGAGGTCGTGCGGACGGGCACGCCGGACGAGCCGATCGCGATCGTGGGCATGGCCTGCCGGTTCCCCGGTGGTGTCCGCTCGCCCGAGGACCTCTGGGCGCTGCTGGCCGAGGGCCGGGACGCCATCGGCGACTTCCCCGACGACCGCGGCTGGGACGTCGAAGGGCTCTACGACCCCGATCCGGAGAGGTCGGGCAAGACCTACGTGCGGCAGGGCGGTTTCGTCCGCGAGGCCGGCGCGTTCGACGCGGGGTTCTTCGGGATCTCGCCCCGCGAGGCGCTGGCGATGGACCCGCAGCAGCGGCTGCTGCTGGAGACCTCGCAGGAGGTGTTCGAACGGGCCGGGATCGTGCCGGAGTCGTTGCGCGGCAGCCAGACCGGTGTGTTCACGGGCCTGAGCGGCCAGGACTACGTGGGTTCGCTCGTCGACACCTCGGACGGCACCGAGGGACAGCTCGTCACCGGCAACGCGGGCAGCGTGGCGTCCGGCCGGGTGTCCTACGTGTTCGGCCTCGAAGGCCCCGCCGTCACGGTCGACACGGCGTGCTCGTCGTCGCTGGTGGCGCTGCACCTCGCCGCGAACGCCCTGCGCAACGGCGAGTGCTCGCTGGCGCTGGCCGGTGGCGCGACGGTGATGTCGAGCCCCGGCTTCTTCGTCGAGTTCAGCCGCCAGGGCGGCTTGGCGAAGGACGGTCGCTGCAAGGCCTTCTCGGCCGAGGCCGACGGCATGGGCGCGGCCGAGGGCGTCGGTGTCCTGCTGCTGGAACGGTTGTCGGACGCCCAGCGGAACGGGCACGAGGTGCTTGCGATCGTGCGGGGCAGTGCCGTGAACCAGGACGGCGCGTCCAACGGCCTGACCGCGCCGAACGGTCCTTCGCAGCAGCGGGTGATCCGGCAGGCGTTGTCGAACGCCGGTCTTCGTCCGTCCGATGTGGACGTCGTCGAGGCGCACGGCACGGGCACGAAGCTGGGCGACCCGATCGAGGCGCAGGCCGTCCTCGCCACCTACGGCCAGGACCGCGACACCCCGGTGTGGCTCGGTTCGGTGAAGTCGAACATCGGGCACGCCCAGTCGGCGGCCGGTGTCGCGGGCGTGATCAAGGTGGTCATGGCGATGCGCAACGGCGTGCTGCCGAAGACCCTGCACGCCGACGAGCCGTCGCCGCACATCGACTGGTCGGCCGGCGCGGTGTCGCTGCTGACCGAGGCACAGCCCTGGGAACGCGACGGACACCCGCGCCGAGCCGGTGTCTCCGCGTTCGGCATCAGCGGCACCAACGTCCACACGATCCTGGAAGAGGCGCCCGACCAGGCCCCGGCGGCACCGGTCGTGCGCGAACCGGCCCTGGTGCCGTGGGTCGTGACCGGTCGCAGCGAACGGGCGATGCGGGCGCAGGCCGCCGTGCTCGCCGACCACCTGACCGGATCCGATCTGGATCCGCTGGACGTCGCGTTCTCGTTGGCCACCACCAGGTCCGCGCACCCGCACCGGGCGGTGGTCGTCGCGTCGGGCGACGATCTGCTGCGAGGCCTGTCCGTGATCGCCGAGGGAGGTTCGGCGGCGGACGTCGTCGAGAACACCGCGACCGAACACGCCCGGCCGCCCGTCTTCGTGTTCCCCGGTCAGGGGTCGCAGTGGCAGGGGATGGCGCTCGAGCTGGCGGAGTCGTCGCCGGTGTTCCGCGAGCGCCTGGCCGAGTGCGACCTCGCGCTGGAACCGTTGCTGGGCTGGAGGGTCCGCGACGTGCTGAACGGCGTGGAGGGCGCTCCCGACCTCGGCAGGGTCGACGTGGTCCAGCCCGTGCTGTTCGCCGTGATGGTGTCGCTGGCGGCGCTGTGGCAGGCCAGCGGTGTCACGCCGAGCGGTGTCATCGGGCACTCCCAGGGCGAGATCGCCGCGGCCTGCGTGGCGGGAGCGCTCTCGCTCCCGGACGCCGCCAAGGTCGTCGCACTGCGCAGCGGGCTGCTGCGGCAGGTCTCGGGCAAGGGCGCGATGCTGTCGGTGTCGCTCCCGGTCGCGGACGTGACCGAGCGCATCGCACCGTGGGGCGAGACGCTCTCCGTCGCCGCGGTCAACGCACCCGCGACCACGGTCGTCGCCGGGGAGCCGAAAGCCCTGCTCGAGTTCGAGAAGAGCCTCGCCAAGGCGGGCGTGCTGCGGTGGCGGCTGCCGGGAGTCGACTTCGCGTCGCACTCCCCGCAGGTGGAGGAGATCCGCGACGACCTGCTGGCGGTGCTGGCCGACGTCCGGCCGCGCTCGTGCGACGTGCCGTTCTACTCGACGATGGCCGGGGGTCTCCTCGACACGGCGGAGCTGGACGCGGAGTACTGGTACCGCAGCCTGCGCCAGCCCGTGCTGTTCCAGCAGGCCGCGCTCGCCGCGGTGGCGGACGGGGCCTCGGTGTTCGTCGAGGTCAGCCCGCACCCCCTGCTGACGGCCTCGCTGATCGAGGCGGCCGACGTCGCGGCCGTCGGGTCGGTCCGCAAGGAGGACGGCGGCCTCGACCGGTTCCTGCTGTCGCTGGGGGAGGCGTTCACGCACGGCGTGGACGTGACCTGGCCGGTGCTGGACCAGGGCCGTCGGGTGGAGCTGCCGACCTATGCGTTCGACCGGCGGCGGTACTGGCTCGACGGCGCCACCTCGTCGTCCGGTGGCGCGGGACATCCGCTGCTGGACTCGGTGGTGTCGCTGGCGGACGGCGGCGGCGTCGTCCTTTCCGGACGGTGGACGGCGACGTCGCCCGCGTGGATCGCCGACCACGCCGTGTCCGGAACCGTGCTGCTGCCGGGAACCGCGTTCGTGGAACTGGCCGTGCGGGCCGGTGACGAGGCCGGGTGCGACACCGTCGAGGAGCTGATGCTGCACCGGCCGCTGGTCGTGCCCGCGGGTGGCGCGGTGCAGGTCCAGGTCGTGGTGGGCGCTCCGGACGAGTCGGGCCGTCGCAGCGTCGGCATCTACTCGCTGAACGACGACGAGTGGGTCCAGCACGCGGAAGGCGTGGTGTCCGAGGGAGGCGCCGGCTTCACCGGCGAGGCGTTGGAGTGGCCACCCGCGGGAGCGGAAACCGTCGGTGTGGAGGGACTGTACGAACGGTTCGCGGCCGGCGGGTTCGAGTACGGGCCGTCGTTCCAGGGCCTGCGGGCGGTCTGGCGGCGTGACGGCGAGGTTTTCGCCGAGGTCGCCCTGCCCGAGGAGACCGATCCCGGCCGCTTCACCCTGCACCCCGCGCTGCTCGACGCCGTGCTGCACGCGCTCGGCCCCGGTGAGCTGATCGGAGATCCCGAACGGGCCCAGCTCCCGTTCGCGTGGAACGACGTCCGGGTGTTCGCGGCCGGGGCCTCCGTGCTGCGGGCCAGGCTCCGCGCGGTCGACGACGGCGTGTCGCTGGAGTTGTTCGACGGCGCCGGAGCGCCGGTCGCGGTCGTCGGGTCGCTCGCGCTGCGGCCGGTCGCGCTGGAGCAGTTCGACTCCGCGCCGCGGTCCGACGCCCTGCTCGGGCTGGAGTGGGTGCCGGTCGACGTCGACTCTGCCGCCGTCCCCGCCGACTGGGTGGTGCTCGGCGACGGGCTGGACGGCGTCCGGCGGGTCGAGTCCGTCGAGGACGTCGACGACCGGGTCGCGTGCGTCGTCGTGTCGTGCGCCCCCGGTGACGCCACCGCCGAACGCGGCCTCGTGGTCGTGACGTGGCTCGCGGACGTGCTCGGCAGGTTGATGGACGGTCAGGCGCAGGTGGTCGTGGTGACCCGAGGTGCGGTGGAGGAGCGGGACCATGGGGTGGCTCTTGATCTTGCTGGCGTCTGGGGACTTGTCCGTTCGGTCCAGGCTGAGTTCCCGGGACGAGTCGTCGTCGCCGACCTCGGGCACGACGCCGACGCGGGAGTCCTGCCGGGCCTGCTGGGTCTCGGCGAAACGGCCGCGCTGGTGCGCGGACGCCGGGTCCAGGTGCCTCGCCTGACCCGGTCCTTCCCCGAGGCGCTGACGCTGCCGGAGACCACCTGGCAGGTGGTGGCCGACGGCGAGAGCGTGCAAGGTGTCGACGCGCGACCGGTCGACGAGGAACCGTTGGCACATGGGCAGATCCGCGTGGCGGTCCGCGCCGCGGGCGTGAACTTCCGCGACGCCCTCCTGTCGGTCGGCATGTATCCCGGCAACGGCACGTTCGTCGGCAACGAGGCCGCCGGTGTCGTGGCCGAGGTCGGCTCCGGCGTCGAGGGCCTGGCCGTGGGCGACCGCGTGATGGGCCTGTTCGCCGGTGCGTTCGCGTCCAGGGCCGTCGCCGACCACCGGCTGGTGGTCCCGATCCCGCTCGGCTGGACCTTCGCCGAGGCGGCGTCCGTGCCGACGGTGTTCCTGACCGCCTGGTACGGGCTGCGCGACCTCGCCGACCTGCAGGCGGGCGAGTCGGTGCTGGTGCACGCGGCGGCCGGTGGTGTGGGCATGGCCGCGGTGCAGCTGGCACGGGCGTGGGGCGCCGAGGTGTACGGCACGGCGAGTCCCGCGAAGTGGGACTCCCTGCGCGGTATGGGCCTGGCGGACGACCGGATCGCGTCGTCGCGGTCGCTGGAGTTCGCGGAGCGGTTCGGCCAGGTGGACGTGGTGCTGGACAGCCTGGCCGGTGAGTACGTGGACGCCTCGCTCGGGTTGCTGGGCGAGGGCGGCCGGTTCATCGAGATGGGCAAGACGGACATCCGCGACCCTGAAGCCGTTGCGGCGCGACACCCCGGCGTGCACTACCGGGCGTTCGACCTGGGTGAGGCGGGACCGCGGCGGATCCAGGAGATGCTGCGCAAGATCGTGGCCCTGTTCGAGCAGGGCGTGCTGTCCCTGCTGCCGATCCGGGCGTGGGACGTGCGGCACGCCCGTGAGGCGTTGCGGTTCGTCAGCCAGGCCAGGCACGTCGGCAAGGTCGTCCTGACCGTGCCGCAGGAGCTGGACCCGGATGGGACCGTGGTGATCACCGGCGGCACCGGCACGCTGGGCGGCCTGGTCGCACGGCACCTCGCCGCACGCGGTGCCCGGAACCTGTTGCTGCTGAGCCGATCCGGGTCGGCGCCGGAGCTCGAAGCCGAGTTGGGTGCCGAGGTCGTGGCCTGCGACGTCGCGGACAGGACCGCCCTGGCCGAGGTGTTGGAGGGCCGCCGGATCACGGCCGTGGTGCACGCGGCCGGTGTGCTCGACGACGGCGTGGTCACGGCGTTGTCGCCGGAGCGGATCGAGAAGGTGTGGCGGCCCAAGGCGACCGCGGCGATGCACCTGCACGAGCTGACCGCGGGGCAGGACCTGGCGGCGTTCGTGCTGTTCTCGTCGGCCGCCGGAACGGTCGGCAGCCCTGGACAGGCGAACTACGCCGCCGCCAACGTCTTCCTCGACGGCCTGGCACGGCACCGGCACTCGCTGGGCCTGCCGGCGACCTCGGTCGCCTGGGGGTTCTGGGAGGAGCGCAGCGGTCTGACCGCGCACCTCGACGACTCCCAGGTCCAGCGGATGACCACCGGCGGCATGCGCCCGCTGTCCACACAGGACGGTCTGGCGCTGCTCGACGCGGCCATCGCCCTGCCGGTGCCCGCGGTGGTCGCGGCCCAGCTGGACCTCAAGGGCCTGCGGGGCAAGGCGGATGTACCGCCGTTGCTGCGCGGCCTGGTCAGGACCACCCGCCGGCGGACCACGGCCGCCGGTGTCACGGCCGACCGCGCGGGACTGACCGACCGGCTGCGGGCGTTGTCCCGCACCGACCAGGACAAGACCCTCGTGCAGCTGGTCCGGATGCACGCGGCCACCGTCCTCGGGCACGGCAGCCCGGACGAGCTCGACGTCACCAAACCGTTCAAGGAGCTCGGCGTCGACTCGTTGACCGCGGTCGAGCTGCGCAACCGGCTGGCCGGCGCGACCGGGCTCCGGCTGCCCGCCACCCTCGTGTTCGACCACCCGACGCCGGTGGCGCTGGCCGCCCGGCTGCGGACGGACCTCGTCGGCGACGAGGAGCGGCCGCGGGAGATCGTCCGCGCGGGCGCGCCGACCGACGAGCCGATCGCGATCGTGGGCATGGCGTGCCGCTATCCCGGCGGGGTCCGCTCGCCGGAGGACCTGTGGGCGTTGCTGGCCGAGGGCGGGGACGCGGTCGGCGGCTTCCCGGTGGACCGCGGCTGGAACACCGACGAGATCTACGACCCGGCCGCCACCAGCGGACGCACCTACACGCGTGAGGGCGCGTTCATGTACGACGCGGGCGACTTCGACGCGGGCTTCTTCGGCATCTCGCCTCGCGAGGCCGTGGCGATGGACCCGCAGCAGCGGTTGCTGCTGGAGACGTCCTGGGAGGCCGTCGAACGCGCCGGGATCGTGCCGGAGACGTTGCGCGGCAGCCAGACCGGCGTGTTCACCGGCCTCAGCGGGCAGGACTACACCGTGTCGCTGAACGGCGTCGCGGGGGAGCAGGAAGGACACGTGCTGACCGGCAACGCCGGCAGCGTCGCGTCGGGCCGGGTGTCCTACGTCTTCGGGCTGGAGGGGCCGGCGGTCACCGTCGACACCGCCTGCTCGTCGTCGCTCGTCGCCCTGCACCTCGCCACCACCGCGCTGCGCAACGGCGAGTGCTCGCTGGCGCTCGCCGGTGGCGCGACCGTCATGTCCAGCCCCGGCTTCTTCGTCGAGTTCAGCCGCGCGGGTGGCCTGGCGAAGGACGGTCGCTGCAAGGCCTTCTCCGCCGCGGCCGACGGCATGGGCGCGGCCGAGGGCGTCGGCGTCCTGCTGCTGGAACGGTTGTCGGACGCCCAGCGCAACGGGCACGAGGTGCTCGCGGTCGTGCGGGGCAGCGCGGTGAACCAGGACGGCGCGTCCAACGGCCTGACCGCGCCGAACGGTCCTTCGCAGCAGCGGGTGATCCGGCAGGCGCTGGCGAACGCCGGACTGGAACCGTCCGATGTGGACGCGGTCGAGGCGCACGGCACCGGCACGAGCCTCGGCGACCCGATCGAGGCACAGGCGGTGCTCGCCACCTACGGCCAGGACCGCGAGAAGCCGTTGTGGCTGGGCTCGGTGAAGTCCAACATCGGGCACGCCCAGGCCGCGGCCGGTGTCGCCGGTGTGATCAAGATGGTC
>NZ_DATLEC010000197.1:0-19140 GCF_035525475.1 Lentzea sp. | reverse complement strand
CGACCTCCAGCGGCACGCGAGTCTGTCGCTCAATGGTGAGGTATCGGTACTTACCGCTGGGAGTGGCACTCGCTATGCCGGCGTAGATGTCTTTGCTGCTAGAGACGTTTCTCGGTATGCGGCGACTGTCGCCGAACAACGCCAATGGTTCACCCCTCCCGGCTACAGCGTTTGTATCGTCGAGTGCTCTCTGTCAGCGGCGACCGAGTTACCGAGCTGATCGGTGACCACGTCCTCATCGGTAACCGTCTGACCTGCACGGTCACCGCAGTCACCGATATCTGAGGAGCAGGGGAGAGGGCTAGAGCAGCGCCAGGAACTCGGCTGGTGTCAGCCCTGCCTGCCGAATGATCGAGGCGAGCGTTCCGCGCTTCACGGTGCCGTGCATGGGCACGATGACCGTCCGGCCATCGTCATGCCGGTAGACGGCATGGCTGCCTTTGGTGCGGGCGTGCTCGAATCCGGGCGATTCCAAGACACGGGTGACCTTGCGGACGGCGACGTCCGACAGTGCAGGACTCACGCGGCCGTGCCCGGCACCTGGAACGAGGTCACCAACGGCGTCGAGGTGACCGCAGGTTCAGGCACCTCGGACAGGTACAGCTCGACTGCCTCGCGGAGGTTGCTCAGCGCTTCCTCGATCGACTGACCCTGACTGGCCACGTCGATCTCAAGACACTGAGCGATGTACCAATCCTCTTCCTGGTGTACCGCTGCGGTCAGCGTCCGCTGTTCGCTCATGCCTCCAGTGTCCCATTCGACGGCGTGTCACGTCTGCCCCGTGATAGCTCCCCGTCCGGCTGCTCAATGCGCCACAGGAAGCGCGTGCGAAACAAGGCGGGGAGCGGCTGTAAGACGTAGCGGTGTTGGCTACGGCGCTCTGGGGAGGCACTGAGAGCGATGCAGGCGGGACAATTCGAGAGTGCCGCTGTGTTGGGTGCCGAGGCGGCGCGAAAGCGCAACCAGGCGTTGTCCACAGTGGACGACTCCGTCTCGGTTTCCGTCTCAGTTGTCGTTCGTACCCCCGCGCGGTTCGGCGGAGCTGACGATCGTGGTCGGCGTCGCCGCCGGTGCGGCCGCGCTCGACGCCTGGCGGGTGAGCAAGCGGCGCGCACCGGCAGACCATTGATCAGAACCTGACCCGGTCCAGCACCAGGTCCAGCAACTCGCGGTCGCCGAACACCTCCAGCCCCTCCACCGGCCGACGCCGGTAGACGGTCAGCAGCACGTCGACGACGGGGCCGCGCACCGCCACCGACGCCTTCTCGTGCCCCTCCCGCACCACCGGCGCCTGGCCGCTGAAATCGATTACGAACTCCGCCTCGACGTCCGTGGCGTGCAGGTGCACGGTCCCGGTGCCGGCGAGGGGAGCGGTCTCCGCGGGCCACCGCTGGAACGCGTAGGGCAGGGCGAGACCGGTCCACTCGCGCAGCGTGTCCTGGGCGATCTCGGGGTCGAGGGTGAACGGCAGGCCGAGCGCGTTCAGGGCGTCCCACCTGTGGATCACGGTCTCGTGCGTCATCCGCCGCGACCACACGCGCGGGCCGGGGAAGCCGTCCACCGGGGCGATCATCTCCTCCGGGTCGACCTCCCCGAGCACCTCGGCGAGCGACGCCGCGCCCTCCCGCAGCCACGGGACCAGCACGGAGGGCGTTTCACCCACATACGACGACACGCGCTGCGCCTCGTTGCGGGAGAAGTCGATCTCCGGCAGTCTCTCGCGCAGCATCGTGTCGGCCCAGCGGTGCGCGTGGCCCAGGTGGCGCAGCAGCTGGTTGAGGGTCCAGTCCGGGATCGACGGCACCTGAATGCCCAGGTCAGCGTCGGTCAGGGAAGAGACCAGCAGTTCGGTCTGGTGGACGATCTCGGCGCGGCGGCGCTCGTAACCCGGAATCCCCATGCCCACCAACTTAGGGACGCCGGCCGGTGCCTGGGAGGGGTTCACCGGCCGGCGTTCCGAAGAAGAGCGTACACCATGATCGAACACTTGTTCGAGTGATGAGTGGTGGGCCAACCGGTTAACCGTTAGTGACAACGGCTACCAAAGCTCACTCGATCGGGTAAGGATGCGTCGGTCCGCCGCATCCCCTGGAGGAAGTTTTGAGACCCACCCTGCCCGTCGTCGGGACAGCGGTGGCGGCACTCGTGCTCGCCGCCGCACCCGCCGTCGCAGCACCCAGCACCGACGCGCTGATCTCCGAGGTCTACGGGGGCGGCGGCAACTCCGGCGCCACCCTCACGCAGGACTTCGTCGAGCTGGCCAACAAGGGCGCCACGCCGGTCGCCCTCGACGGCTTCAGCGTGCAGTACATCTCGGCCAGCCCCGGCGCGAGCACGCAGTGGGGCGTCACCCCGCTGACCGGCTCGATCGCGCCCGGCAAGACGTTCCTCGTCGCCGAGGCCAAGGGCACCGGCGGCACCGTCGAACTGCCCGCACCCGACGCCACCGGCACCCTCGCCATGAGCGCCACCGGCGGCACCATCGCGCTGGTCAGCGGCACGGCGGCGCTGACCTGCAAGACGGCCGCCGACTGCGCCGCCGAGCCGCGGATCAAGGACCTCGTCGGCTACGGCACGGCCGCCGTCCGCGAGGGCACCGCGACGGGTGCGCTGAGCAACACCACCTCGGCGTCGCGCGCCACCGGGCTCGCGGACACCGACAACAACTCCGCGGACTTCGCGGCCGGCACCCCCAGCCCGACCAACTCCCAGGGCGAAACCCCAGGCGGCGACCCGGACCCAGGCCCCGATCCGGACCCCACCCCCGGCGACAAGCGCATCCACGACATCCAGGGCGTCACGCGCATCTCGCCGCTGGTCGGCCAGAAGGTCACCAACGTCCCCGGCGTCGTCACCGGCACGCGCGCCTCGGGTGACCGCGGCTTCTGGATCCAGGACGTCACCGGCCAGGACAGCGACCCGCGCACCAGCGAGGGCGTCTTCGTCTACACGGCCGGCAGCGCGCCGACCGTGGCCGTCGGGGACAGCGTGCTGGTCAGCGGCACGATCGCCGAGTACCGGCCGGGCGGTGAGACGGGCTCCAACCAGACCCTCACCGAGATCACCACGCCCACCACGGTCACGCTGTCGAAGGGCAACCCCGTCCCGGCACCCGTCGTGGTGAAGAACGTCCCCGCCGGCTACCTGCCCGCGCCCGGCGGCAGCATCGAGCAGCTCCCGCTGGAGCCCGCGAAGTACGGCCTCGACTACTTCGAGTCCCTCGAGGGCACGCTGGTCCAGGTCGACGACGCCCGCGTGGTCGGCCCGAGCAACACGTTCGGCGAGGTCTGGGTGACGGTCGACCCCGACCAGAACCGCAACCAGCGCGGCGGCACCACCTACACCGGCTACGACCAGCAGAACAGCGGCCGCCTGAAGATCAAGACCGCCGGTGCGCTGCCCTCCTCGAACGTCGGTGACGTGTTCACCGGCGCGACCGTCGGCGCCATCGAGTACACGAACTTCGGCGGCTACACGCTGGCTGCGCTGAGCCTCGGCACCCACGCGTCCTCCAACCTGCAGCGCGAGATCACCGCGCAGCAGAAGGAGTCCGAGCTGTCGGTCGCGACCTACAACGTCGAGAACCTCGACCCGTCCGACCCGCAGGAGAAGTTCGACCGGCTCGCCGAGGGCGTCACGACGAACCTGCGCAGCCCGGACGTCGTTGTGCTGGAAGAGATCCAGGACAACAACGGCGCGACCAACGACGGTGTCGTCGCGGCGGACCAGACGCTGCAGAAGTTCTCGGACGCGATCGTCGCCAAGGGCGGCCCGCGCTACCAGTGGCGCCAGATCGACCCGGAGAACCTGAAGGACGGCGGCGAGCCCGGCGGCAACATCCGCGTCGGCTTCTTCTTCAACCCGCAGCGCGTGTCCTTCGTGGACCGTCCCGGCGGCGACTCCAAGACGCCCGTCCAGGTCGTGAAGAAGAACGGCCGCGCCGCGCTTTCCGTGTCACCGGGCCGCATCGACCCGCTGAACGACGCGTGGGCCAACAGCCGCAAGCCGCTCGCCGGCGAGTTCAAGTTCCGCGGCCGCACGGTCTTCGTCGTCGCGAACCACTTCAACTCCAAGGGCGGCGACGAGGCCATCCACGGCCGCAACCAGCCGCCGAGCCGTTCCTCGGAGGTGCAGCGCGCCAAGCAGGCCGCGGCGCTGAAGGCGTTCACGGAGCAGATCCGCGCGATCGACAGGGGCTCCAACGTCGTCCTCGCCGGCGACCTGAACGACTACCAGTTCTCGCCCGCGCTCAAGACGCTGACCGGCGACGGCAACCTCAGGGCGCTGATCGAGACGCTGCCCGTGAACGAGCGGTACAGCTACGTCTTCGAGGGCAACTCGCAGACGCTCGACCACCTCGTGATGAGCAAGAACATCACGCGCTTCAGCTACGACGTGGTCCACGTCAACGCCGAGTTCGCCGACCAGGCGAGCGACCACGACCCGCAGATCGTCCGCGCCCGCCCGTCCACGGGCGACGCGAACGTCGACAAGGTCGTGTTCGCCCTCGAGGACATCCTCGACTGCCTGAAGAAGTAACTCCCGCTACCGCCGCCGCGTCATCCGTAGTTGGACGACGCGGCGGCGGCAGCAGCGGTGGCCGCGACCACGCCCGCCTGGATCGCCTCGACAGCCCTGCGCACGGCCTCGCCCGCCCAGTTGCCGGCGGCGATCTCCTTGGCCCGCTTGTCCATGTCGCGCCTGTTGCCGTCGACCACCTTGTGCACCGACTTCACCGCGTACAGCAACGCGATCAGCGCTCCGGTGCGCTCATCGGCGCCGCGATACCCGAGCACGACCTCGCCGACGGCTTTCCGCACCCGCTCGGCCGCGCGCTCGTCGGTGATCACGTAACTCCTGCCGGGGAAGATCCCGAGCACCTTCCGCGCTTCCACGCGCACGACGCCACGGGCTTCGAGTTGCGCGGCGACGTTCTCGCGCACCTTCTTCCGCAGCCGCTCCACAGCCCGTTGCGGCTTCATGGGCTTGTCGAACCTGCCGACCGACTCCTGCAGCACCGGGTCCTTCAACGGCGTCGGGTCGACGACCTGGAGCTTCTTGCCGTTGGGCTCGAACGCGACACGCCCCGAGCTCACGAGCTCGATGAGCACGGCACCGGCGAGCGCGTTCTCCGCCGCCGTGCCGTCGACGCGCAGCTTGTTGTCGTCCTGGTTGATGAGCAGCACCATCAGGTCTTCGTGCAACATCAGCTGGAACCTCCCCCTGAGGTGGCGGCCGCGGTGGAGGCCACCAGGGCCGCGGTGACCGCGGAGTGCACCGCGTCCAACGCCTTCTTCACCGCGACTCCGGCCCAGTCGCCGGCCGCGATCTCCTTCGCGCGCGCGTTCATCTCGCGCTTGTCGCCGGGGAACACCTTGTGCAGCCCCTTCACCGCGTACAGCAAGGAGATCAGCGCTCCGGTGCGGTCGTCCGGAGCCCGGTGCCCCTGCGCCACGTCGCCCACCAGACGGCGGAGATCGCTGACCGCCGCGGCGTCGTGAAGCGTGTAGGTCTTCGTCGGGAAGATGCCGAGGATCTTGGACTTCTCGACGGTCAGCACACCGCGGGCGTCGAGCTGCGCCATCACGTCGTCCCTGACGTGGCTGCGCAACCGCTCGACGGCCCGCTGCGGTTTCATGGGCTTGTCGATGCGCGCCAACGACTTCTGGAGGAACTCGTCGTCCAGCGGCGCCGGGTCGACGACCGCGAGCTTCCTGCCGTCCGCCTCGAACGCCACCCGCCCCGAGCCGACCAGCTCGAGCAGCACGCCACCCGCGAGTGCGTTCTGGATCGACGTGGAGTCCGTGCGGACACCGCCGGCGACCTCGTCGAGGAACAGCAGCATCAGGTCTTCGGACAGCATCATGCAACATTAACGCCGGAAGGGCGCCGAACGGTGAACGTTCGGCGCCCTTCCACGAGAGCGGAGGATACGGGATTTGAACCCGTGAGGGGGTGAACCCAACACGATTTCCAGTCGTGCGCACTAGGCCGCTATGCGAATCCTCCGTGGAGAACCTTACCGGACAGCTGTCCCCGGTCCCAAAACGGGGGTGGGGACCGGGGACAGAAAAAGATCTTCGCGGCTCGTGTCGATCTGGCGGGAGACCGCTCGTCGTGATCCCGTAACACCGACCTGAGGAGCGCAATCGTGAAGTACATGCTGATGATCTACGCGGCCGCCGACCAGCAGGTGAGCTGCACCGTCGAGGACTGGGTCGCCTACGAGAAGGAGATGAGGGACGCGGGTGTCCTCGTGTCCGGCCACTCGCTGGCCGACCTCGTCACCGCGACCACCGTCCAGGTGGGACAGGACGGCAGGCGCACCGTGACCGACGGGCCGTTCGCCGAGACGCGTGAGGTGCTGGGCGGGTACGACGTCATCGACGTGCCGGACCTCGACGCGGCGCTGGAGTGGGCCGCGAAGTGTCCCGGTTCGCGTGATGGCGGGGCCGTGGTCGTGCGGCCGATCGCCGAGTTCGACTTCTGAGCCGGTGAACGTCGAGCAGGTGTTCCAGGAGGAGCGCGGCCGGCTGCTCGCCACCCTGGTCAAGCGCTTCGGCGACCTCGACCTGGCCGAGGAGGTCACCTCCGACGCGATCGAGGCGGCGCTGCGGCACTGGCCGGTGGACGGGGTGCCGGACCGGCCCGGCGCGTGGTTGCTCACGACCGCGCGCCGCAAGGCCGTCGACCGCCTGCGCCGTGACCGGGTTCATGCGGCGCGGCTGGCGTTGCTACAGGTCGAGGTCACGCGGGCCGACGCGCCGGTGGGTGACGCGCTGCCGGACGAGCGGCTGGAGCTGTTCTTCACGTGCGCGCACCCCGCGTTGCCCGAGGAGGACCGCGGCGCGCTGGTCCTGCGTTGCCTGGCGGGCTTCACGACGCCCGAGGTCGCGCGGGCCTACCTCGTGCCGGTCACGACCATGCAGCAGCGGATCGTGCGCGCGAAGAAGAAGATCAGCCAAGCGCGCATCCCGTTCCGCGTGCCGGACCCGCACGAGCTCCCGGAACGCCTGCCCGGCGTGTTGCAGGCCGTCTACTCGATCTTCACCGAGGGCTACGCGGCCCAGCGGGACGACCTGGCCGGCGAGGCGATCCGGCTGGCCAGGATCCTGCGCGGCCTGCTGCCATCAGAACGCGAGGTCACGGGCCTGCTGGCGTTGATGTTGCTCGTCCACGCCCGTCGCGGTTCCCGGCCTGAGCTGCTGGAGGACCAGGACCGCGCGCTCTGGGACCGCGACATGATCGACGAGGGCAGCGCTCTGGCCGAGCGCGCGCTCACGGGCGGATACGGCCCGTACGGCGTGCAGGCGGCCATCAACGCGTTGCACGACGAGGCGCCGGACTTCGAGACCACCGACTGGCTGCAGATCGTGGCGCTCTACGACGTCCTGCACAAACTCACACCGTCACCCGTGATCGCGCTGAACAGAGCCGCGGCGGTCGCCATGCGCGACGGACCCGCGGCCGGGCTCGCGTTGCTCGACCAGCTGGCGGGGGAGCCCAAGCTCCGCGACTATCACCCGTTCAGGGCGGCCCGCGCCGATCTGCTCCACCGGCTCGGCCGCGACGACGAGGCCGCGCAGGCCTACCGCGAGGCGCTCGTGCTCGCGGGAACCGAGTCCGAACGGGCCTTCCTGCGCCGCAGACTGGCCGCGATCAGCCCCTGACCTGCGGTCGAGCAGTTGTCCACACCTGGGGACAACGCTGTGGGCAACTCGAACATGCGTTCGACAAAAGCCGTTCGCTACACTTGCGTCGGACCTCGTGCGGCACACATCTCGCGAACCTCCCCAGGGCCGGAAGGCAGCAAGGATAAGCGGGCTCTGGTGGGTGCACGGGGTCCCCTTTTTGTGTCGGTGCCCACCGGTACTGTCTCGGGCGTGGCGCTCGCTCTGTATCGCAAGTACCGACCGGCCACGTTCTCCGAGGTCGTCGGCCAGGAGCACGTGACGGAACCCCTGCGCACCGCCTTGGCGGCAGGCCGGGTGAACCACGCGTACCTCTTCAGCGGCCCGCGGGGCTGCGGCAAGACCTCGTCGGCCCGCATCATGGCCCGCTCGCTGAACTGCGTGAAGGGTCCGACACCCGACCCGTGCGGCGAGTGCAACAGCTGCATCGGCCTCGCGCCCAACGGCACGGGCAGCGTCGACGTGGTGGAGCTCGACGCCGCCTCGCACGGCGGCGTGGAGGACGCCCGCGACCTGCGCGACAAGGCCTTCTACGCCCCGGCGGAGTCCCAGTACCGCGTCTTCATCATCGACGAGGCGCACATGGTCACCACGCAGGGCTTCAACGCCCTGCTGAAGATCGTCGAAGAGCCGCCGGAACACCTGATCTTCATCTTCGCCACCACCGAGCCGGACAAGGTCCTCCCGACCATCCGCTCCCGCACGCACCACTACCCGTTCCGCCTGATCCCGCCCGGCGTGATGCGCAGCCTGCTCGAACGCAACTGCGCCGCCGAGGGCGTGGCCGTCGAACCGGCCGTCTTCCCCCTCGTCATCCGGGCGGGCGGCGGCTCGGCCCGAGACACGCAGTCCGTCATGGACCAGCTCCTGTCCGGTGCGGGCCCCGACGGCGTGAAGTACGAACGGGCCCTGACACTCCTGGGCGTCACCGACTCGGCCCTGATCAACGACGTGGTGGACGGCCTGTCCACAGGCGACGGCGCGGCGGTCTTCGGCACCATCGACCGCCTGGTGGACGCGGGCCACGACCCCCGCCGCTTCGCGAGCGACCTGCTGGACCGCCTCCGCGACCTCGTCCTGCTCTGCGCGGTCCCCGACGCGGCCGACCGCAACCTGGTCAACGCCCCGGAAGACGAGCTGGCCACGATGGCGGCCCAGGCAGAACGAATCGGCCCGGCAGCCCTGACCCGCTACGCCGAGATCGTCCACGCGGGCCTGGTGGACATGCGAGGAGCCACGGCCCCGCGCCTGCTGCTGGAACTCCTGGCCTCCCGCATGCTCCTCCCGTCGGTGAGCCAGTCGGAAGCAGCCCTGCTCCAACGCCTGGAACAACTGGAACGCCGCCCCCCGGCCACCATCGCGGCAACCCCGGGCGAACCCCAGGCAGCAGCAGGCGCCCCGGTCTTCACCCGCAGGTCCCAGCAGCCACCCACACCGGCAGCCGAGGGCCAAGCCCAACCGGAACCACCCCGCCCAATCCCGGCGATCCCGGCCACGGTCCCGATCGAGACCCCCAGGCCCCAGGCCACCCCGGCACCGGCCGCAGCCGACCCGGCGCCCACCCCTACCCAGGCACCGCCCCCAGTTCCGGCAGCCGCAGCACCACAGCCGACCCAAGCTGCCGCCCCGCCTCCCGCTGCTGCCTCCACCTCCGGCGAACTGGACGCGGCGGCAGTCCGCAAGATCTGGTCCGAACTGCTGACCGCGGTCCGCTCCACCAGCCGCAGCACCGAGGCGATGCTGACCAACGCCATGGTCAGCGAGGTGGACGGCAACGTGGTGACGGTCACCCACACCTCGGCCCCCCTGGCCCGCCGCCTGGCAGAACCGCGCAACACAGAGGCGATCTCGAACGCCCTGTCCGCAGTCCTGGGCGGCACGTGGCAGGTCCGCTGCACCCACGGAGCCCCAGGCGCCACCCCACAGGCAACCGCCCAGGCCAAGGCCCCCCGCCCAGCCCCGACGCGCCCGAGCCAGCAGGGCCAACCCCAACCGGCAAGGCAACCAGAACCACCACAACGCCAGGCCTCACGCCCACCGTCGGACGACGTCCCACCACCCCCGGAACCCCCGGAGCCCGACGACCCCCTGCCGCCAGAACCGGACGACGAAGAGGCGATGCTGGCCGAGGCCGCCACCCCGGTGGACCCGGCCACGGTCCCGCAAGCACAGGACCCGGAGTCGGTGATGCTCAAACTGCTGGCAGACGAACTAGGCGCCCGCCCGCTGAAGAAGGTCTGACCACCCAGCCGCGAAGCCGCAGGCGAGCCGCTTTCACAACAAACCAACGCAACCGGCGTGCCATCAGCCCACCCAAGGCGCTGGCCGGTCCTTGATCAGTTGGCGGGGTCCGGGGCGGAGCCCCGAGCGGTAAAACAGGACCACCACCACAGCCCGTACCCTGAACCAACAACCACCGAACCGAGAGGACCAGCGGTGCAACCCGGTCAGTTCGACATGCAGGCCCTGCTCCAGCAGGCCCAGTCCATGCAGCAGCAGATGGCAGAAGCCCAGCAGCAGCTGGCCGACACCGAGGTCACCGGCGACGCGGGCAACGGCCTGGTCACGGCCACCGTCACGGGCGGCGGCGAGCTGGTCAACCTCACCATCGACCCGAAGATCGTGGACCCGGAGGACGTCGAGACCCTCCAGGACCTGGTGATCGCGGCGATCAAGAACGCCAACCAGAAGGCCCAGCAGCTGGTGGAGCAGAAGCTAGGCCCGCTCGCCCAGGGCGGCCTCGGCGGACTGCTCGGCTGAGAGCCGGCACCCGATGTACGAGGGCCCGGTACAGGACCTGATCGACGAGCTGGGCAGGCTCCCGGGCGTGGGTCCGAAGAGCGCGCAACGCATCGCCTTCCACCTCCTCGCAACGGAACCGGCTGACATCGAGCGGCTCCAGCAAGCACTCCAGAAGGTCAAGGAGGGCGTGGTCTTCTGCGACGTCTGCGGCAACGTGAGCGCGGAGACCAGGTGCCGCATCTGCCGAGATCCGAAGCGGGACCTGGCACTGGTCTGCGTGGTCGAGGAGCCGAAGGACGTCCAGGCCATCGAGCGCACCAGGGAGTTCAGGGGGCGCTACCACGTCCTGGGCGGCGCCCTGGACCCGCTCAGCGGGGTGGGCCCCGACCAGCTCCGCATCCGGCAGCTGCTCAACCGGATCGGCACGGCCACCGACGGTGTGGACATCTCCGAGGTCATCATCGCCACGGACCCCAACACCGAGGGCGAGGCCACGGCCACCTACCTCGTCCGGATGCTCAGGGACTTCCCAGGGCTGACCGTCACGAGGCTGGCCAGCGGCCTGCCGATGGGCGGCGACCTGGAGTTCGCCGACGAGCTGACGCTGGGGCGTGCGCTATCTGGTCGCCGCAGCATGTAGAGACGACCCCGCCGCGACTGGGCGCAACCCGCCTGGTCGCGGTGGACGGTCCGTCAGGCGCGGGAAAATCGACGTTCGCACAAGAACTCGCGCAGAACCTGAACGCCCAGCTCATCAGCACAGACCACTTCGCCACGTGGGACGACCCCACGACGAAGTGGTGGCCACGACTGGCCGAAGCCCTCCGGGAAATAGCGAACGGCAACGAGGCCAGGTACCGGAAAACCGACTGGTCCCCGGGCTTCCCGTGCATCGGCGAGGGCGACGAGGTCACGCTGAGTCCACAAGGGACGATCATCCTGGAGGGCTTCTCCTCGGCCAGGAAAGCGAACACCACCCTGAGCTACAGCATCTTCGTGGACCACGGAGATGAACGAGCCAGGCTGGAACGTGCGGTGAAAAGAGACGGCGAACACCAACGAGAGCACTTCATCCGTTGGCAGCAGTACGAAAGAGGCTGGTTCGCGGTGGACGAGACCAGGGCGAGAGCCGACTACGTCGTCACCTCGAGCTGAGCGCGGACGACGGACGCCTCGGGCGTGCCGATCGCGCTGAACACCTCCAGCGCCGAGGACCAGTGCGCACGAGCGGAATCGACGTCCCCGAGGGCGAACGCCGCGTCGCCGGCCAGCAGCAGAGCCCGCCCGAACACCCACCGGTGCCCGGAGTCGGACCCGACGGAAGCGGCACGCAGGGCGCACTCCAGCGCCTGGGCGGCGTCCGAGGTGTCGAGGTGGATGCGCCCGAGCACGAGCAGCACCTCCATCTCGGCCAGCCGGAACCGCGACCGCCCCGCCTCCACCAGCGCCGAGGCGGCCATCGTCAACGCATCGGCGTACCGCCCGACGCCCCGATAGGCCGACGCCAGGCCGCGACGCGCTGAGCAGAGCCCCCACGAGTACCCGGTGTCGGCCGCGATCGACAGCGCCGACGAGAACTGCTCGACGGCCTCCTCGTACCGGCCCGCCCCCTCCAGCGCGCGCCCGAGCAGGTTCTGCGCGTCGCAGACGCTCTTGACGTTGTCCATCTCGCGGGCGATCCGCATGGCGGCGGACGCCTCCACCGCGGCCTCCTCGAACCGGCCGCGCATGATCAGCGTGATGGCCATGCCCTCGTGCATGGTGTGGCCGAAGTTGCGGGCGGCCGCACGTTCGTACAGCTCGCTCGCCTGCACGAAGTAGGAGGCGCCGAGGTCCGGCTCGCCGCGCCACGCGTGCACTTCGCCCAGCGCGCGCATGGAGTTCGCCTGGGTGATCCACGAGTCGATGCGGGTGCCGGCCTCCAGGGCCTCCTCGAACGTCGCGGCGGCGCGGTCGAGGTGGCCCAGCTGCATGTAGACGCCGCCGAGGTTGAACAGGGCGTTGGCCTGGACCTGGAAGGCGCCGATGCGGCGGGTGATCACCAGGGCGCGTTCGAGGTGGTCGGCGGCGTGCTCCAGCTCGCCCAGGTCGATGTTGACGCTGCCCGCGTTGGACAGGACGGCGGCCTCGGCCTCCGGCAGGTCGATGTGCTCCTGCAACGCGATGGCCTGCTGGTAGTAGCCGAGCGCGTTGCGGTGCTGGCCCGTCACCCAGTACAGCGTGCCGAGCGACGAGAGCATCGCGAGCTGGCCGAGCTCGTCACGGGGTGCGCGCGCTCCCAGCAGGCCCGCCCTGGCCGTCTCGCGCCACTCGGCGGTCAGGCCCTGCGTGTAGAAGTAGCCGCGCAGGGCGTCGGCCAGCTGCCACGGCGCGTTCTCGGGGTCGCGCTCCACGCAGTGCGCCACCAGGGCGACCAGGTTGGCCCGCTCGCAGTCGAGCCAGGTCAGGGCCTCGGTGCTGCTGCTGAACGTCCGCGGCACGACGCCGCCCCGCGGTTCCGGGCGCGGGAAGCGGAACAGCGTCGACTTCATCGCCGACGTGGCGTTGTCGACCGAGCGCACCGCCCAGTCGAGCAGCCGCCGCAGCGCCACCCGCGAGTCGGCGCGGCCCTCCTCGAACGCCAGGCGCTCGGCCGCGTAGTCGCGCAGCAGGTCGTGGAACTGGTAGCGCGACGGCGCGTGGTTCGCGATCAGGTTCGCGGTGGCCAGGCGGTCGAGCCGGCGGCGGGCGTCCTGTGTGGTCAGTCCCGACAGGGCGGCCGCCATCTCCGGCGTGAAGTCCGTACCGGGAACCAGGGACAGCAGGCGGAACATCTGCGCGAGCTCGGGCTTCAGCGCCGTGTAGGAGAGGTCGAACGCCGCGTGCACCGCGACCCGTTCGTCGCCTTCGACCGCCAGAGCGGCGAGCCGGTTGCCCGCCCGCAGTTCCTCCACGTAGTCCGCGATGGACAGTTCCGGACGCGACACGAGGTTGGCCGCGGCGATACGCAAAGCCAATGGCAGATGCGCGCACAACGACGCCAGCTCCACCGCGGCGTCCTCCTGCGACGTCACCTCGTCCGCCCCCAGGATGCCCGCCAGCAACGCACGGGTCTCGTGCCAGTCGAGGACGTCGAGGCGCACGTTCGACGCCGCGTGCGAGACAGCCAGGCCCCGCAACGTGTCCCTTGAGGTCACCAGCACCGCGCACCCCGGCGAACCCGGCAGCAGCGGGCGGATCTGCTCGGCCGACGACGCGTTGTCCAGCAGCAGGAGCACGCGCTGACCGGTCAGCGTGGACCGGAACATCGCCTCCTGCTCGTCCTGGTCCAGCGGCACCTGGTCGGGCTCGGTCCCCAGCGCCCGCAGGAACCGCGGCAGCACGTCGACCGCGCTCAACGGCGGGCCGGGGGCGTATCCGCGCAGGTTCACGTACAGCTGGCCGTCGGGGAAGTCGGCGCGCATCCGGTGCGCCGCGTGCACGGCCAGCGCCGTCTTGCCCACACCCGGCGGCCCGGCGAGCGTGACGACCGGCACACCCTGCGCCGTCCGCAGCAACGCGATGATCAACGACACGGCCTCGCCGCGGCCCACGAAGTCCGGGATGTCCGCGGGGAGCTGCGACGGCACGACCCGTTCCGGCTTCGCCGCGACGACCGGGGCACCCGTCGAGGCCGCCACCACGTCGATCGACCCGGACAGCACCTGGCTGTGCACGCGCCGCAGCTCGTCGCCGGGATCGATGCCCAGCTCGTCGCCCAGCAGCCGGGAAACCCGCTGGTAGGCGGCCAGCGCCTCGCTCTGGCGGCCGGAGCGGTACAGCGCGACCATCAGCTGCGCCCAGAAGCGTTCGCGCAACGGGTGTTCGCTGGTCAGGCGGGACAGCTCCGCGACGAGCTCGCCGTGGCGGCCCAGTTCGAGGTCGACCTCGACCCGGCGTTCCAGCACGTGCAGGCGGCGTTCGTCGAGCCTCGGCACCTCGTCGCGGTGCAGGACCTCCGACGGCACGTCGACCAGCGCCGGACCCCGCCACAGCCCCAGTGCGGCGGCGAACGCGGCCGAGGCGGCCTGCAGGTTCCCGGCCGCGCGCTCCTGTTCGCCCTGGTCGATGAGCGGCTCGAAGCGCATCAGGTCGATCGTCTTCTCGTCGACGTCGATCAGGTAGCCGTCCGGGACCGTCCTGATCGGCACCGACGGCCCGAGCAGCTGCCTGAGACGCATCACATAGGTCTGCAGAGTCGCGCGGGCGCGGGCGGGGGGTTCGTCGCCCCACACGTTCGCGGCGAGCTCGTCCACGGACACCGAGGTGCCCGCACGCAGCAACAACGACACGAGCAGCGCGCGCTGACGACCGGCGCGGACCAGCAGTGGTTCGGAGTCGATGAGCACTTGGAGGGGGCCGAGGACGCGGAACTCGACCTGCCTGCCCATGCGACCTCCTCCACGTTTCGTAGTTGTTTCTACAGCCTAGGAGAGCCCCCGACTCATCTGCGGTGCTCACGTTGGGTCAGCGAGCGTGCGCCGGACGTATCAGAATGCCTGGTCTAGTGGCCGGATCGTGACCTCAGATGCCCCGGAGGGGGTATCTGCAACGGTTATGGTCGGCGACCACACCGTGAGATGTGCGGATTGTCCAAGGGGTGTTTGATGGTCCACTCAGTAACGGCTCGCCGCCGTTGGGTTGCCGCGATCGGCTTCCTCAGCGTCAGCGCGCTGGCCCTGTCAGGTTGCGCGCAATCGCAGCGCGACTCCGGCGGTGGCGGCCAGCAAGGCGGCACGCTGACCTTCGGCGCCGCAGGCGCACCGAAGCTCTTCGACCCGTTCTACGCGACGGACGGCGAGACCTTCCGGGTCTCACGCCAGATGTTCGAGGGCCTGGTCGGGTTCAAGCCGGGCACCGCCGAGGTCGAGCCCGCGCTGGCGACCAAGTACGAGCCCTCCGCGGACGGCAAGACCTGGACCTTCACCCTCAAGGAGGGTGTGAAGTTCCACGACGGCACGGAGTTCAACGCCGAGGCCGTGTGCTTCAACTTCAACCGCTGGTACAACCAGAAGGGCGCCGGCCAGTCCGACGCCGTCTCGCAGTACTGGCTGGACAACTTCGGCGGGTTCGCGACCACTCCGGACAAGCCGTCGCTGTTCAAGGCCTGCTCCGCCAAGGACGCCAAGACCGCGGTCGTCGAGCTGAACGAGGTCACCTCGCAGTTCCCGTCGGTCCTCGGCTTCACGTCGTTCTCCATCTCCAGCCCCGAGGCGCTGAAGAAGTACGACGCCGACAACGTCCAGGCCTCCGGTGACGCGTTCACCTTCCCGGCCTACGCGAACGAGCACCCGACCGGCACGGGCCCGTTCAAGTTCAGCAAGTACGACAAGGCCAACAACACCGTGGAGCTCGTCCGCAACGACGACTACCACGGCACGAAGGCCAAGCTGGACAAGATCGTCTTCAAGATCATCCCGGACGAGACCGCCCGCAAGCAGGCGCTCAAGGCCGGCGACATCGACGGGTACGACCTGCCGAACGCCGCCGACTGGGCCGGTCTGAAGTCCGACGGCTTCAACGTGGCGATCCGCCCGGCGTTCAACGTGTTCTACCTGGGCATCAACCAGAAGAACAACCCGAAGCTCGCCGACCTCAAGGTCCGCCAGGCCCTGATGTACGCGATCAACCGCGAGCAGCTCGTCAAGTCGCAGCTGCCAGAGGGCGCCAAGGTCGCGACGCAGTTCATGCCGGACACCGTGAACGGCTACAACAAGTCGATCACCGAGGTGAAGTACGACCCGGAGAAGGCCAAGTCGCTGCTCGCCGAGGCGGGCGCCACCGGTCTGACGCTGAAGTTCTACTGGCCGTCCGAGGTCACCCGTCCGTACATGCCGTCGCCGAAGGACCTGTTCGGCGCGATGTCCGGTGACCTGGAGAAGGCCGGCATCAAGCTCGAGGTCGTCACGAAGCCGTGGAACGGTGGCTACCTGACCGACGTCGACCAGGGCATCCCGGACCTGTTCCTGCTCGGCTGGACCGGTGACAACGGCACCGCCCACAACTGGGTCGGCACGTTCTTCGGCCGCACCGACAACCGCTTCAACACCGGTGTGTCGGCGTGGGGCAAGACGCTCGCGGACGACCTGGCGAAGGCCAACGCCGAGCCGAACGAGGCCAACCGCACCAAGATGTACGAAGAGATCAACAAGAAGATCATGGACGAGTACCTGCCCGCGATCCCGATCTCGCACTCCCCGCCCGCTCTGGTGTTGAAGTCGGACATCAAGGGTGTCGTTCCCAGCCCGTTGACCGACGAGAAGTTCGGCCCGGCCTCCAAGGGCTGACCGAGCCGGCTCCCACCACAAGAGAACAACGGGGTAGCTCACAGTGCTCCGCTACACCATTCGACGGCTGATCCAGCTGGTCGGCGTGGTGCTGGTGCTTTCGCTGCTGCTCTTCGCATGGCTGCGCGTACTCCCGGGAGGGCCGGTCTCGGCCCTCCTGGGGGACCGCTCCACGCCGGAGAAGGCCGCGGAGCTCACCAAGCAGCTAGGCCTCGACCAGCCGATCTTCGTCCAGTACTTCAAGTTCCTCGGCCGTGCGGCGACCGGGGACTTCGGCGTTTCCACCGGCGTCCAGCCGGGTGACTCGGCGCTCGACATCTTCCTGCAGCGGTTCCCCGCGACGCTCGAGCTGAGCTTCTTCGCGATCCTCATCGCGATCGCGATCGGCGTCCCGCTCGGGTACCTCGCGGCCAAGCGCCGCGGCGGCTGGTTCGACAACCTCAGCGTCGTCGGCTCGCTCATCGGTGTCGCCGTTCCGGTCTTCTTCCTGGCCTACGTGCTCAAGGGCGTCGCGTCGTCCTCGCTCGGCCTGCCCTCCAGCGGTCGTCAGGACGCCATCGACGCCACGCGCGTCACCGGGTTCTTCACCCTCGACGGCATCATCACCGGCGAGTGGGACGCGACGTTCAACGCGCTGGAACACCTGGTCCTGCCCGCGATCGCGCTGGCGACGATCCCGTTCGCGGTGATCTTCCGGATCACCCGCGCGGCCGTCCTCGACGTGCTCGACGAGGACTTCGTGCGCACCGCCGAGTCCAAGGGCCTCACCGCACCGGTGATCCGCCGCCGGCACGTGATGCGCAACGCGATGCTGCCGGTCGTCACGACGATCGGTCTGCAGACGGGTGCGCTGCTCTCCGGCGCGGTGCTCACCGAGAAGGTGTTCTCGTTCGCCGGCGTGGGCGAGGCGCTCGCCATCGGGTTCGAACGGCGTGACTACCCGGTGCTGTTGTTGCTGATCATCATGGCGACCATCGTCTACGTCGTGGTCAACCTGCTGGTCGACCTGTCGTACGCGCTCATCGACCCGCGCATCAGGACGAGGTGAGCGGCGTGGTTCTCGGACTTTCCGCGAAGAAGGAAAAGATCGACGCGACCGCGGGCGTCTCGCTGACCGCGAGCGCGTGGAAGCGGCTGAAGCGCAGCCCGGTGTTCCTCACGGGCGCGGTGATCATCGGCATCTTCATCGCCGTCTCGGCGCTCTCGCCGTGGCTCGCCCCGCACGACCCCGCCAGCCCGATGCTGATCGACCAGGTCGTCAAGGCGCGCAACGAGATCCCGGTCGCGCAGCCCGGTCACCCGCTCGGTGGCGACCTGCAGGGCCGCGACTTCCTGTCGCGTCTGCTGGTCGGCTCGCAGCAGACGTTGATCGTCGGTGTCGGCGCGACCGTCATCGGTCTCACCGGCGGCCTGATCCTGGGCACGCTCGCGGGTGCGCTCGGCGGCTGGGTCGACTCGTTCGTCATGCGCATCGTCGACGTCATGCTCTCGCTGCCGTCGCTGCTGCTGGCGTTCTCGATCGCGGCGATGTTCGCGCGGCCCAGCCAGTTCACGGTGATCCTCGCGGTCTCGATCGTGCAGATCCCGGTGTTCGCGCGCCTGCTCAGAGGCTCGATGCTGGCGCAACGGCACAGCGACCACGTGCTGGCGGCGACCGCGCTCGGCGTCAAGAAGGGCGCGATCGTGTTCCGGCACATGCTGCCGAACTCGCTCGGCCCGGTGATCGTCCAGTCCACGCTGGTGCTGGCCACCGCGATCATCGAGGCGGCCGCGCTGTCGTTCCTCGGCCTCGGCAACCCGGACGACCGGGTGCCGGAGTGGGGTCAGATGCTCGGTGACGTGCAGAAGGTGTTCGACACCCACCCGCACCTCGCCGCGTGGCCCGCGATCTGCATCATCATCGTCGCGCTCGGCTTCACGCTCATGGGCGAGACCCTGCGCGAAGCCCTCGACCCGAAGAACAGGCGGTGAGTCGTCGTGGCACTGCTCGAAGTTCGTGACCTCACCGTCGTGTTCCACCGCAAGGGCGAGGAGCCGTTCCGCGCGGTCGACGGCGTCAGCTTCGACGTCGAGCCCGGCCAGACGGTCGGTCTCGTCGGCGAGTCCGGCTGCGGCAAGTCCGTCACGTCGCTGGCGATCATGGGCTTGCTGCCCAAGCGCGGCGCCACGGTCACCGGCACGGTGTCCTACGACGGTACGGACCTGCTGAAGCTGTCGGACTCCGAGATGCGCGACCGTCGCGGCCGCGATCTCGGCATGGTCTTCCAGGACCCGCTGTCCTCGCTCAACCCCGTCGTCCCGATCGGCCTGCAGGTCACCGAGGTGCTCGAACGGCACCGCGGCCTGGCCCGCAAGGAAGCCATGATCGAGGCGAAGAACCTGCTCGACAAGGTCGGCATCCC
>NZ_DATLEC010000191.1:0-26122 GCF_035525475.1 Lentzea sp. | reverse complement strand
CTGGCTGCGCCACACCACCTTGACATGGGTGGAGCGCGCCTTCGGCTATGGAGTCGCCAGCGCGTGTGCAGGACATGGCCCGTAGCCAGCCGGAGCCACGGCGTGACTTCCATCTATGTCAAGGCGAATGTTCATGATGTCGCGACGGCGCTGGCCGAGCTGACAGGTGAGGAACACCCGCTTGCGCTTGTCCCACCGACTTGGCAGGCCGACGCAGTACCCGAGCCGACGCCTGAGCCCGGAATTGCCTCGGCTGGCAAGACCGTCACGGCTGGTCCTGCCGCGTGATTTCAGCACCGACCGTGGCAGACGAAACCACCCCACTCAGACCGCGCGGCAAGTACAGCTGGCCTTCGGCATCGCGAGCGAGCAGACGCGGACATTCGTCTCGTGTCGGATGGCAACGCTGATCAGCGCTCACCGGTGTGCTGCGAGCAACGACTGGATCGGTCGCTGCGGCTGCGGCTACCGAAGGCTAGGCCGACCGCGCCCGCGCGGTGTCCCTCAACGGTCTCGCGGCCGAGAGGACCACCAGGCTCCCCGCCCTGCCGGTCCGGCCGGACGCCGTGCTGTCCACGAACGTGCAGTTCTCCGTTCGCTGACCTGCGGGGGAATGAGAGCTGCGGGAGAATCGTTGATCGTGGACATGGCAGACGTGGAGCTCAGCCCGACGGACTGGGTGCAGAACCAGACGAAGACGATCCTAGAAACCGGGACGACCGATGGCGTGCTGGTCACCGGCAGGCCGATCGTGCTCTTGACGGTGCGTGGCGCGAAGAGCGGAAAGCTGCGCTACACCCCGGTGATGCGCGTGGAGCACGACGGCAGCTACGCGGTCGTGGCGTCCAAGGGCGGTGCGCCCGAGCACCCGACCTGGTATTTCAACATCAAGGCACACCCGGAGATCCGTCTGCAGGACGGGACCGAGACGAAGGACTACGTCGCCCGTGAGGTCGACGGCGACGAGCGGGCCGAGTGGTGGGAACGCGCCGTCGCGGCCTTCCCCAACTACGCCGAGTACCAGCAGAACACCGACCGGCTGATCCCGCTGTTCGTGCTCGACCCGAAGTGACCCGCCGGGGCTGTCCCTCCTACCAGCCGAGGGACAGCCCCGCGAGGTAGTCGCCGAGCTTGCCCGCGATGATCCGGTGGTCGCGGGCCGAGAAGTGCCAGTCGCACCCGAGCCGGTCGAGTGCGGGGTCGTCGTAGTTCCAGTGGTGGACGCGGCTGTCGCCCTGGTTCACGCGGTCCTGCACGACCTGGCGAGCCGCGTCGGCGAACGTCCCCTGCTCTCCGGGACGCTCACGACGATCGCCGTGCCGGCGCCGAACCGTTCCCTCAGCTTGACGAGAAACCCCTGGTAGGCCGACTTGTACTCGGTGACGAGGCTCTCCGGGGTCCACGGCTCACCGGGGTCGGGCGCGGTGGAGAAGTCGTTGGTGCCCAGACCCACCACGACGACCTGCGGCCTCCAGGTGCCGGGGTTCCGCCACACGTCGCCCTCGACGTTCAGCAACGCCCGGTCGTAGTAGGTGCGGTAGCTGGTGCCGACGCCGTTGCCGTCGTAGTTGCGCACCATGCCGAGGCCGGAGAACCCGTTGACCTGGTAGTCGGCGTTCAGCCCGCGGGCGGTCAGCGCCCCGAAGCTCACGTCGGTGTTGGTGTTGCGGGTGACGCCCCCGGTGGCGGAGCAGTCGCGGCTCGTCGACTGGTTGCCGTACCCCGCGGTCAGCGAGTCGCCGATGAACTCGATCTGCCGGGTGCGCGGCGCGGGCGCGGGCAGGATCTCGCCACCGCTCGCGGCGACGAACCCGCCGAACTCCCCCGCGGCCTGCGGGCTCTCGGTCCGCTTGACGAGCCGGACGCCGTGCTCGCCGTCGCTCAGACCGCTCACCTGGTGGGTGGTGCGGCCGGGAGTCACGAGGGTCGCGGTGGTCGTGCCGTCGATCTGCACGTCGTAGTCGTTGGCCGAGTCGTTCAGCACGATCCCGACACCGGTGCCCCGGAACCGGCCTTCGAAGTAGACGCCCGGCCAGCTGTACTGCCCTGCCGCGGTCACACGGCCGGCCGTGTGCACCGGTGAGGAGGTGTCCTGGGACGGCTGCGGCTGCCGCACCGGGGCCGCGCAGGCTGTGCCGTGGAGGGTGACCACCACGGTGATCGCGGCGGCGAGGACTGCCTTCGGCTTGCTCCGGTGCAACGACTTCTCCCGTTCATCCACAGTGGACGGATGGGCGGTGCTGACGCCTTCCCTCGACCGTAGCGGGAACCTCCGCCCGTTCACAGTGCCCGAGAGGTCACGCGACCCTGGTGAAGATCACGCCGAGCGAGTCGACCTCGCTGCCCGCACGGCCGTGGAAGCCGGAGATCTGGAAGCCGGGAGGAGCCGTGTAGGTGACGGAGCCGGACGTCTCGCTCCCGCCGGACAGGGTGCGGCCCGTGTTCGTCGTGAATCGGGCGAAGAAGATCCTGGTGCGCCCGTCGTGCTGTGCCGAATGCAGGGTCACCGACGTGAGGTGCTCCCCCGCCGCCAGCGTCAGTTGCTGTGCGGTGCCGCCATCACCGCCGTGGCGGAAGGACGTGCCGTCGGCGAACGTCAGTCCGACCTGGTCGACACGCGATCCCGCGCGGAGGCTCACCGCGGTCACCCGCTGCCCGAGCGGAACGGAGGCCACGTCGGTGAACGGCGTGCCGTGCGGTCCGCCCCACACGTCGCTGAGCGACAGGGCCGGGTCGAGCGTCCACCGGAAGTCCGCCACGATCGGGTAGTGGTCGGACAGCATCTTGTCGTCGGCGGTGCGGAATGCCGCGTTCTCGTTGGCGTACCGGGTGAGCTCCAGCGAGATGTACCTGTTGCCGCGGAACAGGATCTTGTCGACGACCTCGCACGCGTCGGTCACGGCGGCGTCGTCGCAGACCAGGGCCGGACTGCCGATGGCGGGAGGCACGCCGCCCCGTTCCTCCCGCACCCAGGCGTCGGTGAGACCGCCGGCGGAGACCAGGTCCCGGATGGTGTCACCGGCGCGGGTGTAGCGCGTGTTGGTGTCGCCGGCCACGACGACGGCGTTGCCCGCCGAGTTGGCCGCGATGAAGCGCGAGAGTTCGGCGGTGTTGGCGCGCCGGGCGGCCAGGTCCGGCTCGGTCGATCCCGCGTTGGAGTGCACGTTGTAGAAGTCGACCAGCACCCCCTCCGCGAGCCGCACGCGGGAGAAGCTGAACCCCTTGGGCGTCAGGCAGTCCGTGCCGTTGCATCTGTCCCACTTGTCACGCACGAAGTCGGAGTAGGGGTAGGAGGCCAGCGTGTTGAGCCCGTCGCCGAACGGGACCCCGCCGCTGGTGGGCGTGCGGAACGGGTGGGTGTCGTTGGCGTAGAGCGACGCGTGGTAGTTGAAGTCCTCCTGCACGTGGACGACGTCGTACGGCCTGATCCGCTGGCCGATGACCGGCGTGTTCACCCTCGGGTTGCCGCTGGAGAGCCCCTCCGGCAGCCCGGCGACGTTGTAGCTCAGCACCGAGAACGTCCCGGTGGACGGTGGCGCGGCGACGGCGGTGGCGGTGGCGGTGGCGGTGACACCCGGCCACACGCTCGCCGCGACCAGTACAACGACGGCAACAGCTCTCGTCGACCTCACCACTCGGCTCCTGCCTCGAGTTCCAGCACGACACCGCGACCGTAAAACAACACGAAGAAAGTTCACATACCGTGGACGTGACAACACCGTGTGCACAGTGCAACGAAAACTGGGAACGCCGATCGTCCTGTGTGGAGTCATCGTTCGGTCCTAAACGGACTCGAATGGTGTCACTTTGCTCCGAACGGAACAATCCCACCCACTTGATCGCGACGTAGGGTGATCAGATCACGCGGTCCTGCCAGCGGATTCCGGGGGAGTTCACCCACATCGTCGCCGTGTGTGACCGGTCGCGCACGAGGAGAAAGTCGTCGAATGAACATCGAAACGGCGTTGAAAGAAGCAATGAACATCAGCGGTGCGGTGGGGGCCGCGCTCGTCGACTACGACAGCGGGATGTCGCTCGGCTCGATCGGCGGTGGCGACTGGCTGAACCTCGAGGTGGCGGCGGCCGGCAACACCGAGGTCGTGCGGTCCAAGCAGCGGGTGATCCAGGCGCTCAAGCTGAACGACGAGATCGAGGACATCCTGATCACGCTGAACCGCCAGTACCACCTGATCCGCCTGCTCCAGACGGGCCAGCGGGGCGGCTCGATGCTGTTCCTCTACCTGGTGCTGGACCGGGAGCGGGCCAACCTCGCGCTCGCCCGGCACAGCCTGCGGTCCATCGAAGCCGACCTGACGGTGTGAACGAGATGTCCACCGAGGCAGCGCACGACCACGGCGCGCTGCCCATGCGCAGGCGCAGGGCGTTCCTGCCGGAAGCCGTACCGGCGATGACCAGGCCCCTGGGACAGGGCACGGTCGCGAAGCTGATGACCGAGGCGCTGCGGGAGATCCACGGCGCCATCGACTCCATCGCGATCAACGGGGTGCTGATCGCGACGAGGGACGGCCTGGTGCTGTGCGGTGTCACGCGCGGCATCGAGGACGACGGCGTCGCGGCGATGGCAGCGGCGGCCGCCGGGCTCGCCGGCCAGTTCACCGCGCAGGCCGGGGTCGGCAGTCCGCGCGCGGTGTTCTTCGAGGGAGACTCGGGGCAGGTCGGCGTGTTCTCCGTCGACGCCGAGACGCTGCTCGTGGTGCTCGGCGAGCGCGACACCACCATGGGCATGTTCAACGTCGTGGCCAAGCAGGCGCTGGCCCTGCTGCAACAGGCGGTCGCCGCCCGCCGATGAGGCAGGCGGGGCAACCGGGAGTGCCGCAAACTCCCGGTCGCCCCGCCGAGTTCGAGCGGCGCGACCCGGCCCGTTGCCGGGCCACACCACTAGCCGTGCAGTCGGTGGTAGGCGGGCTTGGGCCGCAGGTTCTCGTCGAACAGGCAGGCCGCGCCCTCACCGGGGAACACGTCGGGCACCCACGAGTGCCGGTCCGTGAAGCCCCACGTCGTGAACTCGACGCACCGCTTCACCGCGTGGCAGGCGTCCCAGACCTGACCGAAGTAGTCCGCCTGGGCGGTCAGCTTCTCCGGCGTGACGGGCAACGGGATCCGCACGTCCGCCTCGGTGATCGCCACGTCCACGCCGAGCGCGGCGAACCTCGCGATGTTCTCGCGGACACCGGACGGGAACCCGTACATCAGCGACAGGTGCGCCTGGATGCCGACGCCGTGGATCGGGACGCCCTGGCGCTTCAACGACTTCACGAGGTCGTAGACCGCGTCGCTCTTGGGGTTGAGGCCCTCGACGTTGTAGTCGTTGATGTAGAGCCGGGCCTTCGGGTCCGCGGCGTGGGCCCACCGGAACGCGTCGGCGATGTAGCCGTCACCGAGCTTGTCCTGGAAAACCGTCTGCCTGCGCGTGCCGTCCTCGTTGAACGCCTCGTTCACGACGTCCCACGCCCGGATCTTCCCGCGGAAGCGGCCCGCCTCCACGGCGATGTGCTGCCGGACCACCCCGCGCAGCTCCGCCGCCTCCAGGTCGTCGACCCAGTCGGGCAGCTGGCTGTGCCAGACGAGCGTGTGCCCGCGGATCGACTTGCCGGTCTTCTTGGCGTAGCCGACGATCGCGTCCGCGCCGGACCAGTCGTACTGGCCGCGGACGGCCTCGACCGTTCCCCACTTCATCTCGTTCTCGGGCGTGACGCTGTCGAACTCGCGCGTCAGCACCTTCTTGTAGTCCGCCTCGGCGCTCAGGTGCTGGGCGGCCACCGCACTGCCCACCCACCTGTTCGTCGTGTGCTTCAACGGTCCTGCCGCCGACGCCGGCGACGTCTGAGCCAGCACCACCAGCACCGCGGCACCCACGGCCAATCGGGTTCGCATGAATCACTCCCTTGTGAGTCAGCCCTTCACCGAACCGGTGAGGCCACCGACCATGCGGCGTTCCGCGAACACGAAGAACGTGAGCGCGGGGATCATGGACAACGCCGTGAAGGCGAGCACCTTCGCGGTGTCCTGCGTGTGCTCGGACTGGAACATCGCCACGCCGAGCGGCAGTGTGAAGTTCGTGGAGTCGTTGAACACCAGCAGCGGCAACAGGTAGAAGTTCCAGCTGGTGACGAAAGCGAGAACCGACACCGTGATCAGCGCCGGCCGCGACAGCGGCAGCAGGATCCGCCAGAAGAAGCCGAGCTTCGCCGCGCCGTCGAGCAGCGCGGCGTCCTCCAGCTCACCGGGGATGGCGTGCATGAACGGCCGCAGGATCACGATCGTCACCGGCAGCGAGAACGCCGCCTCCGGGATCGCGACGCCGAGCGGGTTCTCCAGCAGGTTCAGCTCGCGCAGCCACAGGTACAGCGGCAGCGTCGCCACGCCGAGCGGGAACAGCAGGCCCAGGGTGAACAGGCCGTAGAACCCCTCCCTGCCCCGGAACCTGTAGCGGGACAACGCGAACGCCGCCATCGCGCCGAGCACGACCGCGAGCGTCGTCGCGATCACCGCGATGAGCGCGCTGTTGCCGAGCAGGCGCCAGAACACCGGCGAGGTCGCCACCTCGGCGTAGTTGTCCCACACGAACGGGCCCGGCAACCCCGCCGGTGACGAGTTGATCTGCGCCGTGGTGCGGAAACCGCCCAGCACCACGAACAACAGCGGCACCACCGTCACGCCGATGACGGCGAACGCGGCGACGTAGCCGACGGCATTACGACGTGGCATCTCAGCGCACCCCCGTCAAAGCGCCCTCGGTGTCACGGCGCAGGGCGAACCGCTGGTAGAACAACGCGAACACGAAGCAGATGATGAACAGGATGACCGCGACCGCGCTGCCGAAGCCGAACTCGTAGCGCTTGAAACCGTGGTCGACGAGATAGGTCGCCATCGTCGAGGACGCGTTGGCGGGACCGCCGAGCGTCATGATCCAGACCAGGTCGAACAGCTGCAGGGATCCGATCACCGACAGGAAGACCCACACGCGGATCGTCGGTCCCAGCAACGGGAGCACGACGTGCCGGGTGATCTGCCAGGCGCTCGCGCCGTCCAGCGCGGCCGCCTCGCGCAGCTCCGGCGGGACGCCCTGCAGGCCGGCCAGCAGCAGGATCACGCCGAACCCGATGTACTTCCACGTGATCACGAGGAACAACGTGTAGAGCACGATCGACTGGTCGGCGAGCCACAGCTGCACCAGGCCGCCCAGTCCGACGCCGCGCAGGACCTCGTCGACGAACCCGCCTGGCTGCAACATCAGCAGCCAGATCACCGCGGTCACAGCCTCGGACAGCACGTACGGCGCGAACACCACCATGCGCAGGAACGTCCGGCCGCGCAGCTTCCGGTTGAGCAGCAACGCGAGGCTGATGCTCAGCGGCAGCTGCACGACGATGGACAGCACCGCGATGATCAGGTTGTGCCCGATGGCGCCTTGGAAGACGTCACCGGAGAGGGCGTCGACGTAGTTGTCCAGCCCCACGAAGTCCGTGAGCGGACCGAAGCCGTTCCACGAGTAGAGGCTGTAGTACCCGGCGACGCCGATGGGGATCAGGACGAACCCGACGAACAACACCAGTGCCGGTGTCAGCAGCAGGGCGAGCTCGAGGCGGGTTCGGAGTCTGGACCGCCGCCGGGTGCCCCCGGCCGCTGGCGCGTGCGGCACGGGGGCGGTCGGCGGCCGCGTGGTGATCGCGGCACTCATCACTTGTTCCCGGCAGCTGCTTCGCTCACCGACTTGACGATGGTGTCGGGTCCGCCCTGACCAGCGAAGAAGTTCGCGATGGTGTCGTTCAGGGCTTGACCGACCTTGGTCGGGAAGGCGGTGTCGAAGTAGAACTGGAGGTGCGACGCCTTGGTCATGGCCTCGGCGATCGTCTTGTGCGGCTCGCTCTTCAGCGCCGCCACACCGGCGGGGGTCACCGGCAGACCGGAGTTGGTCTCGGCGAGGATCTTCTGCACGTCGTCGCCGACGAGGTGCCCCAGGAACTCCGCGCACGCCTTCGCCGCGCGGGTGGTGCAGGAGAACCCGTCACCGCCGCCGAGCAGCACGGTCGGGTCTCCCTGACCGCCGGGAACGGCCGGGAACGGGAACCAGCCGATCTTGGAGCTGAGCTCCTTGTCCTCGGTGAGCGCCTGCATCACGTCGGGGTTCCAGTCGCCCTGCAGCTCCATGGCCGCCTTGCCGTTCGCGAGCAGGCCGGCCGAGCTGCCGGCACCCTGCTGGGCGGGCGTCCCGACGAACCCGTCCTGGAACGGCTTGGTGTCCAGGAAGGCCTTGAGGTTCTCCCCCGCCTTCAGGAAGCACGGGTCGGTCAGCTCGGTCTTCTCGACCGCCTTCTTCAGCGTGTCGACCGAGCACTGGCGCACCGCGAAGTAGGCCCAGTAGAACGCGTCGGGCCAGCGGTCCTTGCCACCGAGCGCGATCGGCACCGTGCCCGCGGTCTTCAGCTTCGCGACGGCCGCGTTGAGATCGTCCACAGTGGTCGGTGGCGAGGTGATTCCCGCGGCGGTGAAGATGTCCTTGCGGTACCAGAACCCGACGGCGTGCATCAGGTACGGCGCGCCGAGCTGCTTGCCGCCGACCTTCCAGCCCTCGGCGTACTTGCCGAGCGGGCCGATCCAGCCCGACGAGGCCTGGGTGATGTCGGCGATCTTGCCGGACTTCATCTGGTCGGCGAGCGCACCGCCACCCCACTGCTGGAAGAGGTCGGGCGGGGTGTTGCCCTGCAGTGCGAGCGGCACCTTGGTCTGGAACTGCTCGTTCTGCAGCGGTTCGACCGTGAACGAGGTGTTCGGGTGGGTCTTGTGGAAGTCGTCGGCGATCTGCTGCCACTTCGACTTCATCGGCTCGGTGGTGCGGTTGTGCCACCAGGTGAGCGTGACCGGTCCTTCGGCGGAGGCGTCTGAGCCTCCACCACTGCACCCGGCCAGCACTAACGCCGCGGCGGCGATGAGAGCAAGGGGCTTCTTCGAGAGCATGGGGGTCCACTCCTGACGACGTCGGCCGAGTTGGACTGCCTGTGTTGGGGCAAGAGACTCTCGCGCAGGCGGGCCTCGTGTCAATCGTTGTCGATAACGTTTTACACGGCTAGCCTGAGCCGGTGCCTCCTCGCCAACGCGTCACGATCAGAGACGTCGCCGCTCAAGCCGGCGTCTCCGTAGCCACCGTGTCCAAGGTCCTCAACCAGCGGTACGGCGTCTCAGCGGACACGTTCGCGCGGGTCACGGCAGTGATCAAAGAGCTCGGCTACGAGGCGAGCCTGGTCGCGCAGAGCCTGCGCAACCACCGCACGAACGTCATCGGGATCCTCGTCGCCGACATCGAGCCGTTCAGCACCGAACTGCTCAAGGGCGCGGCGGATGCCATCCGCGGCACCGGTTTCGAGCTGGTCGTCTACTCGGCGGGTGGCCGCACCGGCGACCCGGAGGGCTGGGAGCAGCGCTACCTCACCCGGCTGAGCGGCACCCTCGTCGACGGCGCCGTGCTGGTCACGCCCGCCGTCGACCTCGAAGGCCTGCCCGGCACCCCGGTCGTCGCCGTCGACCCCCACACGGGACGCGCGGCGCTGCCCACCGTCGACTCCGACAACCTGCACGGCGCACGGCTCGCGACCGAGCACCTCCTCGCGCTCGGCCACCGCCGGATCGCGATGCTCACCGGTCGCGCGGACCTGAAGTCCGCGCAGCAGCGCGAAACCGGCTACCGCGGAGCGCTCGCCAGCGCGGGCCTGCCGGTGGACGAGACCCTGGTCCGCCGCGGTGACTACGACGCGGACGTGGCGGCCGCGTCGGCACGGGAGCTGCTGACCGCTCCCGACCGGCCGACCGCCGTGTTCGCCGCCAACGACACCACCGCCGTCGCCGCCATCGAAGCCGCCCGCGGGCTCGGCCTACGGGTACCGGAGGACCTCTCGGTGGTCGGCTTCGACAACATCCCCGAGTCCGCGCTGTGCACACCACCGCTCACGACGGTGCAGCAGCCGATCCGCGAGATGGGCCATCGCGCCGTCGAGCTGCTGGTGCGGCTCATCAACGGCACCGAGCCCGGCGACACCCACATCACCCTGGGCACCGAGCTGGTCGTCCGGCAGTCGACCCGCCCCCTGACTTCGTAGAGGTTGTTCCTGTGACGACAGAAGCCACCGCGCCGGAAGAGCTCTGGCGCAACCCGCACGCCCCCGTGGCCGACCGCGTGAACGACCTCGTCGCGCGCATGACGCCGCAGGAGAAGATCGCGCAGCTGCAGGGCATCTGGGCCGGCATCGACGCCGCCGGCGAGATGGCACCGCACCAGCACGAGTTCGCCGTGGCACCGCAGGACTTCGACGCGCTGACCAGCCACGGCATCGGCCAGCTCACCCGCGTCTTCGGCACCCGGCCGATCGCGCCGGAGGTGGGGGCGCGCACGCTCGCCCGCACGCAACGGCAGATCATCGAGTCGAGCCGGTTCGGGATTCCCGCCGTGGTGCACGAGGAGTGCCTCACCGGCCTGGCCGCGTGGCAGGCGACGGTGTACCCGTCGCCGCTGTGCTGGGGTGCGAGCTTCGACCCGGACCTGGTGCGGCGCATGGCCGCGAAGATCGGCGAGTCGATGCGCCGCCTCGGCGTGCACCAAGGCCTGGCCCCCGTCCTCGACGTCACCCGCGACCTGCGGTGGGGCCGGGTCGAGGAGACCATCGGCGAAGACCCGCACCTCGTCGGCACCATCGGCTCCGCCTACGTCGCCGGTCTGGAGTCGGCGGGTGTCGTCTCGACGCTGAAGCACTTCGCCGGGTACTCGGCTTCACGCGCGGGACGCAACCACGCGCCGGTGTCGATGGGGCCGCGCGAGCTCGCGGACGTGATCCTCCCGCCGTTCGAGATGGCGCTGCGGGCAGGCACCCGGTCGGTGATGAACTCCTACGCCGACAACGACGGCGTGCCCGCGGCCGCGGACCCGACGCTGCTCACGGACAGGCTGCGCGACCAGTACGGCTTCACCGGAACCGTGGTGGCCGACTACTTCTCGGTGGCGTTCCTGCACAAGCTGCACGGGGTCGCCGCCGATCGCGAGGACGCGGCCGCGCAGGCGTTGACGGCCGGCATCGACGTCGAGCTGCCCACGGTGGACTGCTTCGGCGAGCCGCTGCTGGAAGGCATCCAGGCGGAACGCGTCGACATGGCGCTCATCGACCGGGCGCTGACCCGCGTGCTGACGCAGAAGTTCGAGCTCGGCCTGCTCGACCCCGGCTACTCCCCCGCGGCCGAGACGAACGTCGACCTCGACGACGACGAGTCACGCGCTTTGGCCCGCGAGGTCGCCGAGCGCTCGATCGTGTTGCTGCAGAACGACGGCGTGCTGCCGCTGGCCGGCAAGCGTCTCGCCGTCATCGGCCCTCGCGCGGACGAGGCCGGCGCGATGATGGGCTGCTACTCGTTCCCCCTCCACGTCGGCGTGCACCACCCCGACGTGGAGATGGGCATCGACGTCCCCACCGTGCTGGACGCGTTGCGCGAGGACCACGACGTGGTGTTCGCGCGCGGTTGCCCGGTGCTCGGCGGTACGGACGACGAGATCGCCGAAGCGGTCGAGGCCGCCAGGCAGGCCGACGTCTGCGTCGTGGTGCTCGGTGACCACGCCGGGCTGTTCGGCAAGGGCACGTCCGGCGAGGGCTGCGACGCCTCGGACCTGAACCTGCCCGGCCGCCAGGAGGAACTGCTGGAAGCCGTGCTCGGCACCGGCATGCCGGTGGTGCTCGTCCTGCTGTCGGGCCGGCCCTACGACCTGTCGCGGCAGGCCGACCGCCTCGCCGCGGTCGTCGCGGGCTTCTACCCCGGTCAGGAGGGCGCGGCGGCGCTCGCGGGCGTCCTGGGCGGACGGGTCAACCCGTCCGGCAGGCTCCCGGTCAGCTTCCCCGGCTCCGGCTCCACCCAGCCCTCGACCTACCTGAGCGCCAAGCTGGGCACGCGCAGCGAGGTCAGCAACGTGGACCCGACCCCGCTGTACCCGTTCGGTCACGGCCTCTCCTACGCGCCCGCCACCTGGGTGACGGTGGGCAGCGAGGAGCGCGAGTGGCCGTCCGACGGCGTCTGCCGGGTGCACGTGGTGCTGCGCAACGAGCTGGAGGTGGCGACCACCGAGGTGGTGCAGATCTACCTGCACGACCCGGTGGCGGAGGTCGCCCGGCCCGTCCGGCTGCTGGTCGGCGCGGCGAAGGTGGACCTGGAGCCAGGGCAGACGCGGACCGTGACCGCCGAGCTGCACGCGGACCTCACCTCGTACACGGGCCGTGCCGGCCGGCGGCTGGTGGACACCGGTGACGTCGAGTTGCACGTCGGGACGTCCAGCGCGAACATCCACACGGCGTTGCGGTTGACGTTGACCGGTGAGCGGCGTGAGGTCGGGTTCGACCGCGTGATGTCCGCGGTGTTCGACGCGCGGTAGCAGCCTTCGCACCATCGGCTTCGCCGCCCGGTAACGTCCAATGCGGACAAAACGGGCGGCGAAGGGGTGTTCTGTGCCGGAGATCAGCGGACTGACGTGGGCGGTCACGATCGGGGTGATCGTCGTGCTGCTGGCGGTCGACCTCGTGCTGGCCGCCGCGCGCCCGCACCGCGTCGGCTTCCGCGAGGCCACGCTGTGGTCCGTCTTCTACATCCTGGTGGCCATCGGCTTCGGCGTGTGGTTCGCGAGCGCCTACGGCGGCGAGCTCGGTACCGAGTACTTCGCCGGCTACATCGTCGAGAAGAGCCTGTCGGTCGACAACCTGTTCGTCTTCGTGATCATCATGACGACGTTCCTGGTCCCCGAGGAGCACCAGCACAAGGTGCTCACGTTCGGCATCGTGCTGGCGCTGATCATGCGCGGCATCTTCATCGCCGTCGGCGCGACGCTGCTGTCGTTGTTCACGTTCATGTTCCTGCTGTTCGGCCTGCTGCTGATCTACACGGCCGTGCAGCTGTTCCGGCACCGCGACGAGGACCCCGACGTCGAGAACAACGTCGTGGTGAAGACCGCCCGCAAGCTCCTGCCCGTCACCGACGACTACGTGGGCGGCAAGATCTTCACGCGGGTCGACGGCCGGCGGATGGCGACGCCGTTGTTCGTCGTGCTGGTGGCCATCGGCGGTGTCGACCTGCTGTTCGCACTCGACTCGATCCCCGCCGTGTTCGGCGTGACCGAGGAGCCCTACGTCGTGTTCACCGCGAACGCGTTCGCGCTGCTGGGCCTGCGCGCGTTGTTCTTCCTCGTCAAGGGGCTGCTCGACCGGCTGGTCTACCTGTCGGCGGGCCTCGCGGTCATCCTGGCGTTCATCGGCGTCAAGCTGATCCTGCACTGGGCGCACGTCGACATCTCGCCGAGCGTGCCCGAGGTGCCGACGCCGCTCAGCCTCGGCGTGATCATCTCGATCCTGGTCGTCGTGACGGTGGCGAGCCTGGTCAAGACGCGCGACGACCCCACTGCGAAGGCACACCCCGGCTCGCTGCGCGGCCACCGGGAACGAGAGGAGGACTGACACCGGCCGGGGCGAGGTGGACGCCCTGGGGCCGGCGGGGGAGCCGGGCGACGAGGGTCCGCGGGCCGACCGCCGGCAACGCGCTGACGCACTCCTCGGCGGTGGGGCGGCGACCGGCGGACTCGGAGGTCATCGACGTCAGCAGCTGCTTCAGGTCGAACGGCAGGTCCTCCGGCACCTCGGGGCACACCTGGGGACGTCCGGTCAGGCATTCCAGCAGGAGCAGCCCGAGCGCGTACACGTCCACCGCCGGGGTGATCTCCCCGCCGTGCTCCTGCTCCGGCGCCTGGTAGGCCGCCCTGCCGAAGATCTGCCCCGCCAGCGTCACGCGGGCGGGGTCGACGAGGTGGGCGAGACCGAGGTCGACCAGGCGCGGGGCGTCGTTGTCCCCGAGCAGGACCGTGGTGGGCCTGACCCCGCAGTGCACGAACCCCTGCGCGTGCACGTGGGCCAGTGCGTCGGCCAGCGCCGCACCGAGCCGGCGCACGTCCGCGATGCCCATGCACCCGGCCGTGACGCGGTCGTGCAGCGTGCGCCCCTCGACTCGCTCCAGCACCGCGTACGGCATCTCGGCGGACGGGTCGGCGTCGAAGACCGCCACCAGCCCGGGATGCGACAGCCGGGCGAGCGCGCGGATCTCGTCGTCGATCCGGCGCGCGTCCTCCGGGTCCCTGCCGGGGCGGAAGAACTTGATCGCGACGTCGCGCGCCAGCACGGTGTCGCGGCCGCGGCGCACTTCCGCCCTGCTGTTCGCGATCAGCGGTTCGCCCACCTGGTACCGGTCGGCGAGGAGAGTCGTGTCCGGCATGGTCCAGGATGCCCACCGATCGGGTGATCCAACCGCCGGTGGAGCGGACTCCACCTCAGGACACCGGCCACCCTGATCGACCACCGCGCCGCGACCGGCGAGGCTGATCACCATGTCGAAGTTGAAAGCCCTGGTCATCGCGGTGACAGGAGTGCTGTGCGCCACCGCTGCGACCGGAACCGCGGAAGCGATCGTCAACGGGACGGACTCCACCGCGCGCTACGGGTTCATGGCCTCGATCCCGGAGACGGTGCCCCAGCTGGGTGACGTCCGGGGCGTGTGCGGGGCGTCGTTGATCCACCCGCGGTGGGTCGTGACGGCGGCGCACTGCGTCGACCCGGAGGGAACCGGCGCGGTGCCGGACGGGACCGTGCGCATCGGCAGCGACCGCAGGACGTCCGGCGGCACCCTGCGCGCCATCGACCGCGTGGTGCGGCATCCCGGTTACCGGCTGGGGCAGCCGAACGTCCATGACATCGCCCTGGTCAGACTGGACCGCCCGGTCCGCGAACGACCGATCCGCCTCGCCGCGGCGCCGGGGGCACCGGGAACGCCGACCCGCCTGCTCGGGTTCGGGACCACGCTGGACACGACCGACATCACCAAGGCCGTGTTCCCGCAACGACTCCAGCAGCTCGATACCCGCCGTGGCGCCGCGGAGGAGTGCTCACCCGGCTACGCCGACGCGACCCGATTGTGCACGATCAGCCGCCGGCCCGGCGCCATGGCGTGCGTCGGCGACTCCGGCGGGCCGCAGATCGAGCGCGGGCGGCACGGCCGGTGGGAGCTGATCGGCACGACGTCGGGTCCCGGTGACACCGACAGCTCCTGTGCCGGCGGGCCCGGCCTGTACACGAGCGTGCCGGCTCACGCGGAATGGATTCGCTCGGTGATCAATGGCCCCTCGCTCCATTCATCGGCCCGCCGCTAATCTCGTTCCGCGGCCGCATTCATCCTTCCACGAGAACGAGGTGAGAAATCGTGCGTACAATTTCGGCGTTCGTGTTGGCGGCGGCCGCGACAATGGTGGTCGCGGTTCCCGCGTCCGCCGCGCAGGTCGAGGCCTCCGTGGCCCTGCAGCCGCAGGGGAGGCTGGAGGCACGCGGTGCCGCTGTCACCGTGCCGATGCGCCTGATGTGCCAGAACGGCGCGTCCGGGTCGTTGTGGGTGCAGGTCACCCAGAACGTGCGGGGCGAGCTCGCGGTCGGCGACAAGTACACGCCGAGCGTTCCGTGCACCGGCGAGTTCCACAAGGTCGAGGTGACCGTGGTGTCGCGCACGAAAGCATTCCGGCAAGGGGTGGCGTTCACGTCCGCCACGTTGAACGTCTACCTTCCGCCGGACAATTCGAGCGTCACCGAAGAGGACCGGGAAATGACGCTCGTCAGGTAGTCCGCCTCATCGCGGTGGACGCGCGGACCACGAGCTCCGGCTGGAACTTCACGTGCCGGTGCTCGTGGTCCGGCTCGTTCTCCGCCAGCAGCAGCTGGGTCGCGGTCCGGCCCAGTTGCTCGCGCGGCTGGCGCACGGACGTGAGCGGCACGGCGGCGGCCGCGGCGAACTCGATGTCGTCGTAGCCCACGACGGCGAGGTCGTCCGGCACGCGCAGGCCCTGTTGCGTCATCGACTGCAGCAGGCCGAGCGCGAGCAGGTCGTTGGCGCAGAACGCCGCCGTGGGGCGGCGTGAGGACGGCAGGCCGACGAGCCTCTCCCCCGCGTTGCGGCCCTCGCCCACCTGAAGACCCCTGGTCTCGAGGAACGTGAGCGCGTCGGCGGGCAGTCCCGCCGCGGCCACGGCACGCCGGGCGCCTTCCAGCCGGTCGCGCACCTGCTGGATCGACAGCGGGCCGCCGACCATCGCGATGCGCGTGTGGCCGTTCTCGATCAGGTGGGTCACCGCGAGTTCACCGCCGAGCACGTCGTCGACGGCCACCGAGCACCGCGACCCGTCGCTCGCCTCTCGGTCGACCAGCACGACCGGCGTGCCGCGGTCGGTGAGCTGGGCGCTCGCGGCGTCGACCGGGGTGATCAGGATGCCCTCGACGCGTTGTTCGTGCAGCAGTTCCAGGTACTCGCGTTCGCGGCCGTCGTCGGAGGCGCTGTTGCACAGGAAGAGCGCGAGCCCCGCGTCCCGTGCCGCGTCCTCGACACCGCGGGCCACGTCGGTGAAGAACGGGTTCGCCGCGTCGAGCACGACGTAGGCGAGCACGCGGCTGCGACCCGCGCGCAGCTGGCGTGCGGACTCGTTGCGCACGAAGCCGAGCTGTTCGATGGCGGCCAGCACGCGTTGCCGCGTGGCGGGGGCGACCACGTCGGGCCGGTTCAGCACGTTGGAGACGGTCGCGTTCGACACGCCGGCGTGCTGCGCGACGTCGCGGATGCCCACTGACGGCTTCACCGGCGGCTCCTTTGTTGAAACGTGACAACGAATCGTACCCCGCAACCCTTGACATGGTGACGCAGCGCACTCAGAGTGCTCGTAACTCAACCGTTAAAACGTTTCAACGAGGAGACGGAGACGGACGTGGACCGACCTCCCGTGGTGGCACTCGACGAGGTGAGCAAGTCCTTCGGCGCCGTCCGCGCGTTGTCCGGGGTGTCGCTGCGGCTGCTGCCCGGCGAGGCCCACGCGCTGCTCGGGGAGAACGGCGCCGGCAAGTCGACGCTGATCAAGACGCTGGCCGGCGTCCACCGCCCCGACGCGGGCCAGGTGCTCCTCGACGACGCCCCGGTGCGGTTCTCCGGCCCCGCCGACGCGCTCGCCGCCGGCATCGCGATCATCTACCAGGAGCCGACGCTGTTCGGCGACCTGTCGGTGGCGGAGAACGTGTTCATGGGCCGCCAGCCGCTCGGGCTCGGCCGCCGCATCGACGTCGCCGCGATGCACGCGCGGACATCGGAGTTGTTCTCCCGCCTGGGCGTCCGGCTCGACCCGGCGCGTCCGGCCCGCGGACTGTCCATCGCGGACCAGCAGCTGGTGGAGATCGCCAAGGCGTTGTCGTTCGACGCCCGCGTGATCGTGATGGACGAACCGACGGCGGCTCTCTCGGCACACGAGGTCCAACGGCTTTTCGGTGTGGTGCGGGCATTGCGCGACCAGGACGCCGCCGTGCTGTTCGTGTCGCACCGGCTCGACGAGGTCTTCGAACTGTGCCGGCGCGCGACCGTGCTGCGCGACGGCGAGTTCGTCTGGTCCGGCTCGCTGGACGACGAGACACCGGGTTCGCTGGTACGGCGAATGGTCGGCCGTGAGCTGTCGCAGCTCTTCCCCAAGGAGGACACGACACCGGGCGAGGTGCTGCTCTCAGTGCAACGGCTGACCCGCGAGGGCGTGTTCACCGACGTGTCGTTCGAGGTGCGGGCAGGCGAGATCGTCGCCCTGTCAGGACTTGTCGGCGCCGGACGCAGCGAGGTAGCGCGGGCGATCTTCGGCATCGACCGGCCCGACGGCGGTTCCGTGCACGTGCGCGGCAAGAAGCTGAAGTACGGCTCCCCCACCGCCGCGATGGCCGCGGGCATCGGGTTCGTGCCGGAGGACCGCCGCCAGCAGGGCCTGGTCATGGACGCGTCGATCGAACGCAACACCGCACTCGCCTCCCTGGGCAGGCTGTCCAGGTTCGGGTTGTTGCGGCGCAGTTCGGAACGCGCGCTGGCACAGGACTGGGCGGTGAAGCTGAGCCTGAGGTTCGCGAGGCTGGGCGACCCGGTCGGCGTGCTGTCCGGCGGCAACCAGCAGAAGGTCGTGCTCGCGAAGTGGCTGGCGCGGGGGCCCTCCGTCCTGATCGTCGACGAACCGACGCGCGGCATCGACGTCGGCACGAAGGCCGAGGTGCACCGGCTCCTGTCGGAGCTCGCCGGCCAGGGCGTGGCGGTGCTGATGATCTCGTCGGAACTGCCGGAGGTGCTCGGGATGGCCGACCGCGTGCTGGTGATGCACGAGGGGCGGTTGGTGGAGGAGCTGTCGCGGGACGAGGCGACGGAGGAACGCGTCGCGCTGGCGGCCGCCGGGCAGGTGACCCGGTGACCGCCACGGCCGTCGCACCCTCCCGCCGCACCGCCGCACGACGTCTCACCACCCGAGTCGGCCGCGTCCGCGAGCTGGGCATCATCGTGGCACTGGCGCTCGTCGTCATCCCCACGGCGATCGTGAACCCGCGGTTCGTCCAGCCCCAGAGCCTGCGCGACCTCCTGCTCAACGCCTCGATCGTCGCGCTCCTCGCGGTGGGCCAGACGCTGGTCGTGATCACCCGCAACGTCGACCTCTCGGTCGGCTCGGTGCTGGGCCTGTCCGCCTTCCTCACCGCGCAGCAGTTCGCCGACCACCCCGGCACGCCGGTGATCGTCGGCATCGGGTTCGGCGTCGCCGTCGGGCTGGCGTGCGGCCTGCTCAACGGACTGCTGGTGGCGCTGGGCAACGTGCCCAGCCTCGTCGTCACGCTCGGCACGCTCTACGTCTTCCGCGGTGTCGACTACGCGCTCGCCCAGGGTCAGCAGGTCAACGCGGCCAACCTTCCGGACGCGCTGCTGAACCTGGGCAGCAGCCGGGTCCTCGGCATCCCGGTCCTCGTCCTGATCACCATCGCCGTGATCGCGGTCGCCGCCGTGTATCTGCGCTCGTACCGGTCGGGCCGCGAGCTCTACGCGATCGGCTCGAACCCGGAGGCCGCGACGCTCGCGGGCATCCCGGTGGCCAGGCGCACGCTCACGACGTTCGTCCTTTCCGGACTGGTCGCGGGGCTGGCCGGCGCGCTGTGGGTGGCGCGGTACGGCACGGTCGACGCGGCCGCGGGCACCGGGCTGGAGCTCCAGGTCGTCGCGGCGGTGGTGGTCGGCGGGGTCGCGATCTTCGGCGGCTCGGGGACGGTGGCGGGTGCCGCGCTCGGCGCGCTGCTGCTCGGGACGATCACCAGTTGCCTGGTGGTGCTGCAGATCCCCGCTTTCTGGCAGCAGGCCATCTCCGGCGCGCTCCTGCTGAGCGCCATCACCGTCGACCGGCTCCTCGCGCTCCGCCTGGCGAAAGCCCTGCGCACCACGGAAGGGACCAGCCATGCGTAACCTCCTGCGGTGGGAGACCGCGCTGGTTTTCCTGCTGGTCGTGGTGGCGCTGACCGGTCAGGTGAGCACGGACGGCTCGTTCCTGTCCGGTGGCAACCTCTTCTACCTCGGCCTCGACATCGGTGAGATCGCGCTCATCGCGCTGCCGCTGACGCTCGTGATCGTCGCGGGCGAGATCGACCTGTCGGTCGCGTCGGTGCTCGGCCTGTCCAGCGCGCTGATCGGCTGGCTGTGGAACGCGGGCTGGTCGCTGGAGACCATCCTGCCCACGGTCATCGTCGCGGGCGCGGTGTGCGGGGCGGTCAACGGGCTGCTGGTCACGCGGCTCGGCCTGCCGTCGCTCGCGGTCACCATAGGCACGCTCGCCCTCTACCGCGGCCTCGCGCTGGTCGTCCTGGGCGACACCGCGGTCGCGGACTTCCCGGCCGGTTACACCTCGTTCGGCACGACTCCGGTGCCCGGGACGAACATCCCCTACCCGATCGTGCTCGCGGCCGTCCTCGCGATCCTGTTCGGCGTGGCGCTGCACGCCACCTCGTTCGGCCGGTCGGTGTACGCGATCGGCGCCAACGAGGAGGGCGCGCGCTTCTCCGGCATCCGGGTCAAGCGGATCAAGCTGGTCCTCTTCGTGCTCGCCGGCGCGGTGGCCGCGGTCGCGGGCATCGTCTACACGTTCCGCTTCTCCAGCGCCCGCGCGGACAACGGCGTCGGGCTCGAACTGGCCGTCGTCGCCGCGGTCCTGCTCGGTGGCGTGTCCATCTTCGGCGGCAGGGGAACGCTCTTCGGCGTGCTCGCGGGAGTGCTGCTGCTGGGCGGTCTGCGCAACCTGCTGATCCTCCAGGACACCTCGACCGAGGTCCTCACCATCGTCACCGGCCTGCTCCTGCTGGTGAGCGTTCTCGCCCCTTCGATCACCCGACGCGTCGGAACCCTGCGAAAGGTCGCACCTTGAACACACGCCTAGTGCTCGCCCTGGTGATGTCCGGGGCGGTCGCGCTCACCGCCTGCGGTGGCACCACGAAGGACAACGCCGGCCAGCAGACCGGTGGCCCCACCAACTCGGCGAAAGCCGACTCGAACGCGGCGATGAAGGAAGGCCTGAAGATCACCTTCCTGCCCAAGCAGGTCAACAACCCGTACTTCACCGTGGCGCAGAAGGGCGCGGAGAGCGCGGGCGCCGCGATCAAGGGCGAGGTGAAGGCGACCGGTCCGTCCGACGCCGCCGCCTCGTCGCAGGTCACCTACATCAACACCGCCGCGCAGCAGAAGCAGGACGCGCTGGTGATCTCGGCGAACGACGCCAACGCCGTCGCGCCCGCGCTGAAGACCGCGCGCTCGCAGGGGCTCAAGGTCGTCACGTTCGACTCCGACGCCGCGCCGGACGCCAGGGACGTCTTCATCAACCAGGCCACGTCGAACGAGATCGCGGCCGGCCAGGTGAAGCTGATCTCCGAGGCGGTCGGCGGCAGCGGGGAGATCGCGATCCTGTCCGCGACCCCGAACGCCACCAACCAGAACGCGTGGATCGAGGTCATGAAGACCGAGCTCGCGAAGCCGGAGTACGCCGGCCTCGAGCTCGTGGAGACCGCGTACGGCAACGACGACGACCAGACGTCGTTCCAGAAGACCCAGGGTCTGCTGCAGGCACACCCGGACCTCAAGGGCATCATCTCGCCGACCACCGTCGGTGTCGCGGCCGCCGCGCGGTACCTCAGCTCGTCGGAGTACAAGGGCAAGGTCCAGCTCACCGGTCTCGGCACGCCGAACCAGATGCGCAAGTTCGTGCAGGACGGCACCGTGAAGTCGTTCGCGCTGTGGGACCCGAGCAAGCTCGGCTACCTCGCCACCTACACCGCCGCCGCGCTCGCGTCCGGCCAGATCACCGGTGCCGAGGGCGAGAAGTACAAGGCGGGCGAGCTCGGCGACTACACGATCGGTGCCAAGGGCGAGGTCGTCCTCGGTCCGCCGACCGTGTTCACCAAGGACAACATCGACAAGTTCGACTTCTGACGTGCGCGTCTGCTTCACCTTGCGGGTCCGCGCCGATCGTCTCGACGAGTATCGCGCGCGGCACCGCGAGGTGTGGCCGGAGATGCGGGCTGCCCTCACCGAGGCGGGTTGGCACAACTACTCACTCTTCCTCGCCGGGGACGGCCTGCTCGTCGGCTACCTGGAGTGCGACGACTTCGACGCGGCGCTCGCGGAGATGGCGCGCACCGAGGTGAACGCGCGCTGGCAGAACGAGATGGCGGAGTTCTTCGTCGGTGACGGCAACGCCGACGAACGGATGCGGCCCCTCGACGAGGTCTTCCACCTCGACTGAGTTTTGGGGAGAACACACATGAGCGTGAAAGACGCGTTGCGCGAGCAGCGGATCGAGACCCCGTCGTGGGCCTACGCCAACTCGGGCACCCGGTTCAAGGTGTTCGCGCAGCAGGGAGTTCCGCGCACGCCGTACGAGAAGATCGACGACGCGGCGGTGGTGCACAGGCTGACCGGTGTCGCGCCGACCGTCGCGTTGCACATCCCGTGGGACAAGGTCGACGACTACGGCAAGCTCGCGTCGTATGCACGGGATCGCGGCGTCGCGCTCGGTGCGATCAACTCGAACGTGTTCCAGGACGACGACTACAAGCTCGGCAGCGTCTGCCACCCCGATCCGGTGGTGCGGCGCAAGGCGCTCGGGCACCTGCTCGAGTGCATCGACATCATGGACGCCACCGGCTCGCGCGACCTCAAGCTGTGGTTCGCGGACGGTCTCAACTACCCGGGCCAGGACAACATCCGCGCCCGGCAGGACCGGCTCGCCGAGGCGTTGCGGGCGACGTACGAACGGCTCGGCGCAGACCAGCGGATGTTGCTGGAGTACAAGCTGTTCGAGCCCGCGTTCTACGTGACCGACGTGCCGGACTGGGGCACGGCGTACGCGCACTGCACGCAACTGGGCGACAAGGCGCAGGTCGTGATCGACACCGGGCACCACGCGCCGGGCACGAACATCGAGTTCATCGTGTCGTTCCTGTTGCGCGCCGGCAAGCTCGGGGCGTTCGACTTCAACTCGCGCTTCTACGCCGACGACGACCTGATGGTCGGCGCGGCGGACCCGTTCCAGCTCTTCCGGATCATGCACGAGATCGTGCTGGCCGACGCGCTGACGCCGTCGGCGGGCATCGCGTTCATGCTCGACCAGTGCCACAACCTGGAACCGAAGATCCCGGCGATCATCCGGTCGGTGCTCAACGTCCAGGAGGCCACGGCCAAGGCGCTGCTGGTCGACCACGACGCGCTGGCCGAGGCCCAGCGGGCAGGTGACGTGCTCGGGGCGAACGCCGCGCTGATGGACGCCTACAACACCGATGTGCGGCCGTTGCTGCAGGAGCTGCGGTCGGAGATGGGGCTGGATCCCGACCCGATGGCCGCGTACCGGCGGTCCGGGTACGCCGAGCAGATCGTCCGGGAACGAGTCGGTGGCGAGGCCGCCGGGTGGGGTGCGTGATGGAGCAGGTCGAGGCGCTGCTGGGGCGGAGCAACAGGCTCGGCGCGGACCCCCGCAACACCAACTACGCCGGCGGGAACACCTCGGCCAAGGGCAGCGAGGTGGACCCGGTGACCGGGCAGCCCGTGGACCTGATGTGGGTCAAGGGGTCCGGCGGTGACCTGGGCACGTTGCGGGAGAGCGGGCTCGCGGTCCTGCGGCTGGACCGGCTGCGCGCGCTGACCGGGGTGTATCCGGGGGTGGAGCGCGAGGACGAGATGGTCGCCGCGTTCGACTTCTGCCTGCACGGCAAGGGTGGCGCGGCGCCGTCGATCGACACGGCGATGCACGGGCTCGTGGAGGCGGCGCACGTCGACCACCTGCATCCGGACGCGGGCATCGCGTTCGCGACGGCGGCGGACGGCGAGGCACTGGTCAAGGCGTGCTTCGGCGACCGCGTGGTGTGGGTGCCGTGGCGGCGGCCGGGTTTTCAGCTGGGACTGGACATCGCGGCGGTTCGGCGGGACAACCCGCAGGCCATCGGCGTGATCCTGGGCGGGCACGGCATCACGGCGTGGGGTGCGACGAGCGAGGAGTGCGAGGCGCACTCACTGGAGATCATCGCCACCGCCCGGCGCTACCTCGACGAGCACGGCCGCGCCGATCCGTTCGGCGAGGTGGTCCACGCGCCGTTGCCGGAGGAGGAACGTCGTGCGCGGGCCGCCGAGCTCGCGCCGGTGATCCGCGGTCTGGCCTCGGCGGACAGCCCGCAGGTCGGGCACTTCACCGACTCCCCGGTCGTGCTCGACTTCCTCTCCCGCGCAAGGCATCCGGAGCTGGCCGCGCTGGGAACCTCGTGCCCCGACCACTTCCTGCGCACCAAGGTCCGGCCATTGGTGCTCGACCTGCCACCGGCCGCCTCGGTGGCGGAGGCCGTGACGCGGCTGAAAGAGCTGCACGCCGCCTACCGCGACGACTACCGGTCGTACTACGAGCGGCACGCCGAGCCGGACAGCCCGCCGATGCGCGGCGCGGACCCGGCGATCGTTCTCGTGCCGGGCGTCGGGATGTTCAGCTTCGGCCGCGACAAGCAGACCGCGCGGGTCGCCGGCGAGTTCTACGTGAACGCCATCACCGTGATGCGGGGTGCCGAGTCGATCTCGCGGTACGCGCCGATCGAGGAACGCGAGAAGTTCCGCATCGAGTACTGGACCCTCGAAGAAGCCAAGCTCGAGCGGATGCCGAAGCCCAGGCCGCTGGCCACGCGCGTCGCGCTCGTGACCGGTGGCGGGTCGGGCATCGGCCGGGCGGTCGCCGAACGGCTGGCGGCCGAGGGCGCGTGCGTGGTGGTGGCCGACCGCGACGGTGACAGCGCGCGAGAGGTCGCCGAGGGCATCGGATCGTCCGACGTGGCCGTCGCCGTCACCGTCGACGTCACCTCCGCGGAGGGCATCGCCGAGGCGTTCCGGGCGGCGTCGCTCGCGTTCGGCGGTGTGGACCTGGTCGTCAACAACGCCGGTCTGTCGATCTCCAAGCCGCTCGCGGAGACCACCGAGGCCGACTGGGACCTCCAGCACGACGTGATGGCCAAAGGCTCGTTCCTCGTATCGCGCGAGGCGGCCAAGGTCCTGCGCGCCCAGGGCATGGGCGGCGACATCATCTACATCTCCAGCAAGAACGCGGTCTTCGCCGGCCCGAACAACGTCGCGTACGGGGCGGCCAAGGCGAACCAGGCGCACCAGGTCCGGTTGCTCGCGGCCGAGCTCGGTGAGGACGGCATCCGCGTCAACGGCATCAACCCCGACGGCGTGGTCCGCGGCTCCGGCATCTTCGCGGGCGGCTGGGGTGCCCAGCGCGCCGCCGTCTACGGCGTGCCGGAGGAGAAGCTGGGCGAGTTCTACGCCCAGCGCACCCTGCTCAAGCGGGAGGTGCTGCCCTCCCACGTGGCGGCGGCGGTGGTCGCGCTGACGGCGGGAGACCTGTCGCTGACGACGGGCCTGCACGTGCCGGTCGACGCCGGTGTGGCAGCGGCGTTCCTGCGATGACAGCGGTCGCGGCGGTCGACCTCGGCGCGTCCAGCGGCCGCGTGGTGCGAGGGGTCATCACCGATGGCGCCGTGCGCGTCGAGGAGGTGCACCGGTTCGCCAACGGACCGGTGCACCACCAGGGCGCACTGCGCTGGGACGTGTCCCAGCTGCACCGAGAGGTCCTCACCGGGCTGGCGCTCGCCGGTGAGGTCTCGAGCATCGGCATCGACAGCTGGGCCGTCGACTACGGCCTGCTCGACGCGCACGGCGAGTTGCTCGGTGATCCCGTGTGCTACCGCGACTCCCGCACCGACGGCGTCACGCCCGACGACGGCCTGTACGAGGTCAACGGGCTGCAGTTCCAGCCGTTCAACACGATGTTCCAGCTCAGGGCGGAACCGCTGCTCCCCCAGGCCGCCCAGCTCCTGCTGGTCCCGGACCTGCTCTCCTACTGGCTGACCGACGAACGCGGCGCCGAGTACACCAACGCCACCACGACGGGCCTGATCGACGTCCGGACCGGACGGTGGTCGGCTGAGCTGACCCGTGACCTGCCGGCGTCCCTGCTGCCCCCGCTGCGCCACCCCGGCGATCCGGCAGGCGTGTTCCAGGGCGTCCCGGTCACCGCGGTCGGGTCGCACGACACCGCGTCCGCCGTCGTCGCCGTACCCGCGAAGAACGAGCGCTTCGCCTACATCTCCTGCGGCACGTGGTCGTTGGTCGGCGTCGAGCTCGACGCGCCCGTGCTCACACCCGAGAGCCGTGCCGCCAACTTCACCAACGAGGGCGGCGTGGACGGCACGATCCGCTACCTCCGCAACGTGATGGGCCTGTGGCTGCTGCAGGAGAGCCTGCGGGTGTGGAACGCGCCCCTCGGCCCGTTGCTGCGCGAAGCCGCTTCGGCGGCGGGGTCGGTGTTCGACCCCAACGACCCGGTGTTCCTGCCTCCCGGCGACATGCCTGCCAGGATCCAGCAGTGGTGCGGGAAGACCATGACACGGCCGGAGGTCGTGCGGTCCATCCTGGACAGTCTGGCCCTGGCCCACCGCGACGCCGTTCTGGACGCCCGGCGGTTGTCGGGGAAGGCGGTCGAGGTCGTGCACATCGTCGGAGGTGGATCGCGCAACGAGTTGCTGTGCCAGCTCACCGCCGACGCGTGCGGCCTGCCCGTCGTGGCGGGACCCGCCGAGGCGACGGCGCTGGGCAACGTCCTGGTGCAGGCGCGGGCCGTGGGCGCGGCGTCCGGCACGCTCGCCGACCT
>NZ_DATLEC010000190.1:0-41173 GCF_035525475.1 Lentzea sp. | reverse complement strand
CGGCCCCGCCCGAGCGGGGCTTTCCGGCGGACTTCGTCGCGGAGTGCGAGGCGAGTCCGTTCGCGTTCGGCGAGGGCGTGGTGGTCAGGTGATGAGACCTGGTACCAGGTCGGGCTGGCGCTTGCGGCGCAGCCAGACCTTGCGGGACCCGTCGCCGTAGAGCAGCGTGCGCGACAGCTCCCAGCCCGCGAACTCGGCATGGATGGCGAGCTGCGTGGTCGCGGTTCGGCGGGAGACACCCGGCGGCAGGCGCAGCGGCCGGTACTCCCAGTCCCCGTCGATCACCCCTTCGTTCATGGCGAGATCACCTGTATCCCTCCGTTGTCGCCGGACGTGACCGTGACTCGTCCGGTTTCCTGGTCGACGCTGACGGTGTTGGGTTGACGCACGGTGGGGAACCGGTGCTTCTCGGTCGGTTCGCCACCGGCGACGTCGAGTCCGACGACCTCGTTGCGCTCGGTGAGCGTGATCCACGCGATGTCGCGCTTGGCGTCGTAGGCGATGCCGTAGGGGGTGCCGGGCACGGGGTAGCGCTGGCGCATGATCAGCGGGTTGATCGAGAACGCGAGGAACTCGCCGCCGCGGGTGTCGACGACGAGAAGTCGTCCGAAGCGGTCGGGGACGGCGTTGGTGGCGCCGTCGCCCGCTCGCAGGCCGGTGCCCCTGGTCTGGGCGCCCTTGTCGTCGGTGGTCATCTCGAAGACGGCGCTGCGCAACCGGTCCAGTTCGACGTTACGGCCGTTGACCTGGAGTTTCAGCGTGGTGTCGCCCTCGGTGAACGTGCCTCCTGGCGTGATGTCGCCGGGGACCGCGCCGGTCTGGGCGGGGGAGTGGGCGGGCTTGGCGGCCTCGAGGGTCTCCGCGACCTGCAGCGGGTCCTGGGAGCTCTCGCTCTGTCCGCACGCTGCCAGGGCGGCGGTGGTCACGAGCAGAGCGGCGAGCCGGCGCAAGATCGGGTCCTCCTGGGAACGTCGTGGACTTCCAGCATCCACGACGTTCGGTCGAAGGTCACGCAAGGGGTGGGGTGAAACTCATCAGCCGGCGTGTAGTAGTTATCTCTATTATTTCAGTGTTGACTAAATTCAATACCAATTGGCGATCCCGTCCACCTGAACAGCAAGACCGACAATCAGCAAAGAACGAACGAGGTCAGAGCATGGGGCGTTCGGGGTAGGCGAGCTCGATGGCGCTGACGTCGTCGAGTGCGGCGCGGATCGCCGGGGGCAGGGTGAGCTGCTCGGCTTCGAGGGAGGCGAGCAGCTGGTTGGTGTCGCGGGCGCCGACGACGGGGGCGACGACGCCGTTGCGGTCGCGGACCCAGGCGAGGGCGACGCACAGCGGGGAGGTGCCGAGTCCGTCGGCGGCGGTGGCGACGGCCTGGACGATGCGGGCGGCGCGGTCGTTGCGGTGTTGTTCGACGTAGCCGGCGAAGTGGGTGGAGGCGCCGCGGGAGTCCGGTGGGGTGCCGTTGCGGTATTTGCCGGTGAGCACGCCACGGCCGAGGGGGGCCCATGGGAGCAGGCCGAGTCCGTGATGCAGGGCGGCGGGGACGACTTCGCGTTCGATGCCGCGTTCGAGCAGGGAGTATTCGACCTGGGTGGAGATGAGGGGGTGGGTGGTGGGGGTCATGGCGGCGGTGGCGAGTTGCCAGCCGCTGTAGTTGGAGATGCCGGCGTAGCGGACTTTGCCGGTGTTGATGGCGTGGTCGAGGGCGGAGAGGGTTTCCTCGACGGGGACGTTGGTGTCCCAGGCGTGGAGTTGCCAGAGGTCGACGTGGTCGATGCCGAGGCGGCGGAGTGATCCGTCGAGGGCGGTGAGGAGGGCGCCGCGGGAGGCGCCGCCGCCGAAGGGGCCGTCGGTGCGGCGGGCGACGGCTTTGGTGGCGATGACGAGTTCGTCGCGGGGGACGATTTCGGCGAGGAGGGTGCCGAGGATGCGTTCGGCTTCGCCGTTGGTGTAGACGTCGGCGGTGTCGACGAGGGTGCCGCCGGCGTCGGTGAAGGCCATGAGTTGGGTGGCGGCCTCGTCGGCGTCGGTGTCCTGTCCCCACGTCATGGTGCCCAGTGCGGTTCTGGAGACGCGGAGGCCGCTGCGGCCGAGGTATCGCTGTTCCACGTGCGGGATGCTAAGGGGTGATCATCGGCTGAGCCTGGCAATCGGTGTTACTGACCGGTAGGGTCTCGCTGCGTGAAGCTCGGACTGAACCTCGGATACTGGGGCGCCGGCAACGACGCCGCGAACCTTGAGCTGGCCAAGGAGGCCGACCGGCTCGGCTTTTCGGTGGTGTGGGCTGCGGAGGCCTACGGTTCCGATGCGCCGACGGTGCTGGCGTGGGTGGCCGCGCAGACCGATCGCATCGACGTCGGTAGCGCGATCTTCCAGATTCCGGCGCGGACGCCTGCGATGGCGGCGATGACGGCGGCGACGTTGGACACGTTGTCGGGTGGCCGGTTCCGGATGGGGCTGGGTGTGTCGGGTCCGCAGGTGTCGGAGGGCTGGCACGGTGTGCGGTTCGACAAGCCGCTGGCGCGGACGCGTGAGTACGTGGAGATCGTGAAGAGGGCTCTGTCGCGGGAGAAGCTGCGGTACGAGGGTGAGCACTACACGTTGCCGTTGCCGGATGGTCCGGGTAAGGCGTTGCAGCTGACGGTGCACCCTGTTCGTGAGCAGATCCCGATCTACCTGGCGGCTGTGGGTCCGAAGAACCTGGAGCTGACGGGGGAGATCGCGGACGGGTGGCTGGCGATCTTCTTCTCGCCGGAGTTCTCGGCGGAGTCTCTGGCCGGCGTGAGGGCGGGCCGGGAGAAGGCCGGGAAGACGTTGGACGGCTTCGACGTCGTTCCGACTGTTCCTCTGGTGGTGGGTGATGACTGGAAGGCGTGTGCTGACCCGGTTCGTGCGTACACGGCGCTCTACGTCGGTGGCATGGGTTCGCGGAAGCAGAACTTCTACAACAACCTGATGGTGCGCATGGGTTTCCCGGCTGAGGCGGAGGAGATCCAGGAGAAGTACCTGGCGCGGGACTATGGCGGCGCGATGGCGGCGATCCCGTTGGAGTTCCTGGACGCGACGGCGTTGCTGGGTCCGAAGGAGCGCATAGCAGACAAGATGCAGGCTCTCGCGGGCGCGGGGGTCACCACGCTGTCCGTTTCGCCGATGCTGCAAGATCTCGAGCAGGGGATCGCGGGTCTTCGCACCGCGGCCGAGGCTTTGGATCTGGCGGGAGTGGGTAGTTGAGCTGGTTGCAGGCTCTGGTCCTCGGACTGGTCCAAGGACTGACGGAATTCCTGCCGATTTCCAGCAGTGCGCACCTGCGCATCACGTCGACGCTGTTCTTCGGCAACGACGCGGGCGCTTCGTTCACCGCGGTGATCCAGCTGGGTACCGAGGTGGCGGTGCTGATCTACTTCGCGAAGGACATCGGGCGTTTCATCAGTGCCTGGTTCCGGGGTTTGTTCGACGCGGAGGCGCGCAAGGAGAAGGACTACCGGCTCGCGTGGTACGTGATCATCGGTTCCGTGCCGATCTCGGTTCTCGGGTACCTGTTGAAGGACGAGATCCGGACGTCGGCGCGGAACCTGTGGATCACGGCGACGATGCTGGTGGTGTTCGGTCTGCTGCTGGGTTTGGCGGACCACTTGGCGAAGCAGCAGCGTGATGAGCTGCGGATGAAGGACGCGATCGGGATGGGGCTGGCGCAGGCGCTGGCTCTGATCCCGGGTGTGTCGCGTTCGGGTGGCACGTTGACGGCGGGGTTGTTCCTGGGGTTGAACCGGGAGTCGGCGGCGCGGTACTCGTTCCTGCTGGCGATTCCGGCGGTGTTCGGGGCGGGGTTGTTCTCGATCCCGGATGTGCTGGAGCGCAGTGGTGAGGGTGTGCAGGCGTCGATTCCGCAGATGGTCGTGGCGACGCTGATCTCGTTCGTGGTGGGGTACGCGACGATCGCGTGGTTGTTGAAGTACGTGTCGAAGCATTCGTACTCGGCGTTCGTGTGGTACCGGCTGATGCTGGGTCTGGTGCTGATGGGGCTGCTGTCGATGGGGTTGTTGCAGCCGATCTAAGGTGGGTGTCGTGGCCACTGTGATCCTGCTCCGACATGCTCGTTCGACTGCCAACGGTTCCGGTGTGCTGGCCGGGAGATCGCTGGGTGTGGGGTTGGACGAGCGGGGGCGGGCGCAGGCCGCGGCTCTGGTGGACCGGTTGAGGGACATCCCGGTCAGTGCTGTCGTGTCGTCTCCTCTGCAGCGGTGTGAGGAGACGCTGGCGCCTTTTCTGGCTGACCGGTCGCTGGAGGCGGTGGCGGAGCCGGACGTGTCCGAAGTGGATTACGGGGCGTGGACCGGTAAGGCGTTGAAGGATCTGCTGGAAGAGCCGTTGTGGGCGGTGGTGCAGCAGCATCCGTCCGCCGCTGTGTTTCCCGAGGGTGAGGGTTTGGCGCATGTGCAGGCGCGTGCTGTTGCCGCGTTGCGTGCGCATGATGCTCGTATCACCGAGGAGCACGGTCCGGGGGCTGTGTGGGTGTTGTGCTCGCACGGTGATGTGATCAAGTCGATCTTGGCGGATGCGCTGGGTGTGCATCTGGACGGTTTTCAGCGCATTGTCGTGGATCCGTGTTCGATCTCGGTGGTGCAGTACACGCAGACGCGGCCGTTCGTGTTGCGGGTGAACGACAACGGTGGTGATCTGGCGGGTGTGGTGCCGAAGGCGGCGCCGCAGGAGGAGCCGTCGTCGGACGCTACCGTGGGCGGCGCGACCGGGACGTGAGGTAGCGCTGTTCCGGTGCGTTGAGCGTGCGTTTCGCGGCTTTCTCGTATTCGTCGCGGGCTTCGTCGTGCTTTCCTTGCAGGTCCAGGAGATGCGCTCTGACGGCGTGCACCCGGTGGTGGTCGAGGTCCAGTGTGGACAGCTCGGCCAGGGCTCGGGCGGGTCCGTGGACCATGGCGACGGCGACGATGCGGTTGAGTGAGACCATCGGGCCGGGTGCGGTGACGGTGAGCAGGTCGTAGAGGCCGAGGATCTCGTGCCAGTCGGTGTCCTGTGCGGTGGTGGCGTCGGAGTGGACGGCCGCGATCGCCGCCTGCAGCTGGTAGGGGCCGATGGGGGCGGTGCGCAGGGCGTTGTGGATGAGGCCGGTGCCTTCGGTGATGGCGGCCCGGTCCCACCGGGTGCGGTCCTGGTCGGCGAGGGGGATCAGGGTGTTGTTGCCGTCGGTGCGGGCGGGGCGGCGTGCGTCGGTGAGCAGCATCAGCGCGAGCAGGCCGGTGAGCTCGCCGTCGTGTGGTCTTCTGCGGTGCAGCCGGCGGGTGAGCCTGAGGGCTTCGGCGGTGAGGTCGACGCGGACGAGTTCGTCGCCGGAGCTGGCGGTGGAGCCCTCGGTGAAGATCAGGTAGAGGACGTGCAGGACGGCTGTGAGGTCTTTCGGTGGCCGGAAGCGGGCGCCGGACTGCCTGATCTTCTGCTTGGCGCGGCTGATGCGTTGCGCGATGGTGGCTTCGGGGACGAGGAACGCGCGGGCGATCTCCGCGGTGGTGAGGCCGCCGACGGCGCGGAGCGTGAGGGCGATCTGGGAGGCCGTGGTGAGGCTGTCGTGGCAGCACAGTGCGAGGATCGTGAGGGTGTCGTCCTGGGCCGGCACGGGATCGGGCGGCGGGGGCGTGAGGGCGGCGACCTTGTTCTCGCGCTGACGGCGCGCGACCTCGGACCGGTACTGCTCGATCCAGCGGCGGCTGGCGGCGGTGATGAGCCAGCCCTGGGGGTTGTCCGGGACGCCGTCGACGGGCCACTGCTGCGAGGCGGCGAGCAGGGCTTCCTGCACGGCGTCCTCGCAGACGTCGAACTGGCCGTGGCGGCGGACGAGCACACCGAGGACCTGCGGCGCGAGGTCGCGCAGCAGGCCGTCGAGTGGTGCGGTCACAGGTCGTCCAGCACGGAGGGGTCCCAGACGGGCCGGACCTCGATGCCGTCGTGGTGGGCGTCGGGCAGTGTGGCGGCGTGGGCGATGACCTGGTCGATCGAGTCGGCCTCGACGAGGTAGAACCCGGCGAGGTACTCCTTGGCCTCGGCGAAGGGCCCGTCGGTGACGACGACCTCGCCGTCGCGGACGCTGACGCCCTTGCCGGTCTCCGGTCCGGGCAGTCCCTCGCTGACGACGAGCTCCCCGGAGGCGCGCAGCCGGTCGGACAGGTCGTAGTGGTCCTGGCCGAACTGGCGCTGCTGCTCCTCGGTGAGCTTGTCCCACGCGGCCCGTGACCTCGGGTTGCTGTAGATCAGGATCAGGTACTTCACTTCGGCCTCCTGCTCGCTGGCGAGAAATCCTCTCACCGCCATGTCGAGACCGCGGGCTCCGTCTCGACACCGGTGTGTCAGTCGATGTGAGGGAGGTTCCTGATGACTCGGACAGTGGTGCAGGACGAGGCGGCGATCCGCGCGTTGTTCATCGAGCACTCGGAGGGCATGCGGCTGCGGTCGCCGGAGCGGGTCGTGGCCCGCTATGCCGATGACGTGGTGACGTGCACGCTGGCGCCTCCGTTGCGCAACGCGGCTGTGGACGCGCGGGACGTGGAGTCGCTGGCGGGGTGGATGGCCGGGTTCGAGGGGCCGATCACGCTGGAGTACCGGGATCTGACGGTCGTCGTGTCCGGTGACGTGGCGTTCGCGCACGGGCTGGCGCGGCTGGCGGCGGTGCCGGTCGGCTACCCGGAGGGGTTCTCGATGTGGATGCGCACGACCGCGGGGCTGCAGCGGCTGGGTGGGCGGTGGCTCATCACGCATTCGCACGACTCGGTGCCGTTCCACATGGACGGGTCGTTCCTGGCGGCGACCGACCTGGAGCCGTGACACGCGGTGGGACCGTGCAGGGGCCCGGACCGTGCAGGGGGATGCGGTCCGGGCCCCGGTCTCGTGCGTCGGTGCCGCTACTTGACGTTCACCGCGGCCCAGGCGCGGTTGACCGCCGCGTACTCGGCCGAGGAGGCGCCGTAGAGGTCGGCCGCGGCGGCGAGGGTGCCGGTGCGGGCGGCGGCGTACTTGGTGCTGGAGGTGAACTTGGTGGTCAGGGCGCGGTACCAGATCTTCTCGGCCTTGTCGCGGCCGATGCCGGTGACGGGCTGGTTGTCGGCGGTGGGGGAGTCGTAGGCGACGCCGTTGATCGTCTTGGCTCCGCTGCCCTCGGACAGCAGGTAGAAGAAGTGGTTGGCGATGCCCGAGGAGTAGTGGACGTCGACGTTGCCGGCGGTGCTGGACCAGTAGTCGAGGCTCTTGCCGTCCTTGGAGGGTTTGTCCATGTAGCGCAGGGGCTTGCCGTCGCCGCGGATGTTGATCTTCTCGCCGATGAGGTAGTCGCCGGCGTCGGTGGTGTTGGCGGCGTAGAACTCGGTGGTGGAGCCGAAGATGTCGCTGGTGGCCTCGTTGAGGCCGCCGGACTCGCCGGAGTAGACCAGGCCGGCGGTGGCGGAGGTGACGCCGTGGCTCATCTCGTGGGCCGCGACGTCGATGGAGGTCAGCGGGTTGCGGTTCTGGGCGCCGTCGCCGTAGGTCATGCAGAAGCAGGAGTCCGACCAGAAGGCGTTGCTGTAGTTGGTGCCGTAGTGGACCTTGCTCAGCGCGCCCTGGCCGTTGTTCTTGATGCCGTTGCGGCCGTGGACGAACTTGTAGTAGTCCCAGGTCTTGGCGGCGCCGAACGCGGCGTCGACGCCGGCGGTGGCCTTGTCGGTGTAGGTGCCGTTGCCCCACTTGTTGTCGGCGTCGGTGAACAGGGTGCCGGTGCCGGAGCCGTTGTTGAGGTTGTTGACGGCCTGGTTGCCGCGGGCGGGGTCCTTGAGCTGGAACGTCGACCCGGACTGGGTGGTGTTGAGGCTGACGGTGCCGGTGTAGGTGGACTGGCCGGTGCCTTCGACGTGGTGGACGTCGTCGTAGGTCAGCAGCGTCTCGCCGGTGCGGGCGTCGGTGACCGTGTGCAGCTCGGACGGCGTCTGGTCGTCCTTGACGCTGTGCTGGACCGTCTCCCACGCCAGCACGGGCGCGTGGTCCAGGGCGAACACGACGAGCTCACCGCCGGCGGCCGAGACGGCGGGTGCGGTGGTGTCGAGGCCCGCGAGGGTGGCCCCGGACGCCTTGGTGACGCTGGTGACCTGGCCGGCCTTCTGGGCGACGACGAGGTCGCCGCCGATGACCTTCAGGCCGTTGAGGGTGCGGTCGAACCGCAGGTGCGCGGTGCCGTCGGCGTCGCGGACGACGTCGCGGGGGACGAGCCGCTCGCCGCCGGACAGGCCGAGTGCGGTGGAGATCGTCCCCGCCTGCTCGGCCGCCGCGTGCAGCGCGTCGGGCTGGGTGAGATCCCGCGGCTGTGGTGCGGCGCTGGCTCCGAGGGTTCCCATGGCGGCCAGGGCCGCCGTGGACAGCAGGGCGGTGGTGACGCCCAGGGTCGTGCGCTTCATGAACGCTCCTGTTCCGGTGCAGGGAGTGATCGCTCCGGCGTTACAGGGGTGCCGGGGCGCTCACCGTGGAACAGCCCGGCCGGTGTCGATGACCGGGCGTGGCGATCGTATTGCTGTGAGTGCATGCGACCAGCTGTTCCCAAGATGCGAGATCAGTTCACAAATGTGGCCGCGCCGCTGGTCAGAGGACCCGATTTTGTCCGGATGGCGGGACAAACCCGCAGCTCACCGCACGGGGAAACAATACGGAAACGATCAGGACCGTTAGCTGCGGTCGGAGCAGTGGGCTGCTCCGACCGGCACGGCCCGACCGGAGGGGATCTTGTTTACGGTCAACCCGTGAACTGAGAGCCCGGTCACAGGTTCACAGGCCCAGGCGGGTGACCGCGTTGTCCTCGAGGGGGTTCGCGGTGCGGATGTAGCGGTGCACCGTGCGCGGGTTGGTCCACCGGCCCTGCCGCATGATCTCCCGATCGCTCGCCCCGCCCAGCGCCGCCTGCGTCGCGAACCCCGCCCGCAACGAGTGCCCGCCGAACAACGCCGGGTCCAGCCCGGCCTTGAGCGCGTAGCGCTTCACCAGCTCCGCCACCGCGCGGCCCGACATCGCCTTCCCGCCGACGCCACCGTGCCGGTTGATCACCGGGAACAGCGCGCCCGAGCGCGCCGAGCCCGCGAAGCCGTGGCAGCGGTGCAGGCCGTTCTCGGTGACCTGCCTGCCGTCGAGCACATCGGACCAGTCCGCGAACGCGCACACCGGGCACGTCGGCCGGCGACTGCCGCGCGGCAGTACCACCGACTGCTGGTGGCGGCCGGTCTGGTCGGTCTTGGTCGTGCCGAGCCGGACCAGCAGCAACGGCTCGTGCGTGCGCGGGTCCACGTCCACCGAGACGTCCTCGAACCCGATCGCCGCCAGCTCGCTGCGCCGCAACGCCCCCGCGAACCCCACCAGCAGCAGCAGCGCGTCACGGGCGCGCGCGGGACCGTCCGCCGGGCGTTCGTTCAGCAGCGCCTCGAGGGTGTCGAGCAGAACGGGGCGTTTGCGGCGGGGCTGCGACTTGCGGCTGCGGCGGATACCGCGCAACGTCAGCCGCACCACGTCGCTGCGCGTCGGGCTCGGCAGGCCGTTGGCCGCGTGCACCGCCGCGATCGCCGCCGACTTGCGCTCCAGCGTCGAGGCCCCGAACGCCGCCGACCCGTCCGGCTTCACCGTGTCCGCCGCGGCCGCCAGGTACACCGCCACGTCGAGCGGGTCCGCGGGCAGCGCCTGGCGCCCCTCGGCCTGGCACCAGCCCGCCCACGCGATCCAGTCCGACCGGTAGGCGCGCACCGTGTTCGGCGACTGAGCGCTGCGCAGATACCCCGACAACGACGCCGCCTGCTCGTCGTCGAACCTCTCGCGCACCCTCGCGAGCGCGTCGACGTCGATCAGCACCGAGTGCGACACCCTGACCAGCGCGTGCTGGACGGGTTCGGGCAGGCTCACACCCGCGATGGTAGCCCCTTGATCAACTCCACCACCTCGGCCGGCGTGAACCCCGTCCCGCTGGTTCCCACGCTCACCTCGAAGCCGCACCGCCGCGGATCCGGGTTCGACCGCGCGTACAGGAACAGCCGGATCCCCGTCTCCTCCAGCAGATCCCGCGCCGCCCGCTGCGCGTCCTCACGCGACAACGGCAGGTGCACGTGGAACAGGGGAGTAGCGGGCACCTCCGGTGTCGTGTGCGCGAACCCGTCGGCGTTGATCGCCTCCGCCAGCGCCCGCGCGTGGGCCCGGAACTCCGCCATCCTCGGCAGGACCTCGTCCAGGCCCATCAACGCGGCCGCCGCCAACGGCCACGCGTCCACGATCGCCCCGCCCAGCCGGCGCCGCCACACCGCCGCCTGCGCGATCGTCTCGTCGTCCCCCGCGAGCACCGCGCCCCGGATCCCCTCGAGTCCTTTGTAGAGCGACACGTACACCGTGTCGAACAACGCCGCGATCTCCGCCAGCGACGCGTCGTAGCCGGTCTGCGCCTCCCACAGCCGCGCCCCGTCGCAGTGCACCGCGGCACCGCTCTCCCGAGCCCACCTCGCCTGCGCCGCCAGGTCCTCGAACGAGGGCAGCAGACCGCCGATGTCGCGCTGCGGCAGCTCGATCACCACCGCCGCGAGCGGTTCACCGGCGGTCTTCAGGTCCTGCAGCGTCATCAGCTCGTGGCGGTCGCCCACCGGGTGCAGCCGCAGGCCGTGCACCGCGCTGTAGCCCTGGTTCTCCCACGCCTGCAGGTGCGTCTGCGGATGCGCCGCGAACGTGCGCCGGCCACTGCGCTCGGCGTGCACCCGCAACGCCACCTGCTGCGCCATCGTCCCCGACGGGAAGAACAACGCCCCCGGCTTGCCCAGCAGGCCCGCGACCCGCTCCTCCAGCTCCCGCACCGGGTCCTCCGGCCGCGTGCCCGGACCGACATACGCGGTCAGGCGGCGCAGCACCTCGTGCGGCGACCGGCCCGGACCGCTGTGGTGCGACAGGGAACGACGAATCTCCATGACCCGGACACTACCTATTGCACATCACTTGCAACAGAGCCGTTCGCCGTGACCAGGCCGCTGTAACTGAGCCGCCGTGACCAGGCCGCTGTAACTGAGCCGCCGTGATCAGGCCGCCGCCGCGAGCCGCGCGTCCAGCTCCGCCTCGTCCGCGACGAACCACAGCTGCCGGCCCCTGTTCGACTCGTAGACGAAGTCCCGCAACGCCGTGCTCGCCGCCACCTGCGCGGTGACGTCCCCGACCACCACGAGCCGGAACCCGTACTGCTGGAACTTCTGCACCACCGCGCCCGCGACCCTCGTGCGCAACACCAGAAAATCCTCGCTCAACCGCGCCAGCGGCAGCACCAGCCACTGGACGTCCTGACCCCACAACGTCCCCACCAGGTCCACAGCGGACTGCTCGTCCACGATCGGCGGACCGTCCGGGGCACACATCAACACCGTCGCGCCATGGCGCGTCTGCACAACATCAGGCATGACACCGCAACCTAATGCCGGACCAGCCCCGGTGTCGCCGCAATTGCGGCGCCGACCACCACGGCTTGATAAGGTCACCGGCACGCGAACGACCCGAGGAGGTGAGTCCCATCAACGCGGTGAACCCGGATGGGCGCTCCTCCACACACACGGCCTGACGCCTTCGGCGCGCGTCGCCACGGGGAGCGCTCCAGCAGCCACCCGAAAGGCGAACGACCATGCGCTACACCTCGGAGACCACCTCCCCGGACGGCACCACCGAACGCGGCTTCGACCACGACGGCGTCCCCGGCGTCCTGTGGACCCCCGCCGGCGACATCACCGGCCTCGTCCTCGGCGCCCACGGCGGCGGCCAGCACAAACGAGCCCCCCGCACCCTCGCCCACGCCCACCGCTGCACCGCGGCCGGACTCGCCGTCGTCACCCTCGACTCACCCGGCCACGGCGACCGCCCCCGCACCCCCGACGACGACCACTTCACCCGCGAGATCCGCGCCCGCATCACCGCGGGCCAGGACCCCGGCCCTCTCCTGGCCGAGTACAACGCCCTGCAGGCCTCGCGGGCGGTCCCGGAATGGCGCTCCGTCCTCGACGCCCTGACCACCCTGGACGCGGTACCGGGCGTCGGCGGCAACGTCGGCTTCTGGGGCATGTCCATGGGCAGCGCCATCGGCATCCCGCTCCTCGCCGCCGAACCCCGCATCCGCACCGCCGTGGTCGGGCTCGTCGGCGCCACCGACGACCTCGTGCGCGCCGCCGCGACGATCACCGTGCCCGTGCGGTTCCTGCTGCAGTGGGACGACCAGCTCATCCCGCGCCACGCCGGACTCGCCCTGTTCGACGCCTTCGCCTCCCACCGCAAGTCCCTGCACGCCAACCCCGGCGGGCACGGCGACGTCCCCGAGCACGAACTCGACAGCGCCGTCCGCTTCCTCGCCGGATAACACCCCTACGCCCGACGAAAATGCCGGGCGCACCGCGGGCGGGCCTGGGTAGCGTCGCGCTCCATGCGTGACCTCGCGACGTTGCCCAAAGCCCACCTGCACGTGCACCTGGAAAGCACCGTGCGCGCCGGCACCCTCGCCGAGCTCGCCGACCACCACGGCGTCGGCGTCCGGGCGCGGACAGGGCCGTTCGACGACTTCACGCAGTTCGCCGCCCACAACGGCCAGGTACGGGACTGCCTGCGGCGAGCAGAGGACTTCCACCGGATCGCGTACGAGTTCTGCGCCGAGGAAGCAGCGCAGGGGACCCGGTACGCGGAGGTGACGTTCACCGCGGCAGCGCACGGAGAACGGCTCTCGGATCCGGACATGCCGCTCGACGCGGTGTTGTCCGGGCTCGCCGCAGGACAGGCCGCCCACGGCATCGAATGCCGTGTGATCGTGGACCACCCTCGCAAGAGGCCGGTCGAACGCCTCGAAGCCTCACTCCGCCTCGCCACGAAGCACCCACAGGTCGTCGCGATCGGGATGGCCGGTGCGGAGGACTACCCCCTCACCCCGTTCGCCGCCGTGTTCCGTGCCGCGCGCGAAGCCGGGATCGGGCTCGTGCACCACGCGGGAGAGTGCTGCGGAGCACCCAGCGTGGCCGAAGCCGTGACCGTCGGGCTCGCCGACCGGATCGGCCACGGGTTCCGCGCCCTCGACGACCCGGAAGTCGTCGCACTGCTGCGCGACCGCGCCACACCACTCGAAGCGTGCCCATCGTCCAACGTCGCGTTGGGACTGGTCGAATCCCTCTCCTCTCACCCGCTGCCACTGCTGCTCGACGCCGGGCTGACCGTCACGCTCAACACCGACATCCCCTCCACCACCGGCACCACGCTCACCGGCGAGTACCAGCTGCTGCGCGACGAGCTCGGCTTCGACGACGACACCCTGGCCACCCTCGCGACCAACGCCGTCGACGCCTCCTTCGCCCCCGCCGCCACGAAAGCGGCGCTGCGTCAGGACATCGCCACCTGGCGCGCCGGCTCGTAGCACACCAGCCCGTGCCGGGCCGCCAGCAACGACACCAGGTCGAGCACCCGCTGCTGCCCCGGCCACACCACGTGCACGATCACCGCGTCCGTGGCCACCGTCAGCGCGTCGTTCCACGACAACGGCGACGACGGATCAGGCGACGTCTGCCGTAACTCGCGCACGAACGCCGCCACCGACGGCTCGAACGCTCCCAGCGGCGAGGACCGCAACTCCGCGTACCGGGCCGCGGCCTCCGCCGACGACGCCGGACCAGGAGCCCGCCACACCACGACGTCCACCGCCACACCCGCAGGGACATCCGCCGGGTCATTCACGGGGTCATCTACTGGGACACCCACCGGAACGTCCATCACGCCACCTTCCCGAACAACGCGCCCAGCCGCGGAACCCGCGCCGAGATCCCGGCCGGATCAGCGAAGTCGAACTGCTCACCCTCCGGCTCCGGAGACGACGGCGGCTCCAGCCCGCGCGCGGCCAGCACCGCCTCCAGATCACCGTCGAACGCCTCACCCGCCACGTGGTCGAGGCCCTCCCAGTCCGGCCAGTCCTCATCCGCCCACGCGTGCACGCCACCACGCGAGGCCAGCAACCGGACGTGCGGCAGATCGGCCAGCGCGTCCGGCTCCGCCGCCACCGCGTCGAACACCGACCGCCCCTGCCCGACCAGCCACGCCTGGAAGTAGAAGAACCCGTCGTCCGAACACAGCCCGCCGCAGATCAGATGCGCCGCCTGCCAGTGCTCCCACGTGTCGACCCGGCGCCGCACCTCGCCCAGCCGCACCGCGAACTCCACCACCTCACCAGGAGGCAGCGCGGCCAGAGCAGCCGTCAGCCACTCCAGCCGCTCGTCCTGGCCGGAGGTCTCCGCAGCGGAGGACTCCACCAGGCCCCAGAACGCGTTCAGGTCCATGCCGAGCACGCTAGCGAGAGGGTCTGACAATTTCGGACGCCCCGGCATCACCGCAGCTCAGACCAGACGACGAGTCACCCGACCGAGGGACAGGCAGACGGGACAGGCAGACGGCGCGGCGGGTGTGAGCGGGCCACGCGGGCATCCGCGAACGTGCCGAGGCCGGCGTCGTGGAGCACCGGCCGCACGACGCACTCCGCCAGTGCACGCACGAGGTGACCGACCGGGCGCGGACCGACCCGCCGCGCCCGCCATCGGCCCAGGTCAGCCCTGTTCGGCCCACCTCACACCGTTATTGGCGCGAACGATTCGCATCGCCTGACTATCCTGGAACCCAAATGGACACCCCGCTCGCTGAACTGCACAAACGCCTGCCCGAGCTCATGCCGCGTGATCAACGCCGGCTCGCCAGGCGCCTCGACGGCGCACGCAAGGTCAAGGACCCGCTCGCCCGCAGGAAGATCACCGAGGAGATCGCCTCGCTGATCGACGAGGCCGCCCTCAAGGTCGCGCTGCGCAGGGAGTCCGTTCCCAAGATCAGCTACCCGCAAGAGCTGCCGGTCAGCCAGCACAAGGACGACATCAAAGAGCTGATCGCGCGGCACCAGGTCGTGATCGTCGCCGGGGAGACCGGGTCGGGCAAGACCACCCAGCTGCCCAAGATCTGCCTCGAGCTCGGCCGCGGCATCACCGGCCAGATCGGCCACACCCAGCCGCGGCGCATCGCCGCGCGCACCGTCGCCGAACGCGTCGCCGAGGAGCTGGGCACCAAGCTCGGCGACACCGTCGGCTACAAGGTCCGGTTCACCGACCAGTCCGGTGACGAGACGCTGGTCAAGCTCATGACCGACGGCATCCTGCTCGCCGAGATCCAGACCGACAGGACCCTGAGCCGCTACGACACGATCATCATCGACGAGGCCCACGAACGCAGCCTCAACGTCGACTTCCTGCTCGGCTACCTCAAGCAGCTGCTGCCGCGCCGCCCCAACCTCAAGGTCGTCATCACCTCCGCGACGATCGACCCGCAGCGGTTCAGCCAGCACTTCGACGACGCCCCGGTCATCGAGGTCTCCGGCCGCACCTACCCCGTCGAGACCCGCTACCGGCCGCTCGAGGAGGACGACGACCAGACCCAGGGCATCATCAACGCCGTCCACGAGCTGCAGGCGGAAGGCCCCGGCGACGTGCTGGTGTTCCTGTCCGGTGAACGCGAGATCCGCGACACCGCCGACGCCCTCAAAGCAGAAGACCTCCGCAACACCGAGATCCTGCCGCTCTACGCGCGGCTGAGCGTCGGCGAGCAGCACCGCGTCTTCCAGCGCCACACCGGGCGGCGCGTCGTGCTCGCCACCAACGTCGCCGAGACCAGCCTCACCGTGCCGGGCATCAAGTACGTCATCGACCCCGGCACCGCGCGCATCTCCCGCTACAGCCACCGCCTCAAGGTCCAGCGCCTGCCGATCGAACCCATCAGCCAGGCGTCGGCGAACCAGCGCAAGGGCCGCTGCGGACGCGTCAGCGAAGGCATCTGCATCCGCCTGTACTCCGAGGAGGACTTCGAGGCCCGCCCCGAGTTCACCGACGCGGAGATCCTGCGCACCAACCTCGCCAGCGTCATCCTGCAGATGACCAACATCGGCCTCGGCGACGTCGCGCGGTTCCCCTTCATCGACCCGCCGGACTCGCGCAACATCAACGACGGCATCGGCCTGCTGCAGGAGCTCGGCGCCATCAACGCCGCCGAGAAGACGCTCACCCCCACCGGCCGCAAGCTCGCCGCCCTGCCCGTCGACCCGCGCCTGGGCCGCATGGTGCTGGAGGCCGACACCACCGGCTGCCTCAAAGAGGTCATGATCATCGCCGCGGCGCTGTCCATCCAGGACCCCCGCGAACGGCCCGCCGACCAGCAGGAGGCCGCCACCCAGCAGCACGCGAGGTTCGTCGACAAGGAATCGGACTTCATCACGTTCCTCAACCTCTGGCAGTACCTGCGGGACAAGCAGAAGGAGCTCAGCGGCAACCAGTTCCGCAAGCTCTGCAAGAGCGAGTTCCTCAACTACTTGCGCGTGCGCGAGTGGCAGGACATCTACCTGCAGCTGCGCCAAGTCGCCAAGCAGATCGGCATGCACCTGGCCGAGCAGCCCGGCGACCCCCGCAACATCCACATCGCCCTGCTGTCCGGGCTGCTCAGCCACATCGGCGTCAAGGACGTCCTCAAGAAGCAGGCGCCGAACGAGAAACGGCGCCCGCTGACGGAGTTCCTGGGCGCCCGCAACGCCAAGTTCGCGATCTTCCCCGGCTCCGCCCTGGCGAAGAAACCACCGCAGTGGGTGATGGCCGCCGAGCTCGTCGAGACCAGCCGGCTGTGGGGACGCATCGTCGCCAAGATCGAACCCGAGTGGGCCGAGCGCCTCGGCGAGCACGTCGTCAAACGCCAGTACTCCGAACCGCACTGGGAGTCCACACGCGGCTCCGTGGTCGCGCTGGAGAAGGTGACGCTGTACGGGGTGCCGATCGTCGCCGGCCGCAAGGTCAACTACGGCCGCATCGACCCCGCGCTGAGCCGTGAGCTGTTCATCCGCCACGCGCTCGTGCAGGGGGAGTGGACCACGCACCACCGGTTCTTCCACACCAACCGCGCGATGCTGGAGGAGGTCGGCGAGCTGGAGAACCGGGCGCGGCGGCGGGACATCGTCGTCGACGAGGAGACGCTGTTCGAGTTCTACGACAAGCGCGTCGCCCCCGAGGTCGTCTCCGCCCGGCACTTCGACTCGTGGTGGAAGAAGCAGAAGGACAAGAACCAGCTCACCTTCACGCTGGACATGCTGGTCAACGACCGCGCGGACGTGCACCCCGACGCCTACCCCGACCAGTGGCGCCAGGGCGAGCTCACGCTGCCGCTGAGCTACCACTTCGAGCCGGGCACCAAGAACGACGGCGTCACCGTGAAGCTGCCGCTGCCCGCGCTCACCGCGATCGACGACGACGCGTTCTCCTGGCAGATCCCCGGCCTGCGCCACGACCTCGTCGTCGCGCTCATCCGGTCGCTGCCCAAGCAGATCCGCCGCAACTTCGTGCCCGTCCCCGACGTCGCCACCGCCGTCCTGGCCCGCATCAAGCCGGAGGAGACGTCGCTGCTCACCGGCGTCGAACGGGAGCTGCGGGCGCTCACCGGTGTCACGGTGCAGCGCGAGGACTGGCAGCTCGACGCCGTGCCCGACCACCTCAAGCTCACCTTCCAGGTCGTCGACGAGCACGACCGCACCCTCGCCGAAGGCAAGGACATCGCGGCGCTGAAGGACAAGCTGCGCGACGAGGTCCGCGAGTCGCTCAGCCAGGCCGCCGGGCACCTCGAACGCACCGGTATCACCACCTGGGACTTCGACGCCCTGCCCAGGACGATCGAGCAACGGCAGTCCGGCATCACCGTCACCGCCTACCCCTCGCTCGTCGACCGCGGCGACACCGTCGCGATCAAGGTCCTCGACACCCCGGGACGGCAGACCTACGCCCACCGCCGCGGCGTGCGCCGGTTGTTGCTGCTGGGTCTCAACTCACCGGTGAAGCACCTGCAGCGCCACCTCGACAACGCCGCCAAGCTCGCCCTGACCCGCAACCCCCACGGCGGCGTCGCCGCGCTGCTGTCGGACTGCATCACCGCCGCCGTCGACCGGCTCATGGGCGAACCCGCCTGGGACGCCAAGTCCTACGCCGCGCAGCTCAAGCGAGTCCAGGCCGCGCTCAACGAGACCACGTGGGTCGTCGTGCAGGAGGTCCGCAAGGTCCTCGAGGCGGCCCACGAGGCCGAGCTGAAGCTCGCGGGCCCCAAGGGCGCCCCCGACTCGGTCAACGACATCCGCGGACAGCTGAACTCGCTGGTGTACAAGGGTTTCGTGACGAACACCGGCTACGACCGGCTGCCCGACCTCGTGCGCTACCTCAAGGGCATCGCCCGGCGGATCGAGAAGCTGCCGGAGAACCCGCGCCGCGACCTCGAGTGGACCGCCAAGATCCACGAGGTCCACGCCGAGTACCGGGACCTGCGAGCCCAGACCCCGGCCGACGAGCCGTCGCCGGAGCTCGACGAGATCCGGTGGATGATCGAGGAGTTGCGGCTGTCGTACTTCGCGCAGACCATCGGCACCCGCTACACCGTCAGCGACAAGAGGATCTTCAAAGCGCTGGACGCCGTGCCGCTGTGAGCCGCTACCGTGGAGCATGACCTTCGCGGGGGATTCCACGTGGGTGATCTCAAGCGGTGACGGCGGCACGTTCGCCCTGTTCGTGCGGGACGCGCTCGGCATCAGCACACCGACGGCCGACGCCATACCTCGGCTGGTGCCGCCGGTCCCGCGCCTGGAAGGCGCCCTGTACCCGCCCGGGCTCGTCGAGGACTGGGACCGGTGGTGGCGCGACTGCACCTCGTCCGGAGCCGGCCGTGAACCGGTGGGCCTGCCCGTGCGGCTGCGCGAGGCCTACCGCGACTGGGGCGCCTTCACCGCACCGGAGAACACCCAGCGCCGTGACGAGGTCCGGCGCGGCTTCACCGACGCCGTCCAGGAAGTCGTCGTCGACCTCGAACACGAACGAGGCCACCGGCCGATCTTCACCCTCGACGTGCTGCAGGTCCCCCTCGAAGGGCAGTTCTGGCGCCGGCTCAGCCGCGGCAAGGTGCTCGTGTCCGAGGAGCTCATGCTCTCCCGCAACGTGATCGCGCCGCTGGAGTCGGTGATCCGCGACCTCCTCCGGTAGGCACACCCGCACGAGCAACGACGGGTACCGCCACCGGCGTCGCCCGCGGGGCAGTGGACGGCCGGTGGCGTACGTGATCGACACCCCGTTCGGCACGGCCTACCCCTGCGGCGGCTCCATCGCCCCGGTCATGATCGCCACCGCGTCCGACATCGACACCGACTTCGGGTCCACGACCGCCTTGCGGCGTCCGAGGCGCTGGATGTGGATGCGGTCGGCCACCTCGAACACGTGCGGCATGTTGTGGCTGATCAGGATCACCGGCAGGCCCCGCTCCCGCACCTGCAGGATCAGGTCCAGCACCGCGCGGGACTCCCGCACACCCAGCGCCGCCGTCGGCTCGTCCATGATCACCACCCGGCTGCCGAACGCCGCCGCCCGCGCCACCGCCACGGCCTGGCGCTGGCCACCCGAGAGGGTCTCCACCGCCTGGCCGGGGTTCTGGATCGTCATGATCCCCAGCGCGTCGAGCTGCCGGCGCGCCTCGTCGCGCATGCCCTGGCGGTCGAGCATGCGGAACACCGAGCCCAGCACACCCGGCCGGCGGCGTTCGCGGCCCAGGAACAGGTTCGCGGCGATGTCCAGCGACGGCGCCACCGCCAGCGACTGGTGCACCGTCTCGATGCCCGCCCGCCGCGCGTCCAGCGGCGTCGGGAACGACACGGGCTCGCCGTCGAGCAGGATCTCGCCCTCGTCCGGCACCACCGCCCCCGACAGGGCCTTGATCAGCGACGACTTGCCCGCGCCGTTGTCACCGATCACCGCGAGGATCTCGCCCGGCAGCAGCTCCAGGTCCGAGCCTGCCAGCGCCGTCACCCTGCCGTAGCGCTTGACCAGGCCTCTGGCCTGCAGGATCGGGGTGGTCATGCCTTCACCTTCCTGATCCACTGGTCCAGCGACACCGCCACGATGATCAGCACACCGACGGCCATCGTCTGCCACAGCACGTCGACACCGGCCAGCGCGAGGCCGTTGCGGAACACGCCGACGATCAGCGCGCCGATCAGCGACCCCACCACCGCGCCGCGGCCGCCGAACAGCGACGTCCCGCCGATCACCACCGCCGTGATCGAGTCCAGGTTGTCGGTCTGCCCCGCCTGCGGGCTCGCCGACGCGATCCGGCCGATCAGCGTCCACGCCGCCACCGCGTAGATCAGCCCCGCCGTCGCGTACACGCTCAGCAGCACCCGCGCCGTGCGGATGCCCGACAGGCGCGAGGCCTCCACGTCGTCACCGGTGGAGTAGACGTGCCGGCCCCACGCGGTGTTCTTCAGCACGAACGCCATCGCCGCCACCAGCGCCACCAGCATGATCGAGCCGTAGGTGATGCGCGTGCCGCCGACGGTGACCGTCTGCCCGGTGAACAGCAGCAGCGACGGCATGTCCGTGCCCCGGATCGTGGCACTGCCCGAGTACCAGAGGTTCAGCGCGAAGAACACGTTGAGCGTGCCCAGCGTGACGATGAACGGCGGCAGCTTCAGCCGCGTCACCAGCAGCCCGTTGAGCAGCCCGCACAGCGTGCCGACGACGAACCCGAGCAGCAGCGCCGGCAGCCCCGGCAGGCCGGTCTCCGACGCGACCTTCGCCATCACGATCGAGGTCAGCACCATGATCGCCCCGCACGACAGGTCGATGCCCGCCGTCAGGATCACGATCGTCTGCCCCACCGCGAGCGTGCCGACCACCGCGACCTGCTGCAGGATCAGCGAGATGTTGCCCGGCGTCAGGAACCGCTCCGACAACAGTGCGAACACGACCACCGACACCAGCAACACCACCGCCGGCCCGATCGTGGCCTGCGCGTGCAGCAGGTGCTGCACGCGGCTGAGCGGCGACCGGTCCCGTTCCTCCACCGCGGCGCTCATCGCTCAGCCCCAGCAGTTCTGCAGGCCGAACGCCGAGTCCTTCGACTCGACGCCCTCGGCCGGCTGGTCGGTGATCAGCGTGACGCCCGTGTCGGTGTTCCGCGGCTTCGAGCCGTCCTTCGCGAACTTCGTGACCGCCTCCACGCCCAGCTGCGCCATCTTCAGCGGGTACTGCTGCGAGGTCGCCCCGATCACCCCGCCCTTGACGTTGGTGACACCGGGACAGCCGCCGTCGACCGACACGATCACGACGTCCTTCTCCTTGCCCGCCGCCTTCAACGCCTCATAGGCCCCGGCCGCCGCGGGCTCGTTGATCGTGTAGACCAGCGTGATGCCGGGGTCGCGCTGCAGCAGGTTCTCCATCGCCGTGCGGCCACCGGCCGGGTCGCCGTTGGTCACGTCGTGGCCCACGATCCGCGGATCGGACTCGTCCCCGATGCGGTTGCGGTCCTTGACGTCGACGCCGAAGCCCTCCAGGAACCCCTGGTCGCGCTGCACGTCCACCGACACCTGGTTCGGGTTGAGGTCCAGCAACGCGATCTTCGCCTGCCTGCCCTCCTTCGCGAACTTCGCCTTCGCCCACCGCCCGATCAGCAGACCGGCCTGGTAGTTGTCGGTCGCGAACGTCGCGTCGGCCGCGTCCGCCGGCTCCAGCGGCGTGTCCAGGGCGATCACCAGCAGGCCCGCCGCACGCGCCTTGTCCACCGACGGCACGATCGCCTTCGAGTCACTCGGCGTGATCAGGATGCCCTTCGCACCCGAGGCGATCAGGTTCTCGATCGCGTCGACCTGCGACTGGTTGTCACCGTCCTGCTTGCCCGCGAACGACTGCACCGTCGCACCCGAGGACGAGGCCGCCTGCTGCGCGCCCTCCTTCATCTTCACGAAGAACGGGTTCGTGTCCGTCTTCGTGACCAGCCCCACCAGCGTCGCACCGCCGGAGGAGCCGCCACCACCCCCGCACGCCGTGACCGCCACGAGCACCGCCACTGCGCTGACAACCCCGACAGTTCTGCGCATGACCACTCCTACGTCATCGTTGACGTAACCGCCCGTCCGCATTCCCTCTGCCGTGAACGGGAGAGCAGCTACGCGAGCTAGTCAATCGGTATACCGTTGCGTCATCGTTGACGCAAGGGTCGTTGGAAGTGGGAGCGGCGGGACATGGCACAGGTGCACGGGCGCCGCGAACCGACGATGCGCGACGTCGCCGCGCTGGCGAAGGTCAGCACCAAGACCGTCTCCCGCGTCATCAACGGACTGCCCGGCGCCGGCACCGAGGTCGCCGACCGGGTCCGCGCCGCCGCCCGCACCCTCGGCTACCGGCCGAACCTCACCGCCAGCAGCCTGCGCCGCTCCGACCGGCGCAGCGCCACCATCGGCGTGCTGTTCGAGGACCTGTCCAACCCCTTCGACGCCGCCCTGCTGCGCGCCGTCGAGGACCGCGCCCGCCACAACGGCGTCCTCGTGCTCGCCGGCAGCAGCGAGGACGACCACCAGCTGCAACGCGAACTGCTCGTGTCGCTGTCCGCGCGGCGCGTCGACGGCGTCGTCGTCATGGCCGCCGGCGGCCACCAGGACGCCCTGCAGCAGGAACGCGAACGCGGCACCCCGATGGTGCTCGTCGACCGGCCCCCCACCTTCGGCGGCACCGACTGCGTCACCACCACCAACCGCGACAGCTCCCGCGACGCCGTCCTGCGGCTCGCCGCCCTCGGGCACCGCGACATCGCGTTCCTCGGCGACCGCCGCACCCTGTGGACCAGCCAGGAGCGCTACACCGGCTACCTCGAAGGCCTCGCCCACACCGGCCTCACCCTGCGCGAGGAACTCGTGCGCACCGACCTGCACGGCGCCGGCCTCGCCGAGACCGCCACCGCGTCGCTGCTCGGCCTCGCACAGCCGCCCACGGCGCTGTTCACCGCCCAGAACCTCGTCACCGTCGGCGCCATGCGCGTGCTGCGCGCCCGCGACCTGCACCGCCGCGTCGCCGTCATCGGCTTCGACGACTTCCCGCTCGCCGACATGCTCGACCCCGGCATCACCGTCGTGCGGCAAGACGTCCCCGGCATCGGCCGCAAAGCCGCCGAGCTCGTCTTCGCCCGCATCGACGGCGACACCTCACCCCCGGTGCACGCCGTCGTCCCCGCGGCGCTGGTGTGCCGCGGCTCCGGTGAGATCAGGCCGCCCGGCTGACCGACAGCACCGCGTCGACGACCTGCGGACCCCAGTTCAGCACCGCGTCGTTGTGGTCCGCGCCGGCGATCTCGACCAGCTTCGCCCGCGCCGCCGTCGCCACCTCACGGCTCTGCGCGGGCGGCACCACCGAGTCGGCCGTGCCCAGCAGCACCACCGTCGGGACGTCCACAGCGGACACCCGTTCCAGCACGGGATACTTGTCCTGCAACAGCATCCGCACCGGCAGCCACGGGTAGTGGTGCGACCCGACCGCCGCCAGCGACGCGAACGGCGAGCGCAGCACCAGGCCCTTCGGCGCGCGGTAGGTCGCGAGCTCCGCCGCCACCGCCGCGCCCAGCGACTCGCCGAAGAACACCACCGGCCCGTCCACCAGGTCCAGCGCCGCCCGCGCGTCGTAGGCCAGGCCCTCCTCGGACGGCTTGCCCGGGTTGTCGCCGTAGCCGCGGTAGTCGAACAGCAGCACCGACAGCCCGCGCGCGGTCAGCTCCCGCGCCAGCGGCGCACGGCCGGCCCGGTTGCCACCGTTGCCCGGGAACACGACCACCGTCGCGGGCGCGCCGGGCACCTCGAAGTGCCAGCCGCCCAGCAGCAGACCGTCCGCCGTCACCAGCCGGACATCCCGTCCGCCGGGCAGCACCTCCCCGGCGGACGGCAGCGGACCGGGGGAGGGGAAGTAGACCAGCTTGCGCTGAAAGGCGAAGACCACGGCGACGATGGTGACAACCACCGCCACCGCGACCAACACCGGCCCTCTCATCACCCCATGATGACGCTCAGCACCGCTTCTCTGTCTTCACCGTGTGCGCGTAGTCCGGGTTGCTCACGAAGTCCACCATCGACCCGGCCGCCCGCGTGCACACCGACAACGTGTCCGTGCCCTTGGACCACACCGCCTGCTGGTTGCGCGGCGCCTTCACGTACCCGTTCATCGTGGTCGTCTCGACCCACGTCGCGATCTGGAAGTCACCGACCCGGTCGACGAACGAGTCCCACACGTACACGTACGACCAGTTCTTGCCACACCCCTTGAACTGCTTCACCGACGCCCACGCACTCGACGAGGTGCCGTTGATGTAGGCGGTGGCGCCGATCTGGGTGACCGGGCCGCAGCCCGGCGCCGACTCCGCGTGCGCGACACCCGAGGACAGACCCGCCAGCACGACCGCGGCCACCGCCGCGACAGGAACGATTCTCACACCGGCCGACCCTGCCGCGCCCCGGTTAGCCGGAGGTTAATCCCACAGGTCAGCCCTGCCGGGGCGTGAGCGTGCGGGAGAACAGGGCCAGCAGCTCGGTCCAGTGGCGTTCGGCGGCCTCGGCGTCGTAGGCGGCCGTGTCGGCCTGGGTGTAGCCGTGGTGCGCGCCCGCGTAGACCTCGCAGCGGTGCCGCACACCCGCGTCGGTGAGCGCCCGCTCCAGGCGCCGCACCTGCTCCGGCGGCATCGAACTGTCCTGGTCGGCGTGGGCGAAGTACAGCTCCGCCGTGACGTCGCCGGCCACGAGGTGCGGGCTGTCGCCGGCCTCGGAGGCCAGGTTCGCGCCGTGGAAACCCGCCGCCGCGGCCACCCGGTCCGGGTAGGTGCCCGCCGTGCGCAGCGCCAGGCCCGCGCCCATGCAGTAGCCGGTGATGCCGACGGGTCCGTCGACGGTGAGCGGACAGTCGTCCAGCCACCGCAGGTACGCCCGCGCGTCGCTCATCAGGCTCTCCGGCGTCAGCGACCGCAGCATCGGCATGATCTGCTCGAACAGCCCCGGCCTCGCCGCCGGGTCGACGTAGTCCGGCAGCTCGACCACCGGGGCCCTGCCGGCCCGGTAGAACACGTTCGGCACCAGTACCAGGTACCCGGCCGACGCGAGCCGGTCGGCCATCGTCTCCAGGTGCGGGCGCAGGCCGAAGGCGTCCATGTAGAGCAACACGGCGGGAAACGGGCCCTCACCGCCGGGATGGACCACGTAGGCGTCCGCGACGCCGTCCGCGGTGGTCACGTCGACGGTCGTTCCGCGCACAGCACTCACGTCGCTTCTCTCCCGGAAATCAGTCCACCGGGGTGAACGGCACCAGCACCACGGTGATGTTGTCGTGGCCGCCCGCGTCCAGCGCCACCTTCACGTACTCCTCCGGCCCCGAGCCCAGCAACGGCTCCAGGTCCTCCGGCTCCGGCCGATAGTTGTGCAGCCCGTCCGAGCACAGCAGGAACACCCCCGGCGAGGTCAGCGGCAGCGTCACGACCTGCGGCACCACCGGTCCCGCGTCCGCGCCGATCCACCGCGACAGCACGTGCGCGCGACGGTCCGTGCGCGCCTGCTCCTCGGTCAGCACACCCTCCGCGACCAGCTGCGCCGCCCACGTGTCGTCCGTCGTGAGCTGCTTCGAGCCCTCCGCCGACAACCAGTACGCCCGGGAGTCACCCACCCAGCCGACCGTCGCCGCGTCCTCGGTGACCAGCACCGACACGAACGTGCACGACGGGGCGACACCCCGGCCGCCCGCCTCCAGCGGCTCGGCCTCCACCAGCTGCTCCACCGCGAAGCACGACGCCGCGACGGCGTCCACCATCGCCTGCTCCGGGTCCGCCGAGTCGATCAACGCGTTGATCAGCACGTCCACCGCGGCGTCCGCGGCGGCCTGGGAAGCCTGCTCGGCGCGTTCCGACGACGCCACACCGTCGCACACCACCGCCGCGACACCCTTGCCCGCGACCGTGCCGAACGCCATCGAGTCCTCGTTGCGGGCCCGGCGCTTGCCCCGGTCCGACACACCCGACACCGCGCCCAGGGCGTACTCGACCCGGTCACGCGCCGAGGGCTGGTGACGGCCGCACTGGGTGCAGTAGTCCTCGTCGTCGATGTCGGGCGAGCCGCACAGGATGCACGACGCCTGCGCGGGACCGGTCGGCCCGCCCAGCGGCGTGCGGCGCACGAGCAGGTTGCGCCCGCACGCCTCGCAGAACCGGTCTTCCGGGGCGACGGGCGCGAAGCATTCCGGGCACTTCAGGGTGTCCATCAAACCAACGTCCTAGGCCTTACCGCGTTCGCGCGGTCCACCAATGCGATCCGTTCCTCCGGCGTGGCCGCGAACCGGGCCAGCGTGCGGTAGCGCCGCTCGAGACCCAGCCGAAGCTCGTGTTCGGAGAGTGCACAGTCCAGCACCCTGCCCTCGGCGGCCTGATTGCGGGTCACGTACTGGTACGCCGCCTCCAGCACCTCCGCCGACAGCTGCGTGTGCGAGTGCACGTCGATGTCCAAGTCCCGCAACCGTTCCCCGGCCGCGACGAGGTCCTCGGCACCGCAGTCCCCCAGCTGCGCGCGCACCGCCGCGATCTGCGCCGGCAAGTGTTGCGAAGATGTGTCCGGGACCGACAGCAGCACCTCGACCGCTCGCGCACGGTCACCACACGCGAGCAGCACCCGCGCCAGCCCGAACGCCGCCGACACGTACGCGTGGTCCGTGCGCCACACCAGCTCATACCAACCGGCCGCGGCTTTCAGGTCACCCGTCGCCTCGCAGCACACGCCCAGCGCGAGCTTCGCCGCCGCCTCACCCGGCACCGCCGAGCACACCGCGTCGAAGAACCGCAGCGCGTCCTGCGGCCTCTGGTCGACCAGCGCCGCCAGCCCCCGGTACCAGTCCGGGCGCCAGTCCTCCGCGGGGTCGAGCTCCGGCTCGTCGAACATCGACGGCGCCGTCAGCGCCTCCAGCTCCCGCATCGCCGCCGCGGTGTCACCGGACTCGATGAGCACCCGCACGATCCGCAGCCGCACCTCGACCGTCACCTCCGGTGCCTTGCGCAGACCCTCCGGGTCCGACGTCGTCGTCGCCGTCGCCAGCCACGACGCGGCCGCGTCGGAGGTGTTCACGCTCGGCGCGGGCAACGCCAGCGCCACCTCCGCCAGGTCCAGCCCGCCCTCCACGCCGAACCGGCGTCGTTCCGGCGTGAACTGCCGCGACGGGCCCGGCCGCGGCACCCCGTCCTGCAGCGCCAGCACCTCGCGCAGCACACCCGTGAGCTGCTCGGCCATGTCCTCGGCACTGCAGAACCGCAGCTCCGGGTTCGGGTTCGTGGCCCGCAGCAGCAACCGGTGGAACGACTCGAACCGCGCCAGCAGCGGTTCCTCCTCCGCCGTGGGCAACCGGTCCTTGCAGCGGCCGCGGAAGTCGAACGGGAAGCTCATCACCGCCAGAGCGCGCCCGACCGTGTAGATGTCGGAGAACACCGACGGCCCGATCGTGCCGATCTCCGGCGCCTGGTAGCCGACCGTGCCGTAGATGGGGGAGTGGTGGTCGTCGATGCGCCGCACCGCGCCCAGGTCGATCAGCTTGAGCTGCTCCTCGGTGTGGATCATGTTGTCCGGCTTGAAGTCGCAGTACAGCAGCCCCACGCCGTGCAGGTAGCCCACGGCCGGCAGGATCTCCAGCACGTAGGCGATGGCCTGCGCCAGCGGCAGCGCCTCGTCCCCGCGGCCTTCCCGGCGGCGGCGCGTGATCATGTCCTTGATGGACTCGCCGCCCACGTACTCCATCACGATGTACTCGACGAGCTTGTCGCCCTCGCGCTGCTCGTGCCGGATGAAGTTGTGGATCTTCACGATGTTCGGGTGCTCGACCTCGGCGAGGAACCGCCGCTCCGCCAGCGCCGCCGCCATCGCGTCGGCGTCACCTGAGTCGAGCAGGCCCTTGAGCACCACCCACCGGTCGCTCACCGCGTGGTCGAGCGCCAGGTACAGCCACCCCAGGCCGCCGTGCGCCAGACACCCCAGCACCTCGTACTGGTCGTGCAGCACCTCGCCCGGCGCCAGCTTCGGCGTGAACGAGTACGCGTGACCGCACTGCGGGCAGAACCCCTCCACCCGCCCCGGCTTGCCGTGCCTGGCCCGACCTACCTTCTTGCCGCACTTCGAGCAGAACCGCTTCGCCTCCGGCACCTCGGGGTTCTCCAGCACCGCCGTCGCCGGGTCCCGGTACGGCACCCGCGGCACCTCGACCAGCCCCGCGCCCAACCGGCCGCGGCTCATCGACCGCGCGCTGCCCCGCCGCGCCCTGCCCGAACCCGGCCGCGCCACCGCCTGCGACGCCGACCACGGCGCGGTCCCCGGCGCCGTGCCGGGCGCGGTCGACGGCCCCGTCTCCGGCAGCTCCACCTCGTCGCTCATCCCGACCCCCTAGTCCCGATAACGACCGACCGGCGGCGTCGGTGCCGGACCCAGCCTGCTCAGCCACCGGTCGTAGATCCCGCGCCACGTCCCGTCGACGCGCATCCGCTCCAGCACGCCGTTGACGAACCGCACCAGGTCCTGCTGCCCCTTCGGGATCCCCACCCCGTACGACTCGTCGGTGAACCGCGACCCCACCACCTCGGTGTACGGGTCCTGCGCCGCCAGACCCGCGAGGATCGTGTCGTCGGTGGAGATCGCGTCCGCCTGCCCCTGCTGCAGCATCACCAGGCAGTCCGTCCAGTTCGGCACGCTGACGGTCGTCCTCGCCCTGTTCACGACGTTGCCCAGCGACGTCGACCCCGACGCCACGCACACCCTCCTGTCCGCGAGCCCGTCCACGCCGGTGATGCCGGAGTTGCGGCGCACCAGCACCCGCTGCCCCGCCTGGTAGTAGACCTGCGAGAAGTCCACGTCCTCGAGCCGGTCGCACGTGATGGTCATCGTGCGCACCACGACGTCGACCGCGCCGCTCTTGAGCATCGGGATCCGCTCGGCCGACGTGACGACCTTGAACTGCACCTTCTTCTCGTCGCCGAACAGCGCCTTCGCGATCTGGCGGGCCACGTCGACGTCGAAGCCCTCGATCTCGCCGGTGAAGGAGTTGCGGAACCCCATCAGGTACGAGTTCTGGTCCACCCCGGCGATCAACCGGCCGCGCTGCAGGATCCGCTCCATCGTCGAGCCCGCCGGCATCTGCCCCGCGGGCGGCACGGCACCCGGCCGCAGGCTCGCCGTCGCGTCGCACGACGGCGCCGGGTCCGGCCCGCTGCTCGGCGCCGCCGTCACCGTGCTCACGTTCGCCGGCTGCGGCGCCGGGGCGCTGCGCGGCACGACCTCGCTCGGTGCCGGGCCCGCCGCGCACGCGCCCAGCAGCAGCACACCCGCCAACGCCAGTCGCTTCACCGGTACTCCTTCAGGCGCTGCCACAACCCCATCGTCGACCCGGCCGCGCTGATCAACGCCAGCACCAGCACCCCCACCACCGTGCCCGCCAGCGACGTCCGCGCCACCGCCACCTCGTCGCTGAAGTCCTGCCGCGCCGCACCGATCGCCCGCACCAGCGCCTGGTCCAGCGAGTCGAACGACGGGGTGTCGATCAGCTTCACCGCGTCGCTGTACTGCCCGGCGTCGTCGGCCTCGCGGATGCGCTGGTGCACCTGCTGCCACTGCCGGAAGTGCTCCGACGCCGCCGCGACCGCCTCGGTGTCGTCCAGCCGCCTCGCCTGCTCCAGCAGCCCTTCCAGCCGCCGCGACACCTCGACGAAGTTCTTCTCGTAGGTCTGCCCCGCGCCCCGTGCGACCAGGGTCAGCGTCTCCTCACCGCGCGCGGTCAGCGTCGCGATCCGCGCCCGCGCCAGCACGTCGGCCTTCGCCGACGCCGTGCGCGAGTCCGCCACGTCGTTCATCACCAGCACCGACACCGTCGTCACCCACAGCAGCGACAACGCCGCCGCGCCCGTGGCCACCAGCAGGCCGACGTTGAGCAGCCGGTTCGTCTTGCGCGTCAGGTACCGCTGCGCCAGCACCAGCGCGATCACGAACGCCAGCGCCACCAGCACCGGCGCCACCGGGAAGTTCGCCTCGTCCTGGGCGCGCGCCACCCGGTCGGTCTCCGCCCGGTACAGCTCCTGCGCCGCCGGCAGCAGCTGCGTGCGCATCAGCCCCGACGCCTCGCGCAGGTAGGCCGCGCCGACCGGGAAGCCCTGCCGGTTGTTCGACCGCGCCGTCTCGATCAGCCCCGTGTACACCGGCAGCTGCGCCGCGAGCGTCGTGGTGAGCTCGGGGGAGGAGGCCGTGGCCACCGACAGCGCCGCCTGCGCCTGCGCGATGTCCTTCTCGTAGCGCTCCCGCAGCTGCGGCGGCTCCAGCCCGCCGGACAGGAACGCGCTGGCCGCCGTCGCGTCGGCGTCCTGCAACGACCGGTAGACCTCCTGCGCCGCGTGCGCGAGCGGCTCCGACCGCGTCGCCAGGTCCTCCAGCGCCCGTTCCTGCCGGTTCACGCTCCACGTCGACAGCCACCCGCTCGCCAGGCTCGCCACGACCAGCACCACGGCGATCAGGCTCAGCCGCCCCGGCGTCGACCGCGCCAGGCCGGTCACCCGGCGCACCAGCGCCTGCCGGGGCTGCGAGTCGATCACCACGAGCAGGCCTCCCACGGCAGGTTGATCGGCGTGGCGGTAACTGTAGGCATCCGGACGACAGGCACGTGCGAAATGGTGACGCGTCCCGCGAGGTGTCACCCGGCTGTAACCAGCGACGTTCCGGGCCCACGCCGCTAGCCCCGTGACCCGACCAGCCGTTCGACGCCGTCCAGGATCATCTCCAGCCCGAACTCGAACGAGTGCTCCGGGCTGAACGCGCTCTGGTGCGCCTCCCCGACGGCGCCGCCGACCCGTGCGGCCACCGGGTAGCGGGCCGGGTCGAACACCGTCATCAGGAACGGCGCCGCCGCGTCCCACCACTGCCGGTCGGTCAGCCCGGTCTCCTTCTCGGTCACCGCCGCCGCGGTCAGGCCTCGCGCCGAGTTCTGCACGTGCCCGAGCACCAGGTTCAGCACCGAGTCCATCTCCACGTCCGACAGGCCGACGCCCTCCAGGCCGCGCAGCTCGAAGTCGTACTTCGCCGCCACCTGCGGGCCCAGCACCGTGCGCGACGGCGCCACCCGCAGCAGCCACGGGTGCCGCCGGTACAGGGCCAGGTTCTCCCGCGCCACGTACACCAGGTGCTCGCGCCAGCCCCCGGCCGCCTCACGCCCGGTCGCGGCCTGCACGGTGTCGACCATGACGTCGACCAGCTCGCCCTTGCCCGGCACGTAGGTGTAGAGCGACATCGTCCCCACGCCCAGCGACTCGGCCACGCGTCGCATCGACAGCGCCTTGAGCCCGTCGGCGTCGGCCAGCGCGATCCCCGCCCGCACGATGCGGTCCACGCTCAGGTCCGGCTTGCCCTTGCGGCTGGTCCGCTCCTGGGTGCGCCACAGCAACGCGAGCGTCCGCGCCGGGTCACCGCTGCCCGTGTGTTCGATCACGACCCGACCCTACCGTACCGTATGGTGTACGGTACAAGGTGTGTTCACGCCTGCCGACCCACCCCGACTCGGCCAGCTCCACGGAAAACCCCTGCTCGAAGCCCTACCGGAAGCACTGCGCACCGACGACTACTGGGGAGTGGCCGCCGCCACCGCGCTCAGCCTCGTCGCCCGCGGCCGGATCGTCCCCGGCGTGACGCCCGCCTGCCACGACACCTGGCGCGTCGGACCGCTCGACCACGCCGACGAGCTGCACCTGCGCCGCCTCGCCGCCCACGGCGACTACGACGAGCTGCGCCAGTTCCTCGACGCCGTCGCCGACACGCTGCCCCGGGGTGGTGGCGACGGGCCGTTCGCCGGCACCGAGGTCCACCACGTTCCCGGGCTCGCCGCGTGGGCCGACGAGCAGATCACCCTCTCCCTGCGCATCGAGACGACCGACGACCTGCGGTTCCGCGCGATCGTGCAGGTCCGCGACATCACCGACCCCCACCCGCGCGACGTGCGGGGCTCCGGCCGCGAGCTCGACGCCATCCGCGCGATCGCGCGCGTCGACTGGCCACCGCTGCAGCGCCTGCTCGACCAGGCCGACCTCACCGACGACGAGGTCACCGAGCTGCTCGGCACCGGCATCGAGGTCCACTGGCCCCGCGACCTCACCACCACCCTGTCCGCGACGGCCGTCATCGGCGAGCACCACGGCCGGTTCGACGCCGGCGACCTGCTCACGTTCCGCTGGCAGCTCGCCCTCGGCGACGACACGCTCACCGACGCCGAGATGGACGCCATCGCCGAGGCCAGCCGGCCGGTCATCAGGCTGCGAGACCAGTGGGTCCTCGTCGATCCCCGCCTGCGCGACCGGGTCCGCCGCGAGCTCGCGCCGATCACCGCCGTCCAGGCCGTCACCGCGGCGCTCACCGGAACCGCGATCATCGACGGCGACCACGTCGCCGTCGCCCCGCACGACCTCACCACCGCGATCACGACCGTCCCCGAGTTCCCCCAGCCGGAGGCACTGCGCGCCCAGCTGCGCGACTACCAGCTCCACGGCCTGCGCTGGCTCGCCCACATGACCGGCCTCGGCCTGGGCGCCTGCCTCGCCGACGACATGGGCCTGGGCAAGACCATCACGCTCATCGCCCTGCACCTGCACCGCGACCACGAGCACCCGACGCTCGTCGTCTGCCCGGCGTCACTGCTGGGCAACTGGGAACGCGAGATCCACCGCTTCGCCCCCGGCACCCCGGTCACCCGCTACCACGGTCCACACCGGACCCTCGCCACCTCCGGCGTCGTCCTCACGACCTACGGCACCATGCGCCTGGACGCCGACACCCTGCGGCACCACCAGTGGGGCATGGTCGTCGCCGACGAGGCCCAGCACGTCAAGAACCCGCACTCCGGCACCGCCAAGGCACTGCGCCGCATCCCCGCGGCCGCCCGCGTCGCGCTGTCCGGCACCCCCGTCGAGAACTCGCTGTCGGAGCTGTGGTCCATCCTGGACTGGACGACACCGGGCCTGCTCGGCACGCACCGCGCGTTCCGCACCCGCTGGCCCCGGCCCGACGACACCCTCACCAAGGTCGTGCGGCCGTTCCTGCTGCGCCGCCGCAAGTCCGACCCCGGCGTCGCCCCCGAACTGCCGGCCAAGACCGAGACCGAGCTGCCCGTCCCGCTCACCACCGAGCAGGCCGCCCTCTACGAGGCGCTCACCAGGCAGACCCTCGACCAGATCGCCGCCAGCGACGGCATGGCACGGCGCGGCCTGGTGCTGAAGCTGCTGACCGGGCTCAAGCAGATCTGCAACCACCCGTCGCACTACCTCGGTCACGACGAGCTGCGGGGCACCTCCGGCAAGCTCGACCTGCTCGACGAACTGCTCGACACGATCGTCGCCGAGGACGGCTCCGTGCTCGTCTTCACCCAGTACGTCGGCATGGCCCGGCTCCTGGAACGGCACATCACCCACCCGACCCTGTTCCTGCACGGCGGCACCCCCGTGCCCCGGCGCGAGCAGATGGTCGACGACTTCCAGCAGGGCCGCGCCCCGGTGTTCCTGCTGTCGCTCAAAGCCGCCGGCACCGGCCTCAACCTCACCCGCGCCGACCACGTCGTGCACTTCGACCGCTGGTGGAACCCCGCCGTGGAGGACCAGGCCACCGACCGCGCCCACCGCATCGGCCAGACCCGGCCCGTCCAGGTCCACAAGCTCGTCACCGAGGGCACCGTCGAGGAACGCGTCGCCGCACTGCTGCAGGACAAGCGCGACCTCGCCGACGCCGTCCTGCACGGGGGAGAAGCCGCCCTCACCGAGCTGACCGACGCCGAGCTCGCCGACCTCGTCCAGCTCAGGAGCTCCTGATGACCGCACGCGGGTTCGCCGCGTTCCCGAAGGTGAAACGCCGCGTCGCCACCACGTGGTGGGGCAAGGCCTGGGTGAAGGCCCTGGAGGACACCGCGCTCGACAACGCGACGGTCCGCCTCGGCCGCCGCTACGCCCACGCCGGCGTCGTCGGCCCGATCACCGTCAGCCCCGGCCGCCTGCACGCGCAGGTCCACGACGACCACACCGTCCACAACACCACCGTCGACGTGCCGGCGCTCACCGAGGTCCACTGGGGACGGTTCCTCGACCGCGTCGCCGAGAACCCGGCGCACATCGCCGCCCTGCTGGACAACGACATGCCCCGCGACCTCGTCACCGCCGCCGAGGAGTCCGGTGTGGACCTGCTGCCCGGCATCGGCGACCTCGAACCCGACTGCGACTGCGACGGCTGGGAGCTGCCGTGCCGCCACGCCGCCGCACTAGCCTTCCAGGTCGGCTGGCTGCTCGACGCCGACCCGTTCGTCCTGCTGCTGCTCAAGGGAAAACCCGAACAGGAACTCCTCGACGCCCTCAAAGACCGCGTCGCCGGACCCGTCGGCACCAGAACACCTGTGGTGGTTTCGCCAGAAATCGCAGGTCAGCTGCCCGCTCGTCCCACACTTCCGACCACCACACCTGTGGTGCTCGCGGTCGAGTCGCCACCGGGGTTCGAGGCCGCGGACCTCACCGCGCTGATGGAGATCGCCGCGACCAGAGCACGCGCATTGCTGCGTTCGGGCACTCTCGCGGAATGATCACCGAGAAGCAGAAGATGATGACCGGCCGGCTGTACAAGGACTCCGACCCCGAACTGGTCGCCGAACGCCTGAGGGCCCAGGCACTCGTGGACGAGTTCAACGCCACCCGCGACGGCACGGTCATCGCCCGGCTCTTCGGCTCCCTCGGCGAGGGCTCGTGGGTCATGCCCCGGTTCCAGTGCGACTACGGCTACCAGATCCACCTGGGCTCCAACAGCTTCCTCAACTACGACGCCATCCTCATGGACTGCGCCACCATCACCATCGGCGACGACGTCTCCATCGGACCCCGCGCCCAGCTGCTCACCGCACTGCACCCCGTCGAGGACCACGAGGCCCGCCGCCAGCGCTTCGAGACCGCCGCCCCCATCACCATCGGGAACAACGTGTGGCTGGGCGGCGGCGTCATCGTGTGCGCGGGCGTCAGGATCGGCGACAACGCGGTGATCGGAGCCGGTAGCGTCGTCACGCGCGACATCCCGCCGCGCGTGCTCGCCGTCGGCAACCCCTGCAAGGTGATCCGTGAGCTCTGAGGAACGCACCGCCGCGGAACCGTTGGTGCTGCTCGCACTGACGGCGGCGGCGCTGGTCGCGTCCGGCATCGGCCCGCACGACCGCGCGACCTGGTACCTCGAGGTGGGACCGGTGGTGATCGGCGCGGTCGTCCTGGCCGCCACCTTCCGCCGGTTCCGGTTGACGCCCCTGCTCTACCGGCTGCTGTTCCTGCACGCGCTGGTGCTCGTCCTCGGCGGCCACTACACCTACGCCCGCGTGCCACTGGGCTTCTGGGCGCAGGACTGGTTCGACCTCGCGCGCAACCACTACGACCGCCTCGGTCACTTCGTCCAGGGCTTCGTGCCGGCCGTCCTCGCCCGCGAACTGCTGCTGCGCAGGACCCCGCTGCGGCCGGGCGGCTGGCTGTTCGTCCTCGTGGTGAGCGTGTGCCTGGCGTTCAGCGCGACCTACGAGCTCCTCGAATGGGCCTCGGCCGTGCTCGGCGGGTCGGCCGCGGACGACTTCCTCGGCACTCAGGGCGACATCTGGGACACCCAGTGGGACATGTTCATGGCACTGCTGGGCGCGATCGCCGCGCAGCTGACGCTGGCGCGGTGGCACGATCGGCAGCTCGCGCGGTTCGGTCACGTCAGGTAGATCGACGCCAGCTGCCGCACCACGGACGCGACGTGCGCGCGCAGCTCGTCCGGCTCTAAAACCTCGACCTCGCCGCCCATCCGCAACACCATGCCCGCCGCGTGCCCGACCGACTCGATGGGGATCGTCACCCGCACCCACCCGCCATCGTCCACAGCGGACCGCTCCGCCGCCCGCGCCACGGCGGGCAGCACGTTCGACGCGAACGACTCCCACCCCCGCGCCGACAGCCGCACGACCGCCTCGCCGGTGAACTGCCGCGACTGGAAGTCCTCCAGCGACGCCGCCCAGTGCGCCGCCAGGTCGAACCCCTCCGGCCGCGCGAACGACTCGTCCAGCACCGACACCGCCTGCATCTGCGCCACCCGGTACGTCGAGATCCGCGACGACCCCAGCGCGACCAGGTACCAGCGCCCGGCCTTGAGCACGAGCCCCAGCGGCTTGAGGACCCGCGTGACCTCCTCCGGCGCCTGCCAACGCCGATAGGTGACCTCCAGCAGCCGCTCCCGCCACACCGCGTCCGCCACCGGCCCCAGGAACGGCGAGCGTTCCGGGTCGGAGTACCAGGACGGCGCGTCGAGGTGGAACCGCTCCACCGTGCGCGAGGCCCGCACGCGCATCGACGACGGCAACGCCGCCATCAGCTTGAGCTGCGCCGCCGACACCGCGTCCCCGAGCCCCAGCTCCGCCGCCGGACCCGGCAGCCCCGCCAGGAACAACGACTCGGCCTCCTGCTCGGTCAGGCCGGTCAGCCTCGTGCGGTAGCCGTCGAGCAGCTGGTAACCGCCCGCAGGACCCGCGTCGCCGTAGAGCGGCACGCCGGCGGCGTGCAGGGACTCGACGTCGCGGTAGATGGTGCGGACCGACACCTCCAGCTCGGAGGCGAGGGCCTGCGCGGTCATGCGCCCCTTCGTCTGCAGGAGGAGGAGAAGGGAGACGAGTCGGCTCGCGCGCACGGGGACACACTGACACAGCGATGTCAGTGGTGCGGCAGACGCCCGCAGCATCACTGACGCACCCTGTCAGTGATAGCTCATACGTTCGACGCATGGCTTTCTACGAGAAGCAGCTGGCGGTCAAGGAACCGCTGGTCATCGCGGGCAGGCACGTCAAGCGCTACGAGGTCGTCACCCCGGGGCTGGAGATCACCGACGACGTCCGCGCCGCCGCGTACGCGTTCCTGCCCACGATCTACCCGGACTTCGAGGACCCCACCCCGCCGGCCACCGTCACCGTGCTGCACCGCAGTGCCGCGGGCATGTACCTCAACGCCTACAACTGGGTCTGGGACAACGTCCTGCACTGCCGCACCGCCGTGTCCGGCGACCAGCCGTTCCTCGGCTCGACCGACCCGGACCTCACGCGCTTCAGCGTCATCCCGAAGGACCTCATCGGCTGCGTGTGGGAGCTGCCGCCACTGGAGCACGAGCGCCGCGCGTGGGTGCGGCACGTGCTGGAGCCCGGCGCGCCCGACCTCGAGGCCTACCTGCACGACGTCATGAGCGAGGGCCTGGTGGGCAGATGACCGACTGGCAGGGGGCGCCGTCGCGGTAGAGCGTGGAGCCGTAAACGGGTGGACGGCGGCGTTAGGTTCGCAGACATGACCACTCCGGAGACCGTTGTGCGCGTGCTGGCCGAACCGGCGAGGCTGCGGGCCTTCGCCGCCGTCGTCCTCGGGGCGGGGACCCTCGCCGACATCGCCGCCGCCTCCGGGGTCTCGGTCAAGGACGCCGCCACGGCGGTGCGCAAGCTCCGCGAGGCCGGGCTCGTCGAGGGCGACCCCGCCCGGCCGGTGGACCTCAAGCCGCTCGCCGCCACGCTCGCCGAGGTGGTGCCCGCCGACGGGCTCGCGCCGTTCGTGCGCGGTGACAAGCTGATCTCGCTGCCGGTCGCGCACGAGCGGCGGCGCAAGATCCTCGAGCACGTCGCGTCGAAGGCCTTCGTGGCGCGGACGTACTACGAGGAGTCCGAGATCAACGAACGGCTCCAGGCGTGGTGCGACGGGGGAGAGGTCGACCACGTCACCATCCGCCGCTACCTCGTCGACTTCGGTCTGCTGGAGCGCGGCGGCGGCATGTACCAGGCTCAGCCCCTGCCGATGTAGGGCATCGTCGTGGCCATCACGGTCATGAACTGCACGTTCGCGTTGAGCGGCAGCTGAGCCTGGTACAGCACGGCGTCGGCCACGTGCTGCACGTCGAACGTCGGCTCCGCGGCGACCTCGAAGTTCGCCTGCAGCACGCCCTGGCCCATCCGCTCGGTCAGCGCCGTCGCCGCGTTGCCGATGTCGATCTGCCCGCACGCGATGCCGAAAGCACGGCCCTCCAACGACAACGACTTGGTCAGACCGGTCATCGCGTGCTTGGTCGCGTTGTACGCCACCGCGTGCGGGCGCGGCACGGCGGCCGAGATCGAGCCGTTGTTGATGATCCGGCCGCCGCCGTGGGTCTTCATCACCTTGAACGCCTCACGTGCGCACAGGAACGCGCCCGTCAGGTTCACGCCCACGACCTTCTCCCACGCGCTGAGGCTGAACTCCTCGATCGGCGTCGGCCGCACGTTCGTCCCGGCGTTGTTGAACAACACGTCCACACGGCCCCAGCGCGCGACCACCGCGTCGAACAGCGCCACGACCGAGTCCTCACGCGACACGTCCGTCGGCACGACGAACGCCGAGTCCGCGAAGCCCTCCCCGGTCTCGGTCAGCGCGTCCTCGCGCCGGCCCGCCAGCGCGACCTGGAACCCCGCCGTCAGCAGGGTTCGCGCCGCCGCGCGTCCCACTCCGGACCCCGCTCCCGTCACCACCACGACTGCCATCGGGTTCTCCCCTCGATCAAGCGATTGCCCGGCGTGTCCGGTGTGGAGTACCAACCTGGTGTGGAGCGTGAAGAGGACCTCTGCCCGTTGTGCGCGGGGTCCGGGACGATGTCGTGGCAACAACCGGTTCCCGGTCCGGAAGGCCTTGTGCTGCACGAGATGTCACATCCGTGCCCGCGCGGCTGCTCTGGCTGGTGGAGACTCCCGCGCGGGGAGAGCCGCAGAACCGTACCGGGAAACGTCGCGCTCGCCAACGAGATTCCAGCCCGACCGTTCACCCAGGCGTGATCACCGAGCGTGAACGATGGGGGTCACCCATTATTGCCGTGACCGTCCCTGCTTGGCGGCTGCGGCCACACGGAGCAGAAGCGGACACTGTTCTTCTGTGAAGGAGTGCAGCCGTTGCCATGGTTCTGGGCTCAACGAGGACCGGACCGCCTGCCGGGTCTGCGGCGGGTTGGGCCAGGTCCCCGACCGGTAGCCGCGTGAGCCTATTTCTTCGTCATCAGGGTAGGGCCGAGGATGCGGCGGGCGAGCCGCCTGGTCAACGACCTGGGCGCCGGACGCGCGGGCGCCGGCGCGGGTGCTGATGGAGGGGGCGTGACCGGGGCGACTCCGGGAATGGTCGCCGCTTCCGGTACCTCGGTCGGGATCTTCGCGAACACCTGGGTCTCCGGCTCGACACTGCCGGGCTGCTCGATCGGCACGGCACGATCTTGCCATCGCTGTCATTCACCCCTCGTATGAGGGGCAGGTCCCCCGGCAGGGTGTGACTGGCGTCACGCAGCACAGCGGGTAGTGGTGGCCCCAGGCGGAGTGTGATGACTGAGACGACCGAGTGCGCGGACCTCGGACCGCCGGACTCGCGCCTGTGGGACCGGATCGCCCAGGGCGACCACGCCGCGTTCACCGAGCTGTTCGAACGCCACGCCGAGGCGGTCTGGAACTACGCCTACCGGCTGACCGCGTCCTGGTCGCAGGCAGAGGACCTGCTCTCCGCGACGTTCCTGACCGCGTGGCGCAAGCGCGGCGAGGCCCGGCTGGTGCGCGACTCGGCGTTGCCGTGGCTCTACACCGTGACGGCCAACCGCGCCCGCACCGAGTGGCGGGCCTCGCGGCGCGCGGTGCGGCTGGTGTCGAGACTCGCCCCGCAGCACGAACGCGACCACGCCGACGAGGTGGCCGCCCGCACCGACGCCCAGCGCCGCCTGGCCGTGGTGGTGACCGCCATCGCGACGCTGCCGCCGTCCGAACGCGAGATCGCCCAGCTCTGCCTGCTGGGCGACGTGTCCACCGCAGACGCCGCCACGCTCCTCGGGATCGCCGAGTCGAGCGTGCGCGCCCGCGTCTCCCGCACTCGCGCCCGCCTGCGCGACCTGACCCCCGAGGACACCCTGTGATCGACCAGCTGCCCGAGCACCGCCGCCTCCCCGACGACGTCCGCATGCGGGCCCGCCGCCGCCTGTCCGAAGGTATGCAGCCCGCCCCGCGCACCGGCCGGCCCGCCCTGATCGCCGCCGGTGTCGGCCTGCTCGCCGCAGGCGCCGTCTTCGCGAGCCAGGCGCTCCTCGGCGGTCCGGCCCAGGTCGCCGCCCCGTCCTACCCCTACAACGGCGAGTTCGCCGGCAAGGACCGCGCGGTCGTCGACCACGTCGAACGCGGCACGGTGAACCCGGACGCGCTGGCCCGGTGCGCGGCCGCCGCGGGGAAGCACCCGCCCGCCGGTGAGTGGCAGACCATCGCCACCAGCCGCAAGAACGGCACGGTCCTCACCGCCTTCCGGGTGCCGGCCGGGGTGTTCTTCTGCGCGAACACCACCACCACGACCACGATCTCGGAGCCGGACCCGGCTCAGGTCGCGGCGGGCTCGCGCCAGGTGAAGGTCCTGTTCACCACGCCGACCGGCGCGATGGCGGGCCTCGTCTCGCAGGACCTGAGGTTCCTCAGCCTGTCCCGGATCGGCGACAGGGGGGTGAACACCGCCGCGCCCGCGCTGGTCGACGGCCTGTTCCTCGCCCCGAGCGGCTTCACCAAGGCCGAGAACGGCACGCAGGCGCTGGCCAACGGCGAGGAATCCGCCGTGCGCGGCGTCCCGAAGCCCACCCGGTCCGTCGTCGACCGGCCGCTGCCGCCCGCCGACCGCGGCACGCCCGACGCCCGGAGGTTCGGCGAGTGCCTGCGCGACCGCCCCGTCCCGGACGCCGAGCAGTTCGCGCACACGCTCACCGTCCGCCTCGGCGCCACCGACAGCGTGCACGTCGGCCGGTTCGAGAACCTGCTGCTCTACTGCCTGGACGCGCCCGGTGAGCCGGTGCGCGGGACCGTGTTCGACACCGACGACCTGGACGAGGTCCGCGGCGCCACCGTCGCGGCGCTGGCCGCGTTCCACGACTTCGGGCCCGACAGGTCGCCCGAGGGCGTCGCGTACGAGAGCAGCAGGAGCTACGCGGCCGTCGGGCTGGTGACCGACTCGCGGGTCGGCTCCGTCACCTACACCCGGCCGGGGATGGCCGACGTGCCCGCCACCGTCGCCGACGGCACGTTCGTCCTGGCCGCGCCGCTGATCGACCGGCACCCCGACGCGCGCGTGGTCGTGCGGGACACCGCGGGGACCGTGCTGGAGACGATCAAGCCGAAGGACACCCCGTAGACAAATCGCTTGGCATGGCTAAGTGACTGTCGGG
>NZ_DATLEC010000180.1:0-24243 GCF_035525475.1 Lentzea sp. | reverse complement strand
CGACCTCGCCGGTGCGGACGCGGTACCGGATCGCAGTGCCGCCAACGGTTTCGTCCCTGCCGACATCGAGCACGAGGTCGACGCGACCACACTGGACACCAGCCTGCTGAAGGTGTCGCTGCGCGGCTACCAGGTGTTCGGGGCCAAGTTCGCGCTCGCCCGCAAACGCGTCATCATCGGCGACGAGATGGGACTGGGTAAGACGATCGAGGCCATCGCGGTCATGGCCGACCTCGCCGCCGGTGGGCGCCGCGGGTTCCTGGTGGTCTGCCCGGCGAGCGTCGTCGTCAACTGGGTCAACGAGATCGCCAGGCACAGCGACCTCGTGCCGCACCGGATGCACGGCGCGGGCCGCGACGACGCGGTCGGCGAGTGGCTGGCGCAGGGCGGCGTCGGCGTGACGACGTTCGGCACGTTGCCGAAACTGGTGCTGCCGGAGAAGTTCCGCCCGGCGCTGGTCGTGGTCGACGAGGCGCACTACGTGAAGAACCCGGACACGCAGCGCTCCCAGGCGGTCAACACGATCGTGCAGCGCGCGGAACGGGCAGTGCTCCTCACCGGCACGCCGATGGAGAACCGCGTCGAGGAGTTCCGCAACCTGGTCGCCTATCTCCAGCCGGGCGTGGCTTCCCGCACGGGCACCATCGACGCCGTGGTAGGAGCGAAGGCCTTCCGCCGCGTCGTCGCACCGGTGTACCTGCGGCGCAACCAGGAGGACGTGCTGGGGGAGTTGCCGGAGCTGCTGGAGGTGGAGGACTGGGTCGAGTTCGGAGACCAGGACCGGGGCGCGTACCTCGACGCGGTGCGCGAGGGGAACCTGATGGCCATGCGCCGCGCCGCCTACGCGCCGGGCACTCCCGACGGCTCGGCGAAGCTGGAGCGGTTGCTGGAGATCATCGAGGAGTCGAGGGACAACGGCTGGAAGGTCGTGGTGTTCTCGTACTTCCACGACGTGCTGGACGCGGTAGCGGACCACGTCGAGGTCTTCGGACCCCTGACCGGCGCGACATCGGCGCAGGGCCGTCAGCAACTGGTGGACGCGTTCACGGCGTGCGAGGACCACGCGGTGCTGGTGGCCCAGATCGAGGCGGGCGGCGTGGGCCTCAACATCCAGGCCGCGTCCGTGGTGATCATCGCCGAGCCGCAGTGGAAGCCGAGCACAGAGGACCAGGCGATCGCCCGTTGCCACCGGATGGGCCAGGTCCGCAAGGTCCACGTGCACCGGTTGCTGGTCAAGGACAGCGTGGACGCGCGGGTGCAGGAGATCCGCGACCACAAGACCCTGCTGTTCGACCACTACGCGCGCGAAAGCGACACGAAGCACTCGCACGCGAGCGCGCTGGACTCGGCGGTGTCGGTGGAGCAGCAGGTGGTGCGGGCCGAGCAGCAGCGCCTCGGCCTCTGAGCCGGGCGCTCCGGGCTGCCGCCGGGACCGGTGACCTCGGCGGACAGTGCCATGCGACCGTCCGCGACCGACGGGGCTGCGACTGTGCGTAGCAGCGTGCTCACCAGCGGGGATGTGAGCATCAACACCCGCCTGTGACGTTCCCGTGTCCATTCCGTAACGTGGCCCGCTGCGCGACCCCCGTCCCCAACGCAAGGTGCTCCCGAATGTCGGGCCGACATAGAACGCAGCAGACAGCCAGCCGGAAACTGCCCATCGCAGTCGCCGCCACCCTCAGCGCGGGCCTCGTCGCGACCTTCTGGGTCGTCCGCGATTCCGACCAGCCGGTGGATCCGACCGGAGCGGCCGCCAACCTGGCCGCCTCGTCGATCCCCGTGAGCCAGGAGTCGGCGCCTGTCACGTCGTCGACCACCGCGCCGCCGTCCTCGCAACCTCCGGTGACCACCACGGCGCCTCCGGTGACCACGACTGCACCCACGACCACCACGCCCCCCGCACCGCCTCCCGCGCCGCCCTGTCCGACCACCCTGGACGGCGTGAAACCGCACGTGGCGCAGGTGGGTCACCACCTCGCGGCCAAGTTCGGCGTCGACGACATCGGTGGCGCCACCGGCCGGGGCGGCTCCGGCGAGCACCCTCTCGGCCTGGCGCTGGACTTCATGGTCGACACCGCCACCGGCAACGCCCTGGCCGAGCACGTGCTCGCCAACCGCCGGGCGCTCGGCGTCACCTACGTGATCTGGCGCCAGCGCTACAACGACGGCAGCGGCTGGTCGCCTATGGAGGACCGGGGGAGTCCCACGGCCAACCACATGGACCACGTGCACGTGTCGTTCCAGGCGACCGCGACCGTCAAGGTCACCTGCTGATCTCTTCGGGCCGCATGCGGGAGATGCCGCGGAAGAAGGCGCGGATGTCGTCCGCGAGCAGCTCCGGCTCCTCCATCGCGGGGAAGTGACCGCCCTCGGCGAACTCGCTCCAGTGGCCGATCGCGTTCCCGGGGTCCATCGCGCGGCGCACGAGCGGGTGGGTGTCGAACACTGCCCATCCTGTCGGCACGCCGGAGGCCATGACCAGGTCGAGTCCGGAGTGCTCGGACTCGTAGTAGAACTGCGCGCTCGACGCGCCGCTGCGGGTGAACCAGTACAGGCTGACGTTCGCGAGGAGCTGGTCGCGGTCGACCGACTCGTCCGGCGTCCGGTGGTCGCCCCTGGTCTTGAACTTCTCGGTGATCCACGCCAGTTGACCGACCGGCGAGTCGGTGAGCGCCGCGCCGATCGTGTCGGGACGGTGGTCCTGCATCAGGAGATACCCGTGATCGGCCGCGTCCTCGGCGCGCACCGCCTCGACGTGGGCGATCTCGTCATCGGACAGGCCTTCCGGGAACGGGAACTTGTCGCCGAGGAACCCGAGCAACCGGGGATCGCTGCCGATGTGCGTGCCGATCACGCGCTCCGGGTAGAGGGCCGCGAGGCGGGCGGTGGTGCCCGAACCGATGTCGGTGCCGTGGGCCGCGAACCTCTCGTAGCCGAGACGCGTCATGATCTCGGCGTAGGCATCCGTCGTCCGCGCCAGCTCCCAGCCCGTCCCCGACAGCGGGGTGGAGAACCCGAAGCCGGGCAGGGACGGGATGACCACGTGGAACTCGTCGGTCAGCAGCGGGACGAGTCGCTGGTACTCGACGAACGATCCCGGCCAGCCGTGGTTGAGGACCAGCGGGGTGGCCCCCGGGTTCGCCGACCGGGCGTGGACGACGTGGAACGTCTGGCCGTCGACGACCGTCGTGAACTGGTCGTGCTCGTTGAGCTTCTTCTCCTGCGCACGCCAGTCGAATCCGTCGTGCCAGTACTCGGTGAGCTCCTTCAGGTACACCGGCGGGATGCCGCGGCTGAAGTCGGTGCGATCGTCCCGGCCCGGCACGGGGAACGGCCAGCGCGTGTGTGCCAGCCGGTCGCGAAGGTCGTCGAGGTCTGCCTGCGGGATGTCGACGCGGAACGGCGTGAGTGCGGTGTTCTCCATGACCTCGACGTTGTCAGGCAATGCGGCAGGATTGCTTCCGCGATCGCTGGAATGATCGAGAACGTGCTGGAGACCTCGGCTCGTCTGCTCGAACTGCTGTCGTTGCTCCAGCTGAAGCGCGACTGGACGAGCACCGAGCTCGCCGGCCGGCTCGCTGTGAGCACGAGGACCGTGCGCACCGACATCGGCAAGCTGCGGTCGCTCGGGTATCCCGTCGACGCGCGCCCCGGCGTCGCGGGCGGGTACCGGCTGGCCGCCGGGACCGCCATGCCCCCGCTGCTGCTCGACGACGACGAGGCCGTCGCCGTCGCGGTCGGGCTGGGTGCGGTCGCGACCCAGCGGCTCGGGGTCGAGGAGACCTCGCTCACCGCGCTCGCGAAGCTGGAGCAGGTGCTGCCCTCGCGTCTGCGCCGGCGCGTGGAGGCGGTGCGCGAGGCGATGAGCGTTGTCCCAGGAGCTGGGCCGCCGCTCGATCCCTCGGTTCTCGGCGCGGTCGCTGCCGCGATTCGCGGCCACGAGCGGCTCCGGTTCGGATACACGAAGCCCGGGGCCGACGAAGAGGCGCGCCATGCGGAACCGCAACGGCTGGTGAGCTGGGGAACGCTCTGGTACCTGCTCGCGTGGGATCTCGACCGTGACGACTGGCGGGTCTTCCGTGCCGACCGCATGGTCCCGCACGCACCGACGGGTGCGCGGTTCCGGCCGCGACTGATCCCGGACGACAGCGTCGTCGAGTACGTCGTCGGACGCGTCAGCAAGGGGACCGGGAGGTACCGCGCCCGGCTGCTCGTGCACGCTCCCGCCGCCAAGCTCGCCGCGAAGATCCACATCCCGGTCGGCATCGAGGCGGTCGACGAGTCCACGTGCCGTGTCGAGGTGGCTTCCGACGACCCCGACCGGCTCGCGCTGTGGATGGCGCAGCTCGACGTCGACATCGAGGTGATCGACGGGGACGAGCTCGCGGTGGCGTTCGACCGCCTCGCGACGAGGTTCCGCCGCGCGGCCGGTGGCGCATTTCGGCCGTCGCGGTGAGCGGGATGTCTGTCGAAAGGCAGACGCATCAGCGTGATCCGGGTGATCGAATCGAGGCGTGAAAGCGCTGATGATGCTCTTGGCCGCGGTCGGTCTGCTCGCGGGAGGCGCGGGGCCCGCCACCGCTGCCGAGGGCCTGACGTGGCGGGAGTGCCACGACGGGCTGCGGTGCGGCGAAGTCCTGGTTCCCGCCGACTGGACCCGCCCGGCCGGCGGCACCCGGATCGCCGTGCCGTTGCTGAAGATCCCGGCTCGGGAGCGCAAGGCCGGTGTTCTCCTGCTCAACCCCGGTGGCCCGGGGTCGTCCATCCCCAACTTCGCGTTTCCTGGCTACCGCGAGCAGTTCGCGGACCTCGCGGCGCGGTTCGACGTCGTGGTGTTCGACCCGCGCGGCATGGGCGTCGCCTGCCCGAGCCCGAATCCCGGTCCGTTGTCCTCGCCGGTGACCGAGCCCGCCCATCGCGAGTACGCCGCCGCCAACGGCCGGTTCGCGGCGGACTGCGCGGAGACGATGGGCGCGTACCGGGGGCGGCTCAACGCTCGCCAGGTCGCGCACGACATGGACGCCATCCGGCGTGCGCTGGGTGAGCGTCGGCTCAACTACTTCGGCAACTCGTACGGCACGGTGTACGGGCAGATGTACGCGGAGCTGTTCGGCCACCGGGTCGGGCGGATGTACCTGGACAGCGTGCTGGACCACACGCGGCGCGACCCGGCCGAGTGGGCTCGGGCCGGTGCCGTCGCGGCGGAGAACAACCTCCACCGGATGGCGCGCTGGTGCGCGGCCGACGCCGGTTGCGCACTGCACGGCAAGGACGTGATCGCCGTGTGGGACCGCGTGCTGTCCATGCCCGGCGTGGACGTGTCCGCGTTCCTCGGGTGGGCCGCGGCCCGGATCGGCAACGACAGGGGCTGGCCCGCGCTGGCCACCGGACTCGCGCAGGTGGAGGCCGGCGACACGACGGTGATCACACCGCGGCCCGGTCCGTCCGACGTCGGTCTCGCGCGGACGGCGTTCTGCTCGGACTTCCCCTTCCCCGACGACTTCCCGGCCGTGAAGCGGGTGGAGGACCGGCTGCGGACGGTCGCGCCCCGGCTGGGGTGGGCGGCGGCCCCGTGGCGGGTCTCCGGGCACTGCTCGGGTGTGCCGGGGGAAGGGCTCAACCCGCCGGCCGCGTTGTCCGCGATGCCGGACGTGCTGGTGGCGAACGGCGAGCACGATCCGTTGACCCCCGCCGAGCACGGCCGCCGCGTCGCCGCTCAGCTGGGAGGCGCCTACCTGCCCGTGGAGGGCAACCACGGGCTCTACCTCAACGGCAACGCGTGCGTCCGCGACCACGTGCACCGCTACCTGCTGGCAGGGGAGCTGCCCGCGCCGGACGCGCGGTGCGGCACACCGGTCTGACCTGGCCGTGTACAACTGGGGAATGGGTGACCACCGGGTGTCCGGTTCCACCGGCCGCCCGGCGGGACCGCGCTCGTGGTGGTCGTTCCCGGAGCGGCTTCGCGGCACCACCGGAGGCGACGCGGTGGTCGCCGGTGCGGCCGCGGTCGTCGTGTCGGTGCTCGGGCTGGCCGAACACCGCTCCGCGAGTCCGCTCGTCGTGGTCGTCGCGTCGGTCGCGGTGGCGGTTCCTTTGCTGCTGCGCCGTCGTTTTCCTCTGATCACGGCGTCCGCGTCCGCCGCGATCGTGTTCGTCGTCGCCGTGCCGGACTGGTCCGGGCGCCTGGTGGCCATGGCCGCGTTCGGTTCCGCCGCGTACCACCGCCCCCGGCCGGCGGTGCTCGTGCTGGCAGTGGGGTGGTTCCTCGTCCTGTCCGTGGCCGGAGTTCGCTCACCGACGGCCGCGACCTGGACGGACCTGCTCCTCCTCGGCATCGCGCCGGTCGCCGTCGGCTACGCCCTGCGCATGCACCGCGACCGTGCTGACCACGCTGAACGCCTCTACCGGGAAGAGACCCGCAGCGTGATCGCCGAGGAGCACGCCCGCATCGCCCGCGAGGTGCACGACGCGGTCGGCCACCACCTCACCGTGATCCGGATGCAGGCCAACGCCGTCCGGCACGTCGCCCGCTCCCTGCCGCCGGTCGCCGACCGGGCGCTGGCCACGATCGCCGAGGTGTCGGCCACCGCGCTCACCGAGGTCCGCGACGTTCTGGCCGCACTGCCCACGCACGGCACCACACTCAGCGACCTGGACGCCCTCGTGCACCACGTGACCGGCCCGAACCGCACCGTGACCCTCACCAGGGACGGCCCGGCGCCGGGCGACCTGCCGCCACTGGTCGACCACGCCGGTTACCGGCTGGCCCAGGAGGCGCTCACCAACGCGCTGCGCCACTCCGACGCGACCGAAGTGGACCTGCGCCTCCACCACGCGCAGGACGCCGTCGTGATCACCGTGGCGGACAACGGTTCCACCACGCCCGGCCCGACGGCCGACGGCACCGGGCTGCGCGGCATCCGGGAACGGACCCGGCTGCTCGGCGGAACCCTGCGGATCGAGCCGAATCTGCCCAGTGGCTGGCTCGTCGAAGCCCGGCTCCCGCTGGGGGAGGAGCGATGATCCGCACACTGGTCGCCGACGACCAGGAGCCCGCGCGGTGGGCACTGCGCCTGGTCCTCGACGCCGAACCGGACATCGAGGTGGTCGACGAGGCCGTGGACGGCGCCGAAGCCGTCGAAAAGGCCCGGTGGCTGGGCGTGGACGTGGTGGTGCTCGACCTGCGGATGCCGCGGATGGACGGCTTGGCGGCCATCCGCCGGATCGCCGAATCGGTCAACCCCGCTCCCGCCGTGGTCGCACTGACGACGTTCGACGTCGACGAGTACCTGTTCGGCGCGCTCCAGGCGGGCGCGGCGGGCTTCGTGCTCAAGGACAGCGAACCGGCGCTGCTCGTCGAGGCGGTCCGTGCGGCGTCGAGGGGGCAGGGGCTGATCGACCCGCAGGTCACCCGCCGCGCCATCCGCCGGTTCGCGCAGATCGCGCCCCGGCCCGCACCGGCCGGGCTGAACCTGCTCACCCCGCGCGAACTGGAGGTGCTGAGGCACGTGGCACGCGGGCTCAGCAACGCCGAGATCGCCCGTGCCCTGACCGTCGGTGAAGGCACCGTCAAGACGCACGTGGCGCGTGTGCTCGCCAAGCTCGGCCTGCGCACTCGCGTGCACCTGGTGATCTACGCCTACGAACACGCCATCCCGGGCACTTCCTGACCCTGCAAGTGCTCCATCACGGCACTGCGACACAACAGCGACACGACCCGGTGCCGCCGGGACGCGCGCGCGGCACGGTCGACCCCATGACCGGATCACGAACCCTCGAGGTCGGCCTGAGGACCGCCGCTCTCGCCGCGGCAGTCCTCGTCGCGGCCGAGGTGCTCACCCCTGTCGTCGCCGCGGAGCTGCGGCCCTTCTGCGAGCGGAAGCCCGCCTGGCAGCCGTGCGACTTCGACGAATCCGTCGAGTGCACAACCACCTGGCGTCCCTGCCGACGGCCGATGACAACGGTGGCCGGCAGGGATCGAGCCGTGAGCACACCGCCGGGTCAGACGCAGTCGGCCAGGCCGCTGGTGTTCGCGTTGATGTCGAGGTTCCAGATGTAGCCGGCGGTGTAGGACCACTGCACGCCGTTGCGGCCGGTGAGCGCGATGCCCAGCACCATCCGCGAGCCCCGGCTGTCGATGATCTTGCAGATCCCGGCGACCGGTTCGTTGAACCACGCCGTGCCGACGCGCGGCGTGCTCGTGCCCGGTCCGGAGTACAGGCCGGTGTCCCGGAACGTGATCATGCGGGGCCACGCGCCGCAGGGCAGCAGATCGGTCATGCCCTGCCAGTAGTCGGGTGGCCAGATGTAGCCGGCGGTGTCGGCCCACTGCGCGCCGGTGCGGCCGGTGAGGTCGATCGCCAGCGCCATCGGCGCGCCGTTGTTGTCGTACGCCAGGCAGATGGCGGCCACGTCGTCCCCCACCCGCGCCGTTCCGACGCGAGGCGTGCTGAGACCGGGAGCCGAGAACATGCCGGTGTCCAGCTTCGGCCTGACGGTCCGGCCGGCTCCCAGCGCCCCTGTCTCGGTGGGTGCTGTCCCGGTGGGTGCTGCCTCAGCGCGCGCCGGCGCGCCCACGCCCACGAGCGTCGCCGCCAGCAGCGCCACCGCGGCGATGATCTTCCCACTCCTCATGCGTCCCCCAGGCATGTTGTCGAGCGAAGAGGTGAACGCGCTGCGAATCAACTGGCGCCGCAGTCTCTCAAGGCGTCGGTCGACTGAGCGATGTCGGGGTTCCAGACGTAGCCCACCGTGTTGGCCACCTGGACGCCCGCACGTCCGGACACGGCGACACCCAGCACCATGCGCCGGCCGTTGCTGTCAGGGATCTGGCAGATCCCGTACAACCTCTCCCCGCCCCAGACCGTGCCCGCCCGTGGTGTGCTGAGGCCGGGAGCGGTGTACAGGCCGGTGTCGCGCAAGGTGCTGTACGTTCCGTAAGCCGTGCAGGTGAGCAAGCTCGTCGGAACTCCGACGAGGTCGGCCTCCCAGATGTAGCCGACGGTGTTCGACCACTGCACGCCGGTGTGCCCGACGCGGTCGATGCCGAGCACCATGTCCTGGCCGTTGCTGTCCCGCTGCCGGCAGACCGCGGCCACGTTGTCCCCGGCCCACGCGGTGCCGACGCGGGGTGTGCTGAGGCCGGGAGCCGCGTACATGCCGGTGTCCACCCTCGGGGTCACCTGCGTCCCGATGCCCAGCGACCCGAACTCGCTCGCCTGCCCCGGCAGGCCCGTTCCGGCGACGACCGCCGACGCCATGGCCACCGCCGCCGCGATCTTCCAGTTCTTCAAACGCACTCCCAGGATGGTCGGACCGGTGAGCTGACGCTACCTGCGGGAGGTTCGTCGGAACCTCGGCGCGGACCTGGTTGCACAGAAGCAGCGGACAGACGTTGGGCACGTCGTGCAACTGTTCCGTGGTACGAGTTCTCCTCGGGCCGTGCAGATACGACCTCGTCGACCAATTCATCATTCTTGCCCTCAAGGGCGGCCCGACGCCTGCGCGAATGGCCCCTTCGAATTCGGCGCCTTCATGGCAAGTAACCAACCGGCGAACATCCACGATCGCTTCCTGAGATGCACAACGACATTTCCGTATCTGGCAGTCGCCACGCGGTACCTGCCTTCTGGAGGCCCGGAAAGCGCTTCCCACTCACGAACTTCCCCATCCATGAAGGGAAAACGCGTGCGTCTGAGAAAGATTCCAACCCTGTTCGTCATCGCGGCGACCGCCGTGGCACTCGCCGCCGGCCCGGCCCAGGGCGCCAGCTTGCCCGACACCCCGGGAAAGCTGGGCGACCAGCGCCCGGTCGCGGCCGACCTGGCCGCCGGCAAGGCCGCCTCGGCGGTGAGCCCGGCGATCAGCCAGGCATCGGCCACGATCCAGTCGCGGATCGTTCAGCACGTCCAAAGCCAGGGAACCAAGTACACGTTCGGTGCCTACGCCGACGCGCTCAGCGGCAAGGTCGTCATCGAGACGGATGCGCCGTCCGACGTGGTGGCCTCCCTGGTGGGCACGAACGCCGACCTGGTCGAGGTCCGCGAGCAGACCGTCACCGACGACGCCGGCCGCCGGGACGACGTGCCCGGCTTCTGGGGTGGCGCCGGCATCACGTTCGCTGCCCCGAACAGCCACTGCTCGGCCGGCTACACCGTGCAGAACTCGGCCGGCACCCGGTTCATGGTCACCGCCGGCCACTGCTTCGCCAACGGCGCGACCGCCGTCACCGAGCTCGGCGGCCGCGTCGTCGGCACCGCGAGCGGCAACGGCCTGCCGGGCGAGGACATGGTGCTCCTCGGCGGGCAGTCCTACGGCGCGTCCATCTACGTCGGCGGCGTCGACAGCACCACCGGCCACCACGTGGCCTCGGCGGCCAACCCGATCGTCGGCTTCGCCGACTACTGCCACAGCGGCCGGACCACCGGCGAGCACTGCGGTCACACCGTCAGCAGCATCACCGGCACGGTGTGCACCTCCAGCGGGTGCAAGTCGCCGGTTGTCGTCTACAGCGGCGGAACCCTGCCGCAGGGCGGCGACTCGGGCGCACCGTTCTACGCCCTCAGCGTGAGCGGGAACGACAAGCACATCCGGGGACACCACATCGCCTCCGGCGGCACCACCCGGTACGCCGAGATGTGGAGCCGCGTCCAGGCCAGGTTCGGCGTGTCGATCGTGACCTGAGCCCTGCCCCGAACCCGTTGACCAGCGGTCGCGGCCAGGGAGCGATCCTCCCCTGACCGCGACCGCGGACGGCTCAGCTCACTTCGAGCGGCCACGGCCCCCCGGCGACGACGACCGCGGGTGCGTGAGCGCGGTTGACCACGACCACGGCGAACACCTCGTAGCCCCCGGCCGGTAGCACCCCGCCGGCCGCGCACTGCTGGATGGTCCCCCGAGCGGTGAACACCTGGCTGACGCCAGCACGAAGGTCGACCATCTGGCCTACCAGGTCCTTGGGCGGAGGTGTGGCCACGACCTCCCCGGCCCTCGCGACGTACACGTCCGCTTCCGGGGTCGTCACGCCAGAGATCTCGGCCCCGGTGCTGGTGACGGTCACCGTGCCGGCGAACGTCCCGTCACCGTTCCTGTCGGCCCGCGGCGGGAACTCGCCGGTCACGGACAGGCCCTCGATCCGGCCGGCCAGCGCGTCGATCCGGTCTCCGCAAGCGGGAACCGATGCCTGCTCCACCACGTCACCTCCCGGAGCCGCGGACTGCGCCGGCCCCACCGTCTGGTTTCCAGCTGCCGCACACGCCGTCCCGAGAACGAGGGGCAATGCGAGAGCCGCGAGATTCCTGATCATCAGTGTCCGAGCCATGTGCGCTCACTCCCCGGAACGCGTTCATCGGTCACCGACAGGACGTAACGCATACCTCCCGCAGTTGCACGGTGGTCGTTGTTGAGCGAAAAACGTTGCCCGTTCTCAAGCGCCGCTGGGAAAGGTCTCCGGTTCCAGCGTGTCGATCTGCCGGATGTGCAGCGGATGCAGGGCGCGGATCTCGTTGAACCAGAGGAAGGCGTCGTAGCGACCGCCGAGCCTGGTGGGCAGGTAGTTGCGCACGCGGTCCTGTCCGGGGTCGTAGACGACGCCGATGGCGCGGTGGGGGAGTTCGGCGGAGCAGGTCGGGACGTTCGGTGCGGGGGAAGACCATCAGAGCCCGGTCGGGTGCGTTCGCGTGCAGCACGTGGAGTTGTGAGCGCGCAGCCAGCGGGTGAAGTCGGCAACCTCCTCGTTGGCCCACATCCACGTCGGCCACCGGTCGTACGCCAGCAGCGCCGCGCGCGGATCCTCGGGTGCGTCGGGGGAACAGCGCACCGTGGCTCGGTCGCGTTCCGCGCGTCGCGGCCGTTTCACCCCGCACGGCTGATGGCGGCGCTGGCCGACTGGGAAGGCGTGTTGCGCAGCAAGGGTTTCTGCCACATCGCCACGCGTCCGGACGTGCTCGCCTTGTGGTCGCAGGCAGGCCCGAACCTCACGCTGGAACCGGGAGAGCTGCTGGACTCCCCGCAGGGCCGCCAGGAACTCGTGTTCATCGGCGTCGGTCTCGACCTCGACGAACCACGCCGGCGCCTGGAGCCGGCGTTGCTGACCGAACAGTCCGTCCACCGCGGTGGACGGGCCGGTTGCCACCCGCCTCGACGGGCAGGCGACCTCGGCGCCAGCCGATTCGACGAAAATTCGACTCGATCGATTCGAGAAATCGACGCTTGGTTCGCGTCCGCCGCCGCGATGAAACGCAGTTCGTGCTCGAGGACAGGCACCCGCTGAAACTCGTGTCGATGCGGCCGACGGCGTGTCTGTTCGAAATCGCGAACCGTTCGCAGTGAAAAACAAAGTCGCCGGCGGGGTTGTCCTGCGACCCGGTTGACGATTGTCTGAGTGAGGTCTTCGGGACAGCACATCAGGAGGAGTCCATGCCGGTCTCACGGCGAGCAGTCATCAGCGCGGCCGGTGTTGTCGTCGTCGGCGGTGTGGCGTCGCCGGGAGTCGCGCTCTCCGCGCCGGACCGGGAAAAGGCGAGGATCCCGCGCAGTGAGGACTTCACCGGTGGGTGGCGTTTCGCACTGGTCAACACCGACGGTGCGGAGGCGGCGGAGCCCGCTGTGAACGACCGGATGTGGCGTGATGTCACGGTGCCGCACGACTGGAGCATCGGCCTGGATCCTGTCGCCGGTCCGCACACGACGGCGGGCAGCGGGTTCCTGCCCGGTGGGACGGGCTGGTACCGCAAGACCTTCACGTTGCCGAGTTCGGTGACGGGCAAACAGGTAGCTGTCGAGTTCGACGGCGTCTACATGGACGCGCGGGTCTACTTCGGCGGTCGTGAGGTCGCTCATCACCCTTACGGCTACACCGGTTTCGCCGTGGACCTCACGGGGATGGTGCACACCGACGGCAAGACGCCGAACGTGATCTCTGTGAGAGCCCGCAACCAGGTGCCGAGCAGCCGCTGGTACTCGGGCAGCGGCATCCACCGCTCGGTGCGGCTGGTGGTGACCGACCCGGTTCACGTCGTGCGGCACGGGGTTTTCGTGACCACGCCCGAGTTGCACCGTGAAGGACGCGGTGGCGTGGCCACCGTGCGCGTGGCGGTCACCGCCGTCAGCGAGGCACGAGCCGAGCAGGCCCGTGTCGTCGTGACGATCAGGGACGCGCGGGGGCGGCGGGTCGCCACTCGCAGCGCCCCGGCCGCTCTGGACGGCGCACCACTCACCACGACGCTGGAGCTGCGGGTGCCCGACCCGCGGTTGTGGTCGACGAGCGACCCGTACCTGTACTCCGTGGAGACCCGGCTGGAGGTCGGCGGGCGGACCGTCGACACGACCACCACCCGGTCCGGCCTGCGCTGGTTCTCCTTCCACCCGGCCGACGGCTTCTCGCTCAACGGTGAGCGCGTCAAGCTGCGCGGCGTCAACCTGCACCACGACCTGGGCGCCCTGGGAGCGGCATTTCACCGCGATGCCGCCGAACGGCAGTTGCGGCTGATGCTGTCCATGGGCGTCAACGCGCTGCGCACCTCGCACAACCCTCCCGCGCCCGAGGTGGTCGAACTCTGCGAGGAACTCGGCATCATGATGATCGTCGAGGCGTTCGACTGCTGGCGCTCGCCGAAGAACAAGTACGACTACGGCCGGTTCTTCGACCAGTTCAGCGAGTCCGACATCAAGGAAATGGTGCACGCGGCGAAGAACTCGCCGGCGGTCGTGCTGTGGTCGATCGGCAACGAGGTGTCGGACATGGGCACCGAGGCGGGTGTGCGGATCACCGAGCAGCTCATCGCGCACGTGCGGTCGGTGGACACGACCCGGCCGGTCACGATGGGCTCCGACCGGTATCGGACGGTGCCGGCGGACGGTTCACCCAACGACCGCATCCTGCGGCTCCTCGACGGCATGGGGCTCAACTACAACACCGCCGGCGCGGTCGACGCGCTGCACGCGAAGTACCCGGACAAGTTCTTCTACGAGTCGGAGTCGGCCTCGTCGACGATGACCCGCGGCGTCTACGACCGCCCGGACCTGCTGAACACGGGTCAGGACTTCACACCGGGCCGCCGCGGCATGTCGTCCTACGACAACAACCTGGCGTCGTGGACCATGAGCGGCGAGTACGCGCTGAAGAAGGATCGCGACCGGCGGTTCTTCGCCGGTCAGTTCCTGTGGACCGGGATCGACTACCTCGGCGAGCCGACCCCGTTCTGGGACGACTTCCCGGTGAAGTCGTCGTTCTTCGGGGCCGTCGACACGGCGGGCTTCCCCAAGGACCTCTACCACCTGTTCCGCTCCCAGTGGACCACCGAGCCCGTGGTGCACCTGCTGCCTGTCGACTGGACGACACACCGGCCGGGCGCTCCGGTCACCGTCCGGGCTTACAGCAACGTCGACACGGTCGAGCTGATGCTCGACGGCAGGTCTCTCGGCACACGCCGGTTCGACCGCAAGACCACGGTCCACGGCGAGTCCTACCTGGAGACGACCGAACCGACCGGTGACGACCGGACCGTCGTCGGCGGACCGTTCCCCGGCAGCTACACCAGCCCCAACGGCAGCGCGGGTCACCTGCACCTGAGCTGGACGGTGCCGTTCCAGCCCGGTGAGCTGGTCGCGATCGCCCGCCGCGGTGCCACCGAGGTCGCCCGCGACTCGGTGCGCACCGCCGGTGCGCCCGTCGCCGTCCTGCTCGACGCCGACCGGAGCCGGATCGACGCCGACGGCCGGTCACTGTGCTTCGTCAGCGCCCGAGTGGTCGACGCACGGGGCGTGACCGTGCCCGACGCTTGTCACCTCATCCGGTTCGAAGTCGATGGCGGCCGGCTCGCCGGACTGGACAACGGCAGGCAGGAGAGCAGCGAGAACTACCAGTCCACCGCGCGCACCGCGTTCAACGGGCTCGCGCTCGCGATCGTGCGTGCCACCGGCCGCTCCGGGCGGATCCGCATCCGTGCGATTTCGGACGGCCTGCGCACCGGCACGGCAACCGTGGTCGCCGCAGGCCGTACTTGTCACGACGCAGCTAATCACCCCGAACCGATCTCGCCACTGCTCGCGGCGGCGCAGGCTGGTCCCCACGCGGACGCGAGCTTCTCCGGAACGGCGACCGCCGTCCCCTCGACGATGCTGGACGGCGATCCCGCCACCGGCTGGTCGACCTACTTCCGGCAGGAGGCCACCGCGCTGCTGCCCGAGATCAGCTCGGCCCACGAGACGGCCTGGGTGTCGGTCGACTGGCACGACGAGCGGCGCTGCTCCACCGTTCGCGCCTTCTTCACCACCGACAGCGCCCATTCCCGCCCCTCGGCGATCACGGTGAGCCGGTGGGACGGCAGAGCTTTCGTCCCGGTTCAGGACATCCGGATCACCTGGGCCGACAGGTCCGACGAGCCCACGTCGATCACTTTCGCTCCGGTGACCACGTCCCGGCTCCGGCTCGACCTGACCAGCGCCGCCCCACGCACACCGCGTGGTTTCCTCCGGCTGAGCGGGCTGCAGTTCGACGACTGAGCCGCTGAACCAGGACGGGGTCGTGGTCCTTCGTGCCGGCGAGCGCGGGCACGACCGTTAGACGGGCGTGCGTGACCACTGCTGGTTCGTGCCGGTGTTGCACGTGTACTGCTTGAGGATCGCACCGTCCACAGTGGAAGCGGCCGGCACGTCGACGCACTTGTTGCTGTGTCGTGCCCGGAGCTGGAAGTAGCTGCCGTTGACGACCATCTGGAACTGCTGGTTGGTGCCGCTGCCGCAGGTGTACTGGACGAGTTCGGCGCCGTCGCTGGTGGATGCGCTCGTGACGTCGAGGCATTTGCCGCTGTGCCTGCTGATGATGCGCCAGTAGCCGCTGCCGGCGTCCTGGAACTGCCATTGCTGCCAGGCGTTGCCGTTGTAGGTGTACTGGCCGACGCGCGCGCTGTTGTCGGTGTTCGGCTGCTGGACGTCCATGGCCTTGCCGCTGTGGCGCGCGGTGATCCGGTAGAACGTCTCCACGGGCGGGTTCGTGCCGTCGCCCCAGGCGTACCGGAGCCGGTCGGCGCCGGAAGTGTTGCGGAGAGTCAGGGTGAGGTCGGTGCCGCTGCCGCTCAGGGAGTACATCGAGTAGTGGTCGTAGCCGATGTTCCCCGGCTTGCCGCCGATGGCCGGCCAGTAGGTGCCACCCATCCTGTTGTCGCGCATGACCTGGGCCATGGCGCGGATGTGGCGGACGAAGTTGTTGCTGCTGTTCGCGTCGCCGTAGTCGAGACCGGTGGACATCGGCGCGCCGAACTCGGTGGCGACCGCGCGGGAGGCGCAGTTGCCCAGCCGCGTCTGGATGTGGCTGCGGAACTGGTCGTACGTCATCGCGCCGTAGAAGAAGGCGTAGTGGTGGAAGGAGAACAGCGTCGAGTTGAAGCGGCTGTCGTTGCAGACGTCCCGCAGGTCCTGGCTGAAGCCGATGCCGCCGATGAGCACCCGCGAAGGCACCGCGGAGGTGTGGTAGCTGAGCCAGTTCGCGGCGACGTCGCGCCATTCCGCCGAGCTGTAGCCGACCGGCTCGTTCATCGGCTCGAAGTAGACGTTGCCGTTCGAGCCGTAGGTGTTGGTCACGCTGGACCACATAGTGTTCCACGCGGCCATGTTCGTGATCCTGCCGTTGGATGCGGCGCCGTCCTCCCAGTAGGCGAGGACGACCTTGAACCCGCGTTCGGTGGCGGCGTCGATGGCGCCCCGGTAGGCGTTCCACCAGGTCGTGTCGGCCACGGTGTGGGTGTTGACGGGCAACCGGACGGTGTTGACCCCCAGGGTGGAGGCCATGTCGTCGTAGAGGGCGTTGGCCTTGGCCCGCACGGTCGCGTTGCTGTCGGACTTGCTCAGGCCCTGCACGACGAGCGCGGTGGTGCTGAAGTTGTCGCCCAGCACGGCCCAGTTCATGCCGCGGAACTGGCTCGTGGCGGCATCGGCCGGGGGTGTGGTGACGACCAGGTTCAGCGACGCGGTGAGCACGGCCACCGCAACAGCGATCAGCGGTCGACGCGACGACCGGGTCTTCCGTGACGGTCCCGGGTGATGACGGTCAGGTGCCGTGATCACTGTCATGAGATGTCCAATCACTAGATCAGTCGCGCCGGCGCAGCCGGTCGCCGCGATCACTGCTGTCACCCGCATCGGACAGAACGGTTCCCACAGCAAGGATTGCGGACGTCCCGTCGATCGTCCACCGCTGTCTTCCGAACCGTCGAAGCGTTCGACAGCGGAGGCGAGGCTCACGTCTCTCGCCGACCGCGAGCCGATTTCACGCCCGCTCTTCCGCTACCACGCCGTCCTGGTGGACGGCCACGCGGAACGCCCTTCACCCCGACTCGCCGCGAGCACTTCAGAAACGGACGGTGGCAGTAGGACCTTGCGAACTCGTACTTGACCGACGGTGACGTGCGCGGCAATCTGCAGTTGGCGTGCCGATCAAGATGTTCCGAGACCGATGCGTGGTAAGCGGTTCCCAGGGGGTGGGCGTGGCACGGCCGAAGGCGCTGGTGGTCCGCGGTGGGTGGGAAGGCCACCAGCCGGTGGAGGCCACCGAGTTGTTCATCCCCTTCCTGGAGCACGGCGGCTATTCCGTGCGGGTCGAGGAGTCGACCGAGGTGTACGCCGACGCCGCCGAGATGGCGTCCACCGACCTGGTCGTGCAGTGCGTGTCGATGTCGCGGATCACCACCGAGGAGTTGGCCGGGCTGCGGGCGGCGGTCGAGGCCGGCACCGGTTTCACCGGCTGGCACGGTGGCATCGTGGACTCGTTCCGCGCGTCGGCGGACTACCTGCAGCTGGTGGGCGGCCAGTTCGCCACGCACCCCGGCAAGGAGCCGTGCGAGCGCCAGGGCGGCCAGGAGGACAACTTCCTGCCGCACACGGTGACCATCACCGCGCTCGGCCGGGAGCACCCGATCACCGCGGGCGTCGAGGACTTCGAGCTGGTCACCGAGCAGTACTGGGTGCTCCACGACGACCTGGTCGACGTACTGGCCACCACGACCCACCCGGTCCGGCCGTGGCACCCGTGGCACCGGCCGGTCACCTCCCCGGCGATCTGGACCCGCCTGTGGGGCGCCGGGAGGATCGTGGTGACGACGCCGGGGCACAGCCTGGACGTGCTGGAGCACCCCAGCGTCCGCACCATCATCACGAGGGGGATGTCGTGGGCGACCCGCACCGCGTCGGCATCGTAGGTCTCGGGTTCATCTCCCGCGCCTACCTGGACACGCTCGGCAACCACCCCGCGGTGCGCGTCACCGCGGTCGCCGACCTCGACGCCACCCGCTCGGCCGCGGTCGCAGCCGAGCTCCCGGGCACCGAGGCGGTCAGCGTCGAGCGCCTGCTCGGCGGGACGGACGTCGACACGGTGCTCAACCTGACCGTTCCCGCGGCCCATGCCGAGATCGCGTTCCGCGCGATCGACGCCGGCAAGAACGTCTTCGGCGAGAAACCGCTCGCCGCCACCTTCCCGGACGGCCGAGAGATCATCGACCGTGCTGCCGCGGCCGGTGTCCTGGTCGGGTGCGCACCGGACACCGTTCTGGGCACGGGGACGCAGACCGCGCGGGCGGCGATCGACAGCGGGCTCATCGGACGCCCGCTCTCCGCATCGGCCGTGATGGTCACGCCGGGGCACGAACGCTGGCACCCCAACCCCGACTTCTACTACACCGCGGGCGGCGGTCCGTTGCTGGACATGGGGCCGTACTACATCACCGCACTGATCCACCTGCTCGGCCCGGTGCGCACGGTGCTCGGCGCAGCGAGTCGCCTGCGCACCGAGCGCGTCATCGGCTCCGGCGCGCGGATGGGCCACCGAATCCCGGTCGAGGTCGACAGCCACGTCTCCGGCGTGTTCGAACACGCCAACGGCGCGCTCTCCACCATCACGACCAGTTTCGACGGGGTGGCCACCACAGCCGCGCCGATCGAGGTGCACGGCGAGACCGGCACGCTCGCGGTCCCGGACCCGAACCACTTCGACGGCGAGACCCGCCTCTTCCCGCTCGGCGGCACCGGATGGCAGACCCTTCCCCCCAGCGCGGGCTACACGGGCGCAGGGCGGGGAATCGGCCTCCTCGACCTCGTCACCGCCGGCGGGCAGCGGGCCCCGCGCGCCGGCGGTGAGCTCGCGCTGCACGTGCTCGAGACGATGACCGCCGTGCTCCGGGCGGCGGAGGAGGGGCGGCGGATCGAGCTGACGACCACGGTGGAGCGGCCACCGCCGGTGCCCCTCACACCCGTGGACGAGTGGTCCCTCAGCCGTTGATCAAGCGGCCCGGCGTCACCTGGGGCTGTGTGAGCCCAGCAGACCGCGGGCGGCGAGGTTCTCCATCAGCGCGGTGATGCCGAACGTCCAGTCTTCCGCGTCCTCGGCCGTGTTCACGACGTTCGTCAACGCGCCCAACCGGGGCGAGGAGATGCGGACGACGTCCCCGACCTTGTGGGTGAACCCTTCGCCGGGCTGGTCCCGGTCCTCGGTCGGAGCGAACATCGTGCCGGTGAACAGCGCGAAGCCGTCGGGATAGCGGTGGTGGGCGCCGAAGGCGTGGGACACGAGGTCCTCGAGCTCCCGGCTGATCTCGGAGACCGGGTTCACGCCGTGCAGCTCGAAACCGTCGGGGCCGGTGATGTCCAAGGCGATCTCGGTGGCTTTGGCGTCCGCCAGGGTGAACCCGTCGTCGAACAGCCGGAGGAACGGTCCGATGGCGCAGGAGGCGTTGTTGTCCTTCGCCTCGGTGAGCAGGAGAGCGCTGCGGCCCTCGAAGTCGCGCAGGTTGACGTCGTTGCCGAGCGTCGCGCCGACCGGGTTTCCGCGCGAGTTCACCACCAGGACCAGTTCGGGCTCGGGGTTGTTCCAGGCCGAGCGGGCGAGAACGCCGATGTCGGCTCCCGGCCCCACCGCCGAGAGCACCGGGGCCTTGGTGAAGATCTCGGGGTCCGGGCCGATGCCGACCTCCAGGTACTGCGACCACAGACCCTCGGCCTGAAGAACCCTCTTCACCTCCGCGGCCTCCGCGGACCCCGGCTTCAGGTGGGAGATGTGGCCCTGGACGATCGCGCCCACCTTCGCGCGAACTTCCTCGGCCCGCGCGGGATCCCCGTCGGCGCGCTCCTCGATGACCCGCTCGAGCATGCTGCGGACGAACGTCACGCCGGCGGCCTTGAGCACCTGCAGGTCGACCGGTGCCAGGAACCGGGGCACAGCACCGGTCGGGTTCGTTGAAGCGGCCAGAACCTCCGTGAGCGACCACGACGTGCCGCCCGAGTGGTTCTTGACGATCTCCAGCGCGTCCGGCCGCTCGAGCAGTGACGACACGGTCGGTGTCAGCCGAGACAGGTCGACGACCTCCTCGCCGCGGATCGTCACGACCGAAGGACCGCCTGCGGACGGGTCGAAGACCCTCGCGACAAGTGTGGCGTCCGCCGCGTCCCGGGGGAGAACGTCGGTGGCGGTGAGTGAGATCCCCATGGAGATCCTTCCTGCTCGCACTGCAGATCAGGTCGAAGTCCCGATGAGCTTCCTCCGCCTCGGCTCCGAGTGACAGCTCTGCCTCATCGGCGATGGCGCTGTCACGTCACTTCAGTCGAGGGCGTGGTCGCGGCCGGCTTGCAGGATCTCGTCGGACAGCGATGGCTGGACGTGGCGCACCGCGCGGGCGAGCATCATCGTTCCGACCAGTTCGCCGAGCAGGCGCATGGCCCTGCGGCGGGCCTGGTCCGGGTCGGGCGTCTGCCCCTTCGCCTCGGCTTCGCGCAGGAACTCGGCGGTGAAGCCGGCGAGGTACCCCTCGACGCCCTCGGCGTACGCGCGTTGCACCGTTTCGCTTTGCCGCCCGGCATCGGTGACCAGGGAGCTGGAGGGGCAGCCGCCGTCCTCCGAGTCCCGGTGGGCGATGGACAGATATCGGGCGACGACCCGCTCCAACGGGGAGCCGGCCTCGCCGTCACCGTCTTCGATCTCCTGCGCAAGGACCCCGAGCGATGCGGCGAACGACGTACCGCACACCTCCACGGCCAGGTCGTTCTTGGACGCGAAGTGGTTGTAGAAGCCGCCGTGGGTCAGGCCCGCTTCCTTCATGAGCTCCGCGATGCCGACCGCGTCGATGCCCTGGGAGCGGAACATCCGGCCTGCGGCGTCGACGATGTTCTGCCGGTTGCGGACTTTGTCTTCCTTGGTGATCCGCGGCATGGCCGGCTCCCCAGCTCTTGACTATTTCAATGATGGCTCTCATCATAACAGCGTCTTACGATGATGACCGTCATCATTAACTGGGGAGGGCGCATGCGCACCATCAGCTACGACCAGCAGGGACACGCCGCGCAGGTACTGCGCCTGGAGGAGCGGCCGGCACCGGCGGCACCCGCCGCCGGGCAGGTGCTGGTGCGGGTACTGGCCCGGCCGATCCACCCGGGCGACCTGGCCGGCGTGGAGGGCTTTCCGGGTGTGCCGCAGCAGGAGTTCGCCACGCCGCAGGTACCTGGTCTGGAGGGGACGGGAGTCGTCGAGGCGGTCGGTGAGGGCGTGCCGGGACTGGTGTCCGGTCAGCGCGTGGCGTTCTTCCCGGTACCGGGCGCCTGGAGCGAGCTCGTCACGGTGCCCGCCGAACTGGTCGTGCCCGTGCCCGAGCGGATCAGCGCGGAGACAGCGGCAGTGCTGCTGGTCAACCCGATCACGTTGCTCACCTTGCTGCGGGCGGTCGAGGACTCCCGGAAAGGCCAGGCGGGACCGGTCCTCCAGACGGCCGCCGGTTCGTCGATCGGGAAGCTCGTCAGCGCCGCCGCGCTGCGGCACGGCTTCCCGTTGGTCAACCTGGTCCGCGGCGCCGCGGGAGCGCGGGAGTTGCGGCGACGCTTCCCCGGACTGCCGGCGATCTCGACCGGCGACGCGGACTGGCGCGCTCAGGTTCGGGACGCGGTCGGCGGCCGAGGCGCACGGGTCGTCCTCGACGCGGTCGGTGGATCACTCACCGGCGAACTGGCCGCGCTGCTGGCCGACGGCGGCACGCTGATCTCCTACGGCGCCCTCGGTTCCGGGAGCACCCCGCTGGAGTCGCTGGCGCTGGTTCCGCGAGAACTGACGGTGCGAGGCGTGTCGGTGGGCCGATGGCTGACCCGCACACCCGCGGAGCGGGCCGAGGACGTCGCCTTCGCCATCAGCCTGACCGAGACCTCCCCGGAACTGTTCGAGGTCGCCGGCGCCTACGACCTCGCCGACTTCGCGGACGCCATCGACCACGTCCGCCGCCCTGGCAAGAGCGGAACCGTCCTGCTCACCAGTCCAACCTCCTGAACCCCGAAGGACATCACCATGAAGATCGGTTCCATCGGCGCAGGGAACGTCGCCCAGGCCATCGCCCGGCACGCGGCGCGTCAGGGCCATCAGGTCGTGCTGAGCAACAGCCGCGGCCCCGCCTCGTTGACCGCCCTCGCCGAGCGACTCGGACCGCACGTCACCGCCGGGACGCGCGAGGAAGCGGCCTCGGCGGAGCTCGTCCTGCTCGCGGTGGGCTGGCCCCAGGTGCCGGACGCGGTGGCCGGACTCCCGCCGTTCGACGGGCGCGTCGTCATCGACACCACCAACCAGTTCGCGTCCCCGCCCCCGCACGCCGAGATCGCCGACCTCGGCCCGCTGACCGGCAGCGAGTACGTCGCCTCACTGCTGCCGGGTGCCCGCGTGGTGAAGGCGTTCAACAGCCTCTACGGCCAGTACATCGCCGCCGATCCGCGTCATGACGCCGGACGCCAGGTGCTGTTCCTGGCCGGTGACGACGCCGATGCCAAGACCACCGTCATCGAGCTGACCACGAGTTTCGGGTTCGCTCCCGTAGACCTCGGCCCACTGCGCGAGGGCGGACGCCTCATGCAGCTCGGCGGCCCGCTCTCGGCCCTCCACGTCCTCAAGCAGGACTGAACAGGGCTCCCGCCCACCGTCGTTCCAGACAAGGAAGATCCTCATGACCAGCCAGCTGCGAACCTCCACCGACCAGCCCCTGCTGAGGCCGGTCCGCCTCGGCGCGCTCGACCTGCCCAACCGCGTGATCATGGCCCCGATGACCAGGGCCCGCGCCGACAACGCGGACCTGGCCCCCACCGACCTGCACGCCACCTACTACGCGCAGCGCGCGGGTGCCGGCGTGATCATCACCGAGGGAACCTGGGTCAACACCGACGCGATCGGCTTCATCGACGTCCCCGGCATCTACAGCGAGGAACAGACCACCGGCTGGAGGAGGGTGACCGACGCCGTCCACCGAGCGGGCGGGCGGATCATCTCCCAGCTCGGCCACCTCGGCGCGATCTCCCACCCCGACCACCTCGGCGGCCGCCTGCCCGCGGGCCCGTCCGCGGTCAACCCCGGCGAGCAGTCCTTCACCCCTGAAGGACCGAAGGACACCGTGACCCCGCGAGCGTTCACCGCCACCGAGATCGCCGGCACCATCAGCGCCTACCGCCAGGCCGCCGAGAACGCCCGTCGCGCCGGTTTCGACGGCCTGGAGGTCCACGCCCAGGGCGCGCACCTGATTCCCCAGTTCCTCAACCCCCGCCTCAACCAGCGCACCGACGCCTACGGCGGCAGCAGCGAGAAGCGGGCCCGGTTCCTGCTGGACGCCGTGAGCGACGTGTGGGGCAGCGATCACGTCGGGGTGAAGCTCTCTCCACACTGGACCAGCGGAACCGCGTTCACCGGGGACGAGGAAACGCTCGCCGACTACGACCTGCTGCTCACCAGGCTCAACGACAACGACCTCGCCTACGTCCACCTCGTGGGCTCACCCGGCACGACAGAGGAACGCGTCAGCCACTTCGCCCGCTTCCGCGCCCACTACCGGGGCAACATCATCGCCAACCTCGGCTTCACCCAGACCCTGGCCAACGAGGTCCTGGACCACGGGATCGTCGACGCCGTCTCCTTCGGTGCTCCCTTCATCGCGAACCCGGACCTGGTCGAACGGTTCGCCAACGGGCACCCGCTGGCCGAGAGCGACCGCGCCACCTACTACGGCGGTCACGTCGAGGGCTACACGGACTACCCCGCCTTCACTCCCGCCGACCGCTCCTGACGGCGGGGACAGAACATCTCGTTGCTGGGCTGAAATGTGCGCCGGACCCGTTTTCAGGCGGGTCCGGCGTTGTCACTTCAGGCTCGTCACGTGTTGCCGGCGAAGTAGTAGCACTCGCCGGGGTCGGTCACCGGGCCCAGCTGTTCGCAGTTGAAGATGAGCGAACCGTAGATCGGCG
>NZ_DATLEC010000145.1:0-17566 GCF_035525475.1 Lentzea sp. | reverse complement strand
CCCTCAGGCGGGCTTGAGCACGTCCAGGCCGCCCAGTAACGGCCGGAGCGCCTCCGGGACGACGACCGAGCCGTCGGCCTGCTGGTGGTTCTCCAGGATCGCGGCGATCCAGCGGGTGGTGGCCAGGGTGCCGTTGAGCGTGGCGGCGATCTGCGGCTTGCCGTGCTCGTCCCGGTCGCGGACGTTGAGCCGGCGGGCCTGGAACGTGGTGCAGTTCGAGGTCGACGTCAGCTCGCGGTAGGCCTGCTGGGTGGGGATCCACGCCTCGCAGTCGAACTTGCGCGCGGCCGACGTGCCGAGGTCGCCGGCGGCCGTGTCGATGACCCGGTAGGGCACCTCGATCTTGGCCAGCATCTCCTCTTCCCACGCCAGCAGCTTGGCGTGCTCGGCCTCGGCGTCCTCGGGCCTGACGTAGGAGAACATCTCGACCTGGTTGAACTGGTGCACCCGGATGATGCCGCGGGTGTCCTTGCCGTACGACCCGGCCTCGCGCCGGTAGCACGACGACCAGCCCGCGTAGCGCCGTTCCCCGTCGAGGATCTCGTCCGCGTGGTACCCGGCGAGCGGCACCTCCGACGTGCCGACGAGGTACAGGTCGTCAGCGGGCAGGTGGTAGATCTCGCTGGAGTGCGCACCCAGGAACCCGGTCCCGGCCATGATCTCCGGCCGCACGAGCGTGGGCGTGATCATCAGCTCGAACCCGCTGGCCGTGGCCTGAGCAGCCGCCATGTTGAGCAGCGCGAGCTCGAGCTGGGCACCGACACCCTTGAGGAAGTAGAACCGCGACCCGCCGACCTTGGCGCCGCGCTCCATGTCGATGGCACCGAGCCGGGTGCCGAGGTCGAGGTGGTCCAACGGCTCGAAGTCGAACTCGCGCGGCTCACCGACGTGCTTGACGACGCGGAAGTCGTCCTCACCACCGACGGGCGCGTCCGGGTGCACCAGGTTGGGAATCCTGGTCAGCAACGAGTTGACCTCGTCCGAGGTGGCGTGCTGCTCGGCCTCGGCGGCCTTGACCTCGGCGGCCAGGTCCTTGGCCTTGACGAGCAGAGCGGTCTTCTCGTCACCCTTGGCCTTGCCGACCTCCTTGCCGAGCACCTTCTGCTCGGCACGCAGGGTGTCCGCACGGGAGATGGCGCCGCGCCGGCGCTCGTCAGCGGACAGCAGGGAGTCGACGACGCCCTCGTCCTCGCCACGGGCACGCTGCGAAGCGCGCACGATCTCCGGGTTCTCGCGCAACACCTTGAGGTCAATCACCTGGAGAAGGGTAGTCCCCACCGCTGTCGCGCTTCACGCGGATATCCGGTTCGCGCTGTTCAACGGATGAGGGCGTGACACCGTTGGAACGGTGGGGGTGTGTTGTGGATGATCGGGAGAACTGGGTGGCGGCTGTCGCGCTCGTGGCCCGCCTGTGGCGGGCGTTCAGCGCGAAACGGTCCTCGTAGGCCCGAACGCGTCCCGGTGGTCGCGGACCCAGGTCGCGAACGTGGTGGCGGGGCGCCCCAGGATGCGCGGCACGTCCTCGGTCAGGACGGCGTTGTGCCCGGCCCTGGCCCAGGCCATGCCGGTGACGGCGGCATCCACGGCCGCCTCCGGCGTGCCGTGGCGCAGCATCTGCTCCCGCACGACGTCGAGGGGGACGTCCACCGTGGTGACGGGACGTTCCAGGACCGACTCCAGGACGGCGGCCTGGTCGGGGAGGCTCAGCAGATCCGGACCCGTCAGGGTGTACGTCCGGCCGGCGTGGCCCCGCGTGGTCAGCACCTCCGCCGCCACGGCGGCCACGTCGCGCGGGTCGACGACGCCCTGGGTCGCTGTGCCGGTCGTGTTGTGGACGGGGTTCGCGAACCGCAGGACGTTCGAGGCGAAGCTGGAGGGGCGGAGCACCGTCCAGCTCAGGCCGCTGGACCGCACCGCCTGCTCGGCCTCCTGGTGCCAGGCGCCGACGACCCGGTCGCCGAACGTCTCGCCGGTGCCGATCGCGGACAGCTTCACGACGGTGGTCACGCCCGCCGACCTCGCGGCTTCGAGCATCGCCAAGTCGTGGCGCGAGGTGGGGGAAGCGGGCGCGGTGAGCAGGAAGACCGCCCGCACGCCCGTCACCGCCGCCGCCAGCGAGGAGGGGTCGTCGAAGTCGGCGGGGAAGAGGTCGGCGCCGGGGTTGCGGGACATGGCGCGGACCGCCTCGCCGCGGGCGGTCAACCGGCGGGCCAGGTGGCTTCCGACGGTTCCGGTGGCACCGGTGATCAGGATCATGGGGGCGACGCTGCCACCGCGACCGGCCCCGCGGCTTGGAAGTTTCGGCACAGCACCGGCGCGACGGGCGTGTCTACTGTGGCGGCATGGGGGTGGACGAGCGCACCGTCGAGGTGCCCGCGAGCTTGCGGGCGTGGATCTCTGAGATCGGCGTCGCCGCAGTCGTCGAGGACGGGCTCACGGTGCTCGACGAACCCGATCACGCCACCACGCTGGTCCTGCGCGTGGTGCCCGGTCGCGGCAGTGAGCTCGTGGTCATGGGGCCGCGCACGCGGGCCCGCTACCACGTGGGCGAGGTGGGCCCGTGGTGCGTCCGGGCCAGGATCCACACCGGTCGGGCCCGGAGCCTGCTCGGCCGTCCCGCCCACGAGCTCGTCGACCGGGTGCTGCCCTTCGAGGGGTTCCGGGGCGGGCGGGGTGACCCCCGGCGGGACGAGCTCCTGCGCGAAGCCGTCACGGTGCTGGCCGGCGGTCACGAGGGCGTGGCGGCGGCCGCGCGACGGCTCAACGTCAGCGAGCGCCACCTGCGCGGGCTCTTCCTCGACGGCGTCGGCGTGTCGCCCAAGCACTTCGCCCGGATCGACCGGATGCGGACCGTGCTCGCCCAGGACCGTCCGCTGGCCGAGCTGGCGGCCGACGCCGGCTTCTACGACCAGGCACACCTGACCGGCGAGTTCCGCAGGCTCATGGGCGTCCCGCCCGCCGCGTTCCGCCGGGGTGAGCTGCCCGCCGCCACCCCCTGTCACGCAAGAGGACCCGGCGCCTGAGCACCGGGTCCCCTCGACCGGGACGATCTAGTAGATCGCGAACGCCACCACAAGCCCGAGCGCCATGTGAGCAGCCGCCACAACGACGGACGCAGGCGCGAACCGGTCAGACTCGATGATCGACCCGATGTCCAGCCGGGTCACCCACTCCAGCAGCCGCACAGCCGCCACCTGCACGATGATGCCGACGACGCCGTAGATCAGCGAAGTCAGCAGCCCTTCATCGAGCTTCCCGACAGCGCTGAGAATGGCGACGACCACGATGAACGCCATCGAGACGAGACCGGAGGCGGTCACGATCACGGCGTTGGGCGCGCCGTTGCGGACCAGGATCGACAGCTTGCCCGGCGTCGTCCAGTCGATCGCGTAGAAGCCGAACACCATGAGGACCAGACCGACGACGGCGTACAGCGCGATCGCGCCGATGCCCCGGCCGATCGCCGAGCCGAAGCCGGGCTCCAACGCGAGCTCGTACATGTGCTGTTTCCCTTTCGGAGTCTTACTCGACAATTCGATGCGGCACGAACGCCGCGCCATCGTCGGTCACGAGACCGACTGTTTCCCGGATGCCGAGGCCTGCCGACGTGTCGCCGACGACCCAGGCTCCCAACGCGGGGCGGTAGCCGTCGAAGTCCGGAAGCGGATCGAACAGCTGGTAGACGAAACCCTCTTTGCCGTACACGCCGCCGGTCTGCGTCTCGTAGCCCGGGGCGACGATCTGGATGTTCGCCCCCTCACGGCCGAGCAGCGGCTTGCGCACGTACTCGGTGAGCATGCCGGGGTCGTTCAGGTAGGCCGGGAGCAGGTTGGGGTGGCCGGGGTGCATCTCCCACAGGATCGCGAGCAGCGCCTTGTTGGAGAGCAGCATCTTCCACAGCGGCTCGACCCACAGCGTGCTGGGCAGCGACTCGACGGCGTTGCGGCCGAACTGCTCCTCGACCACCCACTCCCACGGGTAGAGCTTGAACACCGTGCCCATCGGGGCCTCTTCGAGGTCGACGAACCGGTTGAGCAGCGTGTCCCAGCCGATGTCCTCCATCGCGATGCCGACCGTGTTCAGGCCGGCCTCGGCGGCCGTCTCCTGCAGGCAGGCGATCGTGAGGTGGTCCTCGCCGGACGGGTCGGCGCTCGACCAGCTGAAGTGCAGCTCGCTGGACGGGAGCTTGGCGCCGATCTCGGTCCAGCGCTCGACCAGGCGTTCGTGCAGCGAGTTCCACTGGTCGTCGTCCGGGAAGACGTCGGTCTTCCAGTACCACTGGATGTAGGCGGCCTCCAGCAGCGACGTGGGGGTGTCCGCGTTGTACTCGAGCAGCTTGGCCGGGCCGGACCCGTCGTAGCGCAGGTCGAAGCGGCCGTAGACGTGCGGGTCGCGGCGCCGCCACGACTCGGCGATGTGCGGCCACACCCACTCGGGGATGCCGAAGTCCCGGTAGCGCTCGGTGAGCACGACGTTGTCCACGGCATCGAGGCACATGGAGTGGAGGAGCTCGACGTCCGCTTCGAGCGAGAGGATCTCGCTCATCTCGAACACGTAGTGCACGGACTCGTCCCAGTACGGCCGGTCGGCGCCGTTCGCGTACTTCGCGGGCAGACCGAACACCAGTCCCTGGTCGGAGACCGTCCGCTGCCAGTTCGGCCGCGGCGGTGAGGTGTCACGACGCAACTGCGCTCAGCCTCCGCTGCTCTTCGAGCCGCTGCTGACGCCGAAGCCGCCGCGTTGCACCGACGTGCCCGACTTGGTCGTGACGTTCGCACCCTTGGGGATCGTGTAGCTGCCGCCGACGGCCTTCTGCCCGACAGAGCCGGACGCGCCGTAGTTGTAGCGGTACGACGAGCCGCCGATGTAGATGAAGCCGCCGCTCGAGTACCCGCCGTGGCCGCGGTAGTACGACTCGTCGCAGTAGTCGTCGTCGACGATCACGTTGTTCGAGTCGGTGCACTGCGCCGTGACGTTCTTCGGGCTCGCCGCCGCGTACCAGATCGCGACCAGCGCGATCACGCCCACGGTGACACCGCCACCGATGAGCAGGCGCTTGCGGGTCTTGCGCTTCTTCTCGAAGGCGGCGGACTCGGCTGCGAACTGCTCCTGCTGCGCTTTGAGCGCCGCGGCGCGGGCACGCTGCTCGGCGACCGTCGGCTGGCGCGGCTGGGTCACGCCGGCCTGCTGCTGCCGCACCTTGCCCTTGGTGGGCTTCTGCGGAACAGGCTGGTTCGACCCCGGCGCCTGCTGGTACGGCGGCGGTTGTTGCGGCGGTCCCGACTGCGGCGTCGGCCGGCCGGGCTCTGGCAGGTTGTTGTCAGTCATCACCACTCCCGCGGGCAAGGTACCTAGCGAGACGACACATATGCCGCCGATTCAGTGACGAGTGTCCTAAAAGCAACACTCGAACCCAACCCGGCGCACAGCCGTCTCACACGGCACGGGCATCATGGATGAGATGTCTCCGAGCGCCGGTTGGTTGAGTCGATCTCGTCACATCCGCGACACGCGGCTTGTGATGGTCGGCGCTTTCGTGGGCGCGTTCGCCCTGCTGATGCTCTCCGCGTTCACCTCCGTGCTCTCCGGCGGACCGATCGGAACCAAGCGCGAACTGGTCAACGCCGCGTACCAGGCCGCCGCCGGCGAGTGCCTGAACTGGGAAAAGGTCGATCTGTCCGACGCGCAGAAGGTCGACTGCTCGGCGGCGCACAAGTTCGAGGTGACCGGCACGGCGGACATCACGGCCGCGTACCCGAAGGAAGCGCCGTTTCCGAACGCCGAGGCCTGGGAGAAGATCGCGCAGGAGAACTGCGCCCAGGCCGCGACCACCTACATGGCGGGCAAGCTCGACCCGAAGGGCAAGTACGGCGTCAGCACCCTGAACCCGGACGAGCACCGGTGGTCGAGCGGTTACCGTCAGTTGCGGTGCGGCCTCCAGGTCACCGCACCCTCCGGCGCCGCCCTGCCGTCGTACGGCAGCGCGAAGACGCAGGACCAGTCGGCCGTGTACGACCCCGGCGTGTGCGTCGCGCTCGGTGAGAACAACACGGTCGGTGACCCGATCGACTGCGCCCAGCCGCACGCGTTCGAGATCATCGGCGTCGTGCAGCACCCCGAGGGGCCGTTCCTGGCGCCGGAGCAGCAGGACGCCGTGATGTCGGAGAAGTGCGCGGCGATCGCCACCGACTACACCGGCGGTGCCGACCTGAAGGCCAAGAACCTGCTGTTCACGTGGGACACGCGGGCGGAGGAGAGCTGGGCCGTCGGCTCCCGCAAGGCCAACTGCAAGATCGGCGCCGTCCCCCAGGGCAACAACCTGGTGGCGTGGAAGGACAGCGTCCGCAACCCCAACGGCGCCCCGCTGACCACGTCGAACCCGCCGCAGACCACCTCGGTCAGGCCGCAGGACGAGCCGACCGGCGCCCCGCTGCACTCCGAGTCGGGCCAGCCGCCCTCGGAGTCCGGCAAGCCGTCGGACTCGGGCAAGCCCGACAAGCCGTCCTCGAGCGCCCCCACGACGACGTCCGAGAACCGATGACCGTCGAGATGACCAGGGCCCGCTTCGAGGAGCTGGTCGAGGAGGCGCTGGACCTGGTCCCGCCGGAGTTCACGCACGCGATGAGCAACGTCGTGGTGCTCGTCGAGGACCGCAACCCGGACGAGCCGTCGCTGCTGGGCCTCTACCAGGGCATCGCGCTGACCGAGCGCTCCACCGACTACGGCGGCACGCTGCCCGACCACATCTTCATCTACCGCGAGGCGATCCTCGACATCTGCGACACCGAGGAGGACGTCGTGGAGGAGGTCACCATCACCGTGGTGCACGAGATCGCGCACCACTTCGGGGTGGACGACGCGCGACTGCACGAACTGGGCTGGGGTTAGGTCTGATCCAGCGCTCGGCTGATCGCCCGGCGCGCCCTGCCCACGGCCGCCTCGTCGTGCTGGAGCTGCATCGCCGCGTTCAACGCCAGCCCGGCCGCCAGGATCTCGAACAGCGCCTGCTCGACGTCGAACCGCGCCGGCAGCTCACCGGACGCCACCGCCGTGACCAGGTCCGACCGCAGCTGCCCCTGCCAGCGCGACCACACCTCGGCCACCGCGTCGCGGACCGCGCCGGGCCGGCCGTCGAACTCGCTCACAGCAGCGGTCATCAGGCAGCCGCCGGGCAGCAACGGCTCGGCGAGGTAGTCGACGGAGTTCGCGCACACCACGCGCAGGCGGCGCAGGCCGGGTGGCTCCGCCAGCGCGGGTTCGACCACGCGGTGCCAGAAGTCGACGAACGCCTTGTCCAGGGTGGAGATCTGCAAGGTCTCCTTGGTGCCGAAGTGCTTGTGCACCCCGGACTTGCTCATCTCCAGCTCCTCGGCGAGACGGCCGATGGTGATGCCTTCGAGGCCTTCCTCCGAGGCGATCTCGGCGGCCCGGCGCAGGATCCGGCCTCGGGTCAGCTGCGCCTCGGCCGCGGAGCGTCGCGGTGACATGCAGACAGCTTAGCGTACGTGCGTTCGCTATTGATTTGGAGAACGATCGTACGCTAAGTTTCGCCCATGCGAGTGAGACGACTGGGCTGGGCCGGGGTGGAGATCGAGGCACGGGGAGAACGGCTGGTGATCGACTACGTGCAGGACCTGTCGCCGCTGTTCACGGGCTGGCAACCGGGCATCGGGCTCACGCGGCCCGGCGGGGAGGTGAGCGCCGCGCTGGTCACGCACCTGCACCGCGACCACACCGACGCGACGGCGCTCGCGGAGGTGCTCACGTCAGGAGCACCGGTCCTCCGGCCGGCGCGCGGGTACGGGGACGACGTGGACAACGTGGCGACGTTGCTGAGCGAGCGCGAGCTGGTCGAGCACGACCTGGCAGCGCAGGCGCTGACCACCTGGGACGAGCGCGAGATCGGACCGTTCGAGGTCACGGCGGTGCCGTCGATCGACGGGCTGGGCGATCCGCAGCTCAACTGGGTGGTCGAGGCGGACGGGCAGCGGGTCTTCCACGGCGGCGACACGATGTTCCACGGCTGGTGGTGGCTGGTCGCGCGCCGCTTCAGCCCGTTCGACGTGGCGTTCCTGCCGGCCAACGGCGCGGTGGTCGACGCGCCGCACCTGCAGCCGCCGAGCCCCGTGGCCGCGGCGATGGACCCGTTCCAAGCCGCGGCGGCGGCGAAGATCCTCGGCGCCGGGCACGCCGTGCCGATGCACTACGAGACCGGGCAGCCGGTGAAGCTGCCCGGTTACGTCGAGGTCGCCGACCCGGAGAACGACTTCCGCGCACACGCCGGGTCACGCGCACACGTGCTGAAGGTCGGCGAGTGGCTGGACCTGGACGGTTAGATCTCCACGCCCGCCCACGAGCGGCACACCCAGCCGTCGCCGTCGGACTCCAGGACCACGACGCCGGTGTTCGGCAGCAGGTTCTCGGCCAGTTCCACCGGGATGTTCGACGCCAGCGCCAGCGCGCCCATCCGGCCCGCGCCGCCGTGGGTCACGACGACGACCGTGCCGTCCTGGCGGATCGACTCGATCGCGGCCAGGAACCGGTCCAGGACCTGCTGCCCGGTCTCGCCGTCGCCGGGGAACGACACGTCCAAGGCACCTTCTGCCCACCGGATCACGGTGTCGAGGTAGGTCTTGTACGCCTCGGTGTCGTTGCGGCCTTCCAGGGCACCGACCTGGATCTCGTGGATGCCCTCGAGGATCTGGACGGGCAGGCCGAAGCGCTCGGCGGTCGGGGCGGCGGTCTGCTGGGCGCGCAGGCCGATGCTCGCGTAGACGGCGGTGACCGACTCGCCCGCGAGCAGGTCGGCCAGCTCACGGGCCTGCTTGTGCCCCAGCTCCGTCAGCGGGGGGCCCGGCATGGCCGTGTCCAGCCTGCGTTCGATGTTCGACGCCGTCTCACCGTGCCTGACCAGCAGCAACCTCACCCGCGCTCGCCCTTTCTGACAGCATCGACCCAGGAGGCGGCTGCGGCGAACTCGTCGTTGCGAGCCTCGGAGGGCTCGTGGTCGGCCTTCGGGAAGGACCCGAGGAACCTGATCTCGTGCGAGTGTCGGTGCAGCGCGGCCAGCGCGTCACCGATCCTCGGTTCTGCGATGTGCCCCTCGACGTCGATGTAGAAGCGGTACGTCCCCAGTTTGCCCTTCGTGGGACGCGATTCGAGACCGGTGAGATTGATGCCACGCAGCGCGAGCTCCGTGAGCAGTTCGGACAGCACTCCCACGCGGTCCGGCGTGGTCACGACGACGCTCGTGCGGTCGGCCCCGGTCGGCTCGGGCAGCGAACCCGGCCGGCGCAGCAGCAGGAACCTCGTGCGCGCGTCGGGCACGTCGAGGACGTCCGTGGCGTACTCGTCCAGCTTGTAGTGGTGCACCGCCACGGGCGCGGTCACGGCGGCGTCGAACTCGCCCCGCTCGACGGCCGCGGCGGCCGCGGCGGTCGACGAGGTGGCGATCGAGGTGACGCCGGGCAGCTCGGCCGCGATCCACTCGCGGACCTGGGCCAGCGCGTGCGGGTGCGAGGCGATCGTGCGGATCTCCGGGGTGCCGGGACGGACCAGGACGCTGAAGCGGACGTCCAGCACGGTCTCGGCCACCGCGACGACCGGCTCGTCGCGCACGAGGGCGTCGAGCGTGGCCGGAACAGCCCCCTCGACGGAGTTCTCGATGGGCACGCACGCGAACTCGGTGTCGCCCTTGCGCAGCGCGGCGATGGCGAGCGGGATGGTCTCGGCGGGCACGAGCTCACCGTCGAACCGCATCGCGGCCTGCTCGGTGAAGGTTCCCTGTGGTCCGAAGTACGCAATGCGAGGCACGCCGCAAAGACTAGTGGCGTGGCATGGAACGCCGACTGTGTGTTTCACGCCTGTGTCAGCGTCCGAACCTGGGTTCCGCCAAGGCCGTTCGAACTGGAATGCTTGGGGCGTGCCCGCTCTAGCGCCTGAACTCGTGTTGTGCGCGGTCGACGACCCCATGGCGAACGCCTGGCTCGCCGTCGCGAACGGCCGCACCGGAGTACGGGTGCACCGGGGGTCCGTGCTGGACATCCACGCGCAGGCCATAGTCAGCCCCGCCAACTCGCAGGGCTGGATGCGCGGTGGCATCGACGCCGTCTACGCCACGGCCTTCCCCCAGGTCGAGAACAACGTCCGCAGCGCGGTCCTCGCCCTGCACGGCGGTGAGCTCCCGGTGGGCGAGGCGCAGATCGTGCCGACGGGCGAGACCGAGCCCGCGTGGCTGATCAGCGCGCCGACCATGCGCCTGCCCGGCGAACGGCTGCCCGTCGACACCGTCCACCCGTACCTGGCCGCACGGGCCGTGCTCAGGCTGTGGCTCGACGGACGCCTGGAGGACGGCACGCCGATCCGCGACGCCGTCCACACCATCGCGATGCCGGGGCTCGGCACCGGTGTCGGGGGCGTCGCGCCGTCCACGTGCGCCCACCAGGTCGCCGCCGCGTGGGACGAGTCGTTCAACCCGTTGCATGTGTAAGTATCTGTGCACAACCTGTGGACAACCGTGTGGACAGGTGTGGACTACTGCCGGGGCGCGACCCATCGTTCGAGGTCCAGCTCGTCCGTGATGGGGATGCCGAAATCCCCCACGGCCGGGATCTCGGGCTTGAGCTTGCGCGCCTCCCGCACCGCGTCGGGTCTCAACGCCGCCAGCTTGAACCCGCGGCGCTGGTAGAAGCGGATCGCGTCCAGGTTGTCGTTCGTGGTCGTCAGGCGCACGCGGTTGCAGCCGAGTGCGCGCGCCTGGCGAACCGCGGCGTCGACGAGCGCGGTGCCGACGCCGCGGCCCCGCCGCAGCGCGTCGACCGTGACGATTTCGAGCTGGTGGTTCGCCACCGCGTAGGTCAGCAGACCCAGCACGTGACCCTGCTTTTCCACGAGGAAGCCCGGCAGACTCGCGGGGAAGAACACCTCGCCGTGCGCGACGGCGGTGTGCGCGCCCCATAGCTCGAGGACCAGTCGAGCGACAACTATGCGATCTGCTTCCTCGACGGGCCTTACCGAGCCTTCTGCCATGACAAGAACTGTCTCAATCCGAGTCTCACTCAGGAACAGCCATTCGACGTACGGTGGATTCGTGCCAGTGCGCGTTTTGTTGGTTGACGATCACGAAGTGGTGCGCAGAGGACTGCGCGAGATGCTCGACGACGAGGAGGACATCTCGGTCATCGCCGAGGCGGGATCTGTCGGTGAGGCGATTGCCCGGGCCCGGAGGACGACGCCCGATGTGGCGGTTGTGGACGTTCAGCTGCCCGACGGCAGTGGTGTCGACCTTTGCCGTTCACTGCGCGACCTCGGAATCCGCTGCCTGGTGCTGACCGCCTTCGACGACGAGGAGGCGCTGGTCGGGGCCATCATGGCCGGGGCGTCGGGATATCTGCTCAAACAGGTCCGCGGCCAGGACGTCGTCACGGCGGTGCGCGAAGTCGCGGCAGGACGGTCCCTTCTGGACCCCGCCACCACAAGCCGGGTACTCGAACGGATGCGCAATCCCGCCCCGGTTGGCCTCACCGACCAGGAACAGCGCGTGCTCGAACTCATCGGTGAGGGCCTGACGAACCGCCAAATCGGTGAACGGTTGTTCCTCGCGGAGAAGACCGTGAAGAACTACGTGACGTCCGTGCTCTCCAAACTGGGCATGGAACGGCGCACGCAAGCCGCCGCATGGGTGGCTAAACGGGGACGGACCAGGTGAGCGTCGTCCCGTTCGGCGAACTCACGACGCGGAAATCGCCACTCGCCGCCTTCGCCCGTTCCGCGAGGTGCCGCAATCCGCGTTGAGTGACGCCCGACGGGATGCCACATCCGTTGTCCGCGACACGCAGCAGCAGATGCTTCTCGTCGCGCCGTACGTCGATCTGGACGTTCGTCGCACCTGAGTGGCGCACGACGTTCGACAACGCCTCGCGCAACGCCGCCCGTGCGTCGTCGGCGTGCTTGCGCGGCACGTTCGCCAGGTCGCCGGCCACGTGCAGGCGCGGTGAGAACCCGAGCAGCTCCCCGGCCGTGCGGACCTCGGCCTTGATCGAGTCGTGCAGGTCGGCCGAGTCGGCCGGGTCGGTGTTGCGCAGCTTGCGAACGGTCGCGCGGACCTCGGCGATCGTCTCGTCGACCAGGTCGACGGCTTCGTTGATCCGGGCGCGCTGGCCGGAGTCGAGGTTCTTGCCCAGCCGCCGCTCCAGCAGGCTGAGCTGCACCCCGGCGCCGTAGAGGCGCTGGATGATCACGTCGTGCAGGTCGCGGGCGATGCGTTCGCGCTCTTCGTAGACCGCGACGCGCTGCCGTGCGGTGAAGCCCTCCGACAGCACCACGGCGAGACCGGCCTGGGCCGCGAACGCCGTCAGCACGTCCACCGTCTCCTGCGTGAACGGCGGCTTGTCGCGCCTGCGGTAGACGGCCAGCGCGCCGATCTTGCGGTCCGACGTGCCGAACGGCGCCACCGCGAACGGCCCGTAGCTCCGCAGGGCCTGCGGCACGTACGGGGCCGTGCGCGGGTCGTTCGTGACGTCGTCGGCCATCACCGGGACGCCGGTCCGCGCGGCCTTGGCGGCGGCGCTGCGCGGGCTGAGCACGGCGACGACCGGCTCTCCGCTGGACGCCTCGACGGTCAGCGTGCCGTCGTCCTCCGCGGTGGCGAGCATGGCCAGCCCGAGGTCGGCGTCCGCGATCTCCGCGGCCGCCTCCACCACGAGCCGCAGCACGTTCTCCGGGTCTTCCAGCGCCGCCGACGTGATCTCGGTCGACGCGACGAGCACGCGCCGCGCCAGGGAGGGGTCCATGGTCCTCAACGGTAGGCGGGCGTGCCGAGGTTCAGCACGAGGTCCGCCCGCGCGGCCTCGTCGGGCCGGTGGGTGATGTGCAAGATCGTCCTGCGGTCGCGCCGGAGCTGGTCCAGGAGCTTGCGCGCGGTCGGTTCGTCGAGGTGCGCGGTGGGTTCGTCGAGCAGCACCACGTCGGCGTCGTGCAGCAACGCACGCGCCAAGGCGAGCCGTTGCGCCTCACCGCCCGACACCTGGTCGGGCCGGATCACCGTGTCGAGCCGGTCCACCCACTCCGGCAGGCACGCCTGCCGCAGGGCTTCCCGAAGAGCCTCGTCGTCGTGCCGGCCCGACATCCGCAGGTTCTCCCTCACGGTCGTGCTGACCAGCATCGGCTCCTGCGGGCACCAGGTGGCGCGCGGCAGCTCCACGATCCCGCGTTCGGCCGGCAGGAAGCCCAGGAGCAGCGCGAACAGCGTCGACTTGCCGCTGCCCGACGGTCCGACGATCGCGACGTGCGTGCCGGGCTCGACGGTGAGGTGCAGGTCGCGCAACGTCGGCTCGGTCGCTCCCGGCCAGCGGACGTCCACGTTCTCCAGCCGGATCCGCCGACCGCGCGGCACCTCGAGACGGTCCGGAGCGTCGAACTGCAGCCGGGCGCTCGCCTCGCGCAACGCCCTGCGCTGCTGGGCGGCCGGCGGCAGCGCGGCCAGCGGTTCGGCGAGCGCGAGCGGGACCAGGCCCAGCACCGGGTTGCCGGTCGTGGCGCAGACCAGGGCCGCCGCGCCGGTCGCCAGCAGCATGATCGCCGTGGCGGCGCCCGTGCCAAACGCTTGCCTGCGGGTCTGGGCAGCCAGGTCGACGTCCTCGGCGTGGAGCCGGTCCAGCAGGCGGTGGTGGGCGTCGTGGGCGATGAGGTCCGGCGCGGCGGTGAGTGCGTTGATCGTGTCGAGGGCGACCTTGCGACGGCCTCGGGCGAGCTTGGTGCTGGCCCGGCGTTCGGTCCACACGGCTACGGCAGGGGCGCCGAGGCCCGCCGCGAGCAACAGACCGCCCAGCGCCAGCGCGGCCATCGGGTCGATGAACGCGAACAGGATCGTGGTCGCGATACCCGCGCCGATCGCCACGACGGGCGGGACGAGCACACGCGGCACGAGGTCGCGCACGGTGTCCGTGTCCTCGACGAGCCGTTGCAGGCCATCACGCCGTTGCGTCCGCACGAGCCGCAACCACAGCTTGGCGCGCAGGTCCGTCGCGAGCTTGAACGCCTCGTGGTGCGTGACCAGCCGTTCGACGTACCGGAGCACGCCCTTGCTCAGCGCGAACGTCCGCACGCCCACGACCAGCACCGACAGCGTCAGGATCGGCGGCATCTCGGCGGCACGCGCGATCAGGTGAGCCGCCAGCGCGGTGAGCGCGATGCCGGCCAGGGTCGCCAGCACGCCCAACCCCGCGCCCTTCCACGGAACAGGCAGGCGCTTCGGCCGTTCCTGCTGCGTCTCCTCGGTGACGACCCTGGCGAACGTCTCGTCCTCGGTCGCCTCCTTGTCGCGGTGCGAGGCGAGGACGACGGCCGCCGTGTCGCTTGCTCTCTTGATCGCTTTGTCGACTTTGCGACTTGTCACCGGGTCGAGGTGCGCGGTCGGTTCGTCGAGCAACAACACCGTCGCGCCGTGGCGAACCCTCAGCAGGGCGCGCGCGACTGCGACGCGTTGGCGTTCACCGGTCGACAGATCCGTGATGTGACGGTCGAGCAGATGCTCCGCCACGACCTCGCGCGCGACCTCTTCGATGTCCTCGGCGTCGGGAACCGTCAGCTCCAGCTCGGCACGCGGGGTGGCGGCGGCGAACGCGGGCTTCTGCGGCACGTACGCGATGTCGCCGGCGACGAAAGCGGTGCCATCGGTCGGCTCCAGGAAGCCCAGGAGAACCTGGAACGTCGTCGACTTCCCCGCGCCGCTCACGCCTTCGAGTCGATGAATCTCCCCCGGCCGCACGTCGAAGCTGATGCCGTCCGGAGCGAACCCGCCCCGGCGGAGCACGCGGAGGTTGTCGACGTGGACCGAGCCGCCGGGCAGCCGCGGCCTCTGCGCGCCGTCGTGGCCGACGACCTCGGCGACCCGCCTGACCGCTTCCAGCCCGTCCTCGCTGGCGTGGTGAGCGGCGCCGGCCGCACGCAGCGGCAGGTAGCACTCCGGTGCCAGGATCAGCACGACCAGCGCGGTCATCAGCGTCATGTCGCCGTGCACGAGCCGGATGCCGATGCCGACCGCGATCAGCGCGACCGACAGCGAAGCGGCGATCTCCAGCACCAGCGCCGACAGGAACGCGATCTTCAACGTGCCCATCGTGGCCTTGCGGTGCTGCTCACCGATCTGCCGCACGGCCGAGGCCTGCTGCTCGGCACGACCGAACACCGTCAGCACCGGGAGGGCGCGGAGGAGTTCGAGCAGCTGGGCCGACAGCAGCTCGGTGACGTCGGCGGCCTTCTGCACGCGCTTCTCGGTGTACCAGCCGATCAAGGCGGCGAAGACCGGGATCAACGGCACGGTGACCGCGATCAGGACCGCCGACGGCCAGTCCGTGAAGAGGATCCACGCGCCGGCCAGCGGCGGCACGATCACCGCCGTGACCAGGGCGGGCAGGTAGCGGGTGAAGTACGCGTCGAGCGCGTCCAGGCCCTTCGTCGCGAGCACCGACAGCTCGGCCGTGCCGCGGTCCGCGATCCAGCCGGGGCCGCGTTCGAACGACTTGGCCAGCAGCTGGGTCCGCAGCTCCTCCTTCGCACCGGCGGCGGCACGAGCGGCGGCGGACTCCGTCGCCCACGACAGGCCTGCGCGCGCAAGGATCGCCACGGCCAGAAGGGGAAGGCCTTCACGGGTCGTGATGACCGACGCCAGCGCGACGGCCTGGGCGACGAGCGCCAGGGCGTTGAGGAACGCCAGCGCGCCCACCCCGACGAGGGCGCGCCTGGCGTTCCTGGAGAGCTGGGGCAGAGCTCCCAGCGGGCCTCGGTTCATCAGTGGGCCGTTCTCTCTCATCAGGCCGGGATGTGCCGGACGCCGATGCGCTTGCGGAACACCCAGTAGGTCCAGGCCTGGTAGACGAGCACCGCGGGCGTGCCGAAGCCGGCGACCCACGTCATCACCGTCAGCGTGTACGGGCTCGAAGCGCTGTTCGCGACCGTGAGCGACCACGCGTCGTTGAGCGTCGACGGCAGGACGTTCGGGTAGAGCGAGCCGAACAGGATCACGACGGTCGCCGCGATCGCGAGGCCCATCAAGGCGAACGACTGGCCGTCGCGGTTCGCGAGCAGCCGCCACATCGCCGCGGCGAGGACCAGCACGACCACGCCCGCCCACGCGCCGGCGACGATCGCCAGCAGCGCCACCAGCGGCAGCAACGCCACCGGCGCCATCGTCAAAGCGACGCGGCGGGCACGTTCGCGGATCTCGCCCTCGGTCTTCAAAGCGGTGAACACCGCGCCGTGCACCAGCGCGTAGCCCGCGAAGGCGAGCGCGCCGACCACCGTGTCGAACCGGAACGCCGCGAAGGCCGAGCCCACGCGGTCGCCGTTCGCGTCGATCGGCAGGCCGAGCACCGTCGTCGAGATCAGCAGGCCGACGCAGAGCGTGGCGATCCACGAGCCGGCGACGATCGTGACGTCCCACGCCTTGCGCCAGCGCGGGTTGTCGACCTTGCCGCGGTAGTCGAACGCGACCCCGCGGCCGATCAACGCGATGAGGAACAACGTCAGCGGCAGGTACGCGGCGCTCAGCAGCGCCGCATACCAGCCGGGGAAGGCCGCGAACGTGGCACCGATCGCGACGATGAGCCACACCTCGTTGCCGTCCCAGACCGGCCCGATGGTGTTGATCATGACCCGGCGTTCGGCGTTGTCGCGCCCCAGGACGGGCAGCAACATGCCGACGCCGAAGTCGAAACCTTCGAGGAACAGGTAGCCGAGCCACAGCACGGCGATCAGTACGAACCAGAGCGTTTCCACGTCGCCTCTCCCCTAGTACGCGAACGCCAGGGCGCCGTCGTCGGTCTTCTGCGGCAGTACGCCGGGAATCCCGCCTCTGACGTACTTGCGGATCAGGTAGAACTCCACGACCGCCAGCACGCTGTAGACCGTGGTCAGTGCGATCAGCGAGGTCAGGATCTCGCCGGGGGTCGCGGCACTGACCGCCTGCGCGGTGAACATCCAGACTCCGTCCACGCCCGTCGGGTTGGGCACGACCACGAACGGCTGCCGCCCCATCTCGGTGAAGATCCAGCCGAAGCTGTTGGCGAGGAAGGGAGTCGCGATGCCGGCGAGGCCGAGAACCGGGAACCACCATCCGGTGGGCGTCCGGTTCCTCCGCGTCAGCCACAGCATCAGGACACCCAGGCACGCCGAGATCCCGCCGAACCCGATCATCAGCCGGAAGCCCCAGTACGTCACCGGAAGCGCGGGCACGTAGTCGATCGGCTTGCCGCTGAGCTCGCCCAGCCGCGGGTCGACCGGGTAGTTGGTGCCGTACTTCTCCTGGTAGAGCGGGACAAGGTCCTGGATGCCCTTGACCTCGCTGGTCAAATCGTTGTGCGCCAGGAAGCTCAGCAGTGCGGGCACCGTGATGCTCTTGACGTTCTCGCAGTCGGGCCTGGTGACGTCGCCGATCGCGAAGATGCTGAAACTCGCGGGCTGCTCGGTGTGGCACAACGCTTCCGCGGCGGCCATCTTCATCGGCTGCTGCTCGAACATCAGCTTGCCCTGCATGTCACCGGTGACGCTGAGCGCCGCGAACGCGACC
>NZ_DATLEC010000103.1:0-120338 GCF_035525475.1 Lentzea sp. | reverse complement strand
GGACCTGGTGGCCAAGGTGACGGCGTCTCCCGTCACCACACCGGACGGGCGGTTCGACCGCGTCACGCTGATCAGCACCCTCTGGGACGCGCTGGCGCAGCCGGACACCTGGCAGGACACCGCCCGGATCATGCAGGGCATCTGGGAGGCGCCGGCAACGCTCCGCGCGGCGTCGGCCGACTACATCACCAACAGGTTCGAGGCGTACAACGCGATCCAGTGCGCGGACAGCGACTTCCCGCGCGACACCGCCGCGTACACGAAGTACGGCAAGAGTGAGGACGAGCGCGTGCCGTACTGGGGCCGTCCGGTGGTGTACGACATGATGGCCTGCGCGTTCTGGCAGGGCCGTGATGACGACCGCTACACCGGCCCGTGGAACCGCTGGACGTCGGCACCGATCCTGTTCATCAACAACAGGTTCGACCCGTCGACGCCTCTGCACGGTGCTCACGACGGTGCGGCGGAGATGGCCCGCACCGGGTTCCTGACCGTCGAGGGCTACGGGCACACCACCATGTTCGTGCGCAGCACGTGCGCGGAGAAGGTGAAGCGGGAGTACCTCTTCACCGGTGTCCTGCCCACGCAGAAGACGTGTGGCATCGACAAGGCGCCGTTCGCCTGAGGTTCGCTTTTCCGGAAGGGCTCCACCTCGGTGGGGCCCTTCTTGCGCTGTCAGAGGCTGACAGCCCGCTGTGCGCGTCCTGCCAGCGCGGCGGCGCACAGTTCCCCCTGACACAGGGAGGAACGAACGATGTCGCTGGCGATCAGGGCACAAGGCCTGGTCAAGCACTACGGGGAGACCAAGGCCCTGGACGGTGTGGACCTCGAGGTGCCGGAGGGGAAGGTCGTGGGTGTGCTCGGGCCGAACGGCGCGGGCAAGACCACGGCGGTGCGGGTGCTGGCCACGTTGCTGCGCCCGGACGCGGGACACGCCACGGTGCACGGGCACGACGTGGTGAAGGACCCGAGGGCGGTCCGCTCGCTCATCGGGCTGACCGGGCAGTACGCCTCGGTCGACGAGGACCTGTCCGGCACGGAGAACCTCGTGCTGCTCGCCCGGCTGCTCGACCACTCGCGTGCGGGGGCGCGGGCGAAGGCGGCCGAGCTGCTGGAGCAGTTCGAGCTCACCGACGCCGCGGGGCGGGCCGCCAAGACGTACTCGGGGGGCATGCGCCGGCGGCTCGACCTCGCGGCCAGCCTGGTCGGCAACCCGTCCGTGCTGTACCTGGACGAGCCGACCACCGGGCTGGACCCGCACGCGCGCAACGAGGTGTGGGCCGTCGTCCGCAAGCTCGTCGCGAACGGCGTCACGGTCCTGCTCACCACGCAGTACCTGGAGGAGGCCGACCAGCTCGCGGACACGATCACGGTGTTCGACCACGGCCGCGTGGTGGCGGAGGGGCGTCCGGACGAGCTGAAGCGGCGCGTCGGCGGTCAGACCCTGCAGGTGCGGCCGACTTCGTTGCGCGATCTCGACGTGGTGCACCGGATCCTCGGTGACCTCACCGGCGTGACGCCGACCCGTGACGACGACACGGGGCTGCTGACGGCGCCCGTCAACGACCCGGTGCTGCTGTCCACGCTGGTCCGCAAGCTCGACGAGGCCGGGATCACCGCGGACGAGCTGGCGCTGCGCCTGCCGTCCCTCGACGAGGTCTTCCTCGCGCTGACCGGCAAGCAGACCGAGGGGAGCCCGGCATGAGCACGATCGCGTTGGACAGGGGGACGCGCCACGGGCTCACGCTGGCGTGGCGGGGCATCCTCAAGATCCGCAAGAACCCCGAGCAGCTGGCGGACGTGACGATCGCGCCGATCGTGTTCCTCGTGATGTTCACCTACCTCTTCGGCGGCGCGCTCGCCGGGAACACCGACGCCTACCTGCAGATGCTGGTGCCGGGGATCATGGTCATGAACATCCTCCAGGCCAGCATGACCGCGGGCGTGCAGCTGAACACGGACGTCTCCAAGGGCGTGTTCGACCGGTTCCGCTCGATGCCGATCGCCCGCTCGGCGCCGTTGATCGGGGCGGTGCTGGCGGACATCGTGCGGTACGTCGTCTGCATCGCCGTGCTGCTGGTCGTCGCCGTGGTCATGGGCTTCCGGGTGCAGACCGGCCCGGCGGAGCTGGTGGTCGCGGCCGGCCTGGCGATCCTGTTCGGACTGTGCTTCTGCTGGGCGTCGGTGTTCGTGGGCATGCTGCTCAAGACCCCGCAGGCCGTGCAGGGCCTGATGTTCGTGCTGATCATGCCGCTGACGTTCGGCAGCAACGTGTTCGTCGGCACCTCGACGATGCCGGGCTGGCTCAAGGCGTGGGCGGACATCAGCCCGGTGAGCCTGCTGTCGGACGCGCTGCGCGGCCTGCTCAACGGCGGCGCGATCGCCGGGCCGCTCACCGGGTCGCTGATCTGGATGGCCGCCGTGGTCGCGGTGTTCTTCCCGCTCGCGATGTGGGCCTACCGCAAGCGCGTGTGAGTCACGGGGAGGCGGGCGTCAGACGATGCCCGCCTCTTCGCGCACCTGGCGCACCGCCTCGGCCTTGGTGATCGGGAGAGGCTCCGGCTCGCCGAACCTCGCGACCAGCCGCCGCACGTCCGGGTCGCCCATGTCGAGGCGTCCGCGGATGATCTGGGCGAGGGCGAGCAACCGCACGGTCGCGTCGTCGCGGCCCTGCGCCTCCCGGATGAAGGCGAGCAGCTCGGTGACCCCGGAGAGGTCCGGCATGTCGCCGCGGTCCGACGTCGTCCTGATGGCCAGCGCCACCAACGCCGCCGCGTGGTCGAACCCGCCGCCCGCGAGCGCGATGCGGGCGTCGAGCGTGGACGCCCACTCCGCCACGAACGACCCGAGCGTCGACGACGAGGTGGCGCGCTGCTTGAACGAGGTGCTCAGCGCACGGGCCTCCTCGACCCTGCCCGCCCGCAGCACCACCTCGGCCTTCGCGTACTCGAGCATGGTCGACAGCTGGTCGTTGCCGACGTCCCTGACGAACTGCTCCGCTCCGGCGATCTCGCGCTCCGCGGCCGCGTGGTCGCCCATCCGGGAGTACTCCACCGCGAGTCGCCACCGCTGCTGCACGGCGTCGTCCTGGGACCGCAGCTCCGTCGCCACGGCGAGCCCGCGCCGGTACAGGTCGATCGCCGCCTGGTGGTCGCCGGTCTGCGAGACGAACGCGGCCTTCATGCCGAGCGTCATCGCCGATCCCCACCGGTCGCCGATGGCCGCGAACTGGTCGTACGCGCGGTCACGTGCCCGTTCGGCGCCGTCGAGGTCGCCGTCCTCGACCAGCATGAAGCTCAGCGCCCACTCCGCGCCCGCCCGTGCCCACGGGTCGTCGCTCTCCGCCGCCCGCTTCACCTCGCGCCGCCCGAGCTCGTGGTTCTGGCTGAGGAACGCGAGCATCGGCAGTGCGATCGCGAGCGACGGGTACTTCTCGACGGCGCCGGAGCTCACGCAGTTCTCGATGACCACCGCGGCGTCCGCCGCGTCCGTCACACCGGGCACCGCGGCCATGATGAGCTGCATCGCCCGGAACGTGGCGAAGCGGTCGGGCGGCAGCAGGTCGCCGAGCGCGAGCACGTCGCGCACCGACATCTCGGCGCGTTCGTTGTCGCCCTTGACCAGCCAGTACCAGAACACGCCGCCGAGCAGGTCGGCCGCCAGCCCGACCTCGCGGTCGTCGACCGCCCCGCGCAACGCGGCCACGATGTTGTCCTGCTCCGCCTCGTAGACGTCGATCGCCTCGAGCTGCCGAGCGGTGCGGGTGAGCGGTTCCCACCGTTCGGTCAGGTCGCGGTAGTAGCGGCGGAACCGGCCCACGACCTCGCGCTTCTCGCCGGACGCGTCGAGCTGCTCGTCCGCGTAGACCCTGATCGTCTCCAGCATCCGGTACCGCGGCTCGCCCTCGATCTCGACGACGTCCACGATGGACTTCTCGACCAGGGACGTGAGCACGTAGAACGGGTCCGGCAGGCACACGGCCTCGATCGCGGCCAGGTCGGCGCCCGCGGGGAACACCGCGAGCCGCCGGGCGAGCAGCAGCTCCTCCTCGGTCAGCAGGTCCCAGCTCCACTCGACGACCGCGCGCAACGTCCGCTGGCGCGGCAGGGCCGTGCGGCTGCCGGAGGTGAGCAGCCGGAACCTGTCGTCGAGGCGCTGGGTGATCTGCCGGACCGTCATCGACCGCAGCCGCGCCGCCGCCAGCTCCAGCGCGAGCGGCATGCCGTCGAGCCTGCGGCAGATCAGCTTCACGTCGTCCACAGTGGACTCGTCGAGCCGGAACCCCGGCTTCACCGCGCTCGCGCGGTCGAGGAACAGCCGCACGGCGCCGAACCCCGACACGTCCGCCTGGCCGTTGGGCACGGCGAGCGGACCGATCGGGCACAACGACTCGCCGTCGATCGCGAGCGGCTCCCTGCTGGTGGCGAGCACGCGGAGGTTCGGAACGCGGCGCAGCAGCTCGGTCGTGAACTCCGCCGCCGCCGCGATGAGGTGCTCGCAGTTGTCCAGCACCAGCAACGACTCCCCGGCGCCGAGCACCTCGGCGATGCGGTTCATGCCCTCGCTCGCCCGTCGCATCGGATCGCCGGTGAACGTCACCTCGAACGCGCTGAGCACCGCACCCGCGAGGTCCTCCGCCGCCCTGATGCCGGCCAGCGCCGCGAACCAGACGCGTCCCTTGCCGTGCAACGGGTGCCGCGCCGCCACCTCGGTGGCCAGCCGCGTCTTGCCCGCGCCACCTGGCCCGACCAGCGTCACGAGCCGCGCCTGACCCAGCTGCCCCGCGATCTCCGCCAGCTCGTCCTCACGCCCGACGAAGCTGGTGAGCCGCACCGGCAACCGGTCGGCCACCGGCCGCGGCCCGAGCTCACCGCGCAACGCCGCGAGGTGGACGTCCCGCAGCTCCTGCGACGGGTCGACACCCAGCTCGTCGGCGAGCCTGCCGCGCACCTCGGCGTAGACGTGCAACGCGTCGGACTGCCTGCCCTGCGCGCACAACGCCCGCATCAGCAGCCCGGCCAGCCGTTCCCGCAACGGGTGCTTCTCGTGCATGGCGGTGAGCGCGGCGACGTCCAGCTCACCGGTGGCGAACCTGCTCTCCTCGGCCGCGAGCCGCGCCTCGTCGAGCCGTGCCACCGCGACCCCGGCGAACGGCGCCTCCCGCACGTCGGCCAGCGCCTCACCGCGCCACAGCCCGAGCGCCTCGTCCAGCCGGCCGGCGGCGCGCAGCCGGTCGAACCGGAAGACGTCGACGTCCTCGGTCGCGATGCCCAGCCGGTACCCGCCGGGTTCCAGCGCGACCGGGCAGACCTTGCGCAGCCGCGAGACCAGCGACTGCAGCGCGTTCGACGCGTCCGCGGGCGGCTGCTCACCCCACAGGTCGTCGATCAGCGCGGTCGTCGGCACGGGACGGCCGGGGTCGAGCGCGAGGCGGGCCAGGAGCATGCGGACGCGGGCACCACCGATGTCGACCGGTGTGCCGTCGTCGGCCTCCACGACCGTCGGACCGAGCAATGCCACGCGCACGGGTCCAGTTTCCCAGATCGCGAGAGATGATCAGGCAGGAACGCCCGCGGCGCGTCAGGCCGGTCGCCAGCCCAGCTCCGGTCCCAGCTTCGTCGCGATGTCGGTGAGGATCTGCACGTAGTCCTCGTGCTCGAAGCTGAACGGCAGGGCGAACGCCACCTCGTCCACCTCCTGGAACCCGAGGTGGGCGTGCAGCTGCTCGGCGATCTCGGCCGACGTGCCGATGACGTCGCGGGCGAACATCATCCGCCGCGGCCCGATCGGTGACGCGGTGCGCGGCGTGCGCTTGTCCACGTAGGCCTGGTACTTCGCGCGCTGTTCCGGGGAGGCGGAGTCGGTGGGGATGACGACCAGGCCCTGCGAGACGCGCCCGCCGCCGGCCTCGCGGAACGCCTGGATGTGCGAGAGCTGGGTCTCGGCGAAGTCCTCGGACTTCTCGGCCTGGGCCACGTTGCTGGTCAGCAGGTTCATGCCGTGCTGCCCGGCCCACGTGGCCGAGCGCAGGCTGCCCCCGCCGTACCACATGCGTTCGCGCAGGCCCGCCGCGTGCGGCTGGACCCGGTCGGACCAGACCTCGATGCCCTCGACGCCGCTGAAGTCCGTGACCTTCTCGCCGCCCACGAAGTCCAGCAGCCGCCGCACGCGGTCGTAGCTGAAGTTCTCGGCGTCCGCGGTCTCCGGGTAGAGCGCCTGCTTCACGTCGTCCCAGTGCATCGGCGGGCCGACGCTGACGCCGGGGTTGAGCCTGCCGCCGGACAGCACGTCGACCGTGGCGAGGTCCTCCGCGAGCCGCAGCGGGTTCTCCCAGCCGAGCGGGATGACGGCGGTGCCCAGGGCGATCCGGCTGGTCCGCTGGCTGGCGGCGGCGAGGACCGCGACCGGCGAGGAGATCCCGAACTGCAGGTGCCGGTGGCGCACCCAGGCGCTGTCGAACCCGAGCTCCTCGCCCAGCACGATGATGTCCAGCGTGGACCGGTGCCCCGCCCCGGGGTCGTTCTCGTCGAACAACCCGATGGTGAGAAAACCCAGCTTCCGCAACGGCTCTGACTTCCGCGGCACGGACCCCTCCTCGGTCGAGACTCCGTCGAGTTTAGGTGACGTCTCAACTATGTCCACATCCTGGAACCGATCGGGTGTGCAGGGCGTCGAGCACGACGGTGATCGCGGCGCGCGGGTCCCGCCGCACGGCCGCGGTGATCCTCCGCGTCACCGGCAGCTCCTTCGCGACGACGTCGAACCGCGGGTCCACGGCCAGCGCGGGCAGCACGGCGACCGCCAGACCGGCCTCGACGTGCTTGAGCGTCAGCATGTAGTTGCTGAACCGGCCGACGACCTCCGGCTCGAACCCGGCCTGCCGGCACAGGCGCGTGGCGAGGTTCGCCATGTACGAGCCGGGTACGTCGAACGCCCACGGCTCGTCCGCACACGCCGCGAGGTCGTGCTTGGGCCGGCCCGGCGGCGAGAGCAGCACGATCGGGTCCTCGCCCAGCGGCACGACGTCGATGTCCCCCGGAACCGGCAGCTCGACGAAGTCCGTGGTCGTGATGATCACGTCGACCTCGCCCGCGAGCAGCGCGGGCATGCTGGCGTGCGGTTCCAGCTCGATGATCTCGACGTCGAGGTGCGGGTGGGAGAGGGTCTGGACCGCGGGCACGGCGAGGGTGTGGACGGAACTCTGGAACGCGCCCAGCCGGATGCGCCCGGAAGGCTCGTCGTCGAGGCCTCGCAGCTCGGCCTCGACGGCGTCCATCTGGTCGAGGATCGACCGCGCCCTCCTCGCCAGGATCACGCCCGCCGACGTGAGCCGCACGCGCCGCCCGGTCCGTTCGATCAGCTGCGTGCGCGTCTCGCTCTCCAGCACCGCGAGCTGCTGCGACACGCTGGAGGCACTCAGGTTCGCGGCCTGCGCCACGGCACGCACGGTGCCCAGCGCGTCGAGCTGGCTGAGCAGGCGCAGGCGCCACGGGTTGAGCGTCATGCTGTGCAGTATTTCCGAACAGCGAGCGTGGGATTGTGAGATGGACCTGGTGCTGGGCGAGTCCTAGCGTTTTCGCCATGGACACCTTCTGGGACGACGTCGACCGCCACCTGGTCCGCTACGGCGGGACGTTCACGCGCGAGATCATCGACAGCGCGTCGGGGAGCTTCCTGTTCACCGAGGACGGCCGCCGCGTCCTGGACTTCACGTCGGGTCAGATGAGCGCGATCCTCGGCCACTCGCACCCGCGCATCGTCGAGACCGTGCAGCGCCAGATCGCGAACCTCGACCACCTGTTCAGCGGCATGCTCAGCCGCCCGGTCGTCGACCTGGCGCGCAAGCTGTCCGGCACGTTGCCCGACTCGCTGTCGAAGGTGCAGCTGCTGACCACCGGCGCCGAGTCGAACGAGGCCGCGCTGCGCATGGCCAAGCTCGTGACCGGCAAGCACGAGGTGGTGGCGTTCGCCCGCTCGTGGCACGGCATGACCGCGGCCGCCGCGGCCGCGACCTACAGCGCGGGCCGCAAGGGCTACGGCCCCGCCGCGCCGGGCAACTTCGCGATCCCGGCCCCGTCCGGTGACTGGCAGGCGCAGCTCGACCTGGCGTTCGACCTGGTCGACGCGCAGTCGGTGGGTTCTCTCGCGGCGTGCATCGTCGAGCCGATCCTGTCGTCGGGCGGCATCCTCGAACCGCCGCCGGGCTACTTCGCCGCGTTGCAGCGGAAGTGCCGCGAGCGCGGCATGCTGCTGATCTTCGACGAGGCGCAGACCGGCCTGTGCCGCACCGGGACCTGGTACGCGTTCGAGCGCGACGGCGTCGTCCCGGACATCCTGACGCTGTCGAAGACCCTGGGCGCCGGCCTGCCGCTGGCCGCCGTGGTCACCTCCGCGGAGATCGAGGAGGAGGCGCACGCCCGCGACTACCTGTTCTTCACCACGCACGTGTCGGACCCGCTCGTCGCCGCGGTCGGCAACACCGTGCTGGACGTGCTGGCCGAGGAACGGCTGGACGAGCGCGCGGCCAAGCTGGGGACGTTCCTGCGCAACGGGCTGGACGACATCGCCTCGCGCCACTCGCTGGTGTCGGACGTGCGGGGCCGGGGACTGCTGGTGGGGCTGGAGATCGCCGACGAGTCGCTGAGCGCGCCCATCACCCGGAAGTGCCTGGAGCTCGGGCTGCACATGAACATCGTGCAGATCCCGGGGATGGGCGGGGTGTTCCGGATCGCGCCGCCGCTGACCGCCTCGGAGGAGGAGCTGGCGCTCGGGCTGGGCATCCTGGACGAGGCCATCGGGTCCGCCTGACCACCTGGCCACCCGGCTCGCTGACCACCACGCTCATCGCGCCGAGCTGCTCGGCAACTCCTGCGTGTGGCTGGCCCTGGCGTTCCTCTGCTGGTGCGCGGTCCAGGTGAGGCGGGGAGGGGCTGGACGGGGTCCCCGCCCGGAACCCCGTCCCGCGACCGCTCATCGCGTGAACTGGAACCAGTTCACGTTCGCCAGGTCACCGCCGCTGCCCCCGGTGGCGACGAGGTACAGCCGGTGCACCCCGGTCGCACCGGACGCGGCCGCGGTCCGGCTGGTCCACGTCTGCCACCCACCGGTGCTCGCCGCGGACACCGACGCCACGAGCGGCCCTGCCGGGCTGTCCAGCCGGTACTGCAGGGTGCCGCCGGCGGTCGACCCGGAGGCGAGACGCGTCGTGACGGAGGTCGGCGGCGTGGCGCCGAAGTCGACGTCCGCGTAGGCCACGTGGTCGCCCGGCGTCAGGTAGCCGACGTTCTGCCCGCAGCCCGAGTCCGTGCACCGCTCGACCTGCGTGCCGCGCTGCTCGTCGTAGTAGGAGGCGCCGATGATGTTGTAGGCGTTCTGCGTGGCGGGGAACTGGGTGCCGAAGCCGTACGGGAACAGCGGTGTCTTCCCGTCGCCGACGTTGATCGGCTGCTGCGAGGCGCTCTGCATCCACGTGAACGGCAGCGTGCCGGTCGGCTGGTAGTCGCCGAAGAGCACGTCCGCGACGCCGTTGCCCTCCGTGCCGGGCAACCAGGCGGCGACGAGCGCGTGCCAGCCGGAGAGCTGGGCCGCGATGTCCAGCGGACGTCCGGAGACGAGCACGACCACGACCGGGACACCGGTGGCGCGCAGGGTGTTCAGGGTCGCGAGGTCCTCGGCGTCGAGGCCCATGCCGCCGGGCCGGTCGCCGGCGCCCTCGGCGTACGGGGTCTCGCCGACCACGGCGATCGCGGCCTGGTACGTGCCGTCGATGCCGGTGCCGTTGCGGTTGTGGGTCACCGTGGTCGACGACGACACGGCGGAACGGATGCCCTGCAGCACGGTGGTTCCCGGCGTGACGGCTCCGCTGCCGCCCTGCCACGAGATGGTCCAGCCGCCGCTCTGGTAGCCGATGTCGTCCGCGCTCTTGCCCGCCACGAACAGCTTCGACGAGGTCTTCGGCAGCGGCAGCACGCCGTTCTGGTTCTTCAGCAGGACCTGCGACTTCCGCACGGCCTCGCGCGCCAGCGCCCGGTGTGCGGCGTTGCCGACGGTCGGGGTGTAGCCGCGGTCGGTCAGCGGCTTCTCGAACAGGCCCAGCTCGAACTTCTTGGTGAGGATGCGGCGGTTGGCGTCGTCGATGCGCGACATCGGCACGCGACCGGCCTGCACCTCGGCCTTGAGCAGCGTGATGAACGAACGCCACCCGGTCGGCACCATGACCATGTCGAGGCCCGCGTTGATCGAGGTGCGCACCTCGGCGGCGGTGAAGCCGGGCTGGCCGTCGATCTGGTCGATCGCGTTCCAGTCCGACACGACGAGACCGCTGAAGCCCAGCTCGCCCTTGAGCACGTCGGTGATGAGGTACTCGTGGCCGTGCAGCTTCACGCCGTTCCAGCTGCTGTAGGTGATCATCACCGAGCCGACGCCGCGGGCGACGGCCTCGCGGAACGGCGGCAGGTGGACCGACCGCAGCTCGGCCTCGGTGAGCCGGGTGTCGCCCTGGTCGTCACCGCCGGTCGTGCCGCCGTCGCCGATGTAGTGCTTGGCGGTGGCGAGGACCGAACCGGAGTCGGACAACCGCGCGCCCTGCAGACCGGTGATCAGCGTGGCCATCGAAGTCGCGTTCTCGGGCGTCTCACCGAACGACTCGTAGGTGCGGCCCCAGCGGTCGTCGCGCGCGACGCACAGGCACGGCGCGAAGTCCCAGTCGATGCCGGTACCGGACACCTCCTCCGCCGTGGCGCGGCCGATCCGCTGCACCAGCGCCGGGTCGTGCGCCGCGCCGAGGCCGATGTTGTGCGGGAAGATCGTGGCGCCGACGACGTTGTTGTGCCCGTGCACGGCGTCCACGCCGTAGATCATCGGAATTCCCAGCGGCGTGGACAAAGCGGCCTGCTGGAAGCCGTCGTACATGGTCGCCCACGAGGTGGCGTTGTTCGGCGACGGCGCGGACCCACCGCCCGACAGCAGCGACCCGATGCGGTAGGTGACCAGGTCGGCGTTGCTGACCGCGGCGCGCTCGGCCTGCGTCATCTGCCCGATCTTCTCGTCGAGCGACATGCGGCCGAGCAGGTCCGCGATGCGCGCGGGGATCGGCTGCGCCGGGTCCTTGTAGATCGGGTCGGCCGCGGCGGACGCGCCGGTCGGAACCGCGGCGGCCGTCAGCAGGAGCACGGCCGCGAGAAGCTTTCTCATGGGGCAGACCTCCGCAGGACGAGGTCCTGTTCACCTTGCGGCACAACAGGTTCCACCGAGCCTAGTAGGTGCCTGCAAACTGGTGTGGACCACCGGGGAACCGGTACTGGTTCCGGTTGCTCCGCGAGATCACCGGCACCACGACTGCACGGTCTCGGCGAAGTCCGGGAACTCGGCCCGTGCCGCCGCGAGCACCTCGGCAGGAGTGCGCGGCCCGACACCGGAGTACTTCTCGGCGACGGCCCGCAGTTCTTCCTGCGGCACACCGCTGTCCGCCCCGATCTCGACGGCCTCCTGCGGCCCGACCCCGCCGGCCAGCAACCACAGGAACTCCCCGAGGCTCGTCGCGACCGGCCCGGCCTCGCCCTCCGAGCCGAAGAACACGACGGGCTGGGCGGTCAACGGCCCTTCCCTCACCAGCCACAACGCGGCGAGCCCGCCGGTGCCGTCCTGCCCGAACACCCGGAACGCGTCGCCGTCGAGATCCTGGTTGCCCGTCCACGCCCTGATCCAGCCGGTCGTCTCCTCGGCGGAGTCGAACTCCTGGTACGGCTCGTAGTCCATGTTCGCGGCGCCTGCCTCGTCGGCCTCCTCGTCGAACTCCCACGGGAAGGTGATGCCGCTCAGCGCGGTCAGGGCCGCGGGGAACTCGCGGTCGTCTGTGATCTTCACGCGCGCACGGTACTGGACCAGGTCATCCCGTCGCCTCGAAACGCAGCACCGACGGCGTGCGGTCCGGGAAACCGAGACGCAGCAAGCCGATGCCGAGGCCGGCCAGCCCGCTGAGCAGGCCGGGCGTCGGCACGTTCCCCGGCGTGGCGCACCGGGGTCCGTCGCGGTCCAGCTCGGCCAGCACCTCGTCCGTGCGGCGGTGCCGGGTCGCGGCGGACCAGCCGCCGGCCGACACGTCCGCGTGGCCGAGTTTTCCGTGGCACAGCGACAGGTCCTCGTCCGTCCAGGCGGCAGCGCCGTGCCGGCACCACTGCACGGGTCCGGTGGGCCCGTCCGGGTAGTGCTCGGCCAGCTCGCGCGCGTAGGAGCAGCCGATCTCCGCGTCCAGGGCGCGCATCGCCGCCGCCAGGCCGTGTTCCGGCGCCTTCACCTCGGCCGCCAGGTCGGCCAGCCGGACGGTCGAGCGGGCCCAGCCGGCGATCTCGTCGTCGTCGAGCAGGGTGGCGGTTCTCGCGAGCGCGTACCCGATCCCGGCGAACCCGGTGAGCCCGCCGGACCCCACCTCGGCGATCAGGTCGTCGTTGTCGCGCAACGCGATCAGGAGATCGGGTATGGCGGTCAGCGCGCGGCGTGCGACGTCGGTGTAGCGGCGGTCGTCGCTGATCTGGCCGAGCTGGGCCAGGAACAACGCCACGCCCGTGTAGCCGTGGGCGAGACCGGCGCCCATCGGCAGCACGAGCCACTGGGTGCCGTCAACGGGTTCGAGGCCCGTCCAGTTGATCCGGCCGGTGCCGCGGCCGGTCGCGATGATCCGGTCGGCGATCGCACGGGCGGCGGACAGCACGTCGTCCGTCGTGATGGTGTGCCGCTCGGCCTGACCGGCGCCGACCGTCGCGACCCGGCGGGTGGCCAGGGAGGCGGCGATCACCCACTCCTGGTCGGCGCGGTCGGACCCGTCGAACGCGGCGAGGCACGTCAGCGCGTCCTCCAGTCCGGACGTGGCGAGCACGCCGGGGAACGCGCCCTTCGCCGACTCCAGGTCGTGGCCGTCGGCACGGGCGGTGAACAGCGGGACGTCACCCGCGTCGAGCTCGGCGGCCTCTGCCTCGGCCAGGGTGGGCAGGAAGGCGGCGCAGGCGTGGTGGAGGGCCCGGAACCTGGCGTGGGCGTCGCGCATCATCGCGGGTCTGCGTGCGGCGGCGAGGAGTTCGGCGTACTGCGCCGCCGGCCGGGGCACGATCCGCACCGGCAGCGAGCCGCACATGGAGAGAATGCGGGCGAACTCCGCGCGGTGCGAGCAGATCGCGTCGTAGGTCTGGCGGAAACCGGACAGCACCGCGTTCGTGTGGTCGGCGGCCTCGACCGGTTGTCCCTGCCACGTCGGGCGGTTGGCGGCGCCGCGCGTGAGCTCCGGCCGGAGCACCGCGTGCATCCCGTCCGTGCCCGCGTCGAGCCATTCCGCCGTGGTGCCGGAGGTGTGCTGGCCCGCGTCGCCACCGACCGCGGAGATGTCGACGAGCCCGTGCCGTCCGGTTCCCGCCGGCAGGATGCCGGTGCGCGCGACCGAACAGGCGAGCGCGACGGTCGCGGGATCGTCCTGCGAGCCGGGAAGTGGTGACCGGAACAGGGTTTCCACGTCGATGAGCAACGGCTGGTCCGCGCGCGTGATCATGTTCTCGTGGTGCATGTCCGTGGCGCGCAGGAGGTGCAGCACCGCGAGCAGACCGCCGAGCCGCCGGAAGTACGTGTCGGCGTCGCCCGCCGGCAGGGGAGCGGGCTCGATGAACTCGGTCCAGCCGTGGTCGTCGCCCGCCACCGCCGTGATGGTCTCGAGTTCGAGGCCCGCCAGGTCGTTCACCAGCTCGACCACCCTGGCCAGCGCCAGGTGCGCGTCGACACCGCGCGGCTTGTAGACGACGCGCTGACCGTCCGCCAGCCACAGGATCGTGGTGGCGCGGCCTCCATGGTGGCGGTCGCCGCTCGGCTCGACGCCGACGAGCGCGGCCTTGGCGTCGAGCACCGTCTCGCTCAGGCGGTCCTGGTCGGCGGCGTACCGGGTGGCGATCTCGGTGATCACCTCGACCGCGGTGTCGCGTTCGGAGTCCAGCTCCCTCACGAGCACGGGATAGGGCCCGAAGTGGCGGCGGGTCAGGAAGTCCGCGAACCGTTCGTGCTCGTCCTCACCGCGGAGCTCGGTCGCCCGCGAGAGCTCGTGCACGAGAACCGGCGCGGCGAGACGCGTCAGGCGCGACGTGAGGCGTTCGGCGCACGAGACGACCAGAGCGCCCGGCTCGACCGCCGACGCGGGCAGTGCGGCCAGCGCGGCGTGCAGGCGGTCGGCGGCCGCGCTCACCCACGGGGCCACGACGTGCGCGAACACGTCCGTGGGTGCGGGTGCGACCCGGCCGCCGATCTCCATGACGCAAAGGGTGCCAGTGAGTCGGCCTCGCAGGCGGACGTGGTGTGGCTGACCGGCCGGATGGACGCCCGCCGGTCAGAAGACGAGCTTCTGGTACGGCTCGCGGTCCAGGTCGTAGACCTCCAGCGTGAGCTGCGCCGGAAGCCCCTCGACCGGCTTCAGGTGGTCGCGCGCGAGACCGATGGCCACCCGTCCCACCTCCTGCTTCAGCTCCACCGGCCGCCCGGACAGCAGCCCGACCCGCACGTGCGCCATCGCCGCCGGCGAGCCGTCGCCGATCACGCTCTCCTCGATCTGCCGGAACCGCGTCTTGAAGTCCACCAGCTCCGAGCTCACCAGCGGGGAGAGGGCCTGGTGCAGCGCCAGGGCGAAGCCGCGGCGGTCGAAGGACTCGGCGAGTCCGGCGGAGTACTCGACGGTGATCTGTGGCATGCCCTCACGCTACCGGTGGGCTCATGTCAGCGGTTCCAGCAACCGGCGCGGCGTGCTGAGCTGCGCGGACACGGGATCGAGCTCGTCGCCCGGAACGTAGCCGGGACCCGGCTCGGTCCGGATGTCCTGCACCGCAACGGTTTCACCGCACGCCCTGCACCTGCCCTCGCGGGTGAGCAGACCGCCGTCCGCGGCGTGCCGGAACGTGCGCCTGGGGCCGTCGGGGGAGTAGTGGGTGTCGCCCCAGATCATCATCGCCCGCATGACCGGCAGCAGCTCCATGCCCTTCGGGGTGAGCTGGTACTCGCCGCCGACGTGCTCCAGCACCCCCTCCTGCACCAGGGACCTCAGCCGGTTGGTCAGGACGGCGCGCGGGATCCCGAGCTGCGTGGCGAAGTCGCCGAACCGGCGGACCCCGAGGAAGGCGTCGCGCACGATCAGCAACGTCCACCGCTCGCCGACGATCTCCAGCGCTCGCGCCAGCGAGCAGTTGCGGTCCGCGTAGGTGCTGGGCAGTGCCATCACCTCAGTGTAGTTCAGTCACTGAACTGGCATGCTACGGTTCGATCGGTTCAGTGAATGAACTCGCCGAGCCTGTTCCGACGCGGAGGGAATGTCATGACGGAACCGCGCACGCGCACCGTGACCTGGAGCGACCCGAAGGCGATGGCCGCAGTGGCGCGGGAACGCGACGGCCTGGACTTCCTGCGGGCCGTCGCCGCGGGCGAGGTGCCGCCGCCGCCCGTCGCCGAGCTGCTCGGCGCGCGGATCGTGTCCGTCGGGAAGGGCGAGGTCGTCTTCGAGCTGGACCCGGCGGAGTTCCACTACAACCCGATCGGCTCCGTGCACGGCGGCGTCTACGCGACGCTGCTCGACTCCGCCGCGGGCTGCGCGGTCCACTCGCTGCTCGAAGCCGGCACCGGCTACGTGAGCCTCGACCTCGCCGTGCGCTTCCTCCGCCCGATCAGGACGGACACCGGCACGGTCACCTGCACCGGAACCGTTGCCCACCACGGCCGCCGGACGGTGCTCGCCGAGGCGCGGATGACCGACGGGGACGGCCGCCTGCTGGCCACCGCGTCGAGCACCTGCCTGATCCAGTCGAAGGCGCGGAGCTGAGCGAGGTCGCCGGCTCGCGCCGCGAGCCGGCGAGCGTCACTTGCCGTGCGGGTCGGTCTGGTTGAGCGCCGCGACCACCTGCTCGTAGTCGCCGCGCGCCTCGGCGTAGCGCAGGAACTTCACGCGCTCGACCTGGATCTCCCGCGCGTCCGGCTGCGTCTCGATGATGCTCATGACCTCGGCGACGTACTCGTCGAGCGGCACGGCGTGCTCGTTCTCGGCCTGGCCGGGCAGCAGGTCGGTCTGCACCGACGGCGGCTCGAGCTCGACGACCTCGACCGAGGTGTCCGCCAGCTGCAGGCGCAGCGTCTCGCTGAGCATGTGGATCGCGGACTTGGACGCGTTGTAGCTGGGCGTGATCTTCAGCGGCGCGAAGGCCAGCCCGGACGAGACGGTCATGATCGTGGCGTTCGGCCGGGTCTGCAGGTGCTCGACGAACGCGGCGATCAGGCGGATCGGGCCCAGGACGTTGGTCGTGATGGTGGCCTCCGCCGACTCGAGGAACGACTCGGGCCGGTGCCAGTCCTCCGCGCGCATGATGCCCGCCATCGTGATCAGCACGTTCAGCGACGGGAAGCGGGCGATCACGTCCTTCGCGGCGTCCTGGACGCTCGCGGCGTCCGCGGTGTCGATGCGGACGGTCTCCACGCCGGGGTGCTCGGCGGCGATCTTCTCGAGCAGCTCGGTGCGCCGGCCGCCGACGACCACGGTGTTGCCGCGCTCCCGCAGTGCGAGGGCGAGCGCCAGACCGATGCCACTGGTGGCGCCGGGGATGAAGACGGTGTTTCCGGTGATGTCCATGCACCGAGCTTGCGCCATCGCGCGGGGGTCGCGGCAGAGAGCCGTTATCGGGGGATCGGCGATCCCTGGTTGAGCGCGTGCCGGTGCCCATACTGGACACATGGACCGTGTCGAGCTCGCCGCCTTCCTGCGGCGCCGCCGTGAAGAGCTGAGGCCGGAGGACGTCGGCCTGCCGGTCGGCGCGCGCAGGCGGGCGCCGGGGCTGCGGCGCGAGGAGGTCGCGTCGCTCGCCGCGATGTCCACGGACTACTACACGCGCCTGGAACAGCAACGCGGCCCGCAGCCCAGCGAGCACATGCTGGCCTCGCTGGCGCGTGCGTTGCGGCTCAGCGACGGCGAGCGCGACTACCTGTTCCACGTCGCCGGCCGCAACGCCCCGTCGCCCCGTGCCACCAGCACGCACGTGGCGCCCGCTCTGCAACGGGTGCTGGACCGGCTCGACGACACCCCCGCGCTGGTCCTGTCCAACCTCGGCGAGGTCCTGGTGCAGAACCGGTTCGCCGAGGCCCTCTACGGCGACTCGTCCGGGTTCACCGGCCTGGCCCGCAGCGGCATCTACCGCTGGTTCACCGATCCCGACGAACGCCTCGTCTACCGCGAGCAGGACCGCGACCACCAGTCCCGGGCACAGGTCGCGAACCTGCGCGCCGCCTACGCCACGATGGGTCCGCGTTCACGGGCCGGTGAGCTCGTCCGCGCGCTGCGCAAGGAAAGCGCCGAGTTCACGGAGCTGTGGGAACGGCACGAGGTCGCGAAGCGGTTCGAGGACCACAAGGTCCTCGTGCACCCGCAGCTCGGTGAGATCGAGGTGGACTGCCAGGCGCTGTTCACGGAGGACCAGTCGCAGGCCCTGCTGGTGCTCACCGCGCCACCGCGCACCGAGGCGTTCGAGAAGCTGCAGCTGCTCGGCGTGCTGGGCACGGAGAAGTTCAGCCGAGCTTGAGGATCGTCTCCTCGATCTCCGCTCCCCGCGCGGCCGCGTGACCGACGTCGGTGCCGACGACCTCGAAGCCCGCCCTGGTGAGGACCTTCAGCGATCCCGCGTTGTCGCTGGCGGCACGGCCGTACACCGGCCTGGTGGTGACCTCCTCGAGCAGCAGCGCGAGCGCCCGGCCCGCCACGCCCTGACCCCAGGCGGAGCGGTCGACCCAGTAGGTGACCTCCGTGTCGCCCTCCACCACGAAGCTCGCGATGGAGCCGACGACGCGACCGTCCCCGACGATCACGCGGTTCGTCGTGTCCTCGCGTGCCAGGTTCCTGCGCATGTGCGCGTCGAACGCGGCCCTGTCGTCGGGGTCCTCGGCGGTGAAGGCTGCCATCCGCACCGATTCCGGGTCGCGCATGAACTCGAACAACACGTCGAGGTCGGTCTCCTCGACCGGCCGCAACGTCACGTCCTGGATCACCGTGCCACCCTCTCCGCGAGCCACGCCAGTGAGAGCGGGTAACGGTAGTCGATCCCGCCGTGGCCGGCGTCGAAGAGCTCGAAGTGCACGCGCTCGCCGGGAATCCCGGCCTCCGCGATCTTCGCCCGGAACGCCTCCGCGCCCAGGTCGAGGTAGTACTCGTCGCTGCGGCCCGCGTCGATCCACACGGCGCGCAACGACCGGATCGCCTCGGCGTGACCGGGCACCATCCGCACCGGGTCCCAGTCGAGCCAGCGCTGCCACACCTCGGGCAGCGGCGCCCCCGTCACCGGGTCGAACGGCAGCTCCGGCGTCCCGTCCTCGCCGGCCGAGAAGCACGCCGCCACACCGAGAACGCTGAGCAGCACCATGTCCTCGGGCTTGGTGAACGCGGTCCGGCCGGTGAAATCCGCCCACCACCGCTGGATGTCGTGGTCGTAGCCGCGCAACGCCCGCGCGGCCTTGCCGAAGTCCGCGAGGTAGCAGAGCTCGTAGAGCGCGTCCCCCGCGTGCGTGGCCAGCGCGCCGAACACGTCCGGCCTCAGCATCGGCGTGATCATCGCCCCGAACCCGCCCGACGACTTGCCCGAGATCGCCCGCGACTCGCGGTCCGGGATCGTGCGGTAGTGCTCGTCCACCCACGGCACGATCTCGTCGCACAGGTACGAGTGGTAGCGGCCGGTGCCGGGGGAGTCGACGAACTGCGAGCCACCGTAAGACGTCCACGCGTCGACGAACACCACGACACACCCCGGCGCGCCGCTGGCGAACACAGCGTCGGCGGTCTCCACGAACGGCTGGCGGAACGGCGAGCGGTTCGTCCACATGCCCACGTGTCCGCCGTAGCCCTGGATGACGTAGACGGTGGGGTAGCGCTCGTCGCCCTCGTCGTAGCCCGGCGGCACGTACACCCACAGCGGCCGCTCGTGCGGATCACCGAGCGGGTTGTCGCGCAGCAGCTCGGACACGACGGTGCACCGGTCGAGCCGACCGGCGAGCGGGCTTTCCCAGGGAAGCATGATCACAGTCAACCACAGTGGACTAAGCGGTCCAGAAAACCTATCGTGGGCCGGTGAAGCTCACCGCGAAGGGCCGTGCGACCCGCCAACGCATCATCGAGGGCGCGGCCGCCCACCTGCGCAGCGACGAGGCGGCCGGCGTGACGCTGGACGACATCCGCGCGATCACCGGCACCAGCAAGGGCCAGATCTTCCACTACTTCCCGGACGGCAAGGAGGAGCTCTTCCTCGCCGTGGCGCAGTTCGAGGCCGACCGCGTGCTGGACGACCAGCAACCGCACCTGAGCGCCCTGACGTCGTGGGCGGCCTGGCAACGCTGGCGCGACTCGGTGGTCGCCCGCTACCGCGCGCAGGGCCGGTCGTGCCCGCTGGGCGTGCTGATGGGGGAACTGGGCAGCACGCCGGGCGCGCAGGAGGTCATCAGCACGCTGCTCCACCAGTGGGAGTCCGAGCTGCACCGGGGGATCGTCGAGATGCAGGGAGCCGGCTTGGTGCGCCAGGAGGCAGACCCGTCGCGGCTGTCCGCGGCGTTGATCGCGGGAATCCAGGGCGGTGTGCAGGTGCTCAGGTCGACAGGCAGCGTCGGGTACCTGGAGGCCGTCCTCGACACCCTCCTGGACCACCTCCGAATTTCTGGACTTGCAGGTCCAAAAAACCACTCCTAACTTCGAGGGCATGGCACAACGACTGCAGGGCAGGACCGCCCTCATCACCGGTTCCACCAGCAACATCGGCGCGCGATCGCGGTCGCGTTCGCCCGGGAGGGGGCACACGTCGTCGTCTCCGGACGCGACGAGACCAAGGGCGCGGCCGCAGTGGCCGAGATCCGCGCGGACGGCGGCAAGGCCGACTTCGCCCGCGCCGACCTCGACGGCTCCTCCGCGGCCAGCCGCACGCTCGCAGCGCAGGCCACCGACCTGCTCGGCGGCCGCGTCGACATCCTCGTCAACAACGCCGGCATCTACCCGGCCTCGTCCACCACGACGGCCGACGACGAGGTGTTCGACCGAGTCTTCGGCGTCAACGTGAAAGCGCCGTTCTTCCTGACCCAGGCCCTCGTCCGCGGCATGATCGCCGCCGGCGGCGGGGCGGTCGTCAACCTCGGCTCCTGGATCACCAGGCTCGGCGTGCCCAGCGGGTCGATCTACAGCTCCAGCAAGGGCGCGATGGAGACGCTCACCCGCGCCTGGGCCTCCGAGTTCGGGCCGCGGGGCATCAGGGTCAACGCCATCTCGCCCGGCGTCATCGCCTCGGCGGACTGGGACCCGGCCACCCGCGACGCCGCCGACGTGATGATGCGCGGCACACCCGCGGGCCGCTCCGGGCAGCCGGAGGCGATCGCCGCGGCGGCGGTGTACCTGGCGTCGGACGAAGCCGAGTTCGTGCACGGGATCGTGCTGGACGTGGACGGCGGGCGGACCGGGGTGGCGGTCGTCGCCACCGCGTGACGTGCCGGGCGTGGGCCGGGGTCGGGCGATCGGGCGGCGCGGGGACTTGAGGAACGCTTGCCGCTTCGCCTGCCCGGTCCATCGCCGCGCCGCCACACCTCGTCCCGCCGCCCGCTGTACCCCGCCCACAGCCCTGCTCGGCTGCCCGTGCCCAACTCCGTTCCCCGCCTCGCCAGCCCTCGCACCTCCCCTCAGCCGTCGCCCCGCCCCCACCCCGCCGCATACAGCGTGTGACCTGGCTCACCTATACGCCCTGTTTCTGTGACCTGAGGTGAGACTCGCCGGTCTCCCCATGGCGTACGGACGGTCGCCGGGCGAAGGGTGCGGAAGTTGACGGGTCGGGAGTGGCTGGGGCAGGTGGACGCGGAGCAGGTGGAGGCCGCGCGGGCCGGTGATCGGGCGGCGCTGGACGCCGTCGTCGCGGCCTGCCTGCCGCTGGTCTACAACGTCGCCGGTCGGGCGCTGCACGCCGACGCCGACGTCGACGACGTGGTGCAGGAGACGATGGTCCGCGTCATTCGCGGCATCGACGCGCTGCGGGAGCCCGACCGGTTCCGGTCGTGGCTGGTCGCCGTCACCATCAACCAGGTGCGCGAGCACTACCGGCGCCGCGACATGGCTCCCGCGCCGCTGGAGGAGTACGACCGGCCCGATCCGGGGGCCGAGTTCGTCGAGGTGGCGTTGTCTCGGTTGCACTTCGCCCAGCAACGGCGCGAGGTCGACGAGGCCGCCCGGTGGCTCGACCCGTCGGACCGCGAGCTGCTGGCGTTGTGGACGCTCGAACGCGTCGGGCAGCTCACGCGGCCGGAGGTCACTGACGCCCTCGACCTCGGCGCCCACGCCGTCACGGTGCGGGTCAGCCGGTTGAAGAGCCGTCTGGAGACGATCCGGCACCTCGTGCGCGCGCTGTCGGTCGAACCGCGCTGCGCCGGGCTGGAGAAGGCGGCGCAGGGCTGGAACGGGGAGCCGAACCCGTTGTGGCGCAAGCGGCTGCTGCGGCACGTCGACGAGTGCGGGCGGTGCCGGCGCGGCGTGGACGACGCGATGCCGGTCGAACGCATCCTGACCGGCGCGGCACTGCTCACCGTGCCCGCCTCCTACCTGCCGCGGCTGCTCGAGAACCTCGGGGACGTCACTCCCGTGGCACACGCGGCCGCCCACCTCGCGGAAGCGACCGGTCCGTTCGCGAAGCTCGCCGGGTTCGTCTCGGCCAAACCGCTGCTCGCGGCTGCCGGAGCCGCGGCCGTGTGCGCCGTGCTGGGCGTCACCGCGGCGGTGGTGCTGCTCCCGTCCGACCCGCCGGCAGCCGTGGCGATCCCCAACGCGGCCACGAACACAAGCACGGCCACGAGCACCGGCACGACCTCGTCCACCACGTCGTCATCAGCCGCGCAAACCACGACCACCACGACGACGACCACGACCATCCCGACGCCGGAACCGGTGCGCGTCCCGACGCCGGAGGAACGCGTCCTCGCCCTGATCAACGAGACCAGGGCGAACGCCGGTCTGCCCGCGGTGACCATGGACCCCGCCCTGGTCACCGCCGCCGAACGGCACACCAGGGCCATGATGAGCAACGGCTGCGGCCTGTCCCACCAGTGCCCGGGCGAGAGCGGGCTCGGCGAGCGCGGCACCGCCGCGGGCGTGAGGTGGAGCTCGGTCGCCGAGAACGTCGGCATGGGCGGCCCGGTCAAGGACGCCGTCGAGCCGATCACCAAGATGGCGCTGAACCTGACCCAGGGCATGATCGACGAGAAGCCCCCGAACGACGGCCACCGCAAGAACATCCTCAGCAGGTCGTCCACGCGCATCGGCATCGTGGTCGTCCGCGACGCCAAGGGAACCGTGTGGATGACGCACGACCTCGCCGGAGGTTGACCGACCGAGGTCGGAAAAAGATCATCCTTTAGTAGTACGCGGGAGCGCGACCGGAGGCGGACGCGCGGTGATCGGTCCTGGCAGCACCCTCTTCACGGTGCAGACCGTCACCTACCGCTGGCCCACCGGGGTCGCCACCGGCACCCCGGAGCTCCTCCGCTGGACGGGGTTCGGGGGCGCGCTCCTGCTCACCGCCGGGGCGTGGGCCGCGAGATCCACCGCGGTGGCCCTGGGTGCCGCGATCGCGGGTGCCGGGCTGGTCGTGCTGACGTGGGCGCTCCTCGGGCGCACGCGGGCGGATCCCCAGTGGTCGCGGCGCACGCTGGCGTGGTGGTGCGGGCCTCTGCTCGTGGCCCCGCCGCTGTTCAGCGGCGACGTGTTCAGCTACCTCGCCCAGGGCGAGGTGGCGGCACGCGGTCTCGACCCCAACGTGGTGAGCCCGGCGGCCGGGGCGAGCGCGGAGGCGGTGGCCCGCGTCGGCGTCTACTGGCGCGAGACGCCCTCGCCGTACGGGCCGCTGTTCACCACGGTCGAGCGCGCGATCACCGAGGTCACCGGCGGGAACCCGGTGGCGGGCGTCGTGCTGCACCGGTTCGTCGCGGTCCTGGGTCTGCTGCTCGTCGTGTGGGCCGTGCCGAGGCTCGCGGCGTTGGCGAACGTCGAGGAGCGCGCGGCGTTGTGGCTGGGCGTGCTGAACCCGTTGGTGCTGTGGCACCTCGTCGGCGGGGTCCACAACGACGCGCTGATGCTCGGCCTGATGCTGTCGGGCACGGTGATCGCGCTGCACGCCCTGCCGGAGCTCCGGTGGTGGCAGCTCACGGCCGGTGTCGTGCTCATCGGGCTCGGCGCGCAGGTCAAGCTGCCCGCACTGGTGGCGCTCGCGGTCGTCGGCACCGCGGTGGCCCGCCGGCTGGGCGGTGGCCTGGCCAGGTTCCTGGCGGCCGGGGTGAGCATGGTCGTCGCCGCGGTCGTGGTGTCGGTCGTGACGTCGCTCGCCGGCGGGTCCGGGTTCGGCTGGGTGCGAGCGCTCGGGACGCCGTCGAAGATCAACAGCTGGATGGCCCCGACCAACTGGCCCGGCTTCCTGACGGGTGCGGTGTCGGGTCCCGAAGCCGGTCAGGCGATGATTTCCTCGGCACGGATCGCGGGGCTCGTGCTGATCCTGTGCGGACTTGTCGTGATCGTGAACCGGCAGTTGCGCGGCGGGGTGTCCGAGGTGACGGCGCTGGGAATGATGATGAGCCTGATCGTGGTGCTGGGGCCGGTGATCCAGCCGTGGTACCTGCTGTGGGCCGCGCTGCCGCTGGCCGCGTGCCTGCCGGTGGGGACGTGGCGGACGCGGGTCGCCGTGCTGGTGGGGGTGTTCGCGCTGCTGGTGCCGCCGCTCGCGGGCAACTTCAGCGGTCGCGTCGCCGAGCTGGTCACGGCCTACGTGCTGGGTGTCGCCCTCGTGGGTGCCGCGTACCTGGTGCTGCGCCGGGTGAGGGTGTCCGTTGCGCAGGGCTGACCTCGGCCGTTACGCCGCGGCCGCACTGGCCGGCGGGGCGCTGGCGCTGAGCTTCCCGCCGCGGACGGTCTGGTGGCTCGCGGTCCCGGCGTTCGCCGTGTTCTGGCTGACGCTGAAGGACGTGCGCGGGCGTCGCGCGGCCGGACTCGGGTTCGTGTTCGGGCTGGGCTTCTTCCTGCCGCACCTCTGGTGGATCCAGCACTTCCTCGGCGACGACTTCGGTCCGTGGCCGTGGCTCGTGCTCTCGGCGTTGATGGCCTTGTTCATCAGCGCGGTGATGGCGTTCGTGCCGTTGGTCGCACGTCTGCCCGTGGCGCCCGTGTGGGCGGCGTTGTTGTTCGTGCTGCAGGAGACCGCGCGTGGCCTGATCCCGTTCAACGGCTTCCCGTGGGGCCGTGTGGCCTTCGGGCAGGTCGACGGTCCGTTCGCGCGGCTCGCGGTCGTCGGTGGCGCGCCGCTCGTGACGTTCGCGGTGGTCGTCACCGGGTTCGGGCTGGCCGCCTGGCTGCCCCGTGTGCGGGAGTGGCGGCGCGGCTGGGCGCTGGTGCCGTTCGCCGCCGCGCTCGCGGTCGGCCCGCTGGTCGCGGTCGACGCGCAGAACGGGCAACGCACCGTCGCGGTCGTGCAGGGCAACGCGCCGGACATCGGGCTCGACCTGCTCACCGCGGGCGACACCCTGCGCGCCAACCACCTGCGCGAGACCGCCGAGCTGACGGCGTTGATCCGCGGCGGCTCGGTGCAGAAGCCGGACCTGGTCGTGTGGCCGGAGAGCGCCACCCGCACCCGCGACCGCGACCCGGTCCTCGACCGCGCGATCACCGACCTCGGCGTGCCGACGCTCGTGAGCGCGTTGCGCGGCGGGCAGAACGCCGTCATCGCCTGGGAGCCCGGCACCGGCGCCGGCCGGTCGTACGCGAAGCAGGAGCTCGTCCCGTTCGCCGAGCACATCCCGCTGCGCGAGCTCGCCCGGCTCGTGACGCCGTTCGCGGACCAGCCCGACCTCGAGGCGGGAACCGAACCGGGCGTCCTGGACATCGCGGGCACCCGCGTGGGCGTCGGCATCTGCTACGAGGTGGCCTACGACTACGTCCTGCGCGAGAGCGCGGCCGCCGGTGCGCAGGTGCTGGTCGTGCCGACGAACAACGCATGGTACGGCCGTGGCGAGATGACCTACCAGCAGCTCGGCATGGCGCGGCTGCGCGCGATCGAGCACGGTCGCGCCGTCGTGGTCGCGGCGATCAGCGGGGTGAGCGCGGTGGTGCGCCCGGACGGCGGCGTCGTGCAGTCGACGGGGATGTTCACCGACGCCCTGATGGTGGACAGCGTCCCGCTGCGGTCGGACCTCACGTTCGCGACGAGGTTCGGCGGCGCGATCCACGTCCTGCTCACGGGTGCGGCGTTCGCCGCGTGCGTGATGGGGCTGTGGTCGCGCCGCCGAACCTCAGTTGTTGCCCAGCAGGGCTGATCCGAGCAACGTCCTCTGGTGCAGCACGGAGAGCCCCTGCCTCTCCGTGGTGAGCAGACCGGCCTCGCGCAGCACGGTCGTGTGCCGGCTGACCGACGAGGGGGAGGCGCCCAGCCGTTCCGCCAGTTCCGTCGTCGTCGCACCGGCGCCGACGGCGGCCAGCACCGCCGAGCGCGTCGTCCCGAGCAACGCCGCGAGCGCCCCCTCCTGACGGCGCCCGCTCGCGAGCTGCCGCTGCCACGTCCAGTCGTGGTGCAGCGGGTAGACCACCGTGGGCGGCAGTCCGGGATCAGCGAACGCGACGGGTGTGCCCCGGCAGAAGTACGACGGCACCAGGCGCAGCCCGCGCCCGTTGAGGTGGAGATCCCGGTCGCACGCGTACTGCACCTCCAGCACCGGCGCACGCCAGTTCATCAACGGCCACATGCCCCGCAGCAGCGCGTCGACGTCGCCCGCCACGCCCGTCCTGTGCATGCGGTCGGTCTCGACCGCCTCCTCGATCAACGAGGTGTACGGCTCGACCACCGCGCCGTGGTAGCGGGCCATCGCCTCGGTGAGATCCAGCAACGCCGCACCGTCGCCCGCCGCCACCGGACGTGTCCACGCCGGTGTCGGACGGACCTCGTCCAGCAGCCTGAACTCCTCCTCGAGCCGGTGGCGCGGTGTCGACCGGATCGCGTCGAGAGCGCCGCACAGCCCCAGAGCGCCCTCCGGTGGTGTGAGCAGGTCGGGGAAGTACGGCCCCAGCGGCGCGAGCACCGACCACATGCGCACACCGGACCTGATCACCTCGCGGTCGCCGCTGCGCCGGATGTCGCGCAGCCACGGCTGCAGCATCAGGCCGCAGTCCAGTTCGGTCAGCCTCAGCCAGCTGAACACCATTTCCCAGAGCGGGTCCACCCTTTCTGCTACCTGCGTACGCTCCAAGTCCAACGCGGAAAAATGGATGCGCAACACAGCAACCTCCCCAGGCCAGGTCACCGTGGATCACAATACTGGTCTTGTCACTCCGCCGAATTCCGCAACGGAAAACCGGTCCCGGGGCTGGGGCCGGGGGACCGGTTCTCACGCGTCCACTGTGATCAGCCGCAGGTGCCGCTGGTCCACTGGTGCGACCGCACCTGGTAGGTGCCGGCGAGATCGCCCTTCTTGCCCTGCTTCGTGCAGCCGATCCGGTTGTTGTACCCGGTGTTGCGGTAGAACACGACGCCCTTGGCCGAGGAGGTACCCCGGTTGTACACGGACTTGACCTCCTTGGTCGTGGCCCAGGAGCACTTGACGGTGCCCGCGGTCCAGTCCGAGTCGGCCACGTCCCACATGCACCTGCTGCCGGTCCCGCCGAAGCCGGTCCAGAAGCAGACGTTGCCGGTGTTGCAGTCCCAGGCGGCGAGCGCCTGGCCCGTCTCGGAGTCGTACGCCGCGCCCACGGCTGCCGCCTGTGCGACCGGCGCCTCGGCCTGCGCGCTCGGGGCAGCGAGCCCGACGACCATCAGCATCGCGAGCGGCATCATCGCCATCAATACACGCCGAACAAACCTCAAGGATTCCTCCACCCCAGTCAACGAATTGCGCCGGGGCCAACTCTAAGCAGGAAGAGGAAGTCCGGAAAAGCTATTGCTCCGTGGTGCAAAAGCGCTTTTCAGGATCGTCGGGTGTACCTGTGTTTCACGCCGGCCGGGAAGTACTCGGGATCGCCCGCCGGCCGCAGCACGACCTCGGGCAGCTGCCGTTCCGCCGGGACGTAGTGCGCGAACTCGCTGTTGAGCCGGAGCAGTTGCTCCTTGATCGACTCCGCGATCGCCGCCGCGTCCGCCGTCCTGCCCGGCGCGGTCTCGACGGTGATCCGCAGCAGCCGGTCGCGGTCGGCGTCCTCGACCGACTCGATCACGAACCTGCCGGTCACCACGTCGCTGACGCCGGGCTGCTCCAGGCCGACCGCCACGTTCTCCGGGTGGACGTTCGCGCCGAAGAACGACACCGTGAACAGCGACCGCCCGAACAGGAAGACGAACGGCAGCTCCGGTCCCGGCGGTGGAGTGAAGCCGTGCCCGGCGCAGAACGCGAGCAGCTCGTCGTGTGCGAAGATCCCGCCCTCGTCGGCGATTCGATAGCGCACCAACGGGATCCCGCCGTCGGCGGTGAACACGAGCGTGCCGTCGTGCACCTCGAAGAACCGGCTGGCCGGGTCGTACTGCACCAGCGTGGGCAGCCGCGAGTCGCCGAAGAGCTCCCGCGCGAGATCGGGACGAATCGCGAAGAACCGCCGGATCCCCACCGACAGCGCGGTTTCGTTGCCGAGCACGCCGGAATCCGCTGTGCCGTACAGAGAAGCGACGTCGCTGACCGGGTCGGGAATTCCAGCCCGTTGTGAAACGAGGTCGCGCCACTGCTCGCTGAACACCTCTCCGGCGAGCACCAGTTTGATCGAGAACGCGGCCCAGCCGACGTCCTGCGCGAGCCCGGTGTCGATCACGTCCTTGACGAACGGCGGATAGCCGAGCAGCACGACCTGGTCGAAGTGCGGCGCCAGCTCCGGCAGCACCCGCAGGATCTCGGCCTTGTTGTTGCCCGGCGCCACGACCGTGATCGGGCAGCCCTTGGCCGCGAGGTGCCGCACGCACGCCTGCGTGAAGAGCCCGCCGACCCAGGTGCCGAGCGGGAAGCACACGACGGCCAGCGTGGACCGTTCGTCAGCGCGGAACCCGTCCACGAGCACCTGCTCGAACCGGCGTGCCACGTGCAGCTCGTCCTCGAGCGAGCGCGGCCAGATCGTCGGACGTCCGCTCGACCCCGACGACACGGCGATCATGTCGCACCCCGTCACCGTGCCGCCGCGGCACAGCTCCGGCAGCGGGTACCGCTCGTGGTAGTTCGCCTTGTCGAGCAGCGGCAACCGCTGGAAGTCCTCGGACGTGCGGATGTCCGCGGGGTCGATCCCGTTGTCCCGCAACAGTTCTGCGTAGGCGGGGACGGTCGAGGCGGTGTGCTGGAACAGGTCGAGCACCCAGCTCTCCGAGCTCGGCGGGATCGGCGCGAAGAAGTCGTCGAACGCCTGGCGCACGCGGGTCTGCCGGCTGCTGTCCATGATCCGAGCGTAGTCATCGGACGGTGTTCTAAAACCTCTATTTCTTCAGTGTTGACTAAAGTGAACCCCTCGGCGTGGTGGAGATCGTTAGAGTCGGGGAAGTGCGCATCCTCTTCTCGTGCCGCCCTGCTCACGGCCACTTCTTCCCGCTGGTCCCGCTCGCCCGAGCAGCCAGGGAGGCGGGCCACGACGTCGTGTTCGCGACGGGTCCGAGCTTCCTGGACCACGTTCGCGCCCTCGGGTTCGAGGCCCACGCGGCGGGCATCTCGATCGGGGAGGCCGAAACGGAGGCGCGCCGGCGTCACCCCGACGCCGAGGTGGTCACGCTGCTGATCACCATGTTCGCGGACCTGGTGCCGCGGGCGACGCTCGCGGATCTGACCACCTTGCTGCCGCGGGTCAAGCCGGACCTGGTGGTGTACGAGCAGAGCGACACCGGTGCCGCCAAGGCCGCGCGGGACGCAGGGATCCCGGTCGTGTCCCACGTGATCGGGCGGTCGATGCCGCCCGCGATCATGGCGATGGCGGCGGAGCACATGGCGTGGCTGTGGGACGGCGAGCCGCCGGCCGACCTGATGCTGGGTGACGCTGTGATCGACATCTGGCCGGACGCCGTGCGCGACCCCGAGGTCGTCAAGCTGCCGACGGTCATCCGGCAGCGGCCGGTGGCGGTCGACCTCGACGTGCCGATGCCGGAGCTGAACGCGGAAAGGCCGCTCGTCTACCTGACTCTCGGCACGGTGGTGTTCGGAGCGACGGAGGTGTTGAGGACGGCCATCGGTGGTCTCGCCCGCCTTCCGGTCGAGGTCCTGGTCGCCGTGGGACCCGGTGATCCCGCGGTGCTGGGCGAGCTGCCGGGGAACGTGACCGTGGCCGGGTTCGTGCCGCAGGCGAAGGTGCTCCAGCGCGCGAGCCTCGTCGTGCACCACGGCGGGACCGGCACCACGCTCGGCACGCTGGCGGCCGGCCTGCCGCAGCTCGTGCTGCCGCAGGGCGCCGACCAGTTCGTGAACGCCGACGCGCTCGTGGAGGCGGGTGCCGGCACCAAACTGGTCGGGCCGGAGGTCACCGCGGACGCGGTCGAGACCGCGGCGCGCCGTCTGCTCGACGACGGCGCCGTGAGGGAGGTCGCGCTGGAGGTGGCGGCCGAGATCGCGGGCATGCCGGACCCGGCCGCCGTCGTTCAGCGGCTCACCGCACTGGTGCGGGGGTCTTGAGGCTCGCCTGGGCCTCCAGGTGCTCCGGCAGGGAGGCGCGGTAGATCGGCATGGCGGCCGCGGTGGTGACGATGGCGACCGCGACGAGGATCGCGAACATCTCCGGTGTCACGAGGTCGTAGGCGAGGCCGATGTTGATGAAGATGAGGATCATCAGGCCGCGGGCGTTCATCAGGCCGCCGACGGCGGAGGCGTAGCGCCAGGAGTAGCCCTGCGCCTTCACGACGAGGCCGCAGCCGACGTACTTGCCGACGAACGCGACGAGCATGATCGCGGCGAGCTGGAACCACAGCGCGCCGCCGGAGCCGAAGCCGTCGACGCGCGTGTTGAGACCGCTGAACGCGAAGAACACGGGCAGCAGCAGGATGGAGTTCAGGTCGGAGAGCTTGGTCTCGAGCTCTTCGCGGACGACCTTCGACTTCGGCATCGCGAGGCCGGTGATGAAGCCGCCGAACACCGAGAACACGCCGATGTAGTCGGTGAACCAGCCGGCCAGCAGGACGATGAACAGGATGACGGCCACCATGTCGCGGCTGAGCTTGCCGTCGCGTTCCGCCCGCTCGCCGAGCTTGGCCAGCCACTTGCGGCCGAGGGTCAGCGTGAGGACGGCGAAGATCGCGGCACCGATGATCGTCTTCAGGGCGCCGGACGGGCTGCCGGACGCGCCGACCGCGATGATCAGGGCGAGGAACGCCCACGCCACGGCGTCGTCGATCGCCGCGGCGACGAGGGTCAGGCCGCCGATCGGGGTGTTCGCGATGCCGCGTTCCTGCAGGATGCGCGCGAGCATGGGGAACGCGGTGATCGACAGGGCGCCGCCGACGAACAGCATGAACACCCACAGGCTGGTGCCCTCGGGGCTGAGGGAGTCGTAGAAGACCATCGCGGCGCCCGCGCCGAGCAGGAACGTCGGCACGATGCCGGACACCGCGAGGATGGACGCCTTGCGCGCGTTGGAACCCGCGGTCAGTCCGTGGTCCAAAGAGGACCCGACGAGGAACATGTAGAACGTCAGGCCGATGGTGCTCAGCACGTACAGGGTGTTCTTGACGTCGGCGGGGAAGAGCTGTGCCTGCACGCCGGGTGCCACGGCGCCGAGCAGTGCGGGGCCGAGCAGGACGCCGGCGACCATCTCGCCGACCACCCTGGGTTGCTTGACCAGCATGGCGAGGCGCCCGCACAACGTGGTCGCGGCGAGCACGACCGCCAGCGCGGCGAAGACCTGCAACGCGAAGTGGATCTGGTTCACGGATGATCTCCTGGGGTCAGTGGCGGACCGGGCAACCCTGCGGGTCGTGCGTGTCGAAGTAGTCGCCCGCCAGCCGGAGCCGATGGGCGTGCAGCACCATGGCGGTGCCGAGCACGAGCTGGACGACGCTGCGCCAGACGTCCTCCCAGCGGTCGCGCACGCGCAGGAACACCAGCCGGAGCCGTGGCGTGGAACCGTCGCGGACCAGCAGACAGGGGCCTCGGCTCGGCAGGGACCGGGTGTGGGCGACCGAGGAGTGCGGCGTCACGCGCCGGAGCACTTCTCTCGCCGCGGCCCGCATCGCCAGGGGCGAGAGCCGCCACGCGGGGCACGGCCGGTTCGCCGCGATGCCGAACGGGATGTGGTGCGACGACCGTGCCGCGGTGTGCTCCCAGCGGCCGGGGTCGAACTCGTCCGGCCGTTCGTGGCCGGTCGCGTGGTAGGCGGGGTAGTTGAAGCACAGCACCGAACCGGCCGGGAACGTCGTGTCGTCGTCCAGGGAGATGTCGGCGGTGGTGATGCGGTGGGCGATGCCGAACAGCGGGTAGAGGCGGAAGGTCTCGTCCAGGACGTGGGCGAAGTAGCGGTCGTCTGAGGGGTTCGCCGCGAGCCTGTGCGCGACCGGGGGGTGCTGGGCCAGTGCGAGCAGCAGGTGTGCCATCGCCTCGGACATCTGCACGACGGCGGTGTTGAAGTAGGTGCCTTGCAGGTAGTGCACCTGTTCGGTGGGGGAGAGCGTCTCGGGCAGCGGGTGCCGGACGTCCGCGAGCCGCCGTTCCAGGTACCGGGTCAGCCGTGCCCGTCGCTTGGGGTGGCGCAAGCCCGTGCACTTCAACGACGTCACGACGTCGTTGGCGTGCCCGATGATCAGGTCACGTGCCGCACGCGGGCACGGTTCGCCGAACACGAGCTCGTGGAAGTACTCGGCCCAGACCGGCATCATCAGGTCGCGCAGCCGGACGTGCGTGACGGGCCCGGTCAGCACCTCGTCGAGCACCTTCGCGGTGCAGCGGGTCGCCGCGGCCGACAGCTCCTCCGTCGGCCCGGCCAGGAAGCCGCGTGTCGCGCGGGCCACGTCGTCGTAGCGCGGCCCGGCCTCCAGGTGCTCCTGGTGCACCTCGGGACCGGGGGCGAGCCAGTACCAGAACAGGTCCGAGAGCCCGGCGCCCCTGCTGCGGCCGTTCGCGGCGGGGTGGCCGTAGAGCTCCTGGAAGCGCTCCGGGCCGACCTGGGAGTTGGGGAACGTGATCGCGTTGTCGCCGTTGACCTTCTCGAACACCTTGGCGCGCAGGGCGACCACCCGTCCGGGCAACCAGCTCAGCACCGGGGCCCCCTGACCACGACCATGTCGCGGGTGAGCCGGCCGCCGCACATCGTCAGGACGTGCAGGAACTCCTCGCGCAGCACGTCGAGCACCCGCCGCACGCCGGCCTCGCCGTCCGCCGCCAGTCCCCACAGCACCGGCCTGCCCACACCCACCGCCGTCGCTCCGAGCGCGAGCGCCACCGCGATGTCCGCTCCACTTCGGACACCGCCGTCGAGCACGACGGGCACGCGCCCGGCGACGGCGTCGACCACGGCGGGCAACGCGTCGAGGGAGGCCGGCACGACGTCGAGCTGGCGGCCGCCGTGGTTGGACACGACGATCCCCGCGACCCCGTGCCCGAGTGCGATCTCGGCGTCGTCCGGGTGCAGGACACCCTTGAGCCACAACGGAAGTGAGGTCATCTCACGCACCCGGTCGATGTGCTCCCACGACACCGCGGCCGACATCTCGATGCTCCGCGGCCCGGGAACGCCCGCCAGGTCCCGCATGTTCTCGGCGGCGAGACCGGCGGGCAGGTCGTGGAAGCCGTGCTCGATGTCGCGCCGGTGCCGGCCGAACACGGGGGAGTCGACCGTCACGACCAACGCCGTGCAGCCCGCCCGTTCCGCCCGCCGCACCAGCGCTTCCGTGACGTCCATGTCCGGCTGCACGTACAGCTGAAACCACACGGGGCCGCGGGAAGCCGCCACGACGTCGGCGATCGGCACCGTCGACGCCATGCTCGACACGACGACCGTGTCACCGGCCCCGCGTGCGGTGGCCAGCTCGCCGTCGGGGTGCGCGAGCTTGTGGAACGCCGTCGGCGAGACCAGCACCGGCACGTCGGTCCGGAGCCCGGTGCCCCGCAGCACCCGTGGCAGCAGGGCGAGCCGCCGGAACGCGGCCTCGTTCTCCGCGAGGACGGCCTCGTCCCCGACCCCGCCCGCGAAGAAGTCGTAGTGGACTCCGTCGAGCACCGCACGCGCCTTGTCGTGCAGCTCGGCGAGCGCCGGGTTCACAAGCGGGAGCCCAGGAACGCGCGCAGCGGGGCCTTGTGCACCTGCTCGCTGTCCCACTCGTTCTCGAGGTTCTCGGTGATGTGGTGCTCGCCCCGCAGGTCGCCGGCGCGGAAGTGCCGCACGACCGGGTGCAGGTAGCGGCCGTCGAGCCCGCTGGTGTCCTGCTGCGAGGTGCGGCGCGCGGTGATGTCGAACGGGTTGACCTGGTCGTGGTCGGCGCCGTACTCCAGCGTCACCGTCAGGTACGACTCGACGTCGCCGAAGTCGCCGCGCGCCACGGCCTCGTGCAGGTGCGCGACCGGTACTTCCTCCACGTACCGCACGGAGCCGTCCGGTCCGATGAGCACCGCGTCGGCCATGAACGCGAACAGCTGCCACAGCGCGGAAGTGCGGTTGACCCGCTCGATGACCGCCTCGGTGACGTCCCCGGCCGCGACGGGCCGGCTCGGCCAGTCGACGCCGTGGTAGCGCTGCTCGACGATCCGGTGCAGCGCCTGGACCCCGTAGCGGAAGCCGTGGATGAACCCGCTGGTCGACTTCTTGAAGTCGCGGGCCTGTGTGATGGTGCCCGCGAAGAACAGGTCCGGCACGTTCACCGACTCCCACGCCGCGGTCTGGTCGGGGAACCGGGACTTGATCGTGAGCCGCGGCCGGCACTCGGGCGCGAAGATCGAGGCGTCGAACCGGAACCCGGTGGCGAGGATGACCCGGTCGTAGCGGATCTCCTTGATCACCTCGTCGACCCGCTGGAAGCTGACCTTGACCAGGTAGTCGTCGCCGTCGCGCCGGATGCCCGCGATGTGCCCGTCCAGCAACGCGTTCTGCGACTTGAGCTGGTAGGTGTCGAGGAAGTTGTTGTTCACCGCCCGAAGGTGCCCGACGAAGTGCGTCTGCCAGGCCAGCTTCAACGAGCCGGGGCCCGCGAGGTGGATGACCGACGCCGTCTCGACCAGGGCGTCGGCGGTCTCGAACGCCGAGTTGCCGCGGCCGATGATCAGCACCTTCTTGTTCACGAAGTCCTGCGGGTCGACGGAGACGTCGTAGTAGTGCTCGGCGTGCTCGACGCCCTCGATCTCCGGCACGTACTGCTGCGAGACACCGGTCGCGACGATGACCCGCTTCGCCCGGTAGGTGCCGCCGTGCTGGTCGTGCACCACGAAGTCGTCCGGCCTGGCCACCGACACGACTCTGGTGTCGTAGCGGATCGGCAGGTCGTTCTTCACGGCGAAGTCGCCGAGGTAGCGGACCATGTCGTCGGCGTGCGGGAAGTAGCGCGGCGTGTAGCCGGTGAACAGCAGCTCGGGGTCGTCGGACAGCAACGAGTTCCAGTCGACCCGCAGGTTGAGCTCCGGGTCGTCCCAGCCCGTGTGGACCTTGTTGATGGAGATCAACTGGCGGTGCCAGGGGAAGCGGGTGAAGAACGTCCCCGCCGCCGCGCCGGCCTCCAGCACGATGTGGTCGCGTCCGGCCTGCTTGAGCAGGTAGGACGCCTGCAGGCCCGCCGGACCGGCGCCGATCACGAGACACTCGGTCGAAACCTCGCTGGACACGACGATCTCCTTCACGCGATGAGCTGACGCTTGTCGGGTTTGCCGCTGGGGGCGACGGGAGGTTCGGGGATGGCGGTGACGGCCACCGGAGCGCAGGCGGCGCCCAGCCGTTCGGTCACGAGCTCGCGGAGTTCTCCGATCGGGGGAACGCGGTCCGCTCTCGGGACGACGAACGCGTGGACGGCCTCGCCGGTCTCGTCGTCCGGCACCGCGACGACGTAGGCCTCCGCGACGTCCGGGTGCTCGTTGATGACGTGCTCGATCGGGCCGATGTGGTGCAGGTTCGCGTTGATGATCACGACGTCCCTGGCGCGCCCGGTGAGGATCAGGTTGCCGTCGTCGTCGAACCGGCCGAGGTCGCGCGTGCGGATCCACCCGTCCACGAACACCTCGGCGGACTCCTCAGGGGCGTCCCAGTAGGAGCTCGCCTGGGCCGGGGTCCTGACGAACAGCTCGCCGTCGCGGATCTTCACGTCCACCGGCGGTTTCCCCACCGTGCCGGGAGGGTCGGACGGGGTGGCCATCGAGATCATGCCGGTCTCGGTCTGGCCGTAGCCGTGGAACAGCACCGGTCCGAGCACGGCGAGCGCCTCGCGGTGGCGTTCGGCGGTCAGCGGTGAACCCGAGACCAGCAACGCCTTCAGCGAGCCCAGGTCGGCAGGGGAGTGCTTCTGCGACGCGACGAGCCTGGCCAGTCCGGGCACGGTGATCACGCGGGCCGTGGCGCGCAGGCGGGTGATCGCGTCGGCGGGGTCGTCCGCGACGACGACGGTGCCACCCGCGGTGAGGGTGAGCACCGCGTACTCGAACATCACCTGGCTCGACAGCGACCCGAACACGAGGTAGCGGCCGAGCCGGGTCGCCAGGTCCCGGACCGCGGGAGGCCAGGCGTCGGGCCGGGTGTTCCACGCGTTCGTCATCGAGGCGTAGGTGTGCGCGCACGCCTTGGGCGCGTCCGTGCTGCCGCTGGTGTGGACCAGCCGCGCGACGTCGTCGAGCCTGCCGGTGCACTTGATCGGGGCCGCGGGTGACGCGGCGAGGTCCTCCGTGTCGCGGACGACGAGCCTGATGTCCAGTCCCAGGAGGTGCTCGACCTGTGCCTCGGTCAGTCCCGGACGGACGCCCACGACCCGCGCGCCCACCGCGTGCGCCGCCAGGATCGTCGCGAACGCCTCCGCGGTCACGCCGAGCAGCAACGCGACCCCGTCACCGGGCCCCAAACCTCTGGCGCGCAACCCGTTCGCGATCCGCGCGACGAGGTCGAGCAGTTCCGCGCCGGTCACCACGCGGGTGCCGTGCTCGAACACCGGCCGATCCCCGGCGGTGCCGAGCACGTCGAGCACCGCGCGCGGGAACGGCTCGGCGTCACGCGCCGGCAAGGCATTCCTTCACGAACGCGGCCAGCGGCTGCTGGTGCACCTCCGGCAGGTCCCAGTCGTTCTCGAGGTTCTCGGCCAGGTGGTGCGTCGCGGTGAGCACGCCGTCGCGGTAGTAGCGGGTCACGGGGTGCAGGTAGCTCGCGTCCGCGGCGTTGACCGGGTCGTTCTCGGCGACGCGTGGGACGGTGATGTCGAACGGGTCCACCGTGTCGTGGTCGGGCCCGTACTCCAGCGTCGTGACGAACCGGTGCCCGGCCGGTCCCAGCCCGCCGTCGGCGACGTAGGCGACCGGCACCTCCTCCTCGTACCGCGCGGTCTCGCCGTCGACCGTGACGACGTCGCCGATGACCGCGAACTGCTGCCACAGGCACGAGGAGGTGTTCACCCTGGCGATCACGGCGTCGCTGATCGCCTCCGGCGACAGCTCCAGCTCGGTCATGGGCCACGGGGTGTCGTGGTGGCGGGCGTTGAGGACGCGGTGCAGCGCGCGGGCGCCGTAGCGGAAGCCGTGGATGAACCCGCTGGTCGACTTCTTGAAGTCGCGCGACTGCGTGATCGTGCCCGCGAAGTACAGGCCGGGGATGTTGGTCGACTCGAACGCGGACGTCAGCTGCGGGAACCGGTCCTTGATGATCAGCGTCGGCCGGCAGTCCGGGGCGAAGACCGAGGCGTCGAACCGGAACCCGGTGCACGCGATGATCCGGTCGTACTCCAGCTCGCGCAGCTTCTCGACCGTGCGCGCGTACCGGAACTGGATCCGGAAACCGCCTTCCGGGCGGGGCTCGATGCGTTCGACCGTGCCGTCGATGACCGCGTTCTCGCTCTTGAGCTGGTAGGTGTCGAGGAAGTTGTTGTTCACCGCCCGCAGGTGTCCGACGTAGTGGGTCTGCCAGGCGAGCTTCACCGAGCTCGGCCCGGCGACGTGGATGACGGCCGCGTGCTCGACCAGCGCGTCGGCGGTCTCGAAACCCGAGTTGCCCTTGCCGATCACGAGCACGCGCTGGCCGGTGAACGACGCGGGGTCGGTGTCGAACGTGTCGTAGCGCTCGGCGTGCTCGATGCCGGGGATCGGCGGCACGTGGAGCTGCGAGACGCCGGTGGCCGTCACGAGGCGCTTCGACCGCCAGGTCTGCCCGCTGTGGTCCTGGACGATGAACCCGTCGTCGTCGCGGGAGATCCGCGTGACATCGATGTCGTAGTGCACCTTCAGGCCGTCGGCGCAGTCCTGGAAGTACCGCACGATGTCGTCGGCGTCCGGGAAGTACCTGGGGGAGTAGCGGGTGAACAGCAGCTCCGGGTCGTCGAGCAGCAACGAGTTCCAGTCCATCCGCATCCGGCGCTCCGGGTCCGCCGACCCGGTGTGCACCTTGTTGATGGAGATGAGCTTGCGGTGCCTCGGGTAGCGCGTGAAGAACGTGCCGGCCCCGCTGCCGCGCTCGAGGACGGCGTAGTCACGACCGTCCCGCTCGAGCAGTGCCGCGAGCTGCAAACCGGCCGGTCCCGCGCCGATGATCAGGTAGTCGTACGCCATGGCGGGGAAGCTACCCACGCGATCTCAGAACTTTCTGAGATCGCCTGCCTACCGTCCGTGCGGTGACGACGACTGCCTCAGACACGGCCGTGGACCTGGGTTCACCGCTGACCGTCCCGCAGCTCCTGCGCGCCTCGGCGCCGCTGGAGGTGATCGCCGGAGCGGTGGTGGAGGACCGCGTGGCGCGGGGCCGCGCCTACGTGCGCTCCCTGCTGGCCGACGACGAACGCCCCGTCTACGGCCTGAAGACCGGCTTCGGCGCCCTGGTGGGCTACGCGGGCCGTTCCTCCGAGGCCGACCAGTGCGACAACACCCTGGCACACCTCGGCGCGGGCAAAGGACCCGACCTGCCCCTGGACGTCGCCCGCGCCGCGCTGCTGGTCCGCGCCTGGTCGTTGGCCCAGGGCCTGTCCGGCGTCTCCTCACACGTCGTCTCGGGCCTCGCCGCGATGTTCGCCACGACGTTCACGCCGGCGATCCCGCGCTACGGCTCGGTGGGCGCCAGCGGCGACCTCATCCCGCTCGCCTACGCGGCCCAGGCGCTGCGCGGCCGTGGACACGCCTACCTCGACGGCGTCCGGCGGCCGGCGTCCGAGGCACTGACCACCGCGGGCCTCTCGCCGTTGGAGCTGGACGGCCGCGACGCGCTGGCCCTGGTCAACGGCACGTCCGTGACGACCGCCGCCACCGCGCTTGCCCTGTCGTCGGTGCGGGCCTCGCACCGCGCCCTGTCCGACCTGACCTGCCTGCTGGTGGACGTCCTCGGCGCCGACGCCGGCTTCGTGGACGCCCGGCTGATCTCCGCCTTCGGCCACACCGGTGCCGTGACGGTGGGTTCGTGGATGCGCTCCATGCTGTCGGGTGCGTCGCCGAGTGGTTCGCGTGCGTTGCAGGAGCCCTACAGCATCCGCTGCTCACCGCAGCTGCTCGGAGCGGCGGAGGACGCGCTGCGCTACGTGGACGGCGTGGTCGCCGCGGACCTCGGGGGAGTGAGCGACAACCCGTTGTTCTTCCCCGGCGACGACCTGGTGGCGCACGGCGGCAACTTCTTCGGCCAGCCCGCCGCGTACGCCGCCGACGTCCTGGCGATGGTCACCGCGTCCCTGGGCAACCTCGCCGAACGCCAGCTCGACCTCCTCGTCGACCCGGCGCGCAACACGGGTCTGCCACCGATGCTCGCCGCCGGCCCCGGTCAGCAGCACGGGTTGCAGGGCGTGCAGCTGGCGACCACCGCCTTCGTCGCGGAGATCCGCCGCAACGTGCTGCCCGCCAGCACCCAGAGCCTGCCGACCAACCTGCACAACCAGGACGTGGTGCCGTTCGGCACCCAGTCGGCGCTGCGCGCCTACGACCTGGCCGACCTGTTGCGGCTGCTGTGCGGATCGCTGGCACTGGGACTGCGGCAGGCCGTGCACGTGGGCGGCAGGCGGCCGACCGCGCCCCGGTGCGCGGCGCTGCTGGACGCGCTGGCCGCGGCGATCGAGCCGGTGGACCCGGACCGCCCGCTGGACGAGGACGTGCGGGTGGCGGCACGGGTGGTGGTCGACGGCGAGTGGTGAGGCGCCGCTCAGAGGCAGGCGGACGTCATGCGGCGTCCTGCTTCGGCGGCGGCACCCGCCGGGTGAAGCGGGGCCTGGCGCTCGGTGCTGCCGGCCGTGGCGAGCGGGCCGCTGGGCTCGGACCGGCTGGGTGGCGGTGGACGCCAGGCGAGGCGCGTGCCGTTCTTCAGGAGCCATCGGGTGTGACGGGGATGCCGGGTCCTGGTGCACGGCGATCGAGCCGTCGGACCAGGACGTCCGGGCAGTGGTCAGGCGAGGTGCGCGCCGTCCCTCGAGGGCAGGCGGACGTGACGCGGTGGCCCCACCGGCGTCACGTCCCGCTCCACCAGCGGCACCCGCAGCGTGAACCGCGCCCCGCGCCCCGGATGCCCGACGGCCTCCACCGCCCCGCCGTGCCCGGTCACGATCTCCCGCACCAGCGCGAGTCCCAGCCCGTACCGGCCCTCGCCGGTCCCGCGGTGGAACCGCTCGAACAACCGCGACGCCTCACCGGGCTCGAACCCCTCACCCGTGTCCGCCACCACCAGCTCCACGTGCCCGCCGGACGCCGTGACGCCCACGGTGATCCGCCCGCCCTCCGGCGTGTGCCGCACGGCGTTGGCCAGCAGCTCGTCCACCGCCCGCCGCAACGCCGTCTCGACACCGATCACCACCAGCGGGTGGCCGGGGTGTTCCAGCGCCAGCGCGATCCGTCGTTCCGCCGCCCGCTCGGTCTCGCCCACCACCGCGGCCTCGGCCACGTCCGCGAGGTCCACCGGCCTGCCCTCGAAGGAGCCGCGGTCGAGCTGGGAGGACCGCAGCAGGTCGTCCACCACGTCCGCGAGCCCGCGGATCGACCTCGTCAGGGCGTCGACGTTGTCCCGTTGCGCGTCGGGGACGGTCGCCGCCAGCAGCTGTGCCCGGAGGTGTGCTCGTGCGATCGGGGTCCGCAGCTCGTGGCTCGCGTCCGTGACGAACCGCCGTTGCCGGGCCAGTGCCTCCGCGAGCGGGCTCACCGCGCGGCGGCTCACCCCGAGGCCGATCAACGCGGCCACCAGCAGGCCCGCCACCTGCGCGATGCCCAGCGCCAGCAGCAGGTGCCAGCGGTCGGCGAGCTGGTAGCGCACGTCGAACACCGCCTGCACCGTGGTGCCGTCCGCGCCCGGTGTCGTGAGCACCTCGTACTCCGTGCCGTTCGCGGAGACGTCCCGCGTGATCGCCTTGCCGGAGGACACGACCGCGTCGAGGTCACCGCGCAACGGGAAGCCGGCGGGCACGGCCAGCACGCCCTGGTCGAGCACGCCGTCGTCCAGCACGAACACCCACGCGCACCGCGGGGCGACGTCCGGCACGCCGTAGGTGGCGTTGTACCGCAGCTCGCGCGCCACCTGCGTCTGCTGCGCCTGTGCCATGACCAGGTACGCGATCCCGCCGACGAACGCGATCACCATCGTGATCGCGACGCCGACCAGCACGCTCACCCGCAGCCGGGCGCGCCGGACCTCCGCGTCCGCCTTCACAGAGCCCCCAACCGGTAGCCGATCCCCTGCACCGTGAGCACGACCGAACGCCCGACCTTGGAGCGCAGGTAGTGCACGTAGGTGTCCACAATGGACTGTGATGGCGCGTCCTGGAACACCGTCCTGCGCAGCGCGGCCCGCGTGTGCACCGTGTCCGGGTGGGTGGCGAGCACCCGCAGCAGCGCGAACTCCCGCGCTGTCAACGGGACCTTCTCTCCGTCGGGCAGCACCACCTGGTGCTGCTCCAGCTCCAGCCGCCCGGCGCCGATGCGCAGCACCGCGGCCAGCTCCGCCGCCCGCCGGCACAACGCGCGCAGCCGGGCGGTCAGCTCGCCCAGGTCGAACGGCTTGGTCAGGTAGTCGTCGGCGCCCGCGTCGAGCCCGTCGATCCTGTCGTGCACCGAGCTCATCGCGGTCAGCACGAGGACCTGCGTGCGCAGGGACCGGGATCGCAACCGGGACACCAGGCCCAGCCCGTCGATCACGGGCAGGCCGCGGTCGATCACCAGCACGTCGTACGGCTGGGTGAGCGCGAGGTGCAGTCCGCGCTGCCCGTCGGACGCGACGTCCACGACGTACCCCTCGCCGCGCAACGCGGCCGCGAGCAGGTCGACCAGCTCTCGGTCGTCCTCGACGAGGAGCAACCGGAAGGGGTGGGTCAGCCGGACCTTCGAAATACCCCGCACATCGACACAATCGCACGCGATCACTCATCCGGCCAGGTCGTCTCAACAGCACAACAGCGAACGGGCAGGCGCCTTTTTTCGCGCGGTACAGGCGGTTTCGCGGCCATGGGGCACAAGGGGATGCAGCATTCGGCGGACACCCCGATGGGCCTGCGCACCGGAAAGCGGAGAAAGACCGGACAATTCAACGATAAACATGTGAACAGCCGCGCTGTGCGACCTGCGATCACAGTCCAGCTGTGAACGGCTACCAGGCCGGTGCGACCGCCGAGGTCGTCCGCTGCCCGCCCACCCAGCCCGCGGTCGCGACGGCGCGCAGGCCGTCGTCGCCCTCGACGAGCTGCCCGTGCGGGCCGAGGAAGTCCGCTCCGCCGTCGTGCCAGCGCACCGGCAGGCGGTCGTGGCGTTCGAGCAGACCGGCGAACCTCGTGCTCAGCTTGGCGCTGCCGATGTGCACCCAGCGGCTCGGGAACAGCTCCAGCAGCTCGATCGTCGCCGGGCTGAGCTCGGGCACGACGGTGATGCCGTGGTCGAGGCCGTACTCGACGAGCTCGCGCAACGCGTCGGGGTCGCCGTCGGGGAAGACGTGCAGCACGTTGAGCTTGTACGCGGCCATCCTGTCGATGGCCTTGCGCATCTCGGCCGGCGCCAGCAGCGGGCTCGACACCCCGCGCCACGCGAACGCGGGGGAGTCGCGCACGTCGGCCGCGCGGACCGTGCCGTCGCGGGTCATCAGCTGCCGGAACGACTGCACGCCGTGGCGCAGACCAGCCTGGGTGCCCGCGCGCAGCATCACCGCGTCCTTGCTGACCAGCAGCGCGTAGCCCTCGGGACCGAGCCCGCGCATCGCCGGGTCGTGCGACACCATGAGCATGCCGTCGGGCGACTCGGCGAGCAGGAAGCCGGTCTGCCGGAAGACGTGCTCGCGCAGCATCGCGGCCGCGGTGCGGGCCTGCCCGGTCACCCGGACGGTCACGTCTTCGGTCAGCACGAACGAGCCCGTGCGACGGGGCGCGCTCGCAGGCATGGGAACGATCACCGGTTTCTCCTCCAGCGGTTCAACGCCGGAGGTGTCAGCGGAGTTCCGGCAACCGGACGCGGAACGTCGTTCCGGCACCTGTCGCGCTGGTCACATCGACCGTGCCGCCGTGCGCCTCGACGAGCTTGCGCACGATCGCCAGACCCAGCCCGCTGCCCCCTGTGCTGCGCGAACGCGACCTGTCGGCCCGCCAGAACCGGTCGAACACGTGCGGCAGGTCCTCCTCGGCGATGCCCGTCCCGGTGTCCGCCACGGAGATGATCACGTTCCCACCATCCGGGACCGCGGTCACCGACACCGATCCGCCGGACGGCACGTACCGCAGCGCGTTCGCCACGAGGTTGTCGAGGATCTGCCGCAACCGCAGCGCGTCCGCGCGCACCACCAGCGACGGCCCTGCCGACACCGACAGCACGACACCGGCCTGCGCCGCGCGTGCCTCGTGCGCCGCGCGGACCTGGTCCAGCGCCGCCGCGACGGGCACCGGTTCGACGGTGAGCCGCAACGAGCCCGCCTCGGCCACCGCCAGGTCCTGCAGGTCGTCCACGACGTGTTGCAGCACCAGCGCTTCCTTGAGCAGCAACGTGATCAGCGCCGGGTCGAGGTCGCTCACCCCGTCCTCGGCCGCCTCCAGCCAGCCGCGGATGGTGCTCAGCGGGGTGCGCAGCTCGTGGGCGACGTCGCTGACCATCGCCTTGCGGGCCTGCTCCAGCTGCGCCCTGTTCGCGGCCATCGTGTTGAACGCCCTGGTCAGTCCCGCGATCTCGTCCTGCCCGCGCACCGGGACCGGCGGGATGTCGCCGCCGGCGGACATGTGCTGCGCGGCCGCGGTCAGCGCCCGCAGCGGCCGCGTGATCCGCGCTCCCGCGAACGCCGCCACGCCGACCGCGGCCAGCAGCACCGCCGCCGCGGCACCCACGACCTGCCAGCCGTTGCCCGACAACGAGATCGCGGTGGTCGGCGTGCCCGTCGGGTTCGTCAGGTACAGCAGCGCGGGCGGTGCCACGTAGGGCTGGAGCTGCTCCTTGCGCGAGGTGGTGACGCAGGCGGCGACGGCCGGTTCGTCGGGCGGTTCCGCGCCGGACGACTGCTTGCGCGCGGGCGTGTAGTCGGGGTCGAGGTCCACCGGCGGCAGCGACCGGCGCGCCAGGCAGGCGTTGACCAGGTCCTCCAGCTCGAGCAGCGCGGTGAAGTCGGCTGCGGTGTCGAACGGCAGGTCGTCCTCCCGGCAGTCCAGCCGCGCCAGCTCCTTCCTGACCAGCCGCAGGCAGTACAGCGAACCCGTGCGGTCCTCGCGGTCGCGGAAGTCGATCGGCGTGCGGAACGGCCCGAGCACCCGCTCGTCGATGCGGTCGGCGGGGGCGTCCGGCACGAGCACCGGGTCCACGGCCAGCGCGTCGACGACCGCGGCGGCCGTCGACGGGAGCTGGCCGCCGTCCCCGCCGCGGTCGGCGACCGTCCTGCCGTCCTTGGTGACCAGCACGACCCGCCGGTGCGGGTGTTCGGTGACCAGCGACTCGACGTAGCCGTCCACTTCGGACCAGTCGCGGTGCGCCGCCGCGTAGCCGAGCAGCGTGCTGTAGATCTTGTTGTCCGCTGCCAGCTCACGGCCCTGCTCCCGGGCGATCGACGCACGGGTGAGCTGGGTCGCGAGCCACGCCGTCGCGGCGATCGAGCACACCGCGATCAGCACGACGACCACGAGCAGGCGGGTGAAGACGCTACGGCGCACCACGGCGCCCGGCGGTGAGCTTGTAGCCGATGCCGTACACCGTGACCAGGTGCTCCGGCGTGCGGGTGTCGGTCTCGATCTTGCGGCGCAGGTTCTTGACGTGCGTGTCGATCGTGCGGGTGGTCAGGAAGCTGTCGAAGCCGTGCATCCGCTCCAGCAGCTGCTCGCGGGAGAACACCCTGTCCACTTCGGACGCCAGCACCTCCAGCAGCCCGAACTCGCCGGGCGTGCACTCGACCGGCTCGCCGCGCACCGTCACCTCGTGCCGCACGGGGTCGACGACGATCGGCCCGACGGAGAGCAACGGCGTGGGTCTGTCCACCGGGCGCCGCCGCAGCAGCGTCCGCACCCGTGCCACCAGTTCGCGCGGGCTGAACGGCTTGGTCATGTAGTCGTCCGCGCCGATACCGAGGCCGTGCAGCAGGTCGTCCTCCGTGGACCGCGCGGTGAGCATGAGCACCAGCACGTCCGAGTCGGCCCGCAGCGCGCGGCAGACGTCGAGGCCGCCGAGTCCGGGCAGCATCAGGTCCAGCACGACGAGGGCGGGCTGCCGGGCGCGCACGACGTCGAGCGCGTCCCGTCCGTCGTGGACCACGAGCACCCGGTGGTGGTCCTGCTCCAGGTAGCGGCGGACCAGCTCGGCCTGGTTCTCGTCGTCCTCGGCGACGAGGATGAGAGCGCTCACCGGGCGATCATAGGGACGCCCTCGGGGCGGTCACCGCTTCGACACAGGATCCTCACAAGTGCCTCCGAAGATCCACCGCATGCGCAACACCGTCATCGCGGCCACGCTGCTCGTCGTGGCCGTCACCGCCATCGTGCTGGTCGTGCGCGGCAGACCCGCCGAACCGGAAGCGGCGCCGCCACCGGCGGTGAAGACCACGACCGTGCGGAAAGGAGACCTCGCGAACACCCGCGTGCTGCAGGCCACCCTCGGCTTCGGCACCGCCCGTCCGGTCAAAGGGGGCACCGGCACCGTCACGAAGCTGCCGGCCACCGGTCAGGCCACCGAACTGGGCAAGGAGCTGTACCGCGTGGACGACCAGCCGGTGGTCGTGTTCTACGGCGCGACGCCCCTGTTCCGCACCCTCGACGCGCCGGGCGTCAAGGGCTCGGACGTCGCGGTGGTGATGGACAACCTCGCCGCGCTGGGCTACCAGGTCGGCACGCGGCCGAAGGACGCGTCCAGGGCCGAGCTCACCCCGCGTGCGGTCGAGGCGCTGAAGAAGTGGCAGAAGGCCGTGGGCGTCGAGCAGAACGGTGTCCTCGCGCCCGGCCGGGTGCTCGTGCTGGACCGGCCGATGCGCGTCGGGTCGGTGAAGGCCCAGCTCGGCGCCGCCGCCTCGGAGGAGCTGTTCGAGCTCACGCCGACCACCCGCCTGGTCACCGCCCAGGTGCCGGTCGCCGACGCGGGCGTGGTGAAGGCCGGCATGCCCGTCACGGTCGTGCGCCCCGACAACCGCGAGGTGCCCGGCAAGGTCACGTCGGTGACGAACGCGGCCCCGCAGGAGAACGGCGGCGGCCAGAAGGTCGACGTGGTGGTCACCCCGGACACCCCGGCCGACGTGGGCGACCTGGACACCGCGCCGGTGCGCCTGAAGATCACGACCGAGAGCAGGACGGGCGTGCTGACGGTCCCGCTGGCGGCGCTCATCGCGTTGAAGGAGGGCGGCTATGCGGTTCAGCTGCCCGGCGGCGGGCTGAAGGCCGTGAAGACCGGGCTGTACTCGAACGACCAGGTCGAGATCTCCGGTGACGGCGTCACCGACGGCCTGGAAGTGGTGACGGCGCAGTGACCCCGGTGCTCGCGTTGCGCTCGGTCAGCAAGCGCTACCCCGGTGGCGTGACGGCGTTGGACGACGTGTCGTTGCAGGTCCGCTCGGGAGAGCTGCTCGCGATCGTGGGCCCGTCCGGCTCGGGCAAGTCCACGCTGCTGCACCTGGTCGGCACGCTCGACCTGCCGTCGTCGGGGACGGTGGAGATCGACGGCCAGGACGTGTCGGCGTTGCCCGACCGCAGGCTTTCGGCGTTGCGCGGCAGCCGGATCGGGTTCGTGTTCCAGCAGTTCCACCTCTCCGACGCGCTCTCGGCCACCGAGAACGTCGCCACCGGCCTGCTGTACGCGGGCGTGCGGCGCAAGGACCGCCGGGAGCTGGCCGTGGGGGCGTTGAAGCGCGTCGGCCTGGGCCACCGCGCCGACCACCGGCCGCAGCAGCTCTCCGGCGGCGAACGGCAACGCGTCGCGATCGCCCGTGCCGTGGTGAACACCCCGTCGCTCGTGCTGGCCGACGAACCGACCGGCGCACTGGACACCGCGAACGGCCGCGCGGTCCTGGACCTGCTGCGCGAGCTGAACAGCCAGGGCACGACCATCGCCCTGATCACGCACGACCGCGACATCGCCGCCTCATTGCCACGTCGGGTGGAATTGCGCGACGGGCGCATCGTCTCCGACACGGGCACGGCGTCCGGACGAACCGTCGTGACCAGGAGCGTGCGATGAGACGTCTCTCGTTCGCCGACCTGCTCTCCCTGGGCTCCCTCGGCATCCGCACCCGCAGGCTCCGCGCCGCCCTGTCCGCGCTCGGCATCGCGCTGGGCATCGCCACCGTCGTCGTGGTCACCGGCATCCCCGCGTCCAGCCAGCAGGCCCTGCTCGACGAGCTGACCGCGCTCGGCACCAACCTCCTGCGCGCCCAACCGGCACCACGCCAGGAGGACCCGGTGCTGCTGCCGGAGTCCTCGGTGGCGATGGTCCAGCGCATCGGCCCGGTGACCGCCGCGGCGGCCGTCGCCAACACCCACGCCCGCGTCCGCCGCAACGACCTGCTCGACCCCGGCCACAGCTCCGACCTCACCGTCCTGGCCACCACCCCCGGCCTGCTCGGCGCCGTGAACGGCCACGTCCGCAGCGGCGAGTTCCTGCCCCGCCCGGACTTCCCGTCGGTGGTGCTGGGCCACGTCGCCGCGTCGAGGCTCGGCATCCAGGACGCGGGCGGGCACCCGGCGGTGTTCGTGGGGGAGAGCTGGTTCACCGTCGTCGGCGTGCTGGGCCCCATGCCGCTGGCGCCGGACATCGAACGCGCGGTCCTCGTCGGCTGGGAGGCCGCCCGCACCCGGCTCGGCTTCGACGGCCACCCCACGGTCGTGTATGTGAAGGCACGCGAGGAGTCCATCGAGGACGTCCGGGCCGTGCTGCCGGCGACTCTGTACGGCGAGACACCCGGTCTCGTGCTGGTCAGCCGCCCGTCCGACGCGCTGGCCGCCAAACGAGCCACCCAGAACTCCTACAGCGCCCTGTTCCTGGGCCTGGCGGGTGTCGCGCTGCTGGTCGGCGGCGTCGGCGTGGCGAACACGATGGTGATCTCCGTGCTGGAACGCCGCAGCGAGATAGGCCTGCGCCGGGCACTCGGCGCCACCCGCGGCCACATCCGGGCCCAGTTCCTCACCGAAGCCGTTCTCCTGTCGGGCCTGGGCGGCCTGGCGGGCACGGCCCTGGGCGCGCTGGGCGTCGCCGGCTACGCCACCTGGCACCGCTGGCCGCTCGTCATCCCCGTGCCGGTCCTGGCCTCCGGCGTGCTGGCCGCGTTCGTCGTGGGCGCCGCCGCGGGCCTCTACCCCTCCATCCGCGCCGCCCGGCTCACGCCGACGCAGGCGCTCTCCGTGTGAAAGGTTCCCGATGAAGAAAGCTCTGCTCGCCCTGCCGCTGCTGTTCGTGGCCGCCTGCGCCCAGCCGGCAGCCCCACCGCAGGTCGCCTCGATCTCGACACCCAGCAGCGCCGCCCCCACCTCCGCCGCACAGGAACAACGCCCGCGCGAACGCCTCGACATGACCCCGGAGGACTTCGAGGCCCTGCGGGCCCCGTACGACCAGTGCATGGCGGGGTTCGGCATGGACAGGAGGGGCCGCCCCGCGGAAGGCAGCGGCCGGCCGGAGCCCGTCAAGGAGGAGCTGGACAAGGCGCTGAAGGCGTGCGAGAACAAGGTCCCGCTGCCACCGTGGGAGAAGGACACCACCAACCCGGAGGCGGTCGACTTCGCCAACCGGGTCGTGCAGTGCCTGCGGGGCAAGGGCGTCCGGTACGTCGAGGTGCTGAACGAGCCCGGCGCGGAGATCATCGGCTACGCGCTCGGCGGCCCGAACAACGACGCCGCGTCGATCTCCCTCGGCCTCGAGCACGCCAAGGAGTGCGAGATCGCCTCGTCGCGGAGGTGACCTACGCGAGCAGGTCCCGCACGCGCGGCACGACCTGCGTCCCGTACAGCTCGATCGTCCGCATCAGCGACTCGTGCGACAGCCCGCCGATCCCGTACTTCAGGTCGAACCGGCTGGCGTCGAGCGTCTTCATGGTGCGGGCCATCTTCGCGGCCACCGTCTCCGGCGACCCGACGAACAGCGCGCCGTGCGGCCCCACCTCGTGGGCGAAGGACTCCGGGGTGGGGGTCGCGAACCCGCGCGTCCTGCCGAGCCGGCCGATCATGTCCAGGTAGTGCGGCCAGAACTCCTCACGCGCCTGCTCGTCGGTCTCGGCGACGTGGCCGGGGGAGTGGATGCCGATGGGCAGCGGCTCGCGGCCGAACTTCTCCAGCGCGTGCTTGTACAGCTCGGTGAACGGGGCGAAGCGCGACGGGTGACCACCGATGATCGCGAGCATCAACGAGAAGCCGTAGGACGCGGCGCGCACCACGGACTGCGGGCTGCCGCCCACGCCGATCCACGTCGGGAACGGCTCGCTGAACGGCACGACGTCCTGCTCGTGCAGCGGTGCGCGGGTCTTGCCCTGCCAGGTGACCGGGCCGCCCTTCAGGATCTCCGCGAACAGGTGGGTCTTCTCCTCGAACAGGTCCTCGTAGTCGGCGAGGTCGTAGCCGAACAGGGGGAACGAGTCCACACTGGACCCGCGGCCGAGGATGATCTCCGCGCGGCCGTCCGAGACGGCGTTGAGCGTCGAGAAGCGCTGGAACACGCGCACCGGGTCGTCCGAGCTGAGCACCGTCACGGCCGAGCCCAGGTGGATGCGGGAGGTGCGGGCGGCGATCGCGGCCAGCACCACGTCGGCGGCCGAGAGCGGCATGTCCGGCGTGTGGTGTTCGCCGATGCCGAAGAAGTCCAGGCCGACCTGGTCGGCGAGCACGCCCTGCTCGACGAGGTCGCGGATGGTCTGGGCGTGGGTCAGCGGGGTGCCGGAGGCGTCGTGGGTGACGTCGCCGAACGTGTCGAGCCCGAACGTGGTCATGATTGCTCCTTCACGAGCGTGGAGAGGTTTTCGAAGTCCGGCCTGCCGGCCGCGACGCCGAACAGCGGGCTGCCCGGTTCCAGGTGCCGTCCCGCAGCCAGGGGTCCCACCGGCACCGGGTCGAACCCGATGTCCCGCAGGAACTCCGCCACGAGACGCACGGCGCCGGGGGAGTCACCGGCGACGCCGGCGGCACGGCCGCCCGCGGGTTCCATGTCCTGGTAGGCGATGTGGTTGAGCGCTTTCACGACGTGCGCGCCCACGAGCCGTGCGGCGACTTCCTCGCTCGTGCCCAACGGCGCGGCGGCGGGTGGCCAGTGGTTCATCGCGTCCACGACGACCTTGCCCGCGAACATCCCCGGCTCGAGAGCGGGGAACCGGTGCTGCGGGATCGCCAGCACGACGAGGTCGGCGTCCGCGACGGCGTCGGAGGCGGACATCGGCACCGCGCCCGGCGCGAGGAACTCGGTGATCATCGCGATCCGCGAGGGGTCGCCGGAACCCGCGATCGTCACGGTGTGGCCCGCCGCGAGGGCGAGGCGCGCGAGGACGGGACCGACGTGGCCCGCACCGAGAACAGCGATCTTCACAGCACACCCGACCTTGCTAGTTGACGTATCACCTAGCTTAACCGGACCAGCCCCCGGATATTCCCCGCGGGTGGCGAGCGGCGTTACCCTTCGCCGCGTGTGGGGATTCGGTGAGGCGTACGAGAGGTACGTGGGCCGGTGGAGCCGGCCCGTCGCGGTGGAGTTCGTGCGCTGGCTGGACGTGCCGCCCGGCAGGACGTGGCTCGACGTCGGCTGCGGCACCGGCGCGCTGACCGAGACCGTCCTCGCCCACGCGCGACCCGCGTCGGTCACCGGCATCGACCCGTCGGAGGGCTTCCTCGCACGCGCACGGCGGCAGGTGCCCGGCGCGACCTTCGAGGTCGGCGACGCGCTGGACCTCGGCGGGCGCACGGCCGACGTCGTGGTCAGCGGGCTCGTGCTGACCTTCGTGCCCGACGTGGCGCGGGCCGTGGCGGAGTTCGCCCGCGCCGGGTCACGGGTGGGCGCCTACCTCTGGGACTACACCACCGGCATGCAGATGATGCGGTTGTTCTGGGACGCCGCGAAGGACGTCGACCCCGCCGCGGCGTCGCACGACGAGGGCCTGCGCTTCACCTCGGTGAGCGCCCCCGACCCGTTGCGCACCTTCTGGACGGGAGCGGGCCTGAACGACGTGGAGGTGCGCGGCATCGTCGTGCCCACGGTCTTCCGCGACTTCGACGACTTCTGGGAGCCGTTCCTCGGCGGCACGGGCGCGGCCCCCGCCTACGCCGCCACGCTGCCCCCGGAACAGCTCGACGCCGTGCGCGACCTGCTGCGCTCCCGCCTGCCCGCCCAGGGGCCGATCGAGCTCACCGCCCAGGCGTGGGCGGTCACCGGGTCGCGCTGAGGAACCGCTCCAGGTGCGGGTTCACCTCCGCCGCGTGGGTCAGGCTCAGGAAGTGCGCGCCGCCCTCGACGAGGACCAGCGGCTCCGCCCCCGGCAACGCCGCGACGAGCGCCTCGGCCTTCGCGACGGGGTAGGCGAGATCGGCCGTGCCGTGCAGCACCAGCGCGGGCGCCTCGATCTCACCGAGACGCTCCAGCACGCTCTCACGGCCCACCAGGGCGTTCACGATCAGCCGCAGCCGCTCCGGCTCGACCGCGCTCCACTTCGGCGTCCACTCCGACGGGTCGTAATCGCCCAGGCAGATCTTCGCCACCGCCTCGGTCACCGTCTCCGGTCCCTGCGCGATCCACACCTCCGAGAGCTGCTGGTAGGCCGCCGAGATCTGCTCGTCCTCCGTCTCACCGGACGTGCCCAGCAACGCGAGCGCGCTCACCCGTTCCGGCGCCAGCAATGCCATGCGCAGCGCCACGAACCCGCCCTGGCTGGTTCCCGTCACGGCGGCACGGGCGATGCCGAGGGTGTCGAGCACCGCCAGCGCGTCCCGTGCGGTGTCCCAGTGGTCGAACGGCCCGTCGGCGGGCGTCGCGCCGTGCCCGCGCTCGTCGATCGCGATGAGCCGGAAGCGACCGCCGAACGCAGCGACCTGCGGCGCCCACATCGTCGCGTCCATGAGGAAGCTGTGCAGCAACACGACCGCCGGGCCGTCACCGCCGTGGTCCACGTAGGACACGAGCTGCCCGTCACCTGTCGTCACCATTGCCATGCCACACCTTCACATCTCCCGCTCCGCCGCGCACCCGACAAAGCGGTTCGAAAAAGAGCCGATGACTCGGAAGTGTGGAGAACAGCCTTCGCCGAGTAGGGGATCCGCTCGCTGCAAGGCCAGGTCAGACCCGCTGTCTCCACTGCTGAAATGATTCTTGGAGGATAGGCTCACCTACTCTGTTTCGAATTGCGGGGGTTCTGCCGCGGTGGCATCGTCCGGGTCAACCGAACCTTTCCCACCACGGCAGGAGCGGACATGACCACTCTCGAGAACCCGGCGATGCCCGCGGTCCACGATTGCACCGTGAGCGACTGCTCGTACAACCACGACGGCTGCCACGCCTTCGCGATCACGGTGCGCGGCGACAACGGTGCCGCGGACTGCGGCACGTTCATCCCGCTCGGCACCAAGGGCGGTCTGGACAAGGTCGTCGCCCAGGTCGGCGCCTGTTCGCGCACCGACTGCGTGCACAACGCCTCGCTGGAGTGCACGGCGCAGAGCGTGCGCGTCGGTCAGGGCGCCGGCGACCACCTCGCGAACTGCCTGACGTACCAGCCGCGCTAGGGAACACCCTGGTCGTCGTCCTTGCGGTCGACGGCCCTGCCCAGCTCTCGCAGGCCGACGTTGACCGCGATGACGGCGACCGTGCCGGCCGCCGCGACGGCGTGCAGACCGGCACCGGCGAGCGAGCCCACCGCGGCCGCGCACCAGAGCGTGGCCGCGGTGTTCAGCCCGCGCACCGACAGCCCGTCGCGCAGGATCACGCCCGCGCCGAGGAACCCGATCCCGGACACCACCTGTGCGGCGACGCGCGTGGGGTCGCCCTGGCCGTCGAAACCCTGCGCGGACAGCAGGACGAACAACGCGGCGCCCACCGCGACGAGGGCGTTGGTCCTCAGACCCGCCATGCGCGAGCGGTACTGCCGCTCGAAACCGATCAACGCGCCGAGGCCCATGCCCTCGGCGATGCGCAGTGTCATGTCGAAGACGTGCATCGTGTGACTCCCCTTGCGTACAGGGGTGTGCGTCACACGCCAGAACTGAAGCGTGCGAGGTGGGATGACCTGCGCGGGCTACTGTCGCCTGGCATGTGTCGCTCACCTCGCTTCCTCGTGTCCGTCGGCCGAAACCTGCCGGCAACGCTACCCGCCTCCGCGTGAGAGGCGGCTACAGCATCGCGAGCGGTTCCGGTCCGCTCGGGGGAGGGAACGCGCGGTCGAGCTCGGCCAGGTCCTCGTCCGTCAGCGTCAGGTCCAGCGCCCGAGCGTTGTCGCGGACGTGTTCCACCGTGCCCGCCTTGGGGATCGCGTTCACGTGCGGCAGCCGCAGCACCCACGCCAGCGCCACCTGCGCGGCGGTCGCGTCGTGCCGCCGCGCGACGGACGCGAGCACCGGTGAGCCCAGCAGCCGGCCCTGTTCGACGGGGGAGTAGGCCATCACCGGGATGCCGGTCTCCGCGTGCCACGGCAGCAGGTCGTGCTCCGGGCCGCGCCGCGTGAGGTTGTAGAGGATCTGGTTGGTCTGGCAGAAGCCCGGCAACGCCGTCAGCTCGCGCATGCCGGCCAGGTCGAGGTTGCTCACGCCCCAGTGCCGGATCTTGCCCGCCTCGACCAGCGCCGCGAACCCGTCGAGCGTCTCGGCGAGGGGGAACCGGCCCCGCCAGTGCAGCAGGTAGAGGTCGACGCGGTCGGTGCCCAGCCGGCGCAGGCTCGCCTCGCAGGCGCGGACCGTGCCGGCGGTGCTCGCGTTGCCGGGCAGCACCTTGGACACCAGGAACACCTCGTCACGGCGTTCGGCGATCGCCTCGCCGACGAGCGACTCCGCCGCGCCGTCCCCGTACATCTCCGCCGTGTCGATCAGCGTGAGGCCCAGGTCGAGCCCGGCCCGCAGCGCCGCGACCTCGCCGGCGCGCCGGGCGTCGTCCTCGGCCATCATCCAGGTCCCCATGCCGAGCGAGGGGATGGTCTCGCCGGACGGCAGCAGCACGGTCATGGGCTCCAGCTTGCCGGGTAGGTTGGTGTGATGCGACGCGCGGCCCTGATCCTCCTGGTGCTGCTCGTGGTCGCTCTCGCCGTCCTGGCCCAGGTGATGGACGTCCCCGACGGCGCCGCGCTCCGCTCGTGGGTCGACGGCGCGGGGTGGGCGGCCCCCTTCGTCTTCACGGGCGTGTGCGCGCTCGGCACGGCGGTGTTCTTCCCGAAACCGGTTCTCGCCACGGCGGCGGGGCTGCTCTTCGGCATCGGGTGGGGGAGCGCTCTCGCCGTCGCCGGGTTCACGGCGGGCGCGATGATCGCGTTCGCGGTCGCCCGCGGGCTCGGGCGCGACACCGTGAAGGGCTGGCTGGGGGAGCGGCTGCGCGTGATCGAGACCGTCTTCGCCCGGCGTGGCGTCGAGGCGACGCTCGTGATCCGGCTGCTGCCGGTCGTGCCGTTCACGCTGGCGAACTACGGCGCGGGCGTCACGGCGGTGAAGGCGAGGGACTTCGCGCTCGGCACGGCGCTGGGGCTCGTGCCCTCGACGGTGCTCGCCGCGGTGCTGGGGGACGCGCTGAGCGACCTCGGGTCACCCCGTTCGCTGGTCGCGCTGGCGATCTGGGGCGTCCTGGCGGTCGCGGGGGTGTGGTGGGGGCGGAACTTGATCACAGCGGCCGCGCGGGCCGCGTAGGGCCCTGGGCCGCGACTGTCGCGGACGAGACCCACGGGACACGCCCTGACGCAAAAAGCCGCCCCGGCGGGAGACCGGGACGGCTTGAAGCGTCTGCGAGGAGATCAGGCCGTGCGGGTGCGGCGTCCCCGGAGCTCTTCGAGGCGCTCGTCGAGCAGCTCCTCGAGCTCGGGGATCGACCGGCGCTCCAGGAGCATGTCCCAGTGAGTGCGCGGCGGCTTGATCTTCTTCACCTCCGGCTCGACCCCGTCGATGATCTTCGACTCGGTGCCGTGGAGACGGCATTCCCAGGTCGGTGGCAACTCGGCGTCGTCGGAGAACGGGACCTCGAAGTCGTGTCCCTTGGGGCAGGCGTACCGCGCTGCCCGGCGCGGAGCGAGATCGTGGTTGCGGTCGGTCTCGTAGCTGACTGCTCCGAGCCGGCTTCCACGCAAAACGCGGTCGGCCATGGCGGTGTCCTTTCGCTCGGCTCAGGGCCGGGGCCCAGGCTTCTTGCTCACCGTGTGCAACGCCCGGATTGCTCCGTTTGTTTCCGGTTCGCTCTCATGGTCGCCCACAGTGACGTCGTTCACTCGTCAACGAAGGCTTCCTACTAATGGATGCGATCGCCACAGGATCGTGACGCGTTATCAAGCTCCTGCGCTCATGCATCACTCTAATGGCCTAGAGGAGGCGAGTGGTAGTCGCCTAGGCCAATCGAAGCTGACCACTTTGTGCGACGTCAGGGCCTAGGTCGCCCAGTCGGAAGTGACGCCTGCACAGCACCTGGTAGCGCACGGTAGTTTCCGTGGTGTCGGTTACACCGTCGCTCTCCGTACCCGGCCGGTGCTGTTGCGTATCCGGCGCCGTGTCGGCGACCAGAACGGTGTCCCCGGCGCGGATCACCTGGCCGGACAGCACCCGTGCGTTGAACCGTCCCGGTACGCCGCACCAGCACAGCACCTCGACCTGGATGGCCTTGAGCTCGTCGGCCAGCTCGAACAACCGCTGCGATCCGGGGAACATCTCGCCGCGGAAGTCCGTGGCGAGCCCGAAGCAGTACACGTCGACCTGGACGTCGTCCGCGAGTTCCGCCAGCTGTTCCACCTGGTCGGAGGAGAGGAACTGCGCCTCGTCGACGATCAGGTAGTCCACCCGCCGGCCCTGCGCCCACTCCGCCCGCACCAGCCGGCGGAGATCGTCGTCGCGGATCTCCGCGGCCTCGCGCGTGATGCCGATGCGGCTGGAGATCTGCGGCTTGCCCGACCGGTCGTGCCGCACCAGCAGCAGCCCGCGACGACCCTGCCGCGAGTTGTTGTGGTCGATCTGCAGCGCGAGCGTCGACTTGCCGCAGTCCATCGGACCGAAGAAGAACTTGAGGTGCCCGACCACCGGCGTCGAGCGCCGGGAACCAGCGACAGGTACAGCGGAGAGGGCGTCTGTCGGATCGGGAAGGGCGTCCACGGCGGGTCACCCTAGTGCCTGGGTCCCGATCATGAGGAATCCCCACGGTTCATCGCCCGCCCCTTCACCCCGCGACCTGGTAGTTCCGCGAGGACATAGCCGTGGAGCGGGGTGCTCAAACATCCTCTCCGACCAGGTCACCCGATAGTTTCAGCGTTGACCGAAATCGACCTTCAGGCCGCCGCGGGACAGGACCTCGGGCTCACTGCCGGCCGCCTGAGCGACGTCACAGTGTTCTGGTTGCTCGATAACTTCAGTGTTGACTAAAGTTGATGTCGCCTTGCGGTTCCGCTTCCCGATATAACTCGTGTCGCGATATATTCAAGGACATGAGTGGTCGGATCATGTCCGAGCAGACGTTCCTCGTGCTTACCGCGCTGGCGGAGGAGCCGTTGCACGGGTACGCGATCGTGCAGGCGGTGGAGCAGCTGTCCGAGGGGCGGATGGTGCTGCGCGTGGGCACGTTGTACGGGGTGCTGGACAGGGTGGTGGCGGACGGGCTCGCCGAGCGGGACCGCGAGGAGGTGCACCAGGGGAGGCTGCGGCGCTACTACAAGCTGACCGACTCCGGTGTGCGGGCGTTGCAGGCGGAGGTCGCGCGGCTCAGCGCGAACGTGCGGGCGGCCTCGGCCGTGCTGCGGGGGAGAGGTGTTCAGGCGTGGACGGGTCGGGCATGAGCAACCTGGAGCGGCGGTACCGGAGGCTGCTGGGGGTGTTGCCGCGGTGGTACCGGCAGGACCGCGAGGAGGAGATGGTCGGGATCTTCCTGGCCGACCGGACCGATGACCTGGACCTGGAGCACGGCTGGCCGGGGTGGGGCGAGACCTGGGCGGTGCTCGGGCTCGCGGTGCGCACGCACCTGGCGGCGGGGGCCGCGCTCGGGGGCGGCGTGAGGTGGCGCGGCGAGGTCGTGCGGGCGCTGGGCATGATCGGGTTGCTCGTCGGGTTGCTCCAGGCGGGCGCGTCGGTCACCGGTTCGGGGCTCTCCGGACCGGGCAGCGGGATGCTGGTGCTGAACCTGGTGCCGGTGGCGGCGTTCGTGGCGTTGCTGGCGGGGAAGCGGACGACGGCGAAGGTCCTGGCGTTCGTGGCGGTCGCGACCGGTCTGCTGCTGGGGCCGTTGATGGGGACGTGGTTGCTCTTCCAGTTGCCGGCGGTGGTGACGTTCGCGTGCCTCTGCCTGGGGTTCCACCGGGAGGCGCCGACGCCGCCGGCCGGGAGGCTCGCGTGGTGGGGCGGGGGAGCGCTGCTGCTGGGGCTGGTCGCCGGGCCGTGGCTGGGGACGGTCGCGGTCATCGCGGTGCTGGTGGTGGTGCGCGTGGTGGCGTTGGTGCGCGGTGACTTCGTGCTGGGGCGGGCGTTGTCGTTGTTCGCGGTGCTGGAGCTGGGGCCGGTGGTGTTGCTGCTGCTGAGCGGGACGGTGTTCGCCGTCGCGCTCGTTCTCATGGCGTTGCTGGTGGTCAGCGCGGTGGCGCCGGTGCGGAGGCCGCAGTTCTCGTGACGAACTTGGAGCGCAGGTACCGGGCGTTGGTGGGGGTGTTGCCGCGGTGGTACCGGGAGGACCGCGAGGAGGAGATGGTCGGTCTGTTCTTGGCCGATCGGACCGACGAGCTCGACCTGGAGCACGGCTGGCCGGGGTGGGGCGAGACGGGTGCGATGCTCGCGCTGGCGGTCCGCACGCGGTTCGCGGCTTCTCACGCACCGGTGAGCGCGGTGCGGCTGGGGGAGGTCGCGCGGTGGCTGGCGGTGCTGGGGTTGGTGCTGGGGCTCAAGGACGTCGTGCACGTGGTGTACGCCGAGATCGTGGTGCGGGTCTCGGGGGAGCAGGTGCCGCCGCCGCAGTGGGAGGCGGTGCTGGCGAACTTCAGTCCGCTGGCGGTGATCGCGCTGCTGCTGCGCGGGCACCGGACGTGGGCGAAGGTCGTGGCCGGGGCGGCGTTGGTGCCGTGGCTGGTCAATGCCGTCACCGATCCGGGTCCGGCGGGGGTGGCGAGCGTGCTGTGGCAGTTGCCGCTGCTGGGGGCGTTCGTGGCGCTGTGCCTCGGTTTTCACCGGGAGGCGCCGGTGCCGTCGGCCAGGTCGGTGCTGTGGTGGGCCGGGGCCGCTGTGCTGGTGGGCGTGGCGGAGCTGTTCGCGTGGGGCTTCAGCCCGCTCGTGGTGCCGGTGGCGGTGCTGGCCGCGCGGGTGTTCGCGTACGTGCGCGGGGAGGTGGCGTTGGGACGAGCGCTGGCGATCTTCGCGGTGTTGTCGGCCGGGGGTGTCGTGGTGACGTACCTGAGTGGGCCGCCCGAGCTGCGCGGGGTGGTCGTGGTGGCGGCGGCGCTGCTGGTGGTCAGCGCCGCCGCCCCGGTGGGCGCTACACGAGTGCGGGTTCGTCGTTCCCCACGGCCTTGATGGCCCTGCGGACCGGTACGAAGATCAGCAGGATGAAGCCGGCGACGAAGAAGACGATCAGGGCGAGGATGGCGGGGCGCAGGCTGCCGGTGGCCTGGCCGACGCCGGCGAACACCAGTGGGCCGAGCCAGCTGGTGGAGCGTTCGCCGACCTCGTAGAGCGAGAAGTACTGCGCTTCGCGGCCGGGTGGCACCATCTGGCTGAAGAGGCTGCGGGACAGGGCGTTCGTGCCGCCGAGCACGATGCCGATGCCTGCGGCGACGAAGTAGAACTGCAGCTCGTCGCCTGCTTCGACGAAGAACGCGGCGGTGATGACGACGATCCAGACGAGCAGTGAGCCGAGGATCGTCTTCTTGGCGCCGACGCGTTTGGCGACGAAGCCGTGCAGGACGCCGCCGATGAAGGCGACGAACTGGACGATCAGGATCACGGTGATGAGCGTCTGCTGTTCGAACTTGAGCTCGACGCTGCCGTACTGGGCGGACACGTTCGCGACCGTGGCGATGCCGTCGGTGTAGATCAGGTAGGTGCCGAGGAACGCGAGTGTGAGCGGGAAGGCCTTGGCCTGCCTGAGGGTTGTGCCGAGTTCCTTGAAGCCCGCGGAGACGACCGAGGTGCCTTGTTCGCGGCCGTGCGGGTTCCGGTGCTCGGTGAGGGCGCGCAGCGGGATGATCGTGAATGCGGCCCACCAGATGCCGGAGATGACGAACGCGATGCGCGCGGCGTCGCCGGAGGTGATGCCGAGGGAGTCGGCGGAGAGCGTGATGCCGAGCTGGATGGCGAGGGCGACGCCGCCGCCGAGGTAGCCGAAGGCCCAGCCGCGGCTGGAGACGGCGTCGCGTTCGTCGGGGGTCGCGATCTCGGGCAGGAAGGCGTAGTAGACGACGACGCTGGCGCCGTAGCAGATGTTGGCGATGATGAAGAAGAAGACGCCGAGCTTCCAGTTGGTGCCTTCGACGGTGGCGAGCGCGATGGTGGCCGCGGAGCCGGTGAAGGCGAAGAAGGCGAGCATCTTCTTCTTGTTCTGGGTGCGGTCGGCGATGGCGCCCATGACGGGCAGCACGAGGACCTGGACCACGGTCGCGATGGAGAGCAGGTAGCCCCACAGCGAGCCGGAGGGGAACTGCAGGCCGAGGATCGTGACGTCGCAGTGGTCGAACGCGTTGTCGTTGGCGCACGGGGTGGCGCCGTTGAGCGCGGTGTCGGCCTTGGCGGCGTTGGTCGCGATGCTCGTGAGGTACAGCGAGAGGAAGACGGTGATCACGGACGTGGGGAACACGGAGTTCGCCACGTCGTACCAGACCCAGCCGCGTTGTTCCTTGCGACGGCTGGTGGTGTTGGCGTCGGCGGCGTCGTCGCCCTTGACCTTCATGTCGGCGGACTGTACTTGTCCGGCCACTCGTCCCATGACCGACTGTCCAAGCTGTTACCAGCTGTTGCGCGAGCGGAGAACTTCGCGCAGGACGTCGGGCCTGTCGGTGACCAGGCCGTCGACTCCGAGGTCGAGCAGGGCGCGCATGTCGGCCTCGTCGTCGATCGTCCACACGTGCACTTCGAGGTCCCTGCGGTGGGCTGCTCGGACGAAGCGGGCGTCGACGACTTTCAGGCGTCCCTGGTTGACGGGGACCTGGGCGACCTGGCCGCGCACGGCGAGTCCGGCGAACGGGATGCGTCCCGCTGCCCACAGGGCGCCGGCGGAGCGGGGGCCCATGGAGGTGAGCAGGCCGGGTCCGCCGAGGCGGCGCAGGCGGGCGAGGCGGTTGTCGGAGAAGCTCGCGAGGCAGACCCGCTGCAGTGCCTTGGTCTTGCGCAGCAGGGTGAGGATGGGTTCGACGGCGTTCTCGGACTTCACGTCGATGTTGAAGAACGTGTCCGGGAGCTCTTCGAGGACGTCGGCGAGGCGGGCGACGGGTTCGCGGCCGCCGACGCGGGCGTGCCGGACCTCGGTCCAGGGCAGGTCGGCGACGCGTCCGCGTCCGTCGGTGGTGCGGTCGAGGGTGTCGTCGTGGTGGACGACGACCTCGCCGTCGGCGGTGGCGTGGACGTCGGTCTCGATGTAGCGGTAGCCCTCCTGCACGGCGCGGCGGAAGGAGCTCAGGGAGTTCTCCATTCCGGTGAGGTCGTCGACGTGCCAGCCGCGGTGGGCGAAGGCGCGGGGCCGCGGGTCTGCGAGGTACGGGTGGGTCACGGCCCCGAGTCTGCCTGGTGGTGGTGGCTCCGGGATGGACGGTGGGTGGCGCGACACTTTCTTCTTGTTCTCTATTGCTTCAGTGTCATCTGAAATCAAATTTCCACATCATCGCGTCCGCAGAAACGTCACGAGTCAAGAACGCAATGGAACCCGGGAAGGTCATTCGATCATCGAAGAGGGCGGGGACATCGGGCAGAGGAGAGGCCGTTGACGCGCGAACAACCGAAGCAGCCGCACCGCCGTGGAACGGCCACGGGTGACCGGGTGCTGCCCGAGACCGGTGCCACCGGCTCGGGCGGTGCTGTCCGGTTCCCTACGAAGGTAGTGCTTTCTGGCGCGTCGCTGGAGGTCAAGCGCCGTCATTCGCTACCGTCGCGCGCCATGGAGCGGTCCATGGAGGCGGATGAGCCGAGGCACTGCGCGTGGTGCGGGAGGCGGTTGCCGGGGAGTGGACGGATCGGCCGGCCGAGGCGGTACTGTGCGCAGCCGTGCCGGCAGCGTGCGTACGAGCGCAGGGCGGCGTTGCAGCGGGGTGGTCTTCCCGAGGACGCTGTGGTGTTGTCGACCGCGGAGCTGGCTGATCTGCAGGACCGGCTGTTCCAGCTGCGGTGTGCCGCGGAGGACGTGGTGACCGCGGCGCAGGACGGTGCGGAGAACGAGGAGCTGAGGAAGCTGGCGGCGGAGCTGGTGGAGTCGGCGAAGGGTTTGGAGAGGTTGCGTTAGCCGTTCGGGCAACAGCGAACCAACCGGCGTAGCGGGTTGCTTACGTCCGGTGATCGGACGATCATGACGCGCGTGATGTCCTACTGCCGCACGGTGCTGGACCGGGCGGGTGTCGGCTATGCCGTGACGGATTCGCGCGGGAACCTGCTGTGGTGCAACCGCGCGATGGGTGTTGTGCTCGGGGTTCCGGTGGAGCAGGCGTACGGGCGGTCGTTGCCGGCGTTGCTGCCGGGTGCGCCCGAGGTGCCTGCTCCCGCGCGGGAGGTGCTGGTGCCGGGGCCGAAGTGGCTCGAGGTGCGGTGCACCCGTTTGGGTGATGACCTGATGTACGAGGTCGTGGACGTGTCGGCGTGGCGTGATCGTGAGTTGACGGTGACGCAGGAGGCGGACGCGTTGCGGCGGGCTCAGGCGCTGGGGCGGATGGGCACGTGGGAGTGGGCGATCACCGAGGATCGGGTGACGTGGTCGGACACGTTGCTGGAGATGTTCGGGTTCGCGGCGGGGACGGCGTTCGACTTCGAGATGTACTCGCGGCTGGTGCACCCGGACGATCTGCCGATGATCGAGGAGACGCTGGACGCGGCGCTCAAGACGGGGTCGGTGTTCACGTACACGCATCGGATGTTGCGTCCGGACGGCAAGGAGCGGGTGTTCGAGTGCTTCGGTGAGGTCGTCGTGGGTGATGACGGCACTCCGTTGCGTGCTTTGGGGACGGCGCACGACGTGACGCAGTCGTCGCGGGTGCACGACGAGCTGGTGAGGATGGCGGAGCAGGATCCGCTGACGGGGTTGCCAAACCGCAGGGCGTTGACGCGTGCGCTGGAGCGGGAGCTGGCGAACGGTGTGTCGGGTGCTCTGCTGGTGCTGGATCTGGACAACTTCAAGGACGTCAACGATCTGCGTGGTCATGCGGTGGGTGACCGGGTGATGCGGATGCTGGCGTCGGCGTTGCAGTCGCGGCTGGGTGATCGGTTGATCGCGCGGTTGGGTGGTGACGAGTTCGCGGTGGTGTTGCCGGGTGCGTCGCCTGCGGACGCGTCGGCGGTGGCGGATGGGTTGCGGGACGCGGTGTCGCGTTTTCCGCTGGCGGGGATCGGTACTCCTGCGCGGATCACGGTGAGCACGGGGCTGGCGGAGTTCGGTCCGGGTGATTCGTGGGAGTTGGTGCTGGCGAACGCGGATTTGGCGTTGTACGCGTCGAAGGCGGCGGGCCGGGATCGGGTGACGGTGTACGAGCCGAACCATTACGCGGACACGGTGAAGCGTGTTTCGGTGCTGGATCGTCTTCGTGCGGCGTTGGCCGGTGGTGGGTTGGCGTTGTACGGGATGCCGATGGTGGAGCTGACGACGGGTCAGACGCTGGGGCACGAGTTGTTGTTGCGGTTGGAGGACGGGCAGGAGCCGTATCTGGGTCCTGCGGATTTCCTGCCGGTGGCGGAGCGGTCGAACCTGATCCTGGAGGTGGACCGGTGGGTGTTGACGACGGCGATCGACGCGTTGGTGGCGGAGCCGGATTCGCGGTTGCGGTTCAACGTGAACGTGTCGGGCCGGACGTTGGAGGATCCGGACTTCGGTGATTTCGTGCTGGACAAGCTCGGTTCGGCCGGTGTCGCGCCGGGGCGGCTTGGGTTGGAGATCACGGAGACGGCGGCGGTGACGAACCTGGACGCGGCGGTGGCGTTGGCGACGCAGTTGCGGAGTTTCGGGTGCCGGATCACTCTGGACGACTTCGGGTCGGGGTTCGGGTCGTTCGTGCACCTGAAGCACCTGCCGATCACGGGGATCAAGATCGATGGTGAGTTCGTGAAGGGCATCGAGACGAACGACGCGGACGCGGTGCTGGTGTCGGGGATCGTGCAGATCGCGAACGGGCTGGGGTTGTCGGCGGTGGCGGAGTGGGTGGAGCGGCCGTCGCAGGTGGAGGCGTTGCGGCGGTTGGGTGTGCGGGTGGGGCAGGGTTTTCACCTGGGCAGGCCGGTGCCGTTGCGTGATGTGGTGAGCGCGGAGCGCATGCCGCCGAATGGCGCATTGTCGTCTCAGGTGGTCGGAGCAGAGGATGGTGCGCGCTCCTGATCCCCGCCTGATGGGTTGCCCGTGTCGTCTTGTGGTGTGCGTCGTCTTGAGTTGAGTGTTGCCGCGCCTGAGTTGTCGGTGGATTTTTTGGCCGGTGTGCTGGGGTGGACGGTGATCGCGGAGCCTGGTGGGTCGTTCTCGGGCTGGGTGGGTGATCGGCTCGCGGTTCAGGTCGTCGCGGGGAACGCGGGCTGGTGTGTGGTGTTCGGTGGCGATGCGCCTCGGGGCCTGGAGCTGAACTGCTCGGTGGATTCGGGGCGGGTGTTGCACGGTCCGTGGGCGCCGCCGCCGCGTCATGGTGAGCCGTGTTGGGTGGAGCTGGTGTCGTCGTCCGAGGTGGGGTACTGGGCGCGGGAGCTGGGCTGGGAAACGGCTCCGGGTGGTGTTTTCACGTCGTCTCGGCATGGTGAGCCGCGCCCGGTGGCGGGGAGCTCGCCGGACGGCGTGCCTGGGGGCTGGGGTGTGTTCTTCGCCGTTGACGACATCAAGGCGGCGTGCGCGCGTGTGTCCGAGTTGGACGGTGAGGTGATCTCGGGTCCGTCGTCGTCGCCGCTCGGTGTGGTGGCGTCGATCTCGGGTCCGAAGGGCGGGGTGTGCTCGGTGCTGGAGTGCCCTGCCGGGTGGGGCGGGCTTCAGGGCTCGTACGGGGTTCAGGGCTAGTACGGGGTTCAGGGCGCGTAGCGGGTGGCGGTCTCGGTGGCGCGCCGGTGCAGGGCGTCGGGCAGCCGCCGGGGTGTCCGCGCACCAGCGCGGTGACCCCGATGGGCGGTCGGCCGCCCATCGGGGTGTGGGGTCAGGCGTCCAGTTCGGGCGGGAAGCCGCCGGTGGCGATGGGGCCCCAGCTGTCGATGGTGACGCGGATGAGGGACTTGCCCTGGCGGAGCATGGCGGCGCGGTACTCGTCCCAGTCGGGGTGTTCGCCGGCGATGCTGCGGTAGTACTCGACGAAGTCGTCCAGTGCCTCTGGCAGGTCGAGGACTTCGGCGGTGCCGTCGATCTGGACGTAGGCGTCGTTCCAGTCGTTGGAGAGCACGCACATCGTGACCGAGGGGTTGCGGCGGGCGTTGCGGACCTTGGCGCGCTGCGGGTAGGTGGCCACGACGATGCGGCCCTGCGTGTCGAGGCCGCAGGAGACGGGGGAGACCTGCACGCCGTCGGTGGTGCTGCGGCGGGTGATCAGGACGCCGTGGTGGCGCGGTCGGAGGAACTCGAGCAGCTGCGGCCGGTCGACGAGGTCGGCCGTGGCGATCTTCGGCATGATGTGCAGCATGGCACGGTTCACCTCGTTCGACGGTACGGAGCTCGCTTTCCGGGAGGCCGGTGACGGCGTCCCGCTGGTGGTGCTGGCGGGTGGTCCAGGCAGGGCGTCGTCCTACCTGGAGACGTTGGGCGGGCTGGACGCGTCGCGGCGGCTGGTGGTGCTGGACAACCGGGGCACGGGCGAGTCGGGCGAGCCCGCGGACCCGTTCACCTACCGGCGCGACATGCTCGTGCGTGACGTGGAGATGCTGCGCCGCCACCTGGGTCTGGAGCGGGTGGACGTGCTGGGGCACTCGGCGGGCGCCGGGATCGCCATGGGGTACGCGGCGGATTTCCCGGATCGGGTCGGGCGGCTGGTGCTGCTGACGCCGGCGTTGCGCAGTGTCGGGTTGTCGCCGGAGCAGAGCGACTGGGACACCTTCCTCGCCGCCCGCGCCGGCGAGCCGTGGTTCGCCGGCGCGGTGGCCGCGCTGGAGCGCAACGCCGCGGGGGACGACTCGGTGGAGAACCGGGTGGCCGCCTCCCCGCTGCTCTACGCCCGCTGGGACGACCGGGCCCAGGCGCACGCGCGGGCCGAGCTGGGGCAGTGGAAGTACGAGGTGGCGCTGGGCTATAACGCCGAGGGCGCGTTCGTGCCGGGGGTGTTGCGGCGCGCGCTGGCCGACTTCGACCACCCGGTGCTGGTGTACGCGTGCACCGAGGACCCGATCTCCCCGGTGCGCCGGTGCGCGGAGCTGGCGGAGCTGTTCCCGCACGCGACCCTGCACGTGCACGAGGGTGTCGGGCACTACCCGTGGGTGGAGGAACCGGACAGGGTCGCGAAGCAGATCGCGACGTTCCTGGACTCCCGGAAACCGGACTCCCCGAACCTGGGCGCCCCGAACCTGGGCGCCCCGAACCTGGGCGCCCCGAACCTGGGCCCCTAGAACACCGTGGCGGTGGCGACGCGGTCGCGGCCGTTGTTCTTGGCCTGGTAGAGGGCCTCGTCGGCGGCCAGCAGCAGCGGGCTGAGCTCGGTCGCGGTGTCGGGGAACACCGCCGCGCCCACCGACGCCGTCAGCCCGGAGATGACCCGGTCCTCGCCGAGGCGGTCGACGACGGCGATGTGCAGGCTCGCGATCTCGAACCGGATGCGTTCGGCGGCGGCGCGGACCTCGTCGGTGCTCACGCCGGGCAGCAGCACCGCGAACTCCTCACCGCCGAAGCGGCCCACGAGGTCGTAGGAGCGCACGGAGTGTTTGAGCGCGTCGGCGACGGCGCGCAGCACCCGGTCGCCGGCGAGGTGGCCGTAGTTGTCGTTGATCAGCTTGAAGTGGTCGAGGTCGAGCAGCAGCACGCCGACGGTGGAGACCAGGCGGCGGGCGCGGGCCAGTTCGCGTTCGGCCACGTCGTGCCAGAACGTCGCGTCGACCAGGCCGGTCTTGGAGTCGGTGCGCGCCGCGACCCGGAACTGCGGCAGCAGCAGCCCCATGTGCAGGGCGAGGACGGTGAGCAGCAGCATCGGCGTGAGCCACGGCCGTGCCAGCATGATGATCGCCACTCCGGAGCCCAGGCCGACCGAGGCGAGCACGATGAGCACGTCGGAGGCGTTGCCCAGTGCCGTGCGGACGGGGTTCTGGCGGTTCGTCACGAAGATCGCCGTCACGACCAGCGCGTAGTTGATGAACCAGTACAGGAAGCCGGCCGTAACCAGCACCAGCAGGCCGAGCGGGCCGTCGACGTCCACCGCCCTGCCGGGGAAGAGACCGAGCACGAGCTGCGCGGCAGCGCTGCCGAGGACCACGGAGGCCGCCGAGAACACCTTGCGGAACAGCACCGCCCGCCGTTTGTAGACCCGGAACCACGAGTGCGTGTAGCTGACGACGATCAGTGCCACGAGCAGGGGCATCGGCAGCACGAGCACGCCGGCGAAGAGCCACACGGACTGCATGTGGGCGTGCGGCGACCCTTCGGCGCCGATCTCGCGGATCCGTTCGATGCCCCGGGCCGCTTCCAGGTGCAGCACGGCACCGCCGGCCAGCAGCAGGAAGAAGGGCCAGTTCAAGGCCTCGGCAGGGGTACGTCGTGCGGTGGCGAGCGTGACGAGGGTCGCTGCGGCAACCACCGTCACGACATAGGCCAGCACCACAGGGGGAAGCGACCATAACTTCCACCGGCGCGGGTCGAGCCAAGGCACGCTGCCACCCCCACACCACCGTCCAGGAACCAACCACTGTAGCTACCGGGTAACTCAAAGTCGTGGCTCCATGTGGGGGACCTCACTGTGAGTAGTCCTCACTGAATGCGGCCCCGGTCCATCACCGCAGTTCACACGCAACGAACACCCATAGGAGCAGTCATGATCAACCGTACCTCCGCTGCCGGCCGTCCCGTCCGTCCGACCGACTGGCTGCGCCCCACCGACTGGAACCGCCCGACCGACTGGGCCCGGCGCTGAGCCACCACACCACGGCCGCCCCGCTCGCCGCGAGCACGCCCAGTGCTCCGGCGGCGGCGACGACCTGGTGCACCGCGAGGGTGTCCGCGGCCAGCCCGGCCAGGGCGATCCCCACGCCCTGCGAGACCCGCAGCGCGGTGACCGCCAGCCCGAACGCCTGCCCGCGCGAGGAGTCCGGCACCGCCCGCACGAACCGCGTGTTCGCGACCAGGTGGTAGGAACTGGCCGCGCCGGACAGTGCGAACAGCCCGAGACTGACCACCAGGCCCGGCCGCACCGCGGCCGGGACGAGAACCGCGCACGCCGCGATCGCCAGCCACGGCATCAGCCGCAGCTGCAGCCGCTCACCCAGCCGCGCCACCACCAGCATGCCCGCGGCCGCGCCGGCCGCGTAGGCGCCGAAGATCATCCCCACCCCGGCCGGTCCCGCCCCGAGGCCCGCCGCGTAGGGGGCCGCGAGCGCCTCGCCGACGATGTAGAAGCCGGACACGCAGGCGAGCGCGAGCAGTGCCCGCAGCTGCCGGTCCTCCCACACCAGTCTCGCCCCGCCGACCAGGTCGGCGGGCCACGCCCGCACGTGCGGGCTGGACGGGGCGGGCCGCGGCAGCAGGAACACCCCCACCAGCAGCGCCGACACCGCGAACGTGACCGCGTCCGCCAGCAGCACCAGACCCGGCCCGAACCACGCCACCAGCGCGCCGCCGGTGAGGAACCCGGCGACCTGCGCGGCCTGCGTCACCGTGCTCAGCACCGCCTGGCCCAGCGGGTAGCGTTCGTCGGGCAGGATCTGCGGCAGCAACGCCGCCCGCGCCGCCCCGTGCGGCGCCCCCGCGAACTGCACCTGCACCAGCAGCGCCGCGAGCACCCACAGCGGCAGCCCCGGCACCGCCATCACCACCAGCAGCGCCACCCGGACCAGGTCGGCGGCGACCATCACCTCCCTGCGCGCGAACCGGTCGGCGAGCCCGGAGAGCACGGGCCCGCCGATGAGGTCCGGCAGGAACGTCAACGCATACGTCAGCGCGGTCAGGCCCGCGCTCGCCGTGCGGTCGTAGACGTGCACGGTGAGCGCGACCCGCGCGAACTGGTCCCCGGCCACCGACACCCCGTGCGCCACGAACAGGGCGCGGAACTCGCGGTCACGGGCGAGCTCGCGGTAGCCGGGCATGCGTCCCAGAATGGACGACTACCCGATCGGCGACTACCCGGTGGACGACCAGAACGCGCACCGGTGATCCCGTGCGAAGTCCGTGCCCCCGATCGCACCGGGCGCGAACGACTGCACCCGCGCGCGCCAGCCCGGGGCGCCGGTGCGGGCGAACCGCCCCCACGCCGCGACCATGCGATCGGACACCTCGCGCTGCTCAGGTGTGAGCTGCTGGCCCAGGTCGAACAGCATCAGCAGCTCGGAGGCGTGGTAGGCCTTGTAGTCCGGGAACGGCGGCAGCGGGAAGATCAGCGGTACGTCCGGGTCTGCGAACTCGTAGCCCGCCACCCGCGCGAACCGGCCGAGTTCGCGGCGCGCGACCTGTGAGGTGCACGACCACGACTTGTCGGTCAGCAGTCGCGCGATCTCGTCGCGTGCGTCGTCGTTGCCGTTCACCGGGTACAGCGCCGCGATGGCGTCCACGTGCCGTGGATCGAACAATCCGCCCAGCAGCTCCTTGTACGCGGACTCGGGGATGGGTTGTGGCCAGATCAACGGCGCGAACAACGTCATCTCGTCGTGCGTCGTCCCCACCATCGTCGGCACCCGGTGCATCCGCCCGGTCCGCTGCGCCACCACCGGGTCGACCGGCAGCACCGCCGTGCCGAAGGCGGGGTTGCCGAACTGCTCGTGCACGGTCAGCACCGCCGACGCCGGCTGCGCCCGCAGACACGCGAGATCCGCGCAGCCCAACGCGCCCACGCCCCGTTGCTCGACCTCGGCGCGTGAGCGCCACACCGTCGAGAACTCCCGCGGACCCGGCCCCGGCGAGGTCAGCCCGCACGGGCCGGACTGGATGATCGCCTTGGCGAACAACCCCGCCGCCCGCGGCGACGCCAGCTGCGCGCACACGCTCAACCCACCCGCCGACTCCCCGAACACCGTCACGTTGCGGGCGTCACCGCCGAACGCGCGGGCGTTGCGCTGCACCCACCGCAACGCCGCCTGCTGGTCGGCCAGCCCGAACGCCCCCGAACCGGGCAGCCCGGGATAGCCGAAGAACCCGAACGCCCCCAGCCGGTAGTTCACCGTCACCACGATGACGTCGTTGCGGGTCACCAGCCACCGGGCGTCGTAGTCCGACGCGCCACCCGCGGTGAACCCGCCACCGTGGATCCACACCATCACCGGCCGGGGCTTGTGCGCCTTGCTCGCCGGGGTGGTGACGTTGAGGTAGAGACAGTCCTCGTTCTCCGCCCCCGGCTGCCCGAGCTGCGAGGTCTGCGCGCACTTCGGCGCCGGTGCCGTCGCGTCCCGCACACCCGGCCACGCCGTGACCGGTCGTGGGTCGCGCCACCGGTTGTCCCCGACCGGGGGAGCGGCGAACGGGATGCTCCCGAACGTGCGGACCTGGCCGGTCACCGTTCCCCGCACCACGCCCTTGTCGGTGCGCACCACCGCGCCGCTGTCCGCGGCCGCCGGGCTCACCAGCACCGCACCGGTCACCACAGCGGTGACCACCACCGTCAGCAGCCTGTTCACAGCGACCCCCAGAAACCGCACTGGTGATCCTTCGCGAAGTCAGCCGGCTTCACCGCGCCCACCGACAACGACTGGACGTCCGCGCGCCAGCCCGGGTCACCGGTGCGGGCGAACCGCCCCCACGCCGCGACCATGTAGTCCGACAGCTCCCGCTGCCCCGGCGTGAGCGGCACCCCGAGGTCGAACAGCAACGGCAGCTCCGAGCCGTGGAACGCCTTGTAGCCGCCGGGGAAGGCGGGCAGGCCCGGGAAGAACATCGGCACGTCGCGGTCGGCGAACTCGTAGCCCGACACCCGCGTCGTGCGGCCCAGCAGACGGCGTGTGTCGTGTGTCGGGCACGCCCACGAGTGGTCGGTCAGCACGGTCGCGAACTCGTCGCGGGCGTCACCGTTGCCGTTGACCGGGTAGCGCGCCACGATCGCGTCCGCGTCGCTCTCCCCGAACACCGTGCCGACCAGCCCGCGATAGCCCTCCTCGGGCACCGGGACCGGCACGAACAACGCGGCGAACAGTGTCGCCTCGTCGTGCGTCGACCCGACCAGCGTCGGCACCCTGTGCATCCGGCCGGTCCGCTGCGCCTCCGCCGGGTCGGCCGGCAGCAGGCGCGTGCCGAACGCCGGGAACGCGAACGCGTTGTGCACCGGCAGCAGCGCCGCGACCGGCAACGCCCGCAGACAGGTCAGGTCCTCACACCCCAGCGGCTGTGCCGCGCCCATCCGCTCGACCTCGGCGCGCGGCTTCCACAGCGTGGTGAACACGCCGGGTCGTTGCGTGTCCGGCGTCGTGATCGCGCACGCGCCGGACTGGATGATCGCCTTGTGGAACAGGCCCGCCGCGGCCGGTGACGCCAGCTGCGCGCAGACACTCAGGCCGCCCGCGGACTCGCCGAAGACGGTGACGTTGCGGGTGTCGCCGCCGAACGCGCGGGCGTTGCGCCGCACCCACTTCAGCGCGGCCTGCTGGTCGGCGAGGCCGAACGTGCCCGAGCCGGGCAGGCCGGGGTAGCCGAAGAACCCGAACACGCCCAGCCGGTAGTTGATCGTGACGACGACGGCGTCACCGGCGGCCGCGAGGTGTTGCGCGTCGTAGAGGCGTGCGGCGCCGCTGGTGAACCCGCCGCCGTGGATCCACACCATCACCGGCCGGGGTTGGTGCGCCTTGCCGGCCGGGGTGGTGACGTTGAGGTAGAGGCAGTCCTCGTTCTCGGAGGACGGCTGGCCCAGCTGCGGTGTCTGCGCGCAGTCCGGGCCCGGTGCGGTCGCGTCCCTCACGCCCTGCCACGGCGTCACCGGCCGCGGGTCGCGCCACCGGTTCTCACCCACCGGCGGGGCGGCGAACGGAATGCCCGCGAACACGCGGCCGGTGCCGGTCACGGTGCCCCGCACCGCACCCGCGTCGGTCTGGACGATCCCGCCGCTCTCCGCCTGAGCCGCCGGGACTGGGATGAACGCGAGCGCCATCACGGCAGCCGTGGCCGCCGTCAGAATTCTCGACATCAGTGTCGACCCCCTTCGGGCTCGAAAGTAGCGAGCCCGGCCCGGACCGGGAACCGCTGAAAGAGAACACCGGCCCCGCCGGACGTCGTCACCTGTTGCCCACATACCGACCGGTCGGTACCCTCGTGTCGTGGGTGACACGACACTTCCCGAACAGCCCCTCGTCGACGCGCTGGTGTTCGACTGGGGCGGGGTCATGACAGTCTCCGTGCCCGAGTTCGTCGGCGCGTGGCTGCACTCCGAGGCCGTGGACCGCGAGGTCTACGGCCGGATCATGCGCGAGTGGCTGGGCCGCGAGGCCCTGCCCGGCAACCCCGTGCACCGCCTCGAGACCGGTGAGCTGACGGTGGCCGAGTTCGAACGGCTGCTCGCCGCCGAGCTCATCACCACCACCGGGGCCCGCGTCGGCGAGAAGGGGCTGCTGCAGCGCATGTTCGGTGGCGCCACCCCGGACCCGGCGATGGTGGAGCTCGTGCGCAAGGCCCGCGCCGCCGGTCTGCACACCGCGCTGCTGTCCAACAGCTGGGGCGAGGGCTACCCGAAGGACCTGCTGGTCGAGCTGTTCGACACGGTCGTGATCAGCGGCCGCGTCGGCCTGCGCAAACCCGACGAGCGCATCTACCACCACACCCTCGACAAGATCGGTGTCCCCGCCGCCCGCGCGGTGTTCTTCGACGACGCGCCGATCAACGTCGACGCCGCCCGGGCCGTCGGCATGCACGCCTTCCGGCACACCGGCGCCGACAGCACCCGCACGAACCTCGCCACCCTCGGAGTGAACCTGTGACCGACCTGCCCGGACCTGACTTGCCCGGACCTGACCTGCCCGGCCTCGACCTGGACGCACTGGCCGCACACCTGGGCACGGGCCCGCTGACCGGCGAGCTGTTCCGCGGGGGCCGCTCCAACCTCACCTACAGCGTCACCGACGGCACCCGGCGGTGGGTGCTGCGCCGCCCGCCGCTGGGCCACGTCCTCGCGACCGCGCACGACATGGCGCGGGAGTTCCGCGTCATCTCCGCGCTCGCCGGCACCGCCGTCCCCGTGCCGCGCGCCTACCAGCTCGTCGAGGACACCGCCGTCATCGGCGCGCCGTTCTACCTCATGGAGCAGATGCCCGGCGCCGCGCTGCGCGAACGGTCCCAGTGCCCGTGGCTCACCCCGGACATGGCGCGCACCCTGTCGCAGCGGCTGGTCGACGTGCTCGCCGACCTGCACTCCGTCGACCCCGCCACCGTCGGCCTGGAGGACTTCGGCCGGCCGGAGGGGTTCCTCGCCCGCCAGGTCAAGCGGTGGGGCAAGCAGCTCGACGCCTCCCGCAGCCGCGACCTGCCCGGCATCGACGAGCTGCGCGACAAGCTCGCCGCCACCGTCCCCGACTCGCCGCGGGCCACGATCATCCACGGCGACTACCGCCTCGACAACGCCCTGGTCACCCAGGACCCGCTCGACATCAGCGCCGTCCTGGACTGGGAGATGGCCACCCTCGGCGACCCGCTCGCCGACCTCGGCCTGCTCTACGTCTACTGGGCCGGCCTGGGCACCGACCCGCAGGCCGGCAGCGACCCCATCACCGGCGGCGTCACCTCACTGCCCGGCTTCCCCACCGCCGACGAGCTCGTCGCCCGCTACACCGCCCGCACCGGCACCGACACCTCCGGCCTCGGCTGGTACATCGCGTTCGGCTACTTCAAGCTCGCCGTCATCGTCGAAGGCATCCACTTCCGCTTCGCCAGCGGCAAGACCGTCGGCGCCGGCTTCGAGAAGCTCGGCGCGTTCACCGTTCCCCTCGCCCGGCAGGGACTCGCCGCCGCACACAAGGAGCTCTGACCATGGACTTCGCCTACGACGCCAAGACCGAGGAACTGCGCACCACGCTGCTCGCGTTCATGGACGAGCACGTGTATCCGGCCGAGGCGGTGCTGGAGCAGCAGCTGCACGACGCCGCCGACCCGTGGGAACGCCAGCCGATCCTCGCCGAGCTCAAGGCCGAGGCCCGCCGCCAGGGCCTGTGGAACCTGTTCCTGCCACCGACGAATGATTCTGGGCACGAGCACGGCGGCGGCCTGACCAACCTGCAGTACGCGCCGCTCGCCGAGATCACCGGCCGCAGCCCTCACCTCGCCCCCGAAGCCCTCAACTGCGCCGCGCCGGACACCGGCAACATGGAAGTGCTCGCCATGTTCGGCACCGACGAGCAGAAGAAGCAGTGGCTGCAGCCGCTGCTCGACGGCGAGATCCGCTCCGCGTTCTGCATGACCGAACCCGACGTCGCCTCCTCCGACGCCACCAACATCGCCACCCGCATCGAACGCGACGGCGACGACTACGTCATCAACGGCCGCAAGTGGTGGTCGTCCGGCGCGATGAACCCCAACTGCGCCATCTTCATCGTCATGGGCAAGACCGACCCCGGCGCCGACCGCCACCGCCAGCAGTCGCAGATCCTCGTCCCGCGCGACACCCCCGGCGTCACCGTCGAACGCGAGATGCGCGTCTTCGGCTACGGCGACCACGCCCACGGCGGCCACGCCGAGATCGTCTTCGACAACGTCCGCGTCCCCGCCTCGAACCTCATCGCCGGCGAGGGCGAGGGCTTCGCGATCGCCCAGGCCCGCCTCGGCCCCGGCCGCATCCACCACTGCATGCGCCTGATCGGCATGGCCGAACGCGCCCTCGAGCTGATGTGCCGCCGCGCCGTCTCCCGCGTCGCCTTCGGCAAGCCCATCGCCACCCAGGGCGTCGTGCAGGAATGGATCGCCGAGGCCCGCGTCCGCATCGAACAGGCCCGCCTGCTCGTGCTCAAGACCGCGTGGCTCATGGACACCGTCGGCAACAAGGGCGCCCACACCGAGATCCAGGCCATCAAGATCGGCACCCCGCTGATGACCGAATGGGTCCTCGACAAGGCCATCCAGGCCCACGGCGCGGGCGGCGTCAGCCAGGACACCCCGCTCGCCGAGTTGTGGGCCGCCGCCCGCATCCTGCGCCTCGCCGACGGACCCGACGAGGTGCACCGCATGTCGCTGGCCAAGCGCGAACTCAAGAAGTACCTGTAACCAGTCCCCAGGTGGTGTGCGCTCATCGGGGCGCGCACCACCCCGCATGGATGCCCGTCCGGGTCGAGCAGGACCTTTCGGTGGCCGCCCCGGCGCGAGCGCCGACCCGCACGCAACGGCGTGACCGGCTACGCCGCCGGGCGGCAGCAGAACCACCGCGGAGCCCACCGGACCACCCTCCCCGGTGACCCGCAGCACCACGCTCAGGCTCGAACCACACCGCGCACGAGTTCGGAAACGCGCTGCTCACAAGCTCGAAAACGCGCCGCGCGCAAGCCCCACCCACCCCGGGGGCCGACCGGCCAGCACCTACGACACTATCGACGAAACCGGCATGTCAACCCACCACTCGGCGATCTGTGGACAACCACAGCGCCCGATGCGGGTGCGGTCAGCCCGGCGTTCTGCGGGCAACTATGGCGCCCGAGGCGGGTGCGGCCAGCCCGCGACCTGCGGACGACCGGGGCGCCTGAACCGTGTGCGGCCGGCTCAGTCGCCGAGCGCCTCGCGTGCCGCCAGAGCCGCCCGGCACGCGTGCACGAAGCCCCAGAACACCTCGGTCGTCGTGTGCCGCCGGCCGGGCCGCGAGTTCTCCGCGAACATCGCCGTGCGCAGGGGAGTGGTCAGCTCCAGCTGACCGCCCTGCCGCGAACGCGTGCGGTTCGCGATGTTCGCCCGGTCGTAGCCGCCCAGCATCGGGTGGTCCACCGCGTCGATCGTGTGGAACCCCGCACGGCGCAGGCACGCCAGCAGCTCCACGCGCAGCAGCGCGTCACGGCCACCGACGAGCACCGCACGGTCGTGGTCCTCCAGGCCCGCCGCCGCGGCAGTGCACCCGTGCAGGCCCAACGCGTGCGAGGCGCCCGACACGAGCGTGCGGGCCACACGGTCGTCGCAATGCGAGGACGTCACGTGCAACTCGTCGTTCGCGGCCGTGCGCAGGCCCTCGAACATCCAGTAGTCGTGCGTCTGGCCGATCGGCACCCGCGTGGAGGGGTGGTAGCCCGCGATCGCGAGGCACAGCTCCGACGTGCCGACCTCGATACCGCCGCCGTGCGGGGCGAGGACGACGGACGGGGTGCGGGGACGGTGCCGCCGGAAGCGGCGCCGGTAGTCCACCCGTTCCACCAGTCGGGGATCGGCGTAGAGGTCGGAGTTGGACGCGTAGACGTCCAGCTCCGACCACTGAGGCTGGGGTCTCATGGCGGGCGGAAGCCTACCCGGCACCACCCGGTCGGCCGCCGCCCGCCGGGGTGATCAGGCGTCGATCTGCCTGGGCGTCTCGTCGGCCGAGGTGATCGCGATCTTGCGGGGCTTCGCGCGTTCCGCGATCGGGATCCGCAGCGTCAGCACACCCGCGTCGTACTTCGCGTCGATGTGGTCGGTGTCGAGCGTGTCCCCGAGGAACAGCTGCCGCGAGAACACACCCAGCGGCCGCTCCGACACCTGCATCTCCACGTCCGCGCCCACCGGCCGGCGCTCCGCCTTGACCGTCAGCACGTTGCGCTCGACACCGAGCTCGATCGCCTCCGGGGACACACCCGGCAGGTCGAAGCACACGACGAACTGGTCCCCGTCGCGGTAGGCGTCCATCGGCATCGCCGTGGGCCGCGACCAGGTGCCCGAACCGCCGAACACCTGCTGCGTCAGCCGGTCCAGCTCGCGGAACGGGTCAGTGCGCATCAACATCTGACACCTCCTGTTTGTCTCTCGCGGACTGTCAATGCGCTGCACCACTGTTGTAGCATGTCGTCGAAACGATGACAAGCCTCCGATGTCATCGGGAGGGCGACATGACGAACGACTACGACTCCGTCCGCGCCGCGGCGGCCGAACCAGGCGACGCCACCGAGGTCCTGGCGGCGTTGATGCTGCTCAGACAGCTGCGCGACGAACTGTCCGGCTGGGAGCCCCAGCTCATCGAAGCCGCACGCGCCCTCGGCACCAGCTGGGCCGACCTCGCCCCGGCCCTCGGCGTCGCCAGCCGGCAGGCGGCGGAGAAGCGGTATCTGCGCGTGCGCCGCACCGGCGAACCCGGCACCGGCGACGAACGCGTCCAAGCCGAACGCGACCGCCGCGCCGGCGACCGAGCCGTCGCCGTCTGGGCCCGCAAGAACGCGAGCGTGCTGCGAGGACTGGCCGCCCAGGTCGGCCCGCACGACCCCGCGGTGCAGGAAGCGCTCGGCGGCGAGGACGCGGCGAGGCTGCTCGCACCCCTGGCCGACGCGGGACCGGCCCTGCGCACCGGACAACCCGGGCTCGCCGACCAGATCGCCCGCCTCGGCGAACAGACCGACCAGATCCGCCTCGGCGCGCAAACCCGCAGGTCCGGCGCCTGAACAGAAGTGTCGGTGGTGCTGAGTACGGTGAAACGCAGGGGTTCCCAGCTCGGGGGTACCCCTGCGTCAGCGCGCCCGGACCCCGGTGGCAACGCACCCGCACCCGAGCGGCAACGCGCCCATACCCAGGTGACAACGCCTCGGCACCCGGCGTCGGCCTGCCCACACCCAGCAGCGTGCCTGCATCCAGACACTGCGTCAGCGTCGACAAGCCCGCCCTCGGTGACAACGCACTCAGCGGCAGCGTGCCCACACCTGGCAGCACACCTGCCCCAGCGACGAAGGCGTCCGCATACCCGGCACCGCGTCCTCACCCGGCGGCAGCGTGCTCACACGAGCGTCAACGTCGCGGCCGAGGCGTCCAGCTCCGCCTCCACCCCCAGCGGCAGCGACCACGACCCGGCGCAGTGCCCGAACCCGAACTCGCCCAGGATCGGCACCCCCAGCCCCGACAGCCGGTCCCACAACACCGACGCCACGTCACCGCAGCCCGTCCACGACCCCAGCACGATCCCGGACACCGGCTCGAACCACCCCGCCCGCAGCAGCTGCGTCAGCAGCCGGTCCAGCCGGTACGGCTCCTCACCGACGTCCTCCAGCAGCACCACCGAGCCCTCGACGGGCCGGGCCCACCGCGGCCCGCCCACCGACGCCGCCAGCAACGCGCAGTTGCCGCCCGTCAGCACCCCGCGCGCGACACCGGGCACCACGGTCACACCGGACGTCCACGACCGCACGCCCTCGAACAGCACCGACCGCAGCCGTGACTGGGCCAGCGGGTCGTCCACGAAGTCCGAGGTCCCCGGCATCGGCCCGAACACCGTCGGCAGGCCCACCAGGTTCAGCTCGGCGTGCAGCACCGTCACGTCCGACGAGCCCACGAACACCCGCGGCGGCAGGTCCTTCCACGGCACCAGGTCCGTCATCCGCAGACACCCGTAGCCGCCGCGCACGCAGAACACCGCCGACACGTCCGAGCGCCACGCCGACACGAACTCCGCGGCCCGCGCCTCGTCGGAGCCGGCGAGGTAGGGCAACGACCACGGCTGCACCACCGGCACCACCACCGACAGGCCCCACGACCGCAGCACCTGTGCCCCCGCGAGCAGCCGCGCGGGCAGCGCCGGGCCGGCCGGTGACACCAGCGCGACCCGGTCCCCGGGCGACAGCAAGCTCACTCGGACAGGTCCAGCACCGGCACGCCCGCGGGCACGAACCCGAACACCTGGCCGTAGAACGACAGCTCCGCCTCCAGCGCCGCCTTGATGTTCTCGGCCTTGCGGAACCCGTGCTGCTCGCCCTCGAACGTGATGTAGGCGTGCGGGACGCCCGACCCGGCGAGGTCCGCGGCGAAGCGGTCCGCCTGCTCCGGCGGGCAGATCTCGTCCTCCAGGCCCTGCAGCAGCAGCACCGGGCCCGACACCGACCGCGCCTTCGTCGACGGCGACCGGTCGCGGTAGCGGTCCGCGGCCTCCGGGAGCGTGCCGACCAGGCCCTCGACGTAGCGGGACTCGAAGTCGTGCGTCTCGCCGCCCTGCGAGGTCCAGCCCGCCAGGTCCAGGATCGGGAACGCCACCATCCCGCACCGGTACACATCCGTGGAGGTCAGCGACGCCGCCGACGTGTAGCCGCCCGCCGAGCCGCCCCGGATGCCCAGCCGCGCCGGGTCCGCGGTGCCCTCCTTCGCGAGCTGCTGGGCCACGAACGCGCAGTCCTCCACGTCCACGACACCCCACTGCTCCCGCAGCCGCTCCCGGAACGCCCGCCCGTAGCCGGTCGACCCGCCGTAGTTCACCGCCACCACACCGATGCCGCGGCTGGGGAGATAGGCGATGTCGCTGTCGAGCTTCGGCAACGCACGGCCCGTGGGGCCGCCGTGCACGTGCACCACGTACGGCGGCAGCTCACCCTCGGGCGCGGCGAAGTCCGGGTTGGACGGCGGGTACACGTACGCCGGGATCTCCCCGAACACCCGCTCCACCGGCACCGGCACGTAGGCGTCCTCGGGTGAGGTCTCGCCGCCGGTGAGGTAGGTCAGCTCCCCGTTGGACAGGTCCAGCCGCACCACCGAGAACTCCGACGTCGGGCCGGCCGCGCCGCACACGACCACGCCGTCGCGCACCGCCAGCTCCGGCGCCCACGTCGGCAGGTCGGTCTGCACGTCGGTGACCGTGGCGCTGCGCTCGTCGAGCACCGCCAGGTGCCCTGAGCGCACGACCAGGTAGCGGCCCGGCGACAGCGTCGCGAACCAGCGGTTGCCCAGCCGCCACATCGGCCCGCCCAGCTCCTCCGCGCACGGCGCGAGGTTGCGGCGCGTGCCGTCGGGGGAGACGCGGAACAGGTTCCACCAGCCGTCCGGGTCGGTCAGCGCCAGCAGCTCCTCGCCCTCCCACTCGAACTGGCACACCGCCTCGGTCTGCGACCCCGACACCACGCGGTGCTCCGGCGAGCCGACGTCGGCGACGCACAGCTCGGAGCCGTCCCACGGCATCTGCGGGTGGTTCCAGCCGATCCACGCGAACCGCGTGCCGTCCGGGCTGATCTTCGGGCCCGTCATGAAGTGGTGCGAGGCGCCCAGCACCCGGATCTCACCCGAAGCGGTGATCGCCACCAGGTCGCGGCGCACGTCCGTGCGCGCGTCACCGGTGATCGTCTCCCGCACGCACCACACCTCGCCGTCCGGGCCCGCGGACAGGTCGGCGAAACGCACACCGTGGTGGCGCTGAGGTTCCGGTGTCAGCGCCACCGGCCGCGGGTCGTCCGGGTTGAACACGTACACGCGCTGGTCGGCCCAGTTCGTGAACGCCACCCTGTCGGAGGCCAGCACCACGAACGGCCTGCCGCCGTACTCGTGCACCCGGTTGCGGGCGTTCCACGGCGCGGGCAGCACGTCCACCCCGTCGCGCACCAGCGCCACCCGGCCGCCCTCGGCCGGACGGCTCTCCGCCCACCACACCCGATCACCGGCGAGGTCGGCCCACTGGAAGCCACCACCCGGCTTCGAGGTGTCGCCGGCGCTGATCGGCGAGGTCCACGTCCCGTACGAAGCGATCTTCACCACAACCCGACCCTATACGCGGAGTGTTTGGTGGGGGAGGACCTGCCGACGATCTCCGCGTGGCCTAGGGTCGTAGGTGCCATGGCTCGCGTCATTCACGTATTCCGCGCACCCGACCGGTTCATCGCAGGAACCGTCGGGCAGCCCGGCGACCGCACCTTCTACCTGCAGGCCTCCGAGCAGAGCAGGTTGATCAGCGTCGCCCTGGAAAAGCAACAGGTGCAGGTCCTCGCCGAACGCATCGGCTCGCTGCTCGAGGAGGTGCACCGCCGCTTCGGCACCGACGTGCCCGACGACGCACCCCCCGACGACCTCGACACCCAGCCCCTCGACGTGCCCGTCGAGGAGGAGTTCCGCGTCGGCACGATGGGCCTGGGCTGGGACGCCGAGTCCAAGGCCGTCGTGATCGAGCTCCTCGCGATCTCCGAGGAGGAAATCGACGAGGCCGTCGTGCTCGACGACACCGAGGAAGGCCCCGACGCCGTGCGGGTGTTCCTGTCCCCGTCGGCGGCCCGCGCCTTCGCCGAACGCGCCGACCGCGTCGTCAACGCCGGCCGCAAACCCTGCCCGCTGTGCGCCGAACCGCTCGACCCGGACGGCCACATCTGCCCGCGGCAGAACGGCTACCGCCGCACAGAAGAAGACTGACGTGGACACCGACGCGGCCCTGGAGTTGCTGACTCACGGCCGCATCGAGGTCGAGGGCCGCCTCGTCGACGCCTCCAACGCGACGCTGTTCTGCAAGATCTCCCTGGACGGCGCCGACGCCCAGTGCGTCTACAAACCCGTGCGCGGCGAACGCCCGCTGTGGGACTTCCCCGACGGCACCCTCGCGGGCCGCGAGGTGGCCACCTACCTCATCTCCGCCGCCGCCGGCCTCGGCGTCGTGCCGCCCACGGTGCTGCGCCCCGGCCCGTTTGGCAGCGGCATGGTGCAGCTGTGGGTCGACACCCGCGAAGAGGACGAGCTGGTCGACATCGTCGGCGTCGACGACGTCAAACCCGGCTGGATCCCCGTCTTCCACGCCCACGACCGCTTCGGCGACCCCGCCGTGCTCGTGCACGCCGACCACCCCCGCATGGCCCTGATGGCCGCCTTCGACGTCGTCGTCAACAACGCCGACCGCAAAGGCGGCCACGTCCTGCACGCCCTCGACGGCTCCGTCTACGGCGTCGACCACGGCATCTGCCTGCACGTCGAACCCAAGCTCCGCACCGTGCTGTGGGGCTGGGCCCGCGACCCGCTCGGACCCGAGGTCCTCGACGCGCTGCGCCGGCTGCGCTCCGAGCTGGACGGGACGCTGGGGGAGACGCTGCACGAACACCTGACCCGCGCCGAGGTCCGCGCCGTGGCCGAACGCACCGGCAAGCTCCTCGCCGCCGGCGTCTACCCCGAACCGTCCGGCGACTGGCCCGCCGTCCCGTGGCCCGCGTTCTGAACGACCGCCCTCTCCGGCGCCAATTGAGACGCGACGAAATCCCCAGAAAGCCATCAAGCTCGAACATCCCTATTTCTGATTCGCTGTTCAGAATTCGGACATTGACGCGCAGATCATCGTTCCCCTATCTTTTGATGGGCATCTGACCTGCGCAAACATTTGAATTGCGAATTCGGGCACGGGGGACATGACTTATCTGGAACGCATCGTCGTCGTCGGGACCGCCGAACTCGGCGCCCAGGCGGCCACGCGTCTCGCGCGAAGATTCGGGCCGGTTCACCTGATCGGACCTGCCACCGGCGCGCTCACCGGCATCGGGGTGCGGTGCTACCCGCTCGCCACCGTCCGCGACCTCGACGTCGACACACCCGCGGTGATCGTCGACAACGACGGTGGCCGCCTGCAGCGGCTGGTCTGCGACCGGCTCGTCGTGGTCGGGTGGCCCGTGCCGCTGCTGCCGCGCAACCGGTGGGTCGTCGACGGCAGGGTCGCCATCGCCGGCGACGGCGCGGCCCTGGAGCTGCTCACGTCGTGCCTCGACGCGAACGGCCTGTGGCGCCCGGCGCTCGCGGAGTACCAGTTCCGCCGCCAGGCGGGAGCCGACTCGCTAGCCTGAGCCGGGTGATCGACGAGGACGCCGGATCCCGGCTCATCCGACGCTTCGGCAGCGACGTCACCGGCTGGATCGACGCACTGCCCGGCCTGGTCGCCGCCCTGAGCGCCCGCTGGGGCCTCACCGTCACCGCCTCCGTGCCCGGCGGCACCAGCGCGGTGTTCCTGTGCACCACCGCGGTCCTCAAGCTCACCCCGGACCACGCCATCGCCGCCCTCGAGGCCCGCGCCCTCACCGCCTGGTCCGGCACCCCCGCCGTGGTCGACCTGCTCGACACCGACCTGTCGTGCGGTGCCCTGCTGCTCGAACGCGTCACCCCCGGCACCCCCGCCCCCGACGACGCCGCCAAGGTCCTCCCGCTGCTGCACCGGGCACCACCGGCGGGGTTCCCGCCGCTCAAGGCCCGCGTCGACTTCCTGTTCGAAACCCTGCTCACCCGCCGCACCGGCACCTACTACGCCACCGAGCACCACCGCGCCCGCACACTCGCCGACGACGACATCGCGCCCGTGCTGCTGCACGGCGACATGCACCCCGGCAACGTCCTGCGCGGCGCCACCGGCCCCAGGGCGATCGACCCGCGCGCCTGCGTCGGCGACCCGGCGTTCGACTGGATGGACTTCGTGCACGACCACCACGACCTGCACGGCGCCGACGTCGACCTCGGCCGCGTCCACGAGTGGCTCACCGCCTTCGAACCGTTCTACGGCTAGCGTGTGCGCGTGCGTTCCCACGACTACGGCCGCGACGTCCTGTCGACCCCGAAGCGCAAGAAGGTGCCTGAGATCCCGGCCGAACCCGGCCTGGTCGTCGAGGACCCCGCCAGCGGATTCTGCGGCGCCGTCGTGAAGTTCGAGTACGGCCAGGTCGTCCTGGAGGACCGCCACGGCCGCCACCGCCTGTTCCCGCTGGCCCCCGCCGGGTTCCTCGTCGACGGCAAGCCCGTCACCCTCGTCAGACCCGCACCCCGGCCGGCGGGACCGCGCATCACCGCGTCCGGCTCGGTCCGCGTCGAAGGCCTGCGCGCCCAGACCGCCAAGGCCAGCCGCATCTGGGTCGAGGGCAAGCACGACGCCGAGCTCGTCGAACGCGTCTGGGGTCACGACCTGCGCGTCGAGGGCATCGTCGTCGAACCCCTGCACGGCGTCGACGAGCTCCCGCAGCGCATCGCCGAGTTCGGCACCGCCCCCCACCGGCGCCTCGGTGTGCTGGTCGACCACCTCGTCACCGGCTCCAAGGAACAGCGCGTCGTCGACCAGATCCGCGACGACAACGTCCTGGTCACCGGCCACCCCTACGTCGACATCTGGCAGGCCGTGAAACCGCGGGCCGTGAAGATCGAGGCCTGGCCGGTGGTGCCCCGCGGCGCCGACTGGAAGACCGGTGTCTGCGCGCGGCTGGGCTGGGGTGAGACCTGGGAGGGCTGGCAGCGCGTGCTCGGCGCCGTGAGCAGCTACCGCGACATCGAACCCGACCTGCTGGGCGCCGTGGAACGGCTGATCGACTTCGTCACCGTCCCGCGGGACTGACCAGACCCTCCGCCGGGTGATCGATTTCGCAACGGTCCGGGGTGCGGCACGGCCAATCCCGGACCCCCGCACTCCACGGTGGTGTATGTATGGGCTCATGGCCGCGCTGATCTGGCTGATCGTCGGGATACTGCTCGTCGTCGCCGAGGTTCTCTCCGGTGACTTCGTGCTGGTCATGCTCGGCGCCGCCGCGCTGGCCGCCGCGGGCGTGTCCGCGCTGGGCGCCGCCGACCTGGTCAGCGTCCTGGTGTTCGCGGCCTCGTCGCTGGGCCTGATCGTCACGGCCCGGCCGCTGCTCAAGAAGCGGCTGCAGCTCGGGTCCGACGTCCGGATGCACCACGACGCGCTGCTGGGCGGCAGGGCCGTCGCGGTGACGCGGGTGGACGAGCACGGCGGGCAGGTCAAGATCGGCGGCGACACCTGGAGCGCCCGCACCCTCGACGGGTCCGTGGTCGAGCAGGGTGAAGCCGTCACCGTTGTCGAGATCTCGGGCGCGACCGCCGTGGTCATCGCGGCCGTGTGACCCGGACAAGCGTGTGACCCGGACAAGCGTGTGACCCCGACAAGCGTGTGACCCGGATAAGGATGTGAACGAGTTGGACCCGATCACCCTCGTGGTCGTGGCCGTCATCGCGCTCTTCGTGCTGACCCTCGCCGTCAAGTCGGTGCTGGTCATCCCGCAGGCGCAGGCCGCGGTCATCGAACGCCTCGGCCGTTACCGCACCACCGCGGCGCCCGGCCTCAACATCATGGTGCCGTTCATCGACAAGGTGCGTGCCCGCATCGACCTGCGCGAGCAGGTCGTGTCGTTCCCGCCGCAGCCGGTGATCACCCAGGACAACCTCACCGTCTCGATCGACACGGTCGTGTACTTCCAGGTCACCGAACCGCGCTCGGCGGTGTACGAGATCTCCAACTACATCGTCGGCGTCGAGCAGCTCACCATCACGACGCTGCGCAACCTCGTCGGCGGCATGAGCCTGGAGGAGACGCTCACCTCCCGCGACCACATCAACGGCCAGCTGCGCGGCGTCCTGGACGAGGCCACCGGCCGGTGGGGCCTGCGCGTGGCGCGCGTGGAGCTCAAGTCGATCGACCCGCCGCCCTCCATCCAGGACTCGATGGAGAAGCAGATGCGCGCCGACCGCGAGAAGCGCGCCATGATCCTCACCGCCGAGGGCCAGCGGGAGTCGTCGATCAAGACCGCCGAGGGCCAGAAGCAGTCGCAGATCCTCGCCGCCGAGGGCGGCAAGCAGGCCGCGATCCTGTCCGCCGAGGGTGAGCGGCAGTCGCAGATCCTGCGCGCCCAGGGTGAACGCGCCGCCCGCTACCTGCAGGCGCAGGGCCAGGCCAAGGCCATCGAGAAGATCTTCGCCGCGATCAAGGCGGGCAAGCCCACCCCGGAGGTGCTGGCCTACCAGTACCTGCAGACCCTGCCGCAGATGGCACAGGGCGACGCGAACAAGGTGTGGATGATCCCGTCCGACTACGGCAAGGCCCTCGAGGGCTTCGCCCGCATGCTCGGCGCCCCCGGTGACGACGGCGTGTTCCGCTACGAGCCCCCGGCCGCCGACGAGGGCCAGGCGCCGCGCCCGGAGGACGAGGACGAGTCGGTCGCCGCCTGGTTCGACCTCAAGTCCGACCCGAAGGTCGCCGAAGCGGTCGCCGCCGCCGAGGCCGTGGCACGCCAGGAGGTGCCCAGCCCGCTGAGCACGCCCCGGCCGGTCACCGCCGCCCCGCCGGTGCCGGAGCTCGAAGCCGACCAGCCGCGCGCACCGCACCAGCTCGGCGACCAGGCCTGACACACCCCTCTGAGCGGTCTGCCCCGAATGCCCGGGACAGACCGCTCAGTCATGTGACCTGCGGAAAAAGAAAACTCAGGAAAATCCGGGCCCGGTGTCGATTGAAGGCACCTCCCGTTCGACCTCGGCGTGACAGGGTCCGCAAGGGACCCGTCCGCACCACTGGGAGAGACCGACATGAAGTTCATGCTGATCTGGCGCGTGACCTCCGACGAGGCCTGGGGCAACCTCGGTGAGATCGACTTCGACCAGATGCTCGAGACCGTCGGCCGGTTCAACGAGGAGCTCATCGAGGCCGGTGTGCTGATCGCCGCCGAGGGTCTCGCTCCCGCCGAGGAAGGCGTGGTCGTCGACTTCTCCTGCGAGCCGCCCGTGGTCACCGACGGCCCGTACGGGGAGACCAAGGAGCTGTTCAACGGCTTCTACCTGATCAACGTCCCCACCATCGGGGACGCGGTCGAGTGGGCCAAGCGCACCCCGATGACCGCCGCCGGGTTCAAGACCGAGATCCGCCGCGTCCCCTCGATCGACGAGTTCCCGCAGGACAACGAGTGGATCAAGAAGGAACGGGCCTGGCGGGAGTCCACCGGCCAGCTCTGACCGGCGCGTCGGGTGGGATCTGACCCATGAGCAGCAGCGACCCCACGGGACGCAAGGCCGTCGCGGCGGTGTGGCGCATCGACTCCGCGAGGATCATCGGTGCGCTCACCCGCTACACCGGCGACTTCGCCCTGGCCGAGGACCTCGCCCAGGAAGCACTCGCCGAGGCGCTGGTGACCTGGCCGCGCGAGGGCGTGCCGGCCAACCCGGCGGGGTGGCTGCTCACCGTGGGCCGGCGCCGCGCGATCGACGCGTTCCGCCGCCGCAGCACCCGTGACGAGAAGTACGCCGCCCTGGCGCACCACCTGCCCGAGGGCGGCGCTCTCACCGGCGCCACCGACCCCGGCGCCGCGCCCGGCGACGTGCTGTGGGACCCCGACCAGATCGACGACGACACCCTCGCGCTGATGTTCACCTCGTGCCACCCCGTGCTCTCGCGCGAAGCGGGCGTGGCGCTGACGCTGCGCGTGATCGGCGGCCTGACCAGCGACGAGATCGCCCGCGCGTTCCTCGTGCCCACCGCGACCGTGCAGGCCCGCATCACCAGGGCCAAGAAGACCCTCGGCGCGGCGGGCGTGCCGTTCGAGGTACCGCCCGCCGCCGAACGCCCCGCGCGCCTGGCCCAGGTCCTGAGCGTGATCTACCTGATCTTCACCGAGGGCTCGTCGGCGACCTCCGGCGGCGAGGTCCTGCGCCTGGACCTCGCCGGCGAGGCGCAGCGCCTGGCCCGCATCCTCTCCCGGCTCATGCCGTCCGAGCCCGAGGTCCACAGCCTGCTGGCCCTGCTGGAGCTCACCGCCGCCCGTTTCCCCGCCCGGCGGGGCCCCGACGGCGAGACGGTCCTGCTCGAAGACCAGGACCGGCGCCGCTGGGACCGCTCCGCCATCGCCCGCGGCCGCGCCGCCCTGGCCAAGGCCGCCGACGCGGGCCGCGGCTACGGCTACTACGGGCTGCAGGCCGCGATCGCCGAGTGCCACGCGCTGGCGGCCTCGGTCGAGGAGACCCACTGGCAGCGCATCGTCGCCCTCTACGACGGGCTCGGGCGCCTCGCCCCGTCCCCGGTCGTCGACCTCAACCGCGCGGTCGCCGTCTCCATGGCCCAGGGCCCGGCCGCGGCGCTGCCGATCGTCGACGCGCTGGCGGGCACCGACGCGTTCACAGGCTCCCACCAGCTGCCGGGCGTGCGCGGGGAGCTGCTGCGGCGGCTGGGCCGGGTCGAGGAGGCCCGTGCCGAGCTGGACCAGGCCATCCGCCTGTGCGGCAACGACCGCGAACGCGCCGTGCTCACCCGCAAGCTCGCGGACCTGGAGGCACCCGACCACGAATGGTGAACCTCAAAGCCGTTCAGGGGACATCAGTAGTACTCGACCGGGCTACGACGGAATGATGTCGTGATGGAATCGCTGCTCGCCGCCGTGGCCTCCGCGCTCGCCGAGGCCGACAGCGACAGCGCCACCGACAGCGACACCGATAGCGAGCCCTTCGGCTGGCCCGCCCGCTGGCAGGTCCTCACCACCGTCTCGGTCGAGCTGCAGGCACTGCTGGCCACCGGCGCGAGCCCGGAGCTGGTCGCGCTGATCGAGGACATCGTCACCCAGCTGGCGGACGGCGTCGCGAACAGCCGGCGGCACCGCGTCGAGCTGGCCGAGCTCGCCCACCGCGTCCTCGGTATCCACGCCCGTGCGTGCGCCGCGGCCCGCCCGGACCCGGTGCGGCTCGCCGACTGGCTGCTCGACCTGCAGCTGGAACACCCCGACGCCCCCGACGTCGGCCTCGCCGCCTACGCCGGGCCGCTCGACGACGACGGGCTCGCGCACTACCGCGACCGCGCGGTGGCGTTGTTCGCGCCGCTGCCGGTGATCGGGTTCGGCGAGACCGGCCGCTACGACCGGGCCCGCTGGGCGTTGCTGCGCGTCATGGAGGAGCTCGCCGAGTACACCGACGACGTCGACCTGCAGCTGCTCGTGCTCACCAAGGACCTGTCGTCGGGCTGGCACTACCTGCAGGTCGCCACCGTGTTGCGCGACAACGGCCGGTCGGAGGAGGCGCTGGAGTGGGTGCGGCGCGGGCTGGGCGCGGTCGGGGGCAGGGGCGCGGCGCTGCGGCTGATCGACCTCGCCGTGGAGGAGCACCTGCGGCGCGGCGCCCCGCAGCAGGCCGTCGAGGTGTGCCGGGAGGCGTTCCTCACCCGTCCCAGCCTCGAGGTCTACCTCAAGGCCCGCGCCCTGGTCGTGCACACCGACGACTGGCCGCCGCTGCGGGCCGAGCTGGTCGAGCACCTCGTGCGCGACGGCGGCCGGCTCGCCGTCGAGGTCTACCGGCGCATCGTGGAGGTGGAGCTCGCCCGCCGCGGCATCGGGGAACAGGACCTGCTCGTGGAGTGGCTGCACCGGCTGCGCGGCCTGCAGCCCGACGCGTTCGGCGACTACCTCGACCACATCCGGTCGCGCCACGCCGCCGACCGCGACCTGCTCGACGAGCTGACCCGCCGCGGCTTCTGACCCGCCGGCCCTGCTACCCCAGGCCGGCGGGGATCCGGTCCGCCCACGGCCGGGCGCGCTCGAGCTGGGCGGACACCGACAGCAGCGTGCACTCGTCGTGCTGGCGGCCCACGAGCTGCACCGCCAGCGGCAACCCGGACGAGCTGCGCCCGGCGGGCACCGACGCCGCCGGGTTGCCGACGATGTTCCACAGCGGCAGGAACGTCGTGTACTGCGCCGCCGCGAGCAGCGCCGTCACCACCGAGCGGCCGTCCCACTCGCCCACGCGGATCGGCGGCCGGGTCAGCACCGGGGTCAGCAGCACGTCGACCGAGGAGAACACGCGGTTCGCGTACGCCGTGAGCGACGCGTCGTCCTTGAGCGCCCACCGCACCGCACTGCGCGGCAGCCGCCGGCCCAGCTCCCCGGCCGCGCGGGTGCGGGGCTCGAGCAGGTTCGGCAGCTCCATGCCGGTGCAGGCCAGGTGGGCGTTGCGCAGGTAGCGCACGGCGAACTGGGCGGACGCGGTCAGCTCGCGCATCGGCGGGTCGAGGCGCACGACGTCGTGGCCGAGGTCGGTGAGCAGCGCGGCGGTGTCCTGCACGGCGTCGCGGACCTCGCCGGCGATCGGGATGCCCGGCCCCCACGGCCGCAGCGACACCCCGACGCGCAGGCGTCCCGGGTCGGTGCGCGCGGCCTCGGTGAAGCTGGTGCGCGGCGGGTGGGCGACATGCGTGTCACCGGGTGCGGCGCCGTGGATCTGGTCCGCGAGCAGCGCCCAGTCGGCCACGGTGCGGGTGATCGGCCCGGCCACGACGAGCCCGCCCCACATCTGCGGCTCCGGGGCGAGGGAGACGCGGCCGCGCTGGGGCTTGAGGCCGAACAGGCCGGTCATGGCGGACGGGATGCGGATCGACCCGGCGCCGTCGGTGCCGATCGCGCCCGCCGCCAGCCCCGCCGCCACGGCCGCGGCCGACCCGCCGCTGGAGCCGCCGGGGGAGTGCGTCAGCGACCACGGGTTGCGCGTCGGCCCGGCCCAGGAGCTCTCGGTGTGCGGCCACAGGCCCAGCTCGGGCATGCGGGTGCGGCCGATGATCACCGCTCCGGCCGCGCGCAGGCGCCGCACGACCTCCGAGTCCGCCGGCTGCGGGGTGCGGGCGGCGTTGGTGCCCTTCGTCGTGGGCAGGCCCTCGATCGCGATGTCCTCCTTGACCGCGATCGGCACGCCCCGCAGCGGCAGGTCCTGCCCGGAGGCGTCGGCCCTCTCCGCCTCCGCCAGTGCCTGCTCGGCGAAGACCAGCCGGAACGCGTTGAGCCGCGGGTCGAGGCGCTCGATGCGGCGCAGGTGCTCGGCGACGAGGTCGCGCGCGGTCACCTCACCGGAGCGCACCGCGTGCGCCTGCCTGACCACACCGGCGAAACACAGCTCCGTCAGCTCCATGATCCGACCCTAAGCGCCCGCGGGTGATCAGCGGAATGGGCCTCACGCCGGCCGGCGGCTGCGGTGGCCGGCCACCGCGACCCGGTTCGCGCACTTCGTGGAGCAGAAGCGGCGCCGGCCGTTGCGGCTGGTGTCGATGAACACCGTGCCGCAGCCCTCGCGGCCGCACCAGCCGATGCGCCCGGCGTCCTCGCAGTACACCGCCGCCATCCCGGCGGCGGTGTAGGCCTTGATCCGCACGTCGATGGGCGCGTCGGCGCGGGCGTAGTGCAGGTGCGGGGCGCGACCGTCGTGGGTGGAGATGTAGGGCGTGGTCGACGACTCGGCGAGCAGCGCGTTGAGCAGGTCCACCGACGGGTCGCGGAAGACCTGCCGCAGCCGTTCGACCCAGTCTCGTACGTCACGTTCCTGACGGGCGTCGAGCGGCACCAGCGGCTTGTAGTCCGACTCTTTCAGCACGTCGAAAACGGGTGCCGCGGGATCGGCGTTGACGAGCTTCGCGGCGAGGTCGGCCGCCGCCCCGCCGTAAGGGTTGAAATGCACTAGACCATGACATCACGCTGGGGGCATGATCGCCACCTGCCCCACCTGCCGCTGGCCCTGCGCCTCCGCCGTCTCGTCGCACGGCACCGTGTCCTACGTGCGCTGCGTGTGCGGCCTGTTCCTGATCGTCGAACGCGGCACGGTCACCGCGACCGCCGGGACCAGCACGTTCGCCCCGGTCCACCACGGCTGTGGTGATCTTGCTAGTGTGCCGGACCGTGAGCCGTCGTGACCTGCTGTGCGACACCGCGATCCAGATCCTCGCGGTGGAGGGCGGCCGGGGGCTGACCCACCGCGCGATCGACCGCGAGGCCGGCGTCCCGATCGGCACCACCAAGAACTACTTCCCGACCCGTGAGGCGGTCCTCACCGCCGCCGCGGCCCGCATGACGTCGCTGCACCGCGCCGCCGTCGACCGCCTGCGCGAGACGACGCCGACCGGCATCAGCGCCTCCGACGTGGCCGAGCTCTACCCGGCGCTGCTGCGCCGCGCGGTCGCCGACGACCCGACCCAGATGCTCGCGATGGTGGAGCTGTACCTGGAGGCGGTGCGCCGGCCGGGAGTGCGCGAGGCGTTGTCGGGCATGGTGCTCGCGAACGCCGAGGCCGCCGCCGCGTTGCAGCAGGCAGCCGGGCTGCCGTCGACGGTGCGCGACACGGGACTGCTCGACGCCTACTTCCTGGGCGTGGCGATCTCGCTGCTGGCACTGCCGGCGCAGACGCTCGCGACCGTCGGCCTGGACGACCCGTACGCGCTGGGCATCGGCGTGTTCTCGGCGACCGCGCCGCGACCCGGTCAGGCCGGCAGCGCGGCGAGCAGCTCCTCGTAGGTCTGACCGGCCTCGGCGCCACCGGTGTCGATGGTCGTGGTGAGCGCCGTGACGTAGGTGGCGAAGTGCTCGTGGACCCGCCGGATCACCGTCTCGCCGCCCAGCGCCTCGACGGCCTGGTCGATGGGGTGCCCGCGGCGCCGGAACCGGTCGATCGTCGTCTCCGGCGGGGCGAGGAGCACGAACTCGAGGTACTGCGCGCCGGCGGAACGGGCGGCGTCGGCGAACCTGTCGCGTTCGTGGCGGCGGGCGATGAGCTGGGGCATCACCACGTCGTGGCCCGAGGCCAGGTGGGTGGCCGCCATCGACAGGGCCAGCGGGCGGACGAGGTCGACGGCGCCGTAGAAGTCGTCCTGCCAGCCGCCGACGAGCCGGACGATCTCGTCGGCGTCGAGGTTGAGCGTCCTGGGGTGGTCGGCGGCGTAGCGGGCGGCGATGGTGGACTTGCCGACGCCGGTGGGGCCGTTGAGGTGGATCAGCCGGGGCACCGGTCCGATTGTCCCGGCCGGTGGGCGAGGACGACCACCGGCCTGCCGCGGCTTTGCCCGCGGGACCTAGCGGCTGACCTTCACCAGCTGGTCGATCGCCGTCGCCACCAGCGCGATCGCGATGTCCGGTGACTTCCCGCAGCTGGCCGGCCGTGGCGGCACCGGCTGCTCGGCCAGCGCCACCCGCCACTCGCGCCCGTCGCGGTGCCGCACGGTCGCCGAGTCGGCGGTCTCGGCCACGACGGTCAGCACGTCGCGGGTCTCGCCGATCCGGTGGCGCACGGCCACCTCCGCGACTTGGCCCCGCGCGGTGAAGCACGAACGGCCGCGGCAGCGGTCGGCGACGATGCCCTGCGTGACCACGCGGTGCGCCAACTGGTGATCGATGCGCCCGTACAGGTGACCGGTGGGCAGCAGCACTCCGGTGGGCGCGAAGCGGTGCCCGCCGGTGTGCGTGCACTCCCACAGGTTCAGGGCGGTGGCGATCGGGCGGCCGTACAGGGCGCAGCAGACGTCGCGTTTGCTGTTGGTGCAGATCAGCAGCAACGGATCCGCGACCGGGGTGCCGAACGCCGTCGAGCGGCCCTTGCCCAGTGCCTCGAAGTCGAGTTCGAGCGCCTCCTCGGGGGAGGCGAGGTCGGCCTGCTCCAGCCAGGACGCGCCGGGCTTCGTCGAGGCCAGGTACAGGCGGCGGGTCGCGGGCACGTGGTCGTCGGCGTGGCGGCCGGGACGGCGGATCAGCAGGATGCGCACACCGGTGCCGGCGGCGCGGCGGGCCAGCTCGGCGCCGAGCTCGGGGTCGAGGTGGCTCTCGGTCAGGGCGTCACGGCCCCACGGGCCCGGCTGTTCCAGGCACAGCCACGCCGTCGCGGTCGCGGCCGTGCCGGCCAGCGGTTCGTCCGCGAATCCGGAGAGTGTCGAGCACCTCATCTGCACACCCTATACGGCCTTTCGGGTGATTACTAAGGCCAGCCTTACCTTTTCCTCGTGATCTGGGACATCGCTGCGGGCTTCACCAAGCCGGCCACACCGAAACAAGATCTTCTCCCCAGGCCGGCTCTAGCCTTCGAGCTGGGCGATCCGCTGCCGCAGCGAGGCCTCGAGCTTCGCGCGGTAACCGAGGAACAACTTGTTCGCCAAGTAGGGCGCCCAGTTGCCCTGGGGTGCGATGTTGTAGACGCGGTGCACGAGCAGCGCGCCCTGCTCGTGGGGGTGCAGGGAGTCCTCGCCGCGGTACCACCAGTCGCCCCAGTAGGCGATGACACCGGCCTCGCGGTCGACGAGCCGGTGCGATCCGGACACGCCGGCGTCGGCGAACATGCGCGCGCGGACGTCCTCCAGCGGTGCGTGCACGACGCCCTGTACCTCGAACAGCAGTCTCATCGGTGCGCGTCCTCCCAGTGGTCGTACCCGCCGACGGTGCCGTCGCGGGTGGCGGTGGCGAACCAGGTCAGCCAGGCGCGTTCGGCGCGCAGCATCGCCCGCCGGTAGTCGAGCTCGATCCACGCCAGCTGCGGCAGTCCCATGCCCGCGAGCTTCTCCAGCAGTACGGCCAGAGCGGCGAGCTGCTCGTCCACGGCCGCGCGGCGCTGCTCCACGGCGACGAGTGCCTCGGCCGGGGGGAGCAGGCCGACCATGGAGACGCCGGCCTCGAACCGCGGGTACTCCCTGGCGGGCACGGCGATCAGGTCGCGCAGCCAGTCCCGCAGCTCCGCGGTGCCGGACCCGGTGACGGAGTAGACGGTGCGCTCGGGGCGGTTGCCCGCCTTCCGCGTGGCGCTCGCGGTGATCAGCTCGTGCCTGGCCAGCGACTCGACGACGGTGTAGAGCGAGCCGTAGTTGAGCTTGATGACCTCCTCCTGGTGGCGTTCCCGCATGGTCCGCGCCATCTCGTAGGGGTGCATCGGCCGTTCCGACAGCAGCGCCAGCACCGCGAGGGCCAAAGGGTTCGTGCGCTTGAAAACCATATATCCGCTCCCGAATACTCGGCCACGAATATATGGCTAGAGTGGGCGCCATGACAACGGTGATCACCGGGGGAAGCCGGGGTATCGGTGCCGCGACCGCGCGCAGGCTCGTGCGCGACGGGCACCGGGTCGTGATCAGCTACCGCCAGGCCGCCGACGAGGCACGCCGGTTGGAGCAGGAGCTCGGGGTGCTCGCCGTGCGGGCCGACACCGCGGACGAGGACGACGTGGCACGGCTGTTCGACGCCGCCGGTGACGACATCACCGGCGTGGTCAACAACGCCGGCATCACCTCTCCGTCGGGCCCGCTGGCCGAGCTGCGCACCGAGGACCTGAGGCGCGTGGTGGACGTCAACGTCGTCGGCGCGTTCTTCGTCGCTCGTGAGGCGGCGCGGCGGATGACGCGCGGCTGCATCGTGAACGTGTCCTCCGGTGCGGCGACGCTGGGCAGTCCCGGCGAGTACGTGCACTACGCGGCGACCAAGGCGGCGGTGGACGCGATGACGATCGGCCTGTCCAAGGAGCTGGCGCCGCGGGGGATCCGGGTGAACTGCGTGCAGCCGGGCACGATCCGCACCGACATCCACCAGCTCTCCGGCCAGCCGGACCGCCCCGACCGGGTCGCGGGACGGGTGCCGATGGGTCGGGCGGGTGAGGCGGACGAGATCGCGAACGCCATCGCGTGGCTGCTGTCGGAGGAGGCCTCGTACGCGACGGGCGCGATCCTGCGGGTGACCGGCGGAACCTGATCCGGGAACCTCTACGGCCTTTCGCCTCTGAGGCCACGGCGGCCCGGGCCCCTAAGCTTCTCCGTCATGTCCGCGCCTGCGCTGTCCGACTTCGTGCTCGCCAACACGACGCTCACCCCGGTTCCGCTGGTGCCCGAGGTGCTGCTGCACAGCGCGGTCGAGGCGATGGACCTGTGGGAGCTGACCGACCACGACCAGCCGCCGTTCTGGGCGTTCCCGTGGGCGGGCGGCCAGGCGCTGGCCCGGCACCTGCTCGACCACCCCGGCCTGGTGCGCGACAAGAAGGTCTTCGACCTCGCGTCCGGGTCCGGCCTGGTGGCGATCGCCGCCGCGCTGGCGGGCGCGGACTCGGTGACCGCCAACGACATCGATCCGCTCTCGCTCACGGCGGTGCGGCTCAACGCCTCCGCCAACGGCGTCTCGGTCACCCCGCTGCCCGGCGACCAGCTCGACAGCGACGCCCAGGGCGCCGACGTGGTGCTGGCCGGAGACGTCTTCTACGACGCCGAGATCACCGCGCTGATGCTGCCGTTCCTGACCAGGGCCGCGGCACGGGGAGCGCTGGTGCTGCTGGGCGACCCGGACCGCGCGCACCTGCCGCGTGACCGGTTCGTGCGGTACGGCCGCTACGAGGTCCCGGTGCCGTTGACGCTGGAGAGCACCGAGACCCGCAACGCGACCGTGTGGCGCATCTAGCAGCTACACGACGACCAGGCAGAACGGGTGCCCGGCCGGGTCCGCGTAGACGCGGCAGGCCGGGTGGTGGTCGTGCAGCTTCGTCGCGCCGAACTCGAGGACCTGCGCCTCGGAGGCGTCCAGGTCGGAGACCGCGACGTCGACGTGGATCTGCTGCGGCACCTCCTGGCCGGGCCACCGCGGCGGCGTGAAGTCCTCGACCCGCTGAAACGACAGGCGCCTGCCGTTCGCCGTCCGCAGGCTCACCCAGCCGGCGTCGGCGTCGACGACCTCCCCGCCGACGAGCCACCGGTAGAACTCCGCGAGCGCGGCGGGATCCGGGCAGTCGATCACCACGTCGTAGAACTCGCCGATCGCCACGGCGGGTCCCCTTCCCGGTCGGGGACTGAGGTCAGCCGAGACGTTCCACCACGAACGCGGTGAGAAACCCCGCCGTCAGGCACAGGCCCGTGTACAGGCGGGTGCGCTCGAAGGCCTCGGGGATCATCGTGTCCGCGATCATCGCCAGGATCGCCCCGGCCGCGACCGCGGTGATCACCGCGATGAGCTGCGGCGGCGCCCCGTCGAGCAGCAGGTTGCCCAGTGCCGCGGACAGCCCGCTCGCCACCGCGATCACACCCCACACCCCGAACACGTACCCGGCCCCGCGCCCGGCCTGCTTCATGCCGGCCACACTGGACAGTCCTTCCGGGACGTTCGAGATGACCACCGCCGCGAGCATCGCCACCCCGACCCCGCCACCGCTGAGCAGCGACACACCCAGCACCACCGACTCCGGAATGCCGTCCAGCAGCGCGCCGACCGCGATGGCCGTGCCGCTGCCCGCCTGGTCGGTCTCCGACGGCTGGTTGCTGCTGCGCTTGCGATGCCGCCCGCCCAGACGCGCGAGCAGCACGTTGGCCAGCACGTAGATCACCGCCCCGCCCGCGAACCCGGCGGAGGTGGCGAGCAACCCACCGGTCTTCTCCGCCTCGTCCACCAGCTCGAACGCCGCGGCCGCCGTCAGCACGCCCGCGCCGAACGCCATCACCACGGCGACCACGTCCCGCGGCACCCGCAGGAACCAGGCGACGAGCGCGCCCAGCACGAGCGCCCCGCCACCGGCCAGTCCCCACAACCCTGCTTCCACCCACTGCGCCATGCGTGAGGATGACCTGGATCCCGGTGAAGAACACCTCGAGATCACCCACGAGCAGTCCGGGGGAGTCGCCGCCCTCGTGGACCCGCTGGGGATGTCCACTCGTCATCCTCCGATGGCTCTTGCGGTCACGTGCTGTCCTAAAGTTCCGGCCATGTTGGAGACCTCGGCCCGCCTGCTGCGCCTGCTGGCCCTGCTGCAGTCCCGCCGCGACTGGCAGGGCGGCGAACTGGCCGACGAGCTGCGGATCAGTCCCCGCACCGTGCGCCGCGACGTCGACCGCCTGCGCGAGCTCGGCTACCCGGTCAACGCCACCACCGGCTCGTTCGGCGGCTACCGCCTGGGCGCCGGCGCCGAGCTCCCGCCGCTGCTGCTCGACGACAACGAGGCCGTCGCCGTCGCCGTGGCCCTGCGCACCACCCCCGTGACCGGCCTGGAGGAGGTCTCCCTGCGAGCCCTGCTCAAACTCGAACAGGTCCTGCCCTCCCGCCTGCGCCACCGCGTCTCCGCCTTCGAACACGTCGAACAGGTCCCGCGCGACCACGTCGCCGCCGCCGTCGACCCGCAACTGCTCACGACCCTGGCCGCGGTCAGCCGCGACAGCGAGACCATCCGCTTCGACTACACCTCCCACGACGGAGCGCCGACCCGCCGCCGCGTGGAGCCCCACCGACTGGTGAACTGGGGCCGCCGCTGGTACCTCGTCGCCTGGGACTGCGACCGCGCCGACTGGCGCAGCTTCCGCGTGGACCGCATCACCGCCCCCACACCCCCGTACGGCCCGCGCTTCACCCCACGCTCCTTCGACGCCACCACGTTCATCGCCTCCCGCGTCACCTCCGCCGCCTGGCGCTTCCAGGCCCGCGTCGTCGTACGGGCACCCGCCGCCGACGTGGCCGCGCGCATCAACGCCGCGATCGGCACCGTCGAAGCCGTGGACGACTCGTCCTGCGTACTGGTGACCGGCTCGGACTCCGTGGAGTCACTGGCCGTGTGGATCGGCATGCTCGGCTTCGACTTCGAGGTCACCTCACCGCCGGAGCTGGTCGAACACGTTCGCACCCTTGCGGCCCGATACACGCGGGCCGTAGAAGACTGAGCATGACCATCACCGGACGGGACATCGAGCACCTGCTCTACACCGATACGCCCGACCCGGTCCTGGTCGTGCACGACGGGGTCGCCTCGATCGTGACCGCCGAGGAACTGGGAGAGCACACCGGAGCCGTCGTGGTGGTCTCACGCGACGAGGTCCTGCGCCACGTGGGGGAGCGCGACATCAGCGAGGGAGATCTGGCCGCGATCGCGGCCACTCTGCAGGCGGCCATTCAAGACCCAGCTCAGCCGCGGCCGCTCTGGCCCGCCTGACCAGATCCGCGCAGGATCAAATCTCGGGCGGGCGGTCAACCCGAGAACAACACCACAAGACCAATCGCGATCAGTACGACCGGCAGGGCGATGTGACCCCACTTGGCCAGCGCCTTCGCCACCACCTGGCGGGAGGCCAGGAACCGGCCCGCCAGGCACCACACGCCGACCAGGAGCAGGAACACCGCCACGTAGAGCCACAGGGAGTCCGTGACGGTGAAGACCGGGACGTAGACGCCGATGTTGTCGCCGCCGTTCGCGAGCGTCACGCCCGCCACCGTCAGGACGCCAGGAGCCTGGGAGGGCTCGTCGTCGGAGTCGGAGGCCCGCCACAGCGACCAGGCCGCCTTCACGCCCAGGGCCAGGGGGATCAGGCCCAGCCACGGGCGGAGCTGCTCGGGCAGCAGGGACGCGCCCAGTGCGCCGAGCACCGTCACGGCGAGGATGCCGGTGAAGCCCAGGTACTGGCCCGCGACCACCCTCCACGCCGCGCCGGCCTGCGCGAAGAAGAGGGCCAGGATCACCAGGTCGTCGACGTTCGTCACCGCGAACATGCCCGCCGCCTGGCCGATCACCCCGAGATCCACGGCGCGGATTCTGCACGACCGTGAAGCGGATAGCTCATCCGGATGTGTGCTAGCGTCGGAGACGTAAGCGGATCATCTATCCGGATTGAGGTTGTCATGGCACGCACGGCAGTGGTCACGGCGGGAACCGGCGGCATCGGGCTCGAGACAGCGCTGGGGCTGGCGAGACACGGGTACGCCGTCACAGTCGTCGGGCGCAACGCCGAACGAGGCGCCAAGGCCGTCGAGAACATCAACGCCGAGGCGGGGGAGCAGGCCCGGTTCCTACAGGCCGACCTCGCGTCCCTCGACCAGGTACGAGCCCTCGCCGCGACGATCGCCGCGGACGGAGAGCTGGAACTACTCGTCAACAACGTCGGCGCCATGTTCGCCCACCGCACCGACATCGACGGCGTCGAAGCGTCCTTCGTCGTCAACCACCTCTCGCCCTACCTGCTCACCGAACTCCTGCTACCCGTCATCACCCGGCGAATCGTCAACGTCACCTCCGGCGCCATCATCACCGCCAAGAAGGTCTTCGACGCGGTCGAGCCGCCCGGCGGCTACTACGGCTTCCACTGGTACGGACGCGCCAAGCTCGCCAACCTCACCTACACGCTCGACCTCGCCCAACGACTACGCGGCAGCGGCGTGTCCGTGCTCGCCGCGGACCCCGGCGGCGCCGACACCGACATGACCAACGGCAACAGCCGCCACCCCGGCATCGTCTCACCCGGACTGCGACTGCTCTGGCCCCTGGTGAAGCGCACCTTCGAACACGCCACCTCCAAGCCCGCCTCCCAAGCCGCACGCCCCTCACTCCGCGCCGCGACCGACCACACCCTCGACACCGGCACCGTCATCGGACGCACCGTCATGCCCACCAAACCCACCAAAGCCGCCACCGACCCACGCATCATCGACGCCGTACGACAGCTCAGCGAGAAGCACGCCCCACTCCGACGCGTTCCGGATGAGGTATCGAATTAGGCTCAACCCATGACGCCGCAGCGGAAGGACGCCGCCCGCAACTGGGACCGCATCATCACCGTCGCCAGGGACCTCGTCGACAACGGCACCCCGCTGCAACTCAACGACGTCGCACGCCGCGCCGAACTCGGCGTCGGCACCGTCTACCGGCACTTCCCGACCACCGAAGCACTGCTCGAAACCGTCGCCACACCCCGCCTCGAAGCACTCGCCACCCACGGCGAACAAGCACTCCACGACAACGACGCCTGGCAAGCCCTCGCCGGCTACCTCACCCGCCTCGTCGAAGCACAGGTGAGCGACCCAGCACTCGCCAAGGTGTCCGCCACAGGCGAAAACGCCCTCCCACGCACCACAGAACTCAAACGCCACATCCTCACCATCGGCGCACAACTGCTCAACCGCGCCCGCGACACCGGAGCCGTACGACCCGACCTCGCCGACGGCGACCTCGTCCCACTCATGTGCGGCATCGCCTACGCCACCCACGTCCACGGCGACGCCACCACAGACCGGCTGACCACCGCACGCCGCTACCTCGACACCCTGCTCCGCGGACTACACGCCTGACCGCGGCGGACCAGCCACCACGAACGCCCGCAACTCCTCCACCTCCACCGCACCACCATCAGTCAGCAACCACGTCACACCCGCCTCCTCGTACTCCGCCACGTTCGCCGGCAACACCCCACCACCCCACAACGCCACATCAGCGTCAGCCGCACCACCCGACGCCACGAAATCCGCCTTCACCCGCGCGGCATCAGCGGGGGAGAGAACCACCAAACCGCCCTCCCCGAACGTCGCCGGCACCACACCCGAAGCGTGCGCGGCAGCACGGAACGGCACCTCACGCGGCCACACCCCACCCACCCAGATCGGCACCTCCACCGGCGCGAACCGCACACCCGACGCCTGGAACAGCGGACCCCGGTGCTCCACCACCTCGCCCGATAACAACGCACGCAGAAGCCCGACACCCTCCGACATCGCTTCGGCCCGCGACACGCGCTCACCGAAGGGGGAGTAGTCCTGCGGCACCCCCGCACCCACCCCCAGCACGAACCGGCCACCCGAAAGCCGCTGCAACGTCGACGCCTCCGCCGCCACCTTCCACGGACGCCGCCGCCCCAGCGACGTCACCAAAGGCCCCAACCGGATCGACGACGTCCGCGCCGCCACCGCACCCAACGTCACCCACGGATCAGCCACGACCGACTCACCCGGCACCACCACGTGATCCCACACGAAGAACCCGTCCCACCCCGCCTCCTCCGCGGCGACGGCGAGCGACACCAGCACCGAAGGATCACCGAGCGACGAGCCGAACGACGGCACATGAATCGCGAAGCGCATGCCACCAGTGTGACGAGCACCACCGACAAGATCATCCACACGCGGGGGAGCAGCACAAACGTCAGCGACCCTCACCAGTCGCACCATCCAGCTGCTCCCGCAGGATGTCAGCGTGCCCCGCGTGCCGCGCCGTCTCCGTCACCACATGCACCAAAACGTTGAACAACATCACGTCAGGACGCGGCCACCACGGCACATGACCAGCAGAATCCACCGCAAGAGAAGAAATAGTCACATCCGAATGCGCCCACACACGCCGATACCGACCAACGATCTCCTCACGCGTCTCCAGCTCCGTCGCCCACATGTCCGCACCCCGCGCCGCAAGGTCGTCCCACCGCGGCATCGGCTCGGGAAACGGCCGGCCGAACACCTCACCGAAGTACCGCGACTCCGACAACGTCAGATGCTTCACCAGACCGAGCAGGTTCGTGCCCGACGCCGTCAACGGACGACGCACGTCCACCTCGGCCAGACCGTCGAGCTTCCACAGCATCACCTCACGCAACTCACGCAGATCGCCGTGCAGGTAGTTCTTCGCGAAGTCATCGATCATGGCCGCGGAGCCTGCCACAGCAGCTAACGCCACGGTGACGAAAGCACGGAAGGGCGCGGCAGCGCTGACAGCGTCCGAAGAAGGCGCCGTCAGGAGCCCGCTGAGCGAGACGCTCGTACGAACGACCCGTCGGCGACGCAAGAACGGCGAGCGCTGAACGTGGCCGACAGCGACGGCGGGACAGCAGGCGGCAGACCTGTCCGGGGAGGGCCAAATCTCCGTTACTTGACATAATGTAGATTATCGGCGAAACGGCGACCTGCGAAGATCGTTGCCGGAAGCGGTTCGACGGCGTGTGTTGGCGCGCCTGCAGACATCGGCCGACGGGCAGGCCGGCCGTCTCCGCAGACGCTCAACACCTCAAGCCTCGGCGATGCCGGAGCGCGGTCGGCACAGACGAGTCATCAGTAGAGACGTACGCGGCGGGGTGCCATTACGCTCACGATCCCCGGCAAGTGACGCCACCTGGTCCAGCCGCCTGTGGAACCGGGCGAAACGGACATTTCATGCATAATCGCCATTATCCAGCACAGTGAGCGGAATTGTCGGTGCTGTGCGGTACAAGATCCATATGCACGTGCTCGCCGCCCAGGACGCCTTCTTCCTCGCCCGCCGGACTCGCAAGGACTCGCCGCACACCACAGCGGCCTACCAGCGCGATCTCGCCGGCGTGAACGCGCTCCTGGCCGAGACGCTCCGCTCCCCCGTCGAAGACCTGACGGTGCAGGACCTGGCGGGCTCGAACCTCCGTCATGCTTTCGGGTTGTTCGCGGACACCCACGCCAAGAGCTCCGTGCTGCGGGCCTGGTCGACGTGGAACCAGTTCCTGACGTTCTGCGTGGCCGAGGACCTCATCGCCGGCAACCCGATGGGCGCGGTCGCGCGTCCGAGGACCCCTCCCCTCGTCCCGAAGCCGCTGAGGGGTGAGGACACGCCGGAGCAGTTGCTCACGGCGGCCGCGGAGGGGGCGCGCAAGGGTCGTGACCCGTGGCCGGAACGGGATGTGCTGGTCATCGCGCTGGGGCTCGTGGCGGGTCTGCGCAGTGCGGAGATGCGCACGTTGACGCTGGCGAGCGTGGTGGGGCGGGAGGGTGATCGGAGGTTGCACGTGAAGGGCAAGGGCAACCGGGATCGGAGTGTGCCGATCGAGCCGCCGATGGAGCGGATCGTGGACGCGTACCTGGCGAGTTGCAGGAAGCGGTTTCCGCAGGGGCGGTTCGATCGGGACAGTGCGTTGCTGAGGGATCGTCATGGTGAGCCGATCGGGCGGGGTGGGCTGGAGTACCTGGTGAAGTCGTGTTTCCGGTGGGCGGGGTTGAACGACCGGGTGCCGACGGGGGCGAATCTGCACGCTTTGCGGCACACGTTCGCGACGCGGTTGGCCGAGGACGGGGCGTCGGCGAGCGAGATCATGGCGTTGCTGGGGCATGCGAGTCTGGCGACGAGTCAGAACTACATCGAGGCGACGGCGCGGGAGCGTCGGGCGGCGGTGGCGAGCAATCGGACGTATCGGGCGTTGAGGGACATGTAGCCGGGTTCTACCGGTGTGCGGGACCCTGGGGTGAGACGCGTGGTGTCGGGGGTCGCCCGGTTGGGCCGTGTGGGTGACCTGGTGGTGCGTGAACCGCATTTCAGGGGTACCCAATGGCAATGAGATCCGTGTGGCGTGGGGCCATCTCCTTCGGGTTGGTGTCGATCGCCGTGCGCCTGTACACGGCTGTCGAGGAGCACGACTTCCGCTTCAACCAGGTGCATCGGGAGGACGGCGGGCGCATCAGGTACAAGCGCGTCTGTTCGGTGTGCGGTGAAGAGGTGGAGTACTCGGAGATCACCAAGGGCTATGAGCTGGACGACGGCCGGATGGTGATCATGGAGAACGAGGACTTCGAGAACTTGCCGGTGAAGACGGACAAGTCGATCGACGTGCTGGAGTTCGTGGCGGCGGAGGAGATCGATCCGATCTACTTCCAGAAGACCTATTACCTGGAGCCGGACAAGGCTGCGGCGCGGCCGTACGTGTTGCTCAGGGATGCGTTGGTGAAGACGTCGCAGATGGCGGTCGTGAAGATCACGATTCGGCAGAAGGAGACGTTGGCGACGATCCGGGCGCGGGACGACGTGCTGGTGATGCACACGATGTTGTGGCCGGACGAGATCCGCAAGGCGGAGTTCGGCTTCCTGGATCAGGAGGTCGAGGTGCGGCCGCAGGAGTTGAAGATGGCGACGTCGTTGGTGGAGTCGATGGCCGGGGACTTCGATCCGGACACGTTCACGGACGACTACCGGGATGCGTTGGGGAAGGTCATCGCGGCGAAGGCGGAGGGTGCGGAGTTGCCTGTGCAGCCGGAGGTCGAGGACAAGGGCGATGTCATCGATCTGATGACGGCTCTGGAGCGCAGTGTGGAGAAGGCGAAGGCGGGGCGGAAGAACGCGAAGAAGGTTCCGCCGAAGAAGAAGGCTTCGTCGGCGTAGATGGCGGGGCTCGACGAGTACCGGCGCAAGCGGGATGCGGCGAGGACGCCGGAGCCCGTGCCGGGTGCTGAAAAGCTTCCCCGGGGTGATCTTCTCCGGGGTGATCTTCCTCAGGGTGCCGATGACACGTTCGTGATTCAGGAGCATCACGCGTCGAGTTTGCATTGGGATGTGCGGCTGGAGCGTGGTGGTGTGCTGGTGTCGTGGGCGGTGCCGAAGGGGTTGCCGCCTACGACGGATGTGGTGCGGTTGGCTGTGCACACCGAGGATCACCCTTTGGAGTACGCGGAGTTCTCGGGGGTGATTCCGAAGGGTGAGTACGGCGGCGGTGAGATGTTCATCTGGGACCGCGGTCGCTACGAGACGGTGAAGTGGTCGGACCGCGAGGTGGACGTGGTGCTGCACGGGCAGCGCGTCGAGGGTCAGTTCGTGTTCTTCCGGTCGGGTGAGGACGGGAAGAACTGGATGGTGAAGCGCCGGCACGCCGCGGCGCGGCCGGACTGGGCGGTGCTGCCGGAGCTGCTCAAGCCGATGCTGGCGGTGCCGGGTCCTCTGCCCTCCGATGATGACGACGAGTGGGCGTATGAGTTCAAGTGGGACGGTGTCCGGGCGATCCTGAGGGTCGAGGGTGGCCGGGTGCAGGCGTGGTCGCGGCTGGGGAACGACATCACGGTCGCCTATCCGGAGTTGCAGGGTGTCGGTGCGCAGCTGGGGTCCACCGAGGCGGTGCTGGACGGGGAGATCGTGGCGTTGCAGAACGGGCGGCCGAGTTTCAGCGCGTTGCAGAACCGGATGCACGTGAGCAAGTCGGACGCGGCGCGGCGGGCGGCGCGTCAGTACCCGGTCACGTTGCTGGTGTTCGACCTGCTGCACCTGGACGGCACGTCGTTGCTGGACCTTCCGTTCCGGCAGCGTCGTGAGCTGGTGCGTGAGCTGGAGTTGAAGGGTCCGCATTGGCTTACTCCCCCGTCCTACGACGAGGACGGGGCGTCGGTGCTGGCGGCGAGCCGGGAGCAGGGGCTCGAGGGTGTGGTGGCGAAGCGGCTGGACTCGGTGTACCAGCCGGGGACGCGGTCGCCGGTGTGGCGCAAGATCACCGACCTGATGGCGCAGGAGGTGGTGATCGGGGGCTGGCGGATGGGTGAGGGCAAGCGGGCCGGGGTGATCGGCGCGTTGTTGCTGGGTATCCCGCGGGGTGACGGTTTGGCGTTCGCGGGGTCGGTGGGGACCGGGTTCAACGATGCGGAGCTGGCGGTGCTGACGCCGAGGTTGAAGGCGTTGGCGCGCGGATCGTCGCCGTTCGTGACGGAGATGCCGAGGGAGAGGTCCAGGGGCGCGAAGTGGGTCGAGCCGGAGCTGGTGGCGGAGGTGGTGTTCCGGCAGTGGACACCGGACGGTCGGATGCGTTTTCCGTCGTGGCGGGGGTTGCGGCCGGACAAGACTCCCGGGGAGGTGCGTCGGGTTGAGCAGTGATGCCCCCAAGAAAGAGGTCACGGTCCGGGTCGAGGACCGGGTGCTGAGGCTGACGAACCTGGACAAGGTGCTGTACCCGGAGTTCGGGTTCTCCAAGGGTGAGGTGATCGACTACTACACGCGGATCGCTGCGGTGCTGCTCCCCCACCTGCGGGATCGGCCGGTGACGCTCAAGCGCTATCCGAACGGGGTGGGTGGGAAGTGGTTCTTCGAGAAGAACGCGCCGGAGCACCGTCCTGACTGGGTGCGGACGATGCGGCTGGAGTCGCCGGGCAGCACGAAGGGCAACGAGTTCGTCAACTACGTGATGGTGGACGAGCTGGCGACGCTGGTGTGGCTGGCGAACCTGGCGGCGTTGGAGTTGCACGTGCCGCAGTGGACGGTGGGGCCGCGTGGGGGCAAGCGGGATCCTGACCTGCTGGTGTTCGACCTGGATCCGGGGGCGCCGGCGACGGTGGTGGAGTGTTGCCGGGTCGCGGAGCTGGTGCGGACCGTGCTGGATGACGACGGTGTGGACTCGTGGGCGAAGACGTCGGGCAACAAGGGCATGCAGGTGTACGCGTATGCGCCGGCGAAGGACACGTCGGAGTACGCGAAGGCGGTGGCGCGGCGGCTGGCGAAGGAGCATCCGAGGCTGGTCGTGTCGACGATGGCGAAGGCGCAGCGCACCGGGAAGGTGCTGATCGACTGGTCGCAGAACAACCCGGCGAAGACGACGGTGGCGCCGTACTCGTTGCGGGCGCGGGAGCGGCCGACGGTGTCGACGCCGGTCACGTGGGACGAGGTCGAGGAGTGCCGGGTGGTGGAGGACCTGGTGTTCACGGCGGACGAGGTGCTTCAGCGGGTTGAGGCGGCGGGTGAGCTGTTCGGGAGTTGATATTCTGGCCGACTGCCTACGAGGGGGTTTGCCGTGAAGATCGAGCTCGCCGAGTACGACCCTGCCTGGCCGGGTCTGTACGAGCGGGAACGTGCCAGGGTCCGTGGGGTTCTGCCGGGTGCCGAACTGGAGCACGTGGGGTCGACGGCGGTGCCGGGGTTGTGCGCGAAGCCGGTGATCGACCTGATGCTGGTGGTGGGCGACGCGGCGGACGAGGCGTCGTACGTGCCGGTGTTGGAGGCGGCCGGGTACCGGGTGGTGGTGCGGGAGGACGACTGGCACCACCACCGGATCCTCAGGGGGCCGGACACGAACATCAACCTGCACGTGTTCTCACGCGGGTGTGCGCAGGTGCGGCGGCATCTGCTGTTCCGGGACTGGTTGCGGGCGCAGGAGCAGGACCGTGAGCTGTACGCGTCGGCGAAGCGGACGCTGGCGGAGTCGGACTGGGACTCGGTGCGGGACTACGCGGACGCGAAGAACACCGTGGTGCTGGAGATCCTCGAACGGGCCTACGTGCAGTGGCGGTTGCCGTCGGATGACGTGGAGTTCGTGACCGAGACGCAGACGGGTGGTGTGCGGATCGTGCTGGAGGAGCACAACCCGGAGTGGGCGCGGTGGTACGCGGTCGAGGAGTCGCGGATCCGGGCGGCGCTGGGCGGGGCGGTGCTGCGGCTGGAGCACGTCGGGTCGACGTCGGTGCCGGGGCTGGCGGCGAAGCCGTTGATCGACGTGCTGCTGGTGGTGCCGGACTCGGACGACGAGGACGCCTACGTGCCGGCGTTGGTGCGGGCCGGCTATTACCTGCGGTTGCGGGAGCACGGGTGGCACGAGCACCGGTTGCTCAAGCGGCATGAGGCGCCGGACGTGAACCTGCACGTGTTCTCCCCCGTGTGCGAGGAGATCGACCGGATGCTGGTGTTCCGCGACCACCTGCGTGCCGTTCCGGAGTCGAGGGACGAGTACGAGCGGACCAAGCGCGCCTTGGCGGGCGAGACCTGGAACCGGGGCCAGGACTACGCCGACGCCAAGACGCGGGTGGTCGAGCGGATCATCCTGCGGGCGCTGGCCTGATCAGCCGAGGCGGCATGCGCTCAGGACGATCTCCTGTCCGAGCAGGGTGCGGACGCGGACGGCGTTCTGGACGAGCTGGCCGTTCGGTCCGGTGGTGGTCTCGTTGAGGTGGACGGTGGCGACGCCGGGGATGCCGATGGTGGCGGGGCCGGTGCCGATGGGCTGGCCGTTGAGGGTGCCGACCTTGGACGAGCCGGTGATGCCGTTCGCGTCACTGGTGCAGGTGGCTTCGACGGCGTTGAGGGTGATCGCCCCGCCGAGCAGGGACGCTCCCTCTACCCGTGCGCGGGCGACGGTGCGGCCGGTGCCGGGGTCGAGGGCGCAGTCGGCGTGCAGGGCGTTGACCGAGGCGAGGCCGAGGACGTTCACGGCGGCGACGGTCTTGTCCTCGTTGGGCGGGCACTGGGCGTGCGGCGTCTTGGCGACGGAGACGAGGCCGTTGGCCGAAAGCGCCCATGCTTCGCCGCGCAGGTAGACGACGACCTTGACGACGGCGGTGGCCGATGCGCCGTCATCGTCGGTCACGGTGACCAGGACGGTGTGCGGGCCGAGTGCGGTGAACGTGCGCGAGGAGGTGCAGGTGCCGCTACCGGCGCCTTGGGTGACGGTGCCGGCCACGGTCGGGCTGCCGTCGTCGAAGTTCAGGGTGCAGGTGTGCTTGTCGTTGGTGGCGATGTCGGTGAACGGCGCGGTGAAGGTGACCGTGGTGCCGCGGGTGACGAGGGTCTTGTCGGCGTTCAGGGTGACCTGCGGTGCGACGTTGGACAGCGTCAGCGTGGTGGTCGCCGCGACGGGCGGGTTGACGCCGTCGTTCGCGGTCAGGGCCAGCGTCCAGACGCCGTCATCGGTGCACTTCACGGTCGTGGTCTGGGCGGCGGCGCCGGCGAACGAGCAGGTGGCGCCGGCGTCGACACCGGACTGCGGTGCGGCCGTCCAGGTAGTGGTCAGAGACGGGCCGTCGGGGTCGGTGACCAGGCCCGCGATGGAGACGTCGGTGCCTTCCTGGCCCGCGTAGGGGCCGCCGGGCTTGACCACGGGCGGGGCGTTGACGATGACGGTGGTGCATTCGGTGACGTCACCAGGGCCGCCGCCGTCGGTGCCGTGCGCGGTGACGCACAGCTCGTGCGTGCCGGCGGTCAGGGCCGGGGTGTCGACGGTGTAGTCGACGGTCGCGGGTCCGTCCTGCGGCAGGCCGGGTGTGATCGAGGTGATCGGGATGTCCGTGCCGTTGTCGACCTTGAGAGTCAGGTTCGTGAGCTTGGAGGCGATGACGCCGGGCACGACGTCGGGCAGCTGGGAGACGTCCGGGACCTCGGTGCAGGTGCCGCCGGTGGTCTCGGCGATCTTGCGCAACGAGCCCTGGGTGCCGGCGTTGTTGCAGGCGGCGGCGTTGGACACGGCGAAGGTGAAGATCTTGATGCCCGCGTTCACGGCCTGCTGCAGTGCGGCGTCGACGGTGCCGGCGTCGGTGGATCCGCCGTCGGAGAAGAACACCATCAGTTTGCGCGGCTGGGACGCGGCGGTGGCCGAGGTGATGCCCGCGTTCAGGCCGCCGACGAAGTTGGTGCTGCCACCGGCGTTGCGCGGGGTGAACAACTGCACGCCGCCGCCGATGAACGCGCTGCCCAGGGCTTCGGAGACGTCGGTGGTGCCGTTGCCGTTGGCGTCGGTGGCGGGCGCGACGACCTTCTGGTCGCCCCCGGCGGGGCTGACGTCGACGGACTGCCCGCTGGCGCCGAAGACGGCGGCGCCGACGTTGCCGACGACGGTGTTGGGCAGGGCGGCCTTGGTGTGCAGGGCTCTGGCTGCGGCGATCTCGCAGTCCAGGATCGTGGCGGGCTGACCGTCGCCGTTCTGGTCGCCGCCGCAGCCCGCGGCGACGCCGGTCTGGGTGGAGCCGGACACGTCGAGCACGTAGGTGAGCGCGGTGTCGACGACCGGGACGCCGGTGCCGATCGAGGCCGTGCCGGTGACGGTGATCGGGCCCGGGACGACGACGGCGTTGTCCGCGGGGCTGGCGATCGTGACGCCGATGCTGGTGCCACCGGGCAGGTTGCCGGTGGCCGCGTGCGCTGGTAGGGCAAGTGCCACGGTGGCCGTCAGTGCGGTTGCGACCGTGATGGTGCGTCTCATGCTTCTCCACTCGATGGTGTGGTCCCCCGACCCAACCGAAGGAGACCGCACGCGCCCGTGGAGATACCGTCGGTCACTGGTTCGCGGCGACGGTCGACCTGATCAGAGCAGCAGGGGCATGACGCTTCACTCGTGAGAGGTGTTCACGGCGTTGGGCAGTTCGGGAAGTGCGACCAGTCCATCGGCGGCTTGAGTTCTCAGCCCGAACCTGCGCCGGTACTGCGAGGGGGCCAGGCCGGTCTCGCGGCGCATGACCGACCGCAGGTTGGCCGCGGTGCCCAGGCCGGTGCGGCGGGCCACGACGTCGAGGCGTTGCTCCCCCAGCTCGATCAGCCGGCACGCCAGCGTGACCCGCTCGCCGGTCAGCCAGGCCAGCGGGGTCGTGCCGAGCTGGGCCTGGAAGCGGCGGTGCAGCGTGGCCGGGCTGATGTTCGCGCGGGCGGCCAGGCCGGTGACGGTGAGCGGGGTGTCGAGGTGTTCCTGGGCCCAGGCCAGCAGGGGTGCGAGGGACTCGTCGCGCAGGTCGGGTACCGGGCGTTGGACGAACTGCCGCTGGCCGCCGTCGCGGTGGGCGGCGAAGACGAGGCGGCGGCTGACGGAGTTGGCGATCTCGGCGCCGTGGTCACGGCGCACGAGGTGCAGGCCGAGGTCGAGGGCGGCGGCGCTGCCGGCGGAGGTGAGGACGTCGCCGTCGTCGACGAAGAGCACGTCGGGTTCCAGCCGCACGGCCGGGAAGCGGGTGCGGAACTCCTCGGCCCACTGCCAGTGGGCGGTGGCGCGGCGGCCGTCGAGGACGCCGGCTTCGGCGAGGGTGAACGCGCCGCTGCAGAAGCCGACGAGGCGGGCGCCGCGGGCGTGGGCGCGGCGGATGGCGTCGAGCACGGCCGGGCGGCGGGGCACCTGCACGTCGGGGCGGTTCGGGACGATCAGGGTGTCGGCGGTGTCGGCGGCGTCGAGGCCGGCGACACCGGTGAGGGTGAAGAACCCGTCGCGCATCGCGGTGTGCGGTGCGGGTGAGCAGAGGCGGAAGTCGTAGAGGTCGCGGCCGAGCTCGGGGCGGCGCAGGCCGAAGACCTCGGTCGCGCAGCCGAGCTCGAACGGGTTGGAGTTCTCGTCGACGATCACCACGACCCGGTGCGAGGATTCTTGCGGCATGTGCGATTCCTAGCACTCACGCCGGTGTGGCGCCAGCGGCGAGGCTGGGCACGTGACCGAACCCATTGCTCTCGAGAGCGCCCTAACCTCGTTCGACGCCCTGTGGAGCCCGCGCATCATCACCCGCGTCAACGACTACGACGTGCGCATCGCCAAGGTCGGCGGCGAGCACGTCTGGCACGTCCACGACCACACCGACGAGTTCTTCCTGGTCCTGGACGGCGAGCTGCACATCGCCCTGCGCGAACCGGCCGGGGAACGCACCGTCGTGCTCGCCCGCGGCGCGGTGTTCACGGTGCCGCGCGGCACCTACCACCGGCCGTCCGCGCCGTCGGGTGCGTCGATCCTGATGTTCGAACCGACCGGCACGATGACGGTGGGCGACCACCACGACGACGTCCCGGACCACGTCGACGCGACCACTGGGCACGAACTCGCCTCCTGACACCGCGCCGTGCGCCACAATCACGCGATGTGAGGTTCGGGGTGCTGGGGCCGGTCGAGGTGCGCGACGAGTCGGGGACGGTGACGCCGGTCGCCGCGCCCCGGCAACGGGCCCTGCTCGCGCTGCTGGCCCTGGACGCCGGGCGGATCGTCGGGCACGACCGGCTGGTCGACGGCCTGTACCCCGACCCGCCCGCCGGTGCCGCGAACGCGCTGCAGTCGCAGGTCTCGCGGCTGCGCAGGACCGTGCCGGACCTGGTGATCGAGCACCACCCCGCCGGGTACCGGCTCGTGGCCGAGGCGTCCGCGGTGGACGCCCACCGGTGCGTCGAGCTGCTCGAGGACGGACGGGCCGCGGAGGCGTTGCGGTTGTGGCGGGGCACGGCGCTGGCCGACGTGGACGCGCCGTTCGCGGCCGAGGCACGGCAGCGGCTGACGGACGTGCTCATCCAGTGCACGGTGTCCGGCGGCACCGAGCAGGATCTGCGCCGCATCCTGTCCGAGCACCCGTTGCGCGAGGACGTGCGTGCGGCGTTGATGCGCGCCCTGCACCGCGACGGCCGCACCCCTGAAGCGCTGCGGGTGTTCGCGCAGGGCCGGGCGTTGCTGGCCGACGAGCTCGGTGTCGATCCCTCCCCCGCGCTGGCCGCCGCCCACCTGGAGCTGCTGCGGGCCGGCGCACCGCACCGGGGCGTGCCCGCGCAGCTGACCAGCTTCGTCGGCCGTGACGACGACCTGCGCCGGGTGGTCAGGTGGCTGCGGGAGAACCGGCTGGTCACGCTCATCGGGCCTGGTGGCACCGGCAAGACGCGTCTCGCCGTCGAGGTCGCGCACCGCGATCCCGGCGAGGTGGCGTTCGTCGACCTCAGTGCCACCGCCGACGTCGCCCGCGCCCTGCTCGACGGCGTCGGCGTCCGCGAGGCCGGGCTGCTCTCCGCCGCGCCCCTCCCGGTGGAGGACCGGTTGCGGGCCGCACTGGCCACCCGCGAGGTCCTGCTCGTCGTCGACAACTGCGAGCACGTCGTCGACGAGGCCGCCCGCGTGCTCGGCGCCCTGCTGGCGGCGTGCCCGGACGTGCGGGTGCTCGCGACCAGCCGCGCACCGCTCGGCATCACCGGCGAGACCCTCAGCCCCGTCGCCGCCCTGGACACCGGCTCCGCCACCCGGCTGTTCCTCGACCGGGCGCGGGCGGTCGCACCGGGCTTCGCCGCCGAGCACGACGTGATCGCCGAGGTGTGCCGGCGCCTGGACGGCATCGCGCTCGCGATCGAGCTGGCCGCCGCACGGGTGCGGACGCTGCCCCTGCGCGAGATCGCCGCCCGCCTGGACGACCGGTTCCGGCTGCTGTCCAAGGGCAGCCGCACCGCCGCGCCCCGCCACCGCACGCTGCACGCCGTCGTCGAGTGGAGCTGGGACCTGCTCGACGACGCCGAACGCGACCTCGCCGCCCGCTTCACCGTGTTCTCCGGCGGCGCCTCGCTCGACGCCGTCACGGCCGTCACCGGCGCCGATGTGGACACGCTGTCCTCGGTGGTGGACAAGTCGCTCGTCGAGATCACCGGTGACCGGTACCGGATGCTCGACACCATCCGCGCGTTCTGCGCCGGCCGCGCACCGGACCTGCGCGAGCGGCACGCCCGCTGGTTCCTGGCACGAGCGCAGGAGGCCGAACCGCACCTGCGCGCCCACGACCAGGTCGAATGGCTGCAGACCCTCGGCGCCGACCACGACAACCTCACCGCCGCCGTCGCGTGGGCGGCCGGGCACGACGTAGGCCTGGCGCTGGAGCTCGTCGCGGCGCTCGCGACCTACTACTGGTTCCGGGGCCTGCGCACCGAGGCCGCCGAACGGGCCGAGGCGGTGCTGCGCGCGTGCGGCGAGACCCCGCCACCGGGACGTGGGCAGGAGTACGCGATGTGCCTGCTGATCGCCTGGCCCGTGGCGACCGGTGACCAGTCCGCGCGGCAGCGCCAGGCCGACGAGCTGCTGGTCGCGGTCAACGGGCCGCCGCGGTACCCGATCCTGGCGATGATGTGGGGCATGGCGATGGGCGCTCCGGAGGCCGAGTCGCCGGCCTGGCACAGCCGTCACCGCCTGGTCGGCACCGACGGGTGGAGTGCCGCGCTGTCGCTGGTGGGCGACGGGCTCGTGGCCTGGCAGCACGGGGACACCGCCACCGCGACCGCACTGCTGCGTCGCGGCGCGGAGGCGTTCGACCGGGTCGGTGACCGCTGGGGCATGGCCCTGGCCGTCAACCAGCTCGCCGAGCTCGCTCTCGGGGACGGGGACACGGCCGGGGCGCTGCGGCACATCGAACGCGCCCGCGGCCTGCTCGACGAGCTCGGGGCCACCGAGGACACCGCCGAGGTGCTCGTCAACCGCGCCAGGGCCCGCCTGCACGGCGCCGACCCGGCCGGTGCGCGCGCCGACTACGCCGAGGCGCTGCGCCTGGCACGCCGGGCCGGGGCGCCGCTGGTGGAGTCGAACTGCCACGTCGGGCTGGCCGAGCTCGCCCGCCTCGGCGGCGACCTCACGACCGCGGCCGCGGAGTGCGACACGGCGTGGGAGCTGACACCGGGCGGCTGGTACGGGCCGGACGAGATGCGTTGCCGCATCGCGTTCGAACGCGGCCTGATCGCCCGCGACGCCCGCGACCCCGAGCGGGCCCGGCGGCACTTCGAGGAGGCGCTGCGCCGGGCCGTCGGGCAACGCAACCGCGTGACCGAGACCGCCGTGCGCGCGGAGCTCGACGCCCTGACCGTGGCGTGACCCTCACACCGTCGGCACCGCGCGCACCAACGCCCGCGTGTACTCGTGCGACGGGGTGAGCAGAACCTGTTCCGCCGGGCCCTGTTCGACGATCGCGCCCTGGTGCATCACGGCCACCCGGTCGGCGATCTGCCACGCCAGCCCCAGGTCGTGGGTGATGAGCAGGCACGCGAGGCCCAGTTCGGCACGCAGCCGCAGCAGCAGCGCCACGATCTCCCCGCGCATCGACGCGTCGAGCGAGGCGACGGGTTCGTCCGCCACCAGCAGGCGGGGCTGCAGCACCAGCGCGCCGGCGATCACCACCCGCTGCTGCTGGCCCCCGGACAGCTCGTGCGGCAACGACTCCAGGTACAGGCTCGCCGGACGCAGCTCCGCCCGCTCCACCGCCTCCGTCACCAGCGCCTGCTCGTCACCGGGCACCCCGTGCACGCGCAGGCCCTCCGCCACCGCGTCGAACACCCGGTGGCGCGGGTTGAGCGCGCTCGCCGGTTCCTGCAGCACCAGCTGGACCTGACGCCGCACCGCCTTGAGCGCCTTGCCCTTCGACGGCACCTGCGTCCCGTCGAAGATCACCCGGCCGGAGGACGGCGTGCGCAGCCCCAGGACGGTGCGGGCCAGTGTCGTCTTGCCGGACCCGGACTGGCCCACCAGCGCCACGATCTCGCCGTGCCCGACCGTCAGGTCCACCCCGTCGACCGCGCGCGTGCGGCCGTAGTCGACCACCAGGTCCCGCACCTGCAACAACGGCTCCGGGACGGGTGCGGGTTCGGTCCAGCGGTGTGCCGGGTCGCCGATCACCGGGAACGCCGCCGCCAGCGCCGCCGTGTGCGGATGGCGGGGGTTGGCGATCACCTCCCGGGTCCGGCCGCGTTCGACCAGGGCGCCGCGGTGCATCACCGCCAGGTCCTCGCAGGTCTCGGCGAGCACCGACAGGTCGTGGCTGATCATCAGCAACCCGAGGTCCTGCTCGGCGACCAGGCGCTTGACCAGGCCCAGGACCTGGGCCTGCACGATCACGTCCAGCGCCGTCGTCGGTTCGTCCGCGATGACCAGCCGCGGCCCGCACGCCAGCGCCATCGCGATCATCACCCGCTGCTTCTGCCCGCCGGAGAGCTCGTGCGGATACGCCCGTGCCTTCTCCCGCGGCAGCTCCACCTGCTCCAGCAGGTCGGTGACGCTGCCCGGGGTGCCGTGCAGGCGCATCGGCTCGGCGATCTGGTCCCCGACGCGGCGCACCGGGTTGAGCGAGTGCATCGCGCCCTGGAACACGATCGACGCCGACGCCCACCGCACCGCCCGCAGCCGCCCCCACGACATCGCCCGCACGTCCTCGCCGTCGAGCAGTACCTCGCCGTCGACGCGGGCGGTCCTGGGCAGCAGCCGCAGCACCGACATCGCCACCGTCGACTTGCCCGACCCCGACTCCCCCGCCAGCCCCAGCGTCTGACCGGGGGCCAGCGTCAGGGACACGTCGTCGACGACGCGCGTGTGCCCGTAGTGGACGGTGAGGTTCCGCAGTTGCAGCATGGTCACCTCTTCGGCGTCACAACGGCTTCGAGGGCACGGCCGACGAGCGTGAACGCCAGCACGACCACCACGATCGCCACCCCCGGCGGCAGCAGGAACCACCACGCCTCCCGCGGCACCGCCCCGTGCAGCTGCGCCTGGTGCAGCATCGCGCCCCACGAGATCCGCGTCGGGTCCCCCAGGCCCAGAAACGCCAGCGTCGACTCCGCCACGATCGACGACGCCACCGCCAGCGTCGCGTTGACCAGCACCAGCGGCACCACCGACGGCAGCACGTGCCGCGTGATCACATGGGTGTGGCCGCCGCCCAGTGCCCGCGCGCGTTCCACGAACGGCCGGGCCTCGGTCGTCAGCGTCTGCGCCCGCACCATCCGCGCCGTCGACGGCCAGCTCGTCAGGCCGATCGCCAGGATGATCGTGCCCAGCCCCCGCGGCAGCACCGTCGACAACGCGATCGCCAGCACCAGCGAGGGCAGCACCAGGAAGAAGTCCGTCACCCGCAGCAGCACCCCCGCCGGCAGGCCGCCGAAGTGACCGCTCAGGACACCGACGAGCGTGCCGATGCCCACCGACAGCACCGCCGCCGTCAGCCCGACGAACAACGACGTCCCCGTGCCCTGCGCCACCAGCAGCGCCACCGACCGTCCCGTGTGGTCGGTGCCCAGCCAGTGACCCGGGCCCGGCGGCTGCCACGCCGCGTCGCTCACCCGCGTGACGTCGAGGGCCTCCGCGGGGATCAGCAGCGGCGCGACCACGGCGACCAGCGCGGCCACCGCGAGGACCGCGGCGCCGGCGACGCCCGTGCGGCCGAGCCCGCTCACACGACCCTCACCCGTGGGTCCAGGACCCCGTGCAGCAGGTCGGCCAGCAGGTTCATCACCACGACCGCGCCCGCCGTCACCACCAGCAGCCCCTGCAGCAGGAAGTAGTCCGGGCCGGTCAGCGCGTCGTAGAACAACAACCCCAGCCCCGGCCACGAGAACACCGTCTCCGTCGTGATCGCGCCACCCACCACCAGCCCGAACCTCAGGAACACCAGCGTGATCGCCGGCAGCACCGCGTTGGGCACGGCGTGACGGCGGCGCACCAGGTCCTCGCGCAGCCCCTTCGCCCGCGCCGTCACCAGGTACGGGGCGTGCAGCTCTTCCAGCAACGACGACCGCATCACCAGCGCGTACTCCGCGCACACCACCGCCACCAGCGTCACCGACGGCAGCACCAGGTGGTGCGCCACGTCGAGGGACTGCGACACGAAGTCCGGCGCCGTGTCGGTGTCGCGCATGCCCCGCGACGGGAACAGATCGCCCGTCACCATCATCAGCAGCATGCCGAGCCAGAACGTCGGCACCGCCCACAACGTCAGCGACACCCCCGTGGTGACCCGGTCGAACACCGAGTCGCGCCGCCACGCCGCCCGCACCCCGAGCCACAACCCCAGCAGCACCGCGACCAGCGTCGCCGTGCCGGCCAGCAGCAGCGTCGGCCCGAGCCGTTCGACGATCACGTCGGCGACCGGGCGGCGGAACGTGAACGACGTGCCCAGATCACCCCGCAGCAGCGAGGTGAGGTAGCTCCAGAACTGCTGCGGCAGCGGACGGTCCAGGCCGAACTGCGCCCGCAGCTCGGCCTGCGTCGCCGCCGTCGTCGGACGGCCCCGCGTCATCGACACGACCGGGTCGCCGGGCACCACCCGGAACAGGAAGAAACCCAGCACCGCCACCATCACCAGGCTCAGCGCGGCACCACCGAACCGACCGGCGAGGCGCACCTACTCGCGCTCCCCGGCCGTGGCCCTGCGCCGGCGCGCGTAGATCACGAACGCCATCACCACCGCCGCGATCGCCGCGCCGAACGCCGCGAGCCCGCCCCACCCGCGCGGGGCCGGAGCGGCCTGCCCGGCGGGTTCGGCGCCGTAGTAGCCCCACACGCCGTTCTGCGCCATGATCACGCCGCCCTGCGCGGGCTGGGTGGTGAACCGGGTGAAGTGGTCGGAGCGGTAGGCCTCCAGCGCGTTGTCGTAGGCGAGCACGACCGCGGGCACCTGGTCGTGGAAGCGGGCCTGCATCTGCCGCACGAGCTCTTGGCGCTTGCCCTCGTCGAACTCCGAGAGCTGCCGCGCGTAGAGCTCGTCGTAGGTGGCGTCGCAGAAGTAGGCGTCCGTGGTGCCGCCCTTGCCGTCCGCACCGGGCCGCTGCGCGCAGGTGTGCAGGCTCAGCACGAAGTCCGGGTCCACGTTCGTCGCCCAGCCGGAGAACGCCAGGTCGTAGGCCGCCGCGGTGGTCGCCTCGTTGAGCTGGTTGTCCGACACCAGCCGCACGTCCAGTGGAACGCCGATGTCGCCCATCGACCGCTTGAGGTACTCGGCGGCCTGCTCGTCGTAGGCGCGGCCCGCCCGGCCGGCCAGCCGCAGCGTGAACCGGGTGCCGTCGGCGCCACGCGGGTGACCCGCGGCGTCGAGGGCGGCGTTGGCCGCGGCCGGGTCGAACCTGCGCTGCTCCCCAGGGCCCGGCTGCCAGTGCCACTTCGAGAACACCGGCGGCACGAGCCCGGCGCCCTTCTCCGCATAGCCCAGGCTGACCCGTGCCACCAGCGCGTCGAGGTCGATGGCCTGCGCGATCGCCCGCCGCACCCGCACGTCGCGCAACGCCGGGTTGCCGTCGCCGATCGGCTCACCGGTGCGGGTCTGCGCGCCGGGGTTGATCAGCAGCTCGGTGAAGCGGCGGCCCTGCGCCTTGTTGCGCGCCACGCCCGCCTTGCCCTCGAGGGAGTCGAACTGGGCGGGCGCCATCCGGTTGACCAGGTCGACCTCGCCCTTGCCCAGCGCCTGCACCGCGGCGTCGGAGTTCTGGAAGTACACGAAGTGCAGCTCGTCGTACTTCGGGGCGCCGCGCCAGTAGCCCTTGTTGGCCGTGAGCTTGATGAACTGCCCCGGCACGTGCTCGGTCAGCACGAACGGGCCCGAGCCGACCACCGGCATCCGGTCGTTGGCGTAGTCCTTGACGCTGCCGACCTTCTCCCACACGTGCCGCGGCACGATCGGCACGTCCAGCGCCAGCATCGTCACCTGCGGCGTCTTGGTCCTGATGACCACCGTGCGGTCGTCGGTCGCGGTGACGGTGTCGAAGTTGGTGACGAAGCTGCCGTTCGCGGTGCGCGCCACGACGTCGGTGAGCATGAGGTTGTAGGTGAACGCCACATCGCGCGCGGTGATCGGCTGCCCGTCGGACCACTTCTTGCCCTCGGGCACCGTGAACGTCCACGTGAGCTTGTCGGCCGAGGCTTCCCACCGGTTCGCCAGGCCCTCGGTGACGGTCTGGTCGTCGGCCGAGTACGCCGTGAGGTAGTCGTACATCAGCCGGCCGATCTCCGTGCTCGACTGGAACACCGCCAGGAACGGGTTCAACGAGTCGATCTGCTGCACGATCGCGACCTTCAGAACGACCGGCTGCTGCGCCACCACCGGCGGTGCAGCGAGCCCCAGCGCCGTTGCCGCCGCAAGCAACGCGCACAACTTCACCCGCACGAAAACCCCTCTTCCCCAGCAGCCCACCGCTAACTTACCGAGATGTGCGGATCATGATCTCGGCGGACATGGAAGGCGCTACCGGAGTCACCTGGACCGGGGACGTCGAGCCCGGTACCGAGCAGTGGCAGCGGTTCCGGCGGCTGTTCACCGGCGACGTCAACGCCTGCGTCGCCGGACTGCTCGCCGGTGGCGCCACCGGCGTGCTCGTCAACGAGGCCCACTCCTCGCAGCGCAACCTGCTGCTCGAGGACCTCCACCCCGCGGCACGCCTGCTCACCGGGCGCCACAAACCGCTGTCGATGATGCAGGGCATCGACGGCGACGTGGATGGCGTGGTGTTCCTCGGTTACCACACCGGCGCCGGCGCACCCGGCGTGCTCGCCCACACCTACATGGAGAACTCGATCACCGGCGTGTGGCTCGACGGCGTTGCGGCCTCCGAAGGCCGCCTCAACGCCGCCGTGGCCGCCGAGTACGGCGTGCCCGTGCTCCTCGTGACCGGCGACGACCTCACCTGCGCCGACGCGGGCTCCTACGCGCCGGCCGCCGGGGTCGTGGCGGTCAAGGAGTGCGTGTCGCGGTATGCGGCCGTGTGCCTGCCACCCGCCGTGACCTCCGCCCGGATCACCGAGGCCTCCACCGCCGCCATGACCTCGGCGACACGGTCACCCGCACAGGTGACCCCGCACCGGATCGAGGTCGAGTTCGACGCCACCCACCTCGCCGAGGCCGCCGCCGTGGTGCCCACCGTCGAGCAGATCGGGGTGCGCCGCGTGGGGGTCGACGCCGAGTCCATGACCGAGGCGATGAAGGCGTTCAAGGTGCTCACCTACGTCGCGGGCGGGGCGATCGAAGGCATCTACGGCTGAAACGTAGGGTGTCGCGCATGACGCTGGACGTGGCGCAGCTGTGCGCACAGCTCATCCGCTTCGACACGACCAACCGCGGCGGAGGTGAGTCCGCCGGTGAACGCGAGGCCGCCGAGCACGTGGCGGCGGTCCTGCACGACAGCGGCGTGGCCCCCACGCTGCTCGAACCCGCACCGCGCCGCACCAACGTCCTCGCGCGCATCCCGGGCACCGACCCGTCGCTGCCCGCCGTGCTGGTCCAGTCGCACCTCGACGTCGTGCCCGCCGACCCGGCCGAGTGGAGCTTCGACCCGTTCGCCGGCGAGATCCGCGACGGGTTCGTGCACGGCCGCGGCGCCGTCGACATGAAGGACATGGCCGCCATGACGCTGGCCGTGGTCCACCGCTGGCACACCGAAGGCCGCCGCCCGCGCCGCGACGTCGTGCTGGCCTTCGTCGCCGACGAGGAGGACCAGGGCATCTACGGCGCCCACTGGCTCGTCGAACACCACGCCGCCCACTTCACCGGCGTGCAGGCCGCGATCAGCGAGTCCGGCGCGTTCTCCTACGACGTCGACGGCGTGCGCCTGTACCCCGTGGGCACGGCCGAGCGCGGCACCTCGCACATGCGGCTCACCGCCACCGGGCGCGCCGGGCACGGCTCGCGCCGCAACGACCGCAACGCCGTCACCGCGCTGGTCACCTCCCTGGCCCGCCTCGCCGCCCACGACCACCCGGTCCGGCTCACCCCCACGGTCGAGGCGTTCCTCGTGGAGACCGGCAAGGCGCTGGGCGTGGAGGTCGACCTCGACGACGTCGACGCCACCATCGCCCGCCTGGGCCCCGCGGCCAGGCTCGTCGAGAACACCGTGCGCTGCTCGACCACCCCGACGATGCTGCAGGCCGGCTACAAGGTCAACGTCATCCCCGGCACCGCCACCGCGCAGATCGACGTCCGCACCCTGCCCGGCACCGTCGACGAGCTCCTCGCCACCATCGACTCGCTGCTCGAGGACGGCGTGACCCGCGAGTTCCTCACCCACCAGCCCCCGGTCGAGGCGCCGATCGACACACCGTGGTTCGCCGCCATGGCCGACGCGCTGCGCGACGAGGACCCCACCGCCACCGTCGTGCCGTACTGCCTGGGCGGCGGCACCGACGCCAAGGCGTTCACCCAGCTCGGCATCGACTGCTACGGCTTCTCCCCGCTGCTGCTGCCCACCGGCTTCGACTACCGCGCCATGGCCCACGGCGTCGACGAACGCGTCCCCGTCTCAGGCCTGGAGTTCGGCGCCCGCGTGCTGGACCGCTTCCTGTCGCGCTGACCGCCGCTCGACGAGCTCCTGCACGGCACTGGGCAGCGTCGTGTCGAAGTCGATCAGCTTCGCCCACGTCGGCGTCACCACGA
>NZ_DATLEC010000095.1:0-24712 GCF_035525475.1 Lentzea sp. | reverse complement strand
GTGATCCGGTGGGCGACCCAGGACCACATGCCCAGATCACCGCGGTAGAGCGTCCCACCCCCTCGGGTGGTGCCCGACCGCTCGGGTGCGCCTGCGCTGGTCATGCGCCGCGGCCTCCAACGTCAGTGGTGGTGGTCGGTGAACCATTTGTCCCGACCATGACCCGGAAATGCTAGTCCCGCACGTTGGACACGACCCAGCAGGCGCACCCGCTCTGTGATCGATGAGACACGCTGTCGATCCACCAAGCGGTCTTGATCGATTCGGAAATGCGGTCCAGGCCACATTTCACGCAAAAGAACGACGGCGGCTCTGTTCGACGCGGAGCCGCGCCCGGCGCGCGGAACTGGGCCGAATGGACGACGATCAGGGCGGGGAAGCGGCTGGAGAGGACGTTTCACCACGCGCCGAACACGAGTGATCACGACTGGTACGGCCAATGCGTCGAATGCGTAACCGATAGGGGTCTATGTAGGTGCTGGCCGCAACGGGGTTGGTTACTAAGAGGTACGGTGCGCCGTCTAGAACCCAACAACGTCGTTGGGAGAAGAACCTCAGGGAGGAGACGAGCCGTGCGTCGTCGTATGCGTGGTGTCGCGGTCACCGCGATCGCGTTGACCAGCGTGATGACTATGGCCGCCTGCGCGAAGGACTCGGGTGGCGGTAGCAACAACTCGAACACCGGCACTGGCGCCGCTTGCGAGTACGCCACGCCTCCCGCCGCGCCCGCCACGTCGAGCACCAGCGCCGCGAACGGCGACAAGGTGGACGCGAGCGCGCTGAAGGTCGGTCTGGCCTACGACATCGGTGGTCGTGGCGACGCGTCGTTCAACGACTCCGCCGCCGCCGGTCTCGACAAGGCGCTGAAGGACTTCGGGGTGAAGAAGGAGAACACCCGCGAGCTGTCCGCCGCGCCGAACGAGGACGAGTCCGCCAAGCAGACCCGTCTCCGCCAGCTGGCGCAGGAGGGCTTCAGCCCGATCATCGGTGTCGGCTTCGCCTACGCCGAGTCGATGAAGCTCGTCGCCGCGGAGTTCCCGAACGTCAAGTTCGGCCTGGTCGACGGGTCCGTCGAGGGCGCGACCAACGTCACCCCGCTGCTGTTCGCCGAGCAGGAGGGCTCCTTCCTCGCCGGCGTCATCGCCGCGTACCAGAGCAAGAAGTGCCACGTGGGCTTCGTCGGCGGTGTCGAGATCCCGCTGATCCAGAAGTTCGAGGCCGGCTACGCCCAGGGTGCGAAGGCCGCCGCGCCGAAGATCCAGGTCGAGTCGAAGTACATCACCCCGGCCGGTGACTTCACGGGCTTCCAGGACGCGCCGAAGGGCCAGGAGGCCGCGAAGGGCCAGATCGACAAGGGCGCCGACGTGATCTACCAGGCCGCGGGCGCGTCCGGCAAGGGCATCTTCTCCGCCGCCAAGCAGGGTGGCGTGCTGGCGATCGGCGTCGACTCCGACCAGTACAACCAGGCGACCGTCGCCGACACCAAGGACGTCATCGTGTCGTCGATGCTCAAGCGCGTCGACGTCGCGGTCTACGACTTCATCAAGGCCGTCGCCAAGAACGACCTCGCGTCGCTGCCGAAGGTCTTCGACCTGAAGGTGGACGGTGTCGGTTACGCCACGTCCGGTGGCAAGATCGACGCGAAGCTGCAGGGAATCCTCGAGGGCTACAAGGCCCAGATCATCGAGGGCAAGATCAAGGTCGCGGACAAGCCGTAGTCCGGAAGCCGCACGCACCCCGGGCCCTGTGAGGACATGCCCTCACAGGGCCCGGTGCGTGGTAGGAGGAGCAACTCGACGATGAGCAGTTCCACGTCCGTCCAGACGGACGGTCCCCCCGCGGTGGTGCTCACCGGCATCACCAAGCGATTCCCCGGTGTGGTCGCCAACAGCGACGTGCACCTGACCGTCCGCCGTGGCGAGGTGCACGCACTCTGCGGTGAGAACGGCGCGGGCAAGTCCACCCTGATGAAGATCCTCTACGGCATGCAGGCGCCGGACGAGGGCACCATCGAGGTGAACGGCGAGCAGGTCCGGTTCCGCACGCCGTCCGACGCCATCAAGGCCGGCATCGGCATGGTGCACCAGCACTTCATGCTCGCCGACAACCTCACCGTCCAGGAGAACGTCGTCCTGGGCGCCGAGGCCATGCACGGCATCGGCCAGAAGGCCCGCAGGCGCATCATCGAGCTCTCCGGCAGGACCGGGCTCAACGTCGACCCCGGCGTGCTCGTCGAGCAGCTCGGTGTCGCCGACCGGCAGCGCGTCGAGATCCTCAAGGTGCTCTACCGCGGCGCCAAGGTGATCATCCTCGACGAGCCCACCGCCGTGCTCGTGCCGCAGGAGGTCAACGAGCTCTTCGACACCGTGCGCGGCATGCAGGAGCAGGGCTACACGTTCCTCTTCATCTCGCACAAGCTCGACGAGGTCCGCGCGATCGCGGACTCCGTCACGGTGATCCGCCGCGGCACGACCGTGGGCAGCGCGGACCCGAAGACCGTGTCGTCGCGCCAGCTCGCCGAGATGATGGTCGGCAGCGAGCTCCCCAGCCCGGAGACCCGCGAGTCCACCGTCACCGACAGGGTGGTGCTGGACGTCAAGGGCCTCAGGCTGATGACGCCGGACGGCTCGCGGCCGATCCTCGACGACGTCGACCTGGTCGTCCGCTCCGGCGAGGTCGTCGGCATCGCGGGCGTCGAGGGCAACGGCCAGACCGAGCTCGTCGAGACGGTCATGGGCATGCGCAAGGCCGGCAGCGGCACGATCACGTTGCAGGACAAGGACCTCACGAAGCTGGGCACGCTCGCCCGGCGCGAGGCGGGCATCGGCTACGTGCCGGAGGACCGCCACCGCCACGGCCTGCTGCTCACGCAACCCCTCTGGTACAACCGGATCCTCGGCTACCAGACCCGCAAGCCGACGGCCAGGGGCATCTGGCTCGACACCGACGGCGCGAAGCAGGACACCGAGCGGATCGTCGCGGACTTCGACGTCCGCACGCCCGGCATCGACGTCCCCGCGGCGGCGCTCTCCGGCGGCAACCAGCAGAAGCTGGTCGTCGGCCGCGAGCTGTCCGGCGACCCCGTCCTGCTGATCGCGTCGCACCCCACCCGCGGTGTCGACGTCGGCGCGCAGGCGTTGATCTGGGACGAGATCAAGCGCGCCCGCGCCGCCGGCCTCGCCGTCCTGCTGATCTCCGCCGACCTGGACGAGCTGATCGGCCTCTCGGACACGATCAAGGTCATGCTGCGCGGCCGCCTGGTGGCCGACGCCGACCCGAACACCGTCACGCCCGAGGACCTCGGCAGCGCGATGACGGGTGCGGGCAGCACGAGCGCTTCCGTGCACGAGACCGGCACTGCGCACGGAACCGCGGTGGTCGAGGAAGGCGAGAACTGATGGGACACCTGCGCGGCAAACTCCTGCCGCCCGCGTTGGCGATCGTCTTCTCCTTGCTGCTGTGCGGAGTGGCGCTGGTCATCTCCGGCGCGAACCCGCTCAGCGCGTTCGGCGCGATGGTGACGCAGGTCGGCAAGGGCACGACGTTCGTCGACATCCTCAACTCGACGGGCATCTACTACATCGCGGCGCTCGCGGTGGCGATCGGGTTCCAGATGAACCTGTTCAACATCGGCGTCGAGGGCCAGTACCGCGTCGCGGCCGTGGTCGCCGCGGTCGTCGGCGGCTCGATCGCGCTGCCCACCGGCATCCACACGCTGGTGATCATCATCGTCGCCGCGCTCGCCGGTGCCGCCTGGGCCGCGATCCCCGCGATCCTCAAGGTGACGCGCGGCGTCAACGAGGTCATCTCGACGATCATGATGAACGGTCTGGCGATCGGCCTGTCCGCGTACCTGATCCGCCGCGACGTCTTCGGTGAGCTGCGGGGCAACAACATCCGCACCGCGGAGATCCCGCAGAGCGGCTGGATGCCCGGCATCTCGTTCGGTGGCGGCGGCACGATGTTCGGCTTCATCTTCGTGGCCATCGCCCTCGGCATCGGCTACTGGGTCATGATGAACAAGACCCGGTTCGGCTTCGAGCTGCGCGCGTCGGGCGAGTCGTCCACCGCCGCGTCCGCCGGTGGTGTCAACGCCAAGAAGATGGTGCTGGTCTCGATGCTGCTCTCCGGGGCCATCGCGGGCCTGATCTCGCTGCCGGAGCTGCTCGGCCGCGACCACACGTTCAGCCTGAACTTCACCGCGGGCATCGGCTTCTCGGGCATCGCGATCGCGCTGCTCGGCCGCAACCACCCCGGCGGCATCGCGTTCGGCGCGCTGCTGTGGGCGTTCCTCGACAAGTCGGGTCTCGCGCTCGACAACGTCGGTGTGCCCAGGGAGATCGTCACCATCATGCAGGGCTCGATCGTCCTGTCGGTCGTCGTCGCCTACGAGGTGGTGCGTCGCTTCGAGCTCGCCTCGGAACAGCGCCGCGTCGGCCGTGAGCTCGGAACTGTCGGAGGTGCCGCGTGATCTCGACGTTGGAGGAGAAGCCCCACGTCCCGGTGGCGCCTCGCAAGCGCAAGGTGCCGGGCTGGGCCGTCGGCGTGATCGGTGTCGCCGGCGCGATCCTGTTGCTGTCGACGACCTCGTACCTCACGGGGTTCCCGCAGCTCACCTCGTCCGGCACGACGCAGACGGCGGTGCGGCTCGCGCTGCCGATCCTGCTCGCCGGTCTCGGTGGTCTGTGGGCGGAACGCGCGGGCGTGGTCAACATCGGCCTCGAGGGCATGATGATCATGGGCACCTGGGGGGCGGCGTGGGCCGGCTACCAGTGGGGCCCGTGGGTGGCTCTCATCGCCGCCGTCGTCTTCGGTGCGCTGGGCGGTCTGCTGCACGCGATCGCCACGGTCACGTTCGGCGTCAACCACATCGTCTCCGGTGTGGCGATCAACCTGCTCGGCGCCGGCCTGACGAAGTACCTGTCGACGCTGGTGTTCCTGCCGCTCTCGCACAACCCGCGGCAGTCGCCGCCGGTCACGCCGTTCGACACGTACTCGGCGGCGGGGTTCGCGGACTGGCTCGGTGAGCTGGAGGCGGGGCAGCGCGTCATCATCTCCGACGTCGCCGGCATCCTGCGCGGTCTCGTCACCGGCGTCTCGCCGCTGACGATGCTGACGATCGTGCTCGTGCCGCTGTCGTACTACCTGCTCTGGCGCACCCGCTTCGGCCTGCGCCTGCGCTCGGTCGGCGAGAACCCGCACGCCGCGGACTCGCTGGGCGTGAAGGTGTACTTCCACAAGTACGTCGCCGTGATCGTCTCCGGTGGTCTCGCCGGCCTGGGTGGCGCCGCGCTGGTGCTCAACCCCGGTCAGCTGTCCTACCTGGAGGGGCAGACCGGCGGCCGCGGCTACATCGGCCTCGCGGCGATGATCTTCGGCAACTGGCGGCCCGGCGGCCTGCTCGGTGGCGCGGCGCTGTTCGGCTACGCCGACGGCCTGCAGTTGCGCTCGGGCGGCGAGACGGTGCTGGGCCTCGTCTACGGCGTGGTGATCCTGCTCGGCGTGATCGTGGTGTGGCAGCTGTTCCGTCAGAAGTGGTTCTCCGCCGCGGCGGCGATCGTCGTGGCCGTGCTGATGTACCTGCTGTACATCAGCCTCGACGAGATCCCCGGCGAGTTCGTGTCCTACACCCCGCACATGGTGACGCTGGCCGTGCTGGCCGTGGCGTCGCAACGGTTGCGGATGCCTGCCGCCGACGGTCTGGTGTACCGCCGTGGCTGAGGTCGACTGGGACCTGCTCAGGGCACGGGCGGTGGAGGCGGCGTCGTTCGCCCACTGCCCGTACTCCGGGCTTCAGGTCGGATCCGCGGCGTTGTGCGACGACGGCCGCATCGTGACCGGGTGCAACGTCGAGAACGCCTCCTACGGCGTCGGGCTCTGCGCGGAGTGCGCGATGGCCGGCCAGCTCCAGCTCACGGGCGGCGGCCGGTTCGTCGCGGTGGCGTGCCGGTCCGGTGCCGGTGAGCTGCTGATGCCGTGCGGCCGGTGCCGCCAGGTGCTCTACGAGCTGGGCGGACGGGACTGCCTGGTGGACACGCCTTCCGGTGTGCTGCCGATGTCGTCGGTGCTGCCGGACGCGTTCGGGCCGGAGGACCTGCCATGAGCTTCTCGGGCAGGAACTTCTCGGCTGTGGACGTCATCCGCGCCAAGCGCGACGGGCTGACGTTGTCCGACGAGCAGATCGACTGGGTGATCGACGCCTACACGCGCGGCGCGGTGGCGGACGAGCAGATGTCCGCGCTGGCCATGGCGATCTTCTTCAACGGGATGTCGCCGGTGGAGACCGCGCGCTGGACGCAGGCGATGATCTCGTCGGGCGAGCGGTTGTCGTTGCACGTCGACCGCCCGACCGTGGACAAGCACTCGACCGGTGGTGTCGGCGACAAGATCACGTTGCCGCTGGCACCCCTGGTCGCCGCCTGCGGTGCCGCCGTGCCGCAGCTGTCGGGTCGCGGGCTGGGCCACACCGGCGGGACGCTGGACAAGCTGGAGTCGATTCCCGGGTGGCGGGCCGCACTGTCCACTTCGGAGATTCTGGCGCAGCTCTCCGACGTCGGAGCCGTCGTGTGTGCTGCCACCGAAGGACTTGCTCCCGCCGACCGCAAGCTCTACGCGTTGCGCGACGTCACGGGCACGGTCGAGGCGATCCCGCTGATCGCGTCCTCGATCATGTCGAAGAAGATCGCGGAGGGCGCCGAGTCGCTGGTGCTCGACGTGAAGGTCGGGTCCGGCGCGTTCATGAAGGACCTGCCTTCGGCGCGCGCTCTCGCCGAGGCGCTGGTGGCCATCGGCGTCGAGCACGGCGTGCGGATCTCGGCTCTGCTGACCGACATGTCGGTGCCGTTGGGCCGTGCGGTCGGCAACGCGGTCGAGGTGGCCGAGTCCGTCGACGTGCTGCGCGGCGGTGGACCTTCCGACGTCGTCGAGCTGACCGTGGCGCTGGCGTCGGAAATGCTGTCGCTGGCCGGAATTTCGGCCGACCCGGCCGCCGTGCTGGCTTCCGGTGAGGCGTACGAGGTGTGGGCGCGGATGATCCGGGCCCAGGGCGGCGACCCGGAAGCCCCGCTTCCCGTCGGCACGCACCGGCACGTCGTCGAGGCGCCCACCTCCGGCGTCCTGTCCACTTTGGACGCGTACGGCGTCGGCGTCGCGGCGTGGCGGCTCGGTGCCGGCCGGGCGCGCAAGGAGGACCCGGTGCAGGCCGGTGCCGGTGTGCTCTGCCTGGCCAAGCCGGGTGACGTGGTGGAGGCCGGGCAGCCGTTGCTGGAGCTCCGCACCGACACCCCGGACGCGGTCGCCGGTGCCTTGCAGGCGCTGGAAGGCGCCTACTCGGTCACCGACACCGCGCCGGAGCGTTCCGCGCTGGTGATCGACACGGTTCGCGGTTAGCCGACGAGCGTTCCGGCGAGCGGTGCGCGGTCCTGCTTCCAGACCACGCACAGCACCTCCTGACGGCCGGGAGTGGTGGCGTCGCTCCACGCCTGCCACTCCTGCTCCGTCGGGATGAGCCCGGTGAAGCCCAGCGCGTCCTTGGACCGCGAGGCCGTGGCCTGGAACTGCTCGGTGCAGTACTTCTTCGTGAAGTCGGAGAGCCACTCGACACCGGGGTACGCCGTGTCCTTCGGCTTGTCCCACAACGGGGTCGCGGCGGCGAAGAGCTGGATGCCGTGCGGCTTGTCGCACGGCACGCTGGCCGGCACCGGCGACCCCTGGATGAGGAAGTCCTTCGCGCACTCCGTGCCGGTCAGGTTCCACGCGGGGATGTCGCCGCCGCGGCCGAACGTGGCGATCCGCCGCGAGAGCAACGGGGCGCCGACCGGCAGTGACGCCGCGTCGGTGCTCCACTCGGTGGAGTTCTGCGAGGTCGGGTTGCCGCTGGTCGGGGAGCCGCCTGCGGAGTCGTCCTTCGGTGTGAAGGCCACGTACCCGCCGAACGCGGCGCCCGCGAGCACCACGGCGCCCACCGCGATGGCGGCGACCTTGACGGCGGTGTTGCTCTTCTTCCCGGGAGGCGGCGGCATGGGGGAGACCTGCGCCGTGCCCTGGACGATCGCGACCAGCAGCGCCCGTGCCTGAGGCGCGGTCATGCGCCGGGCAGGGTCGACGGTCAGCAGCCCGTGGATCACCTGGGCCAGCGCGGGGGAGGCCCGCCGCAGCACCGGCGGCTCGTTCATGACGGCGTGCAACGTGGAAGCCGTGGACGTGCGCTCGAACGGGCTGATGCCCTCGACCGCGTGCGCCATCGTGACGCCGAGCGCCCACAGGTCCGACGCGGGCGAGGCCTCCCACCCGTGCAGCCGGTCCGGCGACATGTAGGCGGGCGAGCCGACGATGCCGCCGTTGTGGGTGAGCCGCGGGTCGTCCATGGCCTGCGCGATGCCGAAGTCGGTGAGCTTCACGGCGCCGTCCGGTCGCACCATGATGTTGCTGGGCTTGACGTCCCGGTGCACGATCCCGGCGGCGTGGGCCGTGTCCAGCGCCCCCAGCACCTGCAGGGCGACACCGGCCATCCACACGGAGTCGCGCGGCCCGTGGCGCTGCACGACGGTGGCCAGATCGGCCGCGTCGACCAGTTCCATGGCGAGGTAGGTGCGCCCGTCCTCGCGGATGACGTCGTGCACCGTCACCACGGCCGGGTGGTTCAGCCTGCCGGCGGTGCGCGCCTCCCGGAGCATGCGCTCCTCCAGCACCGTCCGCTCCTCGGCGCTGACGCCCTGCGGCGGGTGCAGCTCCTTGAGCGCCACGGCCCGGCCGAGCAGCTGGTCCTGGGCACGCCACACGACACCCATCGCACCGCGGCCGAGCTCGGCGAGCAGTGTGTAGCGGTTGGCGACGACTCGCTGCTGTTGCTGCACGGACTATCCCTTCTGGACGCCCCCAGATTCCGGCGAGCCTACCGACGGTCGTGTGAACGCTCTCTTCTCGGTCACGGCCGGAGCGCGCGCCGGGTTCACCGCGTGACCGGCGTCGCACGGCGGCCGGGGCGGCCCGCGGAACCGTTGTCCGAGGTGGGATGCCGTTGCTGGAACCGGCGGGCGCCGCACGCACGGGTCGCGGTGGCGCGTGCCGCCGGGTGGAGGGGCTTGTCTCATTTCGCCGGACCGGGTCGCTGCTCACACACGACGACGGCCCCGGAGCGGGTCAGCTCCGGGGCCGTTCAGGACCGTCGAACCAGGGCGATCAGGCGCCCTCGGCCGCCAGGTCGTCGTCGTCCACGTCCTTGCCGCCGCCTGCCGGCTTCGGGCCGCCGTTCTTGCGCGTGCGGCGCTGCGGGCGCGGCAGGGCGGTGGGCGGCGGGGGAGGCGTGGGCGAGCCGCCGCCGAGGATGAGCTCGGCGAAGGTGGCCATGGCCTCGTCCAGCTGCCCGCCGATGCGCAGTTCCGACTCCTGGTTCGACCTGCGGACCAGGGACTGCAGCGTGTCGGCGTCCGGGCGGGCGCCCACGGTCTCGGCGACCTTGGACAGGCTCGCGTCGACCGAACCGCCGAGCTCGGAGATGCGGGCGGCGAAGCCGTCCTCGACCTTGTCGAGGCGGTCGGTCATCGTGTCGAGCTTCGAGGTGACCTGCTCCAGGCGGCCGGCCAGGGCCTCCAGGCGGTCGGCGGAGTCGACCTGGTCGCGGGACTGCTCGATCGCCGCGTACAGGGCGGTGCGGGCCTCGTCCAGCTTGCCGTTGACCGTCTCGCGGGTGTCGGCGACGGCCGACGCCAGCTCGGTGCGGGTCTCCGCCAGCGACGACGCGAGCGAGTCGCGGGTCTCGGCCACGGTGCCCGCCAGCTCGCCGCGGGTCTCCGCCACGGCACCTGCCAGCGAGTCACGGGTCTCGGTCAGCGCGCCGGCCAGCTGGTTGTGGCGGTCGTGGACGGCCGACACGAGCTCGGCGCGGCTGTCGGCGACGGCGGCGGCCAGCTCGGCGCGGGCGGCGGCGAGGGCGTCGCGCTGCTCGTCGGCGCGGCCGTGGACGCCGGAGAACGAGTCGGCGAGGATCTTCTGCAGGGCCTCGCGGGTGCCGTCGAGGTGCTCGTGCACGCCCTCGTCCACCTCGTCGAGACGGCCGCGCAGCGCGGCTTCGAGCGCCTCGATGCGCTCGCGCAGGGGGTTGGTGACGGCGCCGGGGATCGAGTCGACCTTGCCGTCCTGCTTGTCCAGGTGGCCGTCGAGGTCGTCGATGCGCTTGTGGATGCCGGCGAGCTTGTCCTCCAGGCCGTCCATGCGGCCCGCGACACCCTCGAAGCGGCCGGCGACACCGTCGAGACGGCCGTCGAGCTGCGCGAACGGCTTGGCGAGCTTGTCCACCAGGGCGTCGACCGCGCGACCGATGTCGGCGACGGCGGTGTCCTGGGCCTCCAGCTTGGCGAGGGCCTCGTCCAGGCGCTCCGCGAGAACGCTGACCTCAGTGCGGTCCGGGAGCTCCGACAGGCGCTTGCGGACCGAACCCAGCGACTCCAGAGGCGACATCCGGGCGTGGATCTCGTCCAGCGCGTCGAAGATCTGCTGCTGCTCGCTCTCACGGATCTCGGCGGCGCGCGTGAGCATGTTGCGCATCCGATCGAAGGACATCGTGGAGTTGTTGTTCTCTGTCACGGCTGAGTGCCTTCGTCCAGGGGAGGGGGAGACCACGGGAGCCTATCCGCGTCAGGGGACGCCGCTGTACCACCCCCGAAGGAAATCGGCGGTGCGCGGACGGGTGACTGGGCCGATCAGGTCATCCCGCTGCTCCGAACGCCGAGCTACCGACAGGAAGCGCGCGGTAGCGGCCGGTGATGTTCCTACCTTGGGGTGACTCAAGCCCGATGGCGGTTGCAGAAAGTTGCCGATCACGGATCTGCAACGACGTCGAGTGGGTAAGTGATCATACCGCCGCCAAGATCGTTTCGGCTGCGCTGAAGCGGCGTGTCGCCTGGAGTAACGTGTAGCGATGTCCACGCCGCTTACCTTGGAGACCATCCGCAGCGCGCCGAAAGTGCTGCTGCACGACCACCTCGACGGTGGCCTCCGCCCGCAGACGGTGATCGAACTCGCCGACGCCTCCGGCTACCAGGGCCTGCCCACCACCGACGCGGGCGTCCTCGGCGGCTGGTTCCGCGACAACGCCAACTCCGGCTCGCTCGTGCGCTACCTCGAGGGCTTCGCCCACACGTGCGGTGTCATGCAGGACGAGGCCGCACTCGTCAGGGTGGCGGCCGAAGCCGTGGAGGACCTGGCCGCGGACGGTGTCGTGTACGCCGAGATCCGGTACGCGCCCGAGCTGAACACCGAGAAGGGCCTCACGCTGGAACAGGTCGTCGAGGCCGTCCAGGAGGGCTTCCGCGTCGGCGAGCAGCGCGTCGCCGCCACCGGCCGCAAGATCCGCATCGGCACCCTGCTGTGCGCCATGCGCCAGAACGAGGGCTGGCTGCGCATCGCCGAGCTCGCTGTCCGCTACCGCGACCACGGCGTCGCCGGGTTCGACATCGCGGGCCCCGAGGCCGGCTTCCCTCCCACCAGGGGCCTCGACACGTTCGAGTACCTGCGTCAGCAGAACGCGCACTTCACCATCCACGCCGGTGAGGCGTTCGGCCTGCCGTCGATCTGGGAGGCCCTGCAGCACTGCGGCGCCGAACGGCTCGGCCACGGCGTGCGGATCGTCGACGACATCAAGGTCTCCGCCGACGGCACGGCGCAGCTGGGCAGGCTGGCCGCGTACGTCCGCGACCGCCGCATCCCGCTGGAGATGTGCCCGACGTCGAACCTGCAGACCGGCGCCGCGCCCACCCTCGCCGACCACCCGATCGGCCTGCTCGCGAAGCTGCGGTTCCGCGTCACGGTCAACACCGACAACCGCCTGATGAGCGACTGCTCGCTCTCCAGCGAGTTCGCCGCGCTGGCCGGGACGTTCGGCTACGGCTGGTCCGACCTCCAGTGGTTCACGATCAACGCCATGAAGTCGGCGTTCCTCGGGTTCGACGAGCGGCTCGCGATCATCAACGAGCTCGTCAAGCCGGGGTACGCGGCGCTGACCGCGCGGGCCTGACCGGTTCTCGTTCCGGTCGCCGGCGACAGCTCGCCGACAGCTTCCGCTGGAATTGTCGATCGTGCTGTCGCCACGGCCTGAAAGAGAGTGAACGAATGCGTCCTGCACTGATCGCCGGTGGACTCGCCGTCCTCGCCTCGATGGCGCTCGCCGTTCCCGCGAGCGCCTCGGGTGAGCACATCACGCTCTACAGCGGTGCGAACCTGTCCGGCACCAAGTCCTCGGTCGACCTCGCGAACAGCGAGTGCGTGACCCTCGCGGAACCGGTGAGGTCGGGGATCAACATCTCGTCGGCGGACCTCGACGTCTTCTACAACGCGGACTGCGCGACGGGCCTGCCCGGTCAGCCCGGTGACGTCCACTACGCGCTCGGCAGCCTGCACCAGGGCACCTTCTCGTTCCCCGCGGTGAGCTACCGGGTCCGCTAGTCCCGGAAACGACGAAGGGCCGCTCACGCAGGTGAGCGGCCCTTCGTGCGGTGGAGATCAGTTGGTGTTGAGCCGGTCCTCGAACGCCGCCTGCAGCGTGCGGAACGCGGCCACCTCGGCGTCGTACGGGGCGGACGGCGCGAGGCGCGTCGGGTCCGGCGAGACCACGAACGACACGAGCCAGCCGAGCGACTCCGACGAGGCCAGCGCGTCCTTCACGGACTCGTCGCCCGCCCACTCCGCCGCGTCCTCGAACAGCTCGACGGCGAGGTCGAGCTGCTGCGGGTCGAGGGAGTCGGGGCCCTCCTCCATGTCCTCGGCGATGCCGGTCAGCACGTAGACGTTCTCGTCGTCCACGTCGACGTCGAGCTCACCCGCGGTGGCCTTGACCTTGACGTCGTTCCACGTCTCGACCTCGGCCAGGTCGTGCTCGTCGTTCTCGGCGATGAAGCGGCTGAGCCCGCGCGGCGAGCTGAAGGCCTCGATCTTGCCGCGGCGGCCCAGGAACACCGGGTCGTCGCCGAGGTAGCAGCGCAGCGTGTAGAACTCGCCGGCGGACGTGATGATCTTGATGGGGTCGATGCCCGCGTCGGCCCAGAAGCCGGTGGGCGCGGCCTTCTCCTCGGCGTCCTCGTCGTCGGCACCGGCCGCCTCGGCGGCAGCGGCGGTCTCGGCCTCCAGCGCGGCGAGCTCCTCCTGCGCGACGGCGAGCTCCTTCTCCGGCACCTCGGGGGTGTTCACGACGCTGTCGATCGCGTCGAGGACCTCGTCCCACTTCTCGGAGACGACCTCGGACATCGCGTCCCAGAGCTTGGCGCCGTCACGGCCGCTGAACGGCAGCGTGCCCTGCGGCAGCAGCGAGAAGCCCTCCGCCGCGTCGAGCACCTCGTGGACCTTGTCGAGCTCGCAGACGTCCGCGAGGGAGCGCACGATCGCGATGACGTCGGCGAGCTCGCCGATCGTCCAGGTGTCGGGGTCCTCCGCGATGAGCTCGGGCACGCCGACCAGGTCGAACTGGTGGTTGTCGTCGGGCGACAGGTCCGCGACGCCCAGCGACGGCACGATCGGCCACGCCGGGTGGTCGGTCAGGTCGTGCTCCTCGGCGGTGCGCACGAACGCGGCGAGGTGTGCGGCATCGGGGAAGACGAACAGGTCCTCCTCGTCGCCGAGGAACGCCTCCCACTCCTCGCCCTTCTCGCGCCAGCGGGGTGCCCACAGCGTGACGACGTCACCCTGCGTCAGCCCCAGCTCGATTGGGACGATGTCCTGCGCCATCCTGACCTCCCGGTCACGCCTGCCTGATGCCGTGGGCGAGCCTAACGGTGCTGATCACCGACGCCACAAGGGGTTGGAGAAGAAAGCGTCCTCGTCGGGGTCCTCGACCCGCGGAGCCCGCTGCCTGCGCTCCGGCGGTGCCTGCTCAGCAGGGGCTTTGGGAGGCACGACGGGGTTCCAGGTGGCGCGGAAGGGCGAGTCGCCGGCGATCGACTCGACGTCGATCGCCATCCCGTCCCCGAGGGCCAGCGCCATCTTGTTGAAGCTCGTCTGCACGGCCGCGTCCGTCGCGAGCCGCACGGTCTCGGTGACGACCTGCCCGACGGCCTGCGCACCCTGGGTGAGCAACACGGGGTGCAGGTGCAACGCCCTGATCTCACCCTTCGGCGACGCCGTGACCATGCACAGCCCGTTCGGGTGTTCGACGGTGGCGGTGAGGGCCTTGAGGTCGCGCTGGAGCCGCTCTGCGGCCTGTATGCGGTCTTCGTTCACAGCCGCCACTCCGGCTCGTCGTGGCTGACCTCTATGCCCATCGCGGTCAGTTCTCGCGGGTCGACCACGCGTTCCAGGGTCTGGTGCAGGCGGGAGTTCGCGTCGCGCCTCGCCTTCTCGGCGATGCGCATGATCTCGGCTGCCAGTCCTTGTGGGCCCATTCGCAGCGATGCCCGGCTCACCGTGATCTGCTGGGGCGGGCCTGCTGGGGTTGCGATGACCGTCACGGCGTTGTCCGGGGAGGACGCCCTTCCCGTGATCGGGCCGCTTCTTGCCGCGTGTTCCGAGACGGTCCGTTCTGTCTGACGCACTTTGCGTGCGGCGCGTTCTACGTCGTCGTCCACCTGATCACCCCCTGATGGGGACAGTGTGCCGGATTCTCCGGCGTCGGGTGGGGCGGACCGGGGCATCACCGGCCCTCAGCGGCGCAAAAGGGAAGACGGCTTGCTTCGCACGGGCTGTTCGCGGCGTCCCCAGGGAGCCGTTGCTCGCTAGGGTCTGTGCATGACCGATCCCCGCGATGTCGTGGTGGCGATGCTGCGCGCCACTGAAACCCTGGACGCCGCCGAGGTCGTGAGGCACATGGCGGATGACGTGTCGTGGCGGAACATGCCCTTTCCCGCCGCGCGTGGGAAGAAGACCGTGGCCCGGCACCTCGCGTTGATGAACAAGGCCGTCACCGGGGTCGAGGTTCGCATCCACCACATCGCGGCCGAGGGCGATGTGGTGCTCACCCAGCGGACTGACGTCATTCGGCGTGGTGGGTTCGAGGTGGCGTTCTGGGTGTGCGGCACGTTTGTCGTCAAGGGCGGGCGGGTGGTCCTGTGGCGGGATTACTACGACCACGCCTACGTTGCGGGGGCCTTCCTGAAGGGCCTGGGCAAGCTCGGGTTCCAGGCCCTCCGGAAGAAGATCGCTCAGCCCGTCGGGCGGTAGAAGCCGTAGAACGACATGCCGGAGTTCGACGTTCGGATCGGCTGCACCTGCACCGGGTCGCCTGCCTCGACCATCTGGCCGTTGCCGATGATCATGGCCACGTGGCCGTCCCACACGACCAGGTCGCCGGGCAGCACTTCGCCCGGTGGGACCGATGCGCCCATCGCCTGCGAGGACGCTGGGCGGGGGAGGTCGAAGCCCGCGCCCGCGTAAGCCCACTGCGTCAGGCCTGAGCAGTCCGTGCCCTGGGGTGGGTTCGCGCCGCCCCACACGTACGGGGTGCCCAGAGCCGACAGGGCGTTGCGCACGGCCATGGCCGCGGTCTCGTTCGGTGCCTCTGAGCTGCTGCCGTCGGGCAGGTTCACGCCCACGCCGTCGCCCGGTTGGGGTGGGATCGCCACCGGGAGGCGGGGGCCCGAGCCGCCGCCACCGCCTGAGCCGCCACCGGAGCCGCCTCCGCCACCGCCGCCCGAACCGCCGCCGCCACCACCGCCCGAGCCGGAACCCGAATTCGAACCGGGGCCCGGACCGGAGTCCTGCTTCGCGGGTGGGGCTTCGGTGGCACTCGCCGTCATGGTGCTGCCCTCGTCGCCGCCCAGCGGTTCGCCGAGCTTCTCCAGTGCGCCGGCGTCCGGTGTCCGCAGGCCGGTGAGCTGGCCGACCAGCTGCGTCAGCTGGTCGCGCACCTTCTGTAGTTCGGTCGACGTCTTGCTCTGGTAACCCGAGGCCATCCCGGCCAGTTCGGCCATCGCGTCCAGCACGACGCCGGCGCCGGCGAACTTCGACGCGGCCACCGCGGCTTCCAGCTTCGGCGTCGCCTTCGCCACGAACTCGTCGATCAGGCCCTGGATCGCGGTGCGGCCGCCCGTCACCGCGGACACGCCGGTCGACGCCACCGTCTTGATGGCGGAGGCGTTCGCGGACAACAGGTTCGCGGCCGACGCGAATGCCGAGACGCGGCCGGTGAACGCGTTGGCCTTGTCGCCCGACCACGTGTTCAGCACGGCGGTCGAGGCCGAGCCGTGGCGCGTGGCCAGGTCGGTCATCGCCGTCTGGGCGCGTCCGAACGCGTCGCCCGCGCGTGTGGCGCCGCCGGTGTCGCCGTCGAGCTTCGCGAGGTTTTCCTTCATCGGCGCCAGGAACTGGCTGAGCATTCCTTCTACGCTCATGTCCGCGCTGCCTTGTCGAGCGATGCCTTGTGGGCGTCCTCCTGGGCGATGTAGGCGTCGCGCGCCTTCCCCACCGCCGTGCCGAGCCCGGTGAGACCGGTGGCCGCGGCCTTCAGCGCGTCGAGCTGCGCCTGGGCTGCTGCCTGGAACGCCGCGTTGAGGCCGACCTCGTTGCCGATCTTGCCGAAGCAGTCGCCGGGAAGCGCGGTGGTGCCGTTCAACGTGCCGGTGCCGACCGTGCCGACCTCGCCCGCCAGACCGCTCACCGCCGACGCGTATCCGGTCAAGGCGTCGAGGTCGACCCTGAGACCTTGTTCCGCCATCTGAAAGCTCTTCCCCCAGTAGTGACGTGTTCGCCTTGATCCTGCCCCGATGGGCGGTACCTCGCCCGTCGTTCCGCCAAGATCATGGGTCCGTGGGTGTGATCGAGCACTGGAACCGGATCCTGGCATGGCTGGCGGAGCACGCTCCCGCCACCCGCGCCGTGCTGCGTCCGAGGTATGACGCGCTGCCGGAGCTCCGGGTTCCGATCGACCTGCAGCTGTGGTGGAGCGTCTACGGCGGCACCGACCACGGCCTGTACGCCGAGATACTGCCGCCCTTCTACACACCGCTGGGCGCGGACCGCGCGTTCGTGCTGAGGGACACCCACACGAGCAAGGCCGTCGACGCCTCCGAGGCGGGCACGCCGACGAGCTGGTACCACCCCGAGTGGCTGCCGATCGCGTTCGACGGCACGGGTGACGTCCTCGCGGTGGACCTGCGGCCCGGCGTGCTGCGCGGCTGCGTGGTCGAGTGGGACCGGGAGCGCAGCGAGATGGTCAAGCCGGAGTTCGCGTCGCTCACCGCGATGTTCGACGAGGTGGCGACCGCCCTGGAGAACCGCAGCGCGGTGGGGCACTGCTTCCCCGAGGTCAACTCCGCGGACGAGCTGCACTGGCGCACGAACTGATGGCGCTACCGCACCTCGGCGAGTGAACGTTGCGGCTGCGGCACGGCCGTCACGCGGGCGTAGGCCTTCACCGCGGCCAGCGCGCCCAGCCAGCCGAGCACCGCGCCGGTCGTGTTGGTGATCAGGTCGTCGACGTCGAAGATCCGGTTCGCCCACATCAGCTGCGAGCCCTCGATGAGCAGCGAGACGCCGTAGCCGATCACCGCGGCCTGTCCGGCGGTGCGACGGCCCCAGAACATCAGCATCGCGCCGAGCGGTACGAACAGCAGCACGTTCAACGTCATCTGGTCGAACGCAATTCGTCCGTCCTGGAACGTGTCGGCGATCCATCGGAACGGGACCAGCTGCACGGCCTGGCGCGGCGGCACGGTCTGAGTCGGCAGGAACGTCGCCGCGAACAGCATGCTCGCGTAAACGGTGACGGTCGCGCTTCGGAACGCCAGCCGGCGGAACATCAACTGCGGGAGCAGGAAAACGACCGACAGGAAAACGCCCCACTGGATGCTCGCGAGCTGTGCGTTCGTCATGCGTTCAAAGTAAGGAAATGGCCCTCGGCGCACATCGCGCTGAGGGCCAGTCCCGTTCTCGTACTTCCGGCCGAGCGCTATTCCGCCGCGTAATCCCGTGGGTTGATGCCGCGTAGTACCGGGCCGCACGCCAGGGCCGCCACCAGCGCGACCACGACTCCGACACCCACGGGAGTCACCACCCACGGGGTGATCGGCATTTCGCCGTGACCCACCACTCCGCGTGCCACGGTGAGCAGTCCGAGGCCCACGACAATGCCCGCGCCGCACGCCGCCAATGTGACGGCGAACACCGGGATCATCACTTCCCGGCGCAATGCGTGTGCCAACACGCGAATGGGTGTTCCCGCCGCTATCAGTGCGGCGAAAGTGCGCCTGCGGTCGATCACCGACCCCGCTGCCGCGACCGCCGCGCCGATCCCGCCGAGCACCGCCGCGATCGAGAGCCCGATGACGGTGGCGCGTTCCAGGTCGGCCACCAGGGTGTCGCTGTAGAGGTCGAGCTGCTCGCCGTCCACGAGCCGCACGCCGGGCAGGGTGCCGATCAGGGCGGTGTGCACGGTCTCGCGGTTCTCGGCCGTCGTCGGCACGCCGACCATCGACACCTCGCCGGCGACCGCGGGCAGCAGCTGCCTGTCGATGACGACGCTCACCCGGCCGCCACCGTCGAAGGGCCGTGTCTCGTACTGCGCGGGGAGCGCGGTCTCGTGGTCCATCGACTCGAACCTGGTGCTCGGCAGGGGACTCGACGAGTACACGGCCGGGCCGGGCCGGCAGGTCAGGCCGGTCATCACCTTCGCCACGTCCTGGCAGTCCCCGACGATGGCGTAGGTGCTGTGGCCCTCGTCCCCGACCCTGCCCTCGAGCATGGTGACGATCGGCGCGGAGGTCGCGAGCCGCAACGAGGTGAGGTCGTGCTTCACCTGTTCCGCCACGATCGCGTCCTCGCGCCACGTCGGGTCGCGGAACGGGACCTGGCTCTCCAGGCCCGGCAGCATGGTCAGCGCCATGGACCCGGTGAAGACCGCGATCACCACGCCCGCCGAGCCGCGGAACGCCGCCACGGGGTTGCCGGTGAGCCGTCGTCCCGCCAGCAGCGTCGACGGCCCGCGCCACCGGCCGACGAAGAACCTGCCGACCCACGACGTGACCACCGGGCCCGCCAGCACCAGCGCCAGCGCCACCGCCCCGAGCCCGAGCAGCACGACGGTGAACTGGTGGTCGCCGCGGACCTGTCCCGCCAGCGTGACCCCGAGGAAGAACACCACCAGCCCGCCCGCGATCGCCAGCAACCGCCACGGGCGCACGGTGCGCTTCTGCTCGGCCGCGAGCGGCTGGTCCACCACGCGCCGCAGGCCCATGATCGCGGCCCCGACGACCAGCACCGGCGCGAGCAGCGCCACCGCCGCCACGACCGCGGGCGAGGGCACGAAGTCACCGGGGAACCAGGTCCCGCCCTCCCACGGGATGGCGGAGGTGACGTGGCTGAACGGCCGGGCCAGCACCACGCCCAGGACGCTGCCCAGCACGGCGCCGATCGCGGTCTCCACGGCGGTCATCACGACGACCTGACGCGGGCTGGCACCCGCGAGCCGCAACGCGGCGAGGCGCCGTTCCCGTTTCGTCGCCGTCAGCCGGGCGGCCGACGCGACCAGCACCAGGCAGGGCACGACCAGCACCACGAGCCCGACGCGGGTGAGCAGGGTGAGCATGCTCTCGTAGTCGTTGTGGTACGCGCCGGTGCCGCCCCGCAGGTCGGGTGCGGGGTAGCCGTCGGGGACCTCCGCGTGGCCGATGATCGCGACGAGCTCTCCCGGGTACTTCAACGCCTCCGGCCCGAGCTCGGCGATCTGCCTGCCGGGGAAGCGGTTCCCGAGCTTCTCCGGCGCGGTGCTCCGCACGAGGTCCGCGAGAGCGGGGGACAGCAGCACCTCGCCCGGTTCCGGGAACCTGGCGATGCCGTCGGCCACCGGCACGTCGCCCGGCCGCGTGCGCGCCACGTCGAACCGCTGGATGAGCGTGCCGCCGTACGAGTCCAGGTTCGACGAGACGGAGATCGCGCCGTTCCCCTGCTGGCCGAACACCTCGCGCCACACCGTGCGGTCCGACCGCGCCTGCAGGCCGTTCGGCGCCGCGACGAGCCACAGCACCAGCGACACGGCGATCATCACGCCGAGGGCGACCAGCACGGTGGCGATCTGGCTGCGGCGGTCCCTGCGCAGCACCGCGAGAGCGATCCTCACACCGACACCCCTGCCGCGATGCGCCCGTCCCGGATCTCGACGACGCGCAGCGCCCGGTCCGCGATCGCCTTGTCGTGCGTGACGATCACGACGGCCGCGCCGGTCTCCCGCGCGGCGTGCAGCAGGACGGTCATCATCTCCTGGCCGGTGCGCGTGTCGAGGGCGCCGGTCGGTTCGTCGGCGAAGATCACGCGCGGCCGGTGCGCGAGGGCCCTCGCGATCGCGACCCGTTGCGCCTGCCCGCCGGACAGCTCACCGGGCCGCCGTCTCTCCAGACCCTGCAAGCCCAGGCGCGCGAGCCACAACCGCGCCGCGCCGAGCGACTCCTCGCGCGAACCGCCGGCGAGCAGCATCGGCAGCGCCGCGTTCTCCTCGGCCGTCAGCTCGGCCACGAGCATGCCCGACTGGAACACGAACCCGAACGCCGTGCGCCGCAACGCGCTGCGGCCCGTCTCGTTCAGCTCGCCGATCGCGTGCCCGTCGAGGAACACCTCGCCGCCGTCGGCGCGCAGGATGCCGGACAGCACGTGCAGCAGGGTCGTCTTGCCGGATCCGGACGGACCCACGACCGCCAGCACGTCCCCGGCGGAGATGTCGATGTCCACCCCGGCGAGGGCGTGCACGTCGCCGTAGGTCTTGACCAGGCCACGAGCGGCCAGAACCGAATTCATGCTGCCCAAGGTGCCCTGGAAGCGCGGCGAAAACCTCAGCCTTGACGACACACCGGATCAGCCGGATGACCGAGGCCGGAGAGGCGCGGGGGGTCCTACCGTTGTCCCCCGTGGACAGTCATCGGGGCCAATGGCCGATCGCCGGTGTGCTCGCGCTCCTCATGCTGGGCGAGCTCATCCTCATGAACGGGCCGCGCAGCGCCGAGGCGCTCGTGTGGCTGCTCAGCGTGCCCTTGTGCATCGCCGCGGTCGCCTCGTTCCGGTCGCGCGCCTTCACCATCCCGGTGGCCGTGGCGTCGGTTCTCGCGTCGTCGTTCGTCATCCGGCTCTTCGACGTCAGCACGCAGACGATCCTGAGCCCGTTGACCATCGCGGAGACCGCCGCGTGCCTCGTCCTCACGGCCGTCGTGGTGCGCGAGGAACCGCGCCGTGCCGCGATGTGGTCGGTCGGCTCGCTGATGGCGGTGAGCCTGTTCGCCGCCATCGTCCGGGACAACTGGTTCCTGAGCCACAACTACAGCGAGATGTTCGGTGCGCTGGTCCTGGGCTTCGCGGCCGTGGGTACCGGCCTCTACTTCCGCGCTCGTGACAGCGAGAGCGGCCGCCTGCTCGCCGCCGCCGTCACCGACGCGCAGAAGGAGGAACGCATCGCGCTGGCCCGCGAGCTGCACGACGTCGTCGCCCACCACGTGACGGGCATGCTCGTGCAGGCCCAGGCCGCGCTGGAGGTCTCCGACGACGACCCGAGGGCCGCCCACCGGCTGTTGCCGGGCATCGTCCGTTCGGGCACGGAGGCGTTGGGTGCGATGCGCCGTCTCGTCGGCACCCTGCGCCAGGGTGAGAACAACGACGTCGCCACGACCGACCTGGCCGCCGACGTCATCTCGGCGGTCGAACGCACGCGCGAGCTCGGCATCGAGACCCGGCTGCGCATCGACCTGCCCGACGACGTCCCGCCGGAGCTGGGCCGCTCGGTGTTGCGCCTGGTCCAGGAGGCGCTGACCAACGTGCACAAACACGCGCAGGGTCCCACCACGATCGACGTGGAGATCTCGCGGACCGCGCGGAACGCGTTGCGGGTGGTCGTCGCCGACGACGGCCGGCCGGGCGAGCTGAACCAGGGCGGCTACGGTCTTGTGGGAATGCGTGAGCGGGTGGACCTGCTCGGTGGCCTGTTCTCCGCGGGTCCGCGCGAGAACGGCTGGCAGGTGCTCGCCGAGCTACCCCTGGAGGGGAAGAAGTGATCTCGGTCCTCATCGCCGACGACCAGGAGATGGTCCGCGTCGGCTTCCGGATGATCCTCGAGAAGCAGCCGGACATCACCGTCGTGGCGGACGTGCCGGACGGCGTCTCGGCCGTCTCCGCGGCTCGTGAGCTCAAGCCGGACGTGGCCCTGCTGGACATCCGCATGCCCGGCCTGGACGGTCTGGAGGTCACCAAGAAGCTGTCCGGCTCCACCAAGGTCGTCGTGGTGACCACGTTCGACCTCGACGAGTACGTCCACACGGCGCTGGAGAACGGCGCGTCCGGGTTCCTGACGAAGGACGCCGGTCCGGCGCTGCTCGTCGAGGCCGTGCGGGCGGCGGCGCAGGGCAACGCGCTGATCTCGCCGCAGGTGACCGTGCGGATGCTGGAGCACTTCTCGCGACCGGCGCGGCGGCCCGACCTCGGGCTGTTGACGGCACGCGAGCAGGACGTCGTGCGGGAGGTGGCGCGCGGGCTCACCAACCAGGAGATCGCGTCGGCGCTGTTCCTGTCGCTGTCGACGGTGAAGACGCACATCGCGTCCGTGCAGACGAAGCTCAACGTGCGCAACCGCGTCGGGATCGCTTCTTGGGCGTGGCGTGCGGGTCTGGTGAACTCGTGACCACGCTGTCGGCCTGAGGGCGACCCTCGGGGAGGAACCGGCGGCGCAGGGCAAGGCCTGCGCCGCCGATCGGGTCCTACACGCCCATCGGGTGCCAGACCGTCTTCGTCTCCAGGTAGGCGCGGATCCGCGACAGGTCGGGCGTGACCGCGAAGTCCTCGGTCGTCTTGTTGCGCAGCACGCGCTTCACCGTTCCGGACGCGCTTCGCTCCAGATCGGCGCGGATCGACTCCGGCGCACCGGTGAGGTCGAGCGCGTTCACGTCGGCGTGCGACGCGAGCCACGGCGCGATCTCCGCGGTGCGGCCGGTGATGATGTTGACGACACCGCCGGGCACGTCGCTCGTGGCGAGCACCTCGGACAGCGTGATCGCCGGGAGCGGCCGGTCCTGCGAGGTGATGACGACGGCCGTGTTGCCCGAAGCGATCACCGGCGCGATCACGGACACCAGACCCAGCAACGACGACTGCTGCGGCGCCAGCACGGCCACCACACCGGTCGGTTCCGGCGTGGAGAACGAGAAGTACGGCCCGGCGACGGGGTTCGACGACCCCAGCACGGCCGCGATCTTGTCCGTCCAGCCCGCGTACCAGACCCAGCGGTCGATCGCGGTGTCCACGAGGGACTGCGCCTTCTTGGGCGGCACGCCCTCGGAGGCCGCGACCTCGCTGGTGAACTGCTCGCGGCGGCCCTCCAGCACCTCGGCCACGCGGTAGAGCACCTGGCCGCGGTTGTAGGCCGTGGCACCCGCCCAGCCGCCGAAGGCCTTGCGGGCGGCGGTGACCGCGTCGCGGGCGTCCTTGCGGGAGCCCTGCGCGGCGTTGGCGAGGAAGGTGCCCTTCGAGTCGGTCACCGGGTAGCTGCGGCCCGACTCGGACCGCGGGAACTTGCCGCCGATGTAGAGCTTGTAGGTCTTCGCGACCGTGACGCGATCAGACATCGAGGTAGGCCTCCAGACCGGTGCGGCCGCCCTCACGGCCGAAGCCCGACTCCTGGTACCCGCCGAACGGCGCGGTCGGGTCGAAGCGGTTGAACGTGTTGGACCACACCACGCCGGCGCGCATCCGTTGCGCCATCCAGAGAATGCGCGAGCCCTTCTCCGTCCAGATGCCCGCGGACAGGCCGTACGGCGTGTTGTTCGCCTTGGCCACGGCCTCCTCCGGCGTGCGGAACGTCAGCACCGACAGCACCGGGCCGAAGATCTCCTCGCGGGCGATGCGCATCGCTTGCGAGACGTTGGAGAACACCGTCGGGGCGAAGTAGAAACCCTTGTCCGGCAACGGGCACGACGACGTCCACCGCTGGGCGCCCTCTGCCTCGCCCGACTCGGTCAGCTCCTTGATCTTGGCGAGCTGCTCGCGCGAGTTGATCGCGCCGACGTCGGTGTTCTTGTCGAGCGGGTCGCCGACGCGCAACGTGCTGACGCGGGCGTGCAGCTTCTCCAGCAGCTCGTCGGCGATGGACTCCTGCACCAGCAGGCGCGATCCGGCGCAGCAGACGTGACCCTGGTTGAAGAAGATGCCGTTGACGATGCCCTCGACGGCCTGGTCGAGCGGGGCGTCGTCGAACACGATGTTCGCGGCCTTGCCGCCCAGCTCCAGCGTGAGCTTCTTGTTCGTGCCCGCCAGCTGACCCTGGATGACCTTGCCGACGTCGGTGGAGCCGGTGAAGGCGACCTTGTCGACGTCCTGGTGCCCGACGAGCGCCGCCCCGACGTCACCGGCGCCGGGGATGATGTTGACGACACCCGGCGGCAGGTCGCACTGCTGGATGATCTCGGCCAGCACCAGCGCGGTCAGCGGCGTGGTCTCCGCCGGCTTGAGCACGACGGTGTTGCCGCACGCCAGCGCCGGCGCGATCTTCCACGCGGCCATCAGCAGCGGGAAGTTCCACGGGATCACCTGTCCCGCGACGCCGAGCGGTTTCGGGTCTGGCCCGTAGCCCGCGTAGCCGAGCTTGTCCGCCCAGCCCGCGTGGTAGAAGAAGTGCGAGGCGGCTGTCGGGACGTCGACGTCGCGCGACTCCTTGATGGGCTTGCCGTTGTCGAGCGACTCCAGCACCGCGAGCTCGCGCCCGCGTTCCTGGATCTGCCGCGCGATCCGGTAGATGTACTTGGCGCGCTCACTGCCCGGCATCTTC
>NZ_DATLEC010000087.1:0-26715 GCF_035525475.1 Lentzea sp. | reverse complement strand
TCGTGCATCCAACCCATGTTCCACTTGTACCCGAAGCCGAGGCCGCCGAGATACGTAGGCCTCGAGACGCCGGGCCACGCCGTCGACTCCTCGGCGATCATCACCACGCCGGGGTGCCGCCGATAGACGGTCGCGTTCAGCTCCTGCAGGAACCGCACGGCGTCGAGGTTCTCCCGGCCGCCGTACTCGTTCGGCAGCCACTGGTCCGCGGGCCGCGAGTAGTCGAGGTAGAGCATCGACGCGACGGCGTCCACGCGCAGACCGTCGAGGTGGAACTCCTCGATCCAGTACAGCGCGTTGGCGACGAGGAAGTTGCGGACCTCGTTGCGACCGAAGTCGAAGACGTACGTGCCCCAGTCGAGCTGCTCACCGCGCCGCGGGTCGGCGTGCTCGTACAGCGGGGTGCCGTCGAACTTCGCCAGTGCCCAGGCGTCCTTCGGGAAGTGCGCGGGCACCCAGTCGACCAGCACGCCGATGCCGCGCTGGTGCAGCGCGTCCACGAAGTACCGGAAGTCGTCGGGCGTGCCGAACCGCGAGGTCGGCGCGTAGTACGACGTGACCTGGTAGCCCCACGAACCGCCGAACGGGTGCTCGGCGACGGGCAGCAGCTCGAGGTGCGTGAAACCCATGTCCTCGCAGTAGTCCGCGAGCTCCGTCGCGAGCTGCCGGTAGCTCAGGCCCGGCTTCCACGAGCCGAGGTGCACCTCGTAGATCGACATCGGCGCGTTCGCCCACTGCGTGGCCGCGCGCCGGGCCGTCCACTCCGCGTCCTGCCACTGGTACTCGGACCGCGTGACGACCGAGGCCGTCTGCGGCGGGACCTCCGTGGCGAACGCCATCGGGTCCGCCTTCTCGTGCCACACGCCGTCCTGGCCGAGGATGCGGAACTTGTACCGCGAGCCCGCCACGACGTTCGGCAGGAAGACTTCCCACACGCCGCTGGAACCCATGGAGCGCAACGGGTTCGCGCGCCCGTCCCAGCCGTCGAAGTCGCCCGTCACGCGCACACCGCGTGCGTTGGGCGCCCACACCGCGAACGAGACACCGGAGACGTCACCGTTGACCGTTTCGTAGCAGCGGACGTGAGCGCCCAGCACGTCCCACAGCCGCTCGTGCCGGCCCTCGCGGATCAGGTGCAGGTCCAGCTCCCCGACCGTCGGCAGCCACCGGTACGGGTCGTCGACCTCGACGGTGCGGCCGCCGTCGTAGGTCACCAGCAGGCGGTAGTCGCCGGGCGCCTCCGGCAGCTCGCCCTCGAAGAGCGCGTCGGCGATCCGCGGCAGCTCGACCTGCTTGTCGCCCCACGACACCGCGACCGACGTCGCGCCGGGCCGCAGCGCCCGTGCCACGACCTGGTCGCCGACGGTGTGCACGCCCAGCACCGAGTGCGGGTCGTGGTGCGCGCCTGACAGGAGTCGGTCCAGGTCGGCCTTCACGGCTTAGTCTCCTCCAGAAGTCATCCGGGCGATCGACGACAGGGGAACCGTCAACCACTCCGGCCTGTTGGCGTGCTCGTAAGCGACCTCGTAGACCGCCTTGTCCAGCTCGAACGCGCGCAGCAGCTGCGCGTTGTCCCGCGGGTCGGCCGCCACCTCGGCGTAGCCGTCGCAGAACGCCGCCCGGTTGCGCTTCGTCCACTCCATCGCGCGGTAGGCGAGCTGGTCGTCGTCGGGCTGGCCGACGAGCAGCTGCCGTGCCGCGTAGTCGAACGACCTCAGCATCCCCGCCACGTCGCGCAACGGCGACCTCAGCGCGTTGCGCTCGGCGACTCCCGCCGCCGGCTCGCCCTCGAAGTCGATCAGCAGCCAGCCGTGCACGGTCCGCAGCACCTGACCGAGGTGCAGGTCGCCGTGGACGTGCTGGATCGGGATCTGCCCGATGTGCTCGCGGGCCTCCGCGAACGCGGCGCGCAGCGGCTCCTCGTACTGCCCGAGCTCGGGGACCGCCTCCGCGACCTCGTCCAGGCGGCGCAGCATGCCCGCGACGGCCTGGTCGGCCGCGTCCTCGTCGGAGACCTGCGTGCCCAGCGCCTCCGCCAGGTCGGCGTGGACCTTCGCCACGGCGTGGCCGAGCCGTTGGGCCTCGCCGGCGAAGTCGCCGCCCACCTCGGACGCGTGCAGGTCGGCCTCTGCCATCAGGTCGCGGACCGACGTCTTGGCCATGTCCCAGCCCTCGACCGCGTCCGGCAGGAACTCCTGCAGCATCGCGAGCGTGACCGGGTCGCCGTCGAGTTCCGTCGAGATCGAGCCGAGCGGCTGGGCGATGTGCTCGCAGCCGACGGACCGCAGCGCCCGGTGCATCACCAGGTCGCGGTTCTCGCCGCGCGCGAGCTTGCGGAAGAGCTTGAGGATGTACTGCTGGCCGTAGATCAGCGACGTGTTGGACTGCTCCACGCCGATGGGCCGCCCGCGCAGGCCCGTGTGCAGCTCGGTGCCGGGCTCGTGCGCGAAGACGATGCCGTCCACGGCGTGCCCGGACGCGATCCGGTCGAGCAGGACGCCGTTGTGCTCGGGGTCGAGCAGCACGTCCCAGGCGCCGGTGCTCAGGCTGAGCGCGCCCTGGTAGTTCTCGGTGCGGCCCGGCTGCTCGACCTCGAAGATCACGTGCACCAGGTCGCCGACGACCGTCGTCCTGAGTGGACGGACGGCCGTGATCGGCCTGTCCTTGCCGCCGAACCACCTGGCGTGGGGCAGCAGATCGGGCAGAGAGGCGACCAGCTTGTCGACTAGCTCGTGGGGATCGATCACGCTTTCACCTCATCTCGCTGTCGTCGCCCGCCTCTACCAGCTGGAACCAGTAGAAACCGTGACCGGGAAGGGTCAACAGGTAGGGGAGTTCCCCGATCGCGGGGAACTTGACACCTCCCGTGAGCTCCAGCGGCGTGTAGTCGCGGTGCTCGGAGAGGTCCAGCTCGACGGGTTGCGGGAAGCGCGACAGGTTGTTCACGCAGAGCACGATGTCCTCGCGTCCGTCGGGCCGCTTCCACAGCCGCTTGAACGCGAGCACGCTCGGGTTCGAGCCGCCGAGCTCGCTGAAGTCGCCCTCGGCGAACGCGTGGTGCTGCTTGCGCACCTCGATCATGTGCCGGGTCCAGTTGAGCAGCGACGTCGAGCTGTTGAGCTGCGCCTCGACGTTCAGGCCCTGGTAGCCGTAGACCGGGTCCATGATCACCGGCAGGTAGATCCGGCCGGGGTCGCAGCTCGAGAAGCCCGCGTTGCGGTCGGGTGTCCACTGCATCGGTGTGCGGACGGCGTCGCGGTCCTGCAACCAGATGTTGTCGCCCATGCCGATCTCGTCGCCGTAGTAGAGGACGGGTGAGCCCGGCAGCGACAACAGCAGCGCGGTGAACAGCTCGTGCTGGTTGCGGTCGTTCTCCAGCAGCGGGGCGAGCCGCCGGCGGATGCCGATGTTCGCCTTCATCCGCGGGTCCTTGGCGTACTCCGAGTACATGTAGTCGCGCTCTTCGTCGCTGACCATCTCGAGCGTGAGCTCGTCGTGGTTGCGCAGGAAGATGCCCCACTGGGCGTTCTCGGGGATCGACGGCGTCTGCGCCAGGATCTCCGAGATCGGGAACCGCGACTCGCGCCGCACCGCCATGAAGATGCGCGGCATCAGCGGGAAGTGGAACGCCATGTGGCACTCGTCGCCGCCGACCTCCGGGTCGCCGAAGTACTCGACCACGTCCGACGGCCACTGGTTCGCCTCGGCGAGCAGCACCCGGCCGGGGAACTCGTCGTCGACGACCTTGCGGCACTTCTTCAGGAACTCGTGCGTGCGCGGCAGGTTCTCGCAGATCGTGCCCTCCTCCTCGAAGAGGTAGGGCACGGCGTCGAGGCGGAACCCGTCGATGCCGAGGTCGAGCCAGAACCGCAGGATGTCGAGCATCGCCTCCTGCACTTCCGGGTTCTCGTAGTTGAGGTCCGGCTGGTGGCTGAAGAAGCGGTGCCAGAAGAACTGCCCGCGAACGGGGTCGTAGGTCCAGTTCGACGTCTCGGTGTCGACGAAGATGATCCGCGCGTCGGAGTAGCGCGAGTCGTCGTCGCTCCAGACGTAGTAGTCGCCGTACGGGCCCGTCGGGTCCTGACGGGACTGCTGGAACCACGGGTGCGCGTCGGAGGTGTGGTTGAGCACGAGGTCCGTGATCACCCGGATCCCTCGGCGGTGCGCCTCCTCCAACAGGTAGACGAAGTCCTCGACGGTGCCGAACTCCGGCAGGACGGCGCGGAAGTCGCTGATGTCGTACCCGCCGTCGCGCAACGGCGAGGCGTAGAACGGCGGCAGCCAGAGGCAGTCGACGCCCAGCCACTCCAGGTAGTCGAGGCGCGACGCGAGACCTCTGAGGTCGCCCGTCCCGTCGCCGTTGGAGTCGCTGAACGCGCGGACGAGCACCTCGTAGAAGACGGCGCCCTTGAACCAGCTCGGGTTCGCCGATGCCGGCTGGGCCGACTTGAAGTCCTCGGCCTGGGGCTCGACCAGCATGCCGTCGTCGTCGATGGCTTCGCCGGTGTGCGGAATGCCCTCCAGCCCGAGCGCAGCGTCGGGACGGGACTCGTCGACCATGATGCCCACCTCGTCGGGGGTTGTGCGGTTGATCAGCTGAAACGGCGCTGCAGGCTCACGACGTGCGCGGTGGCACGCCAGGGTTCGAGGCGGATGAAGTTGGCCTGACCCCAGTCCCACGTCTCACCGGTGACCTCGTCGTGCGCGATCACCCGCTCGTGCCAGTCGAACCCGAGCTCGGGCAGGTCGAGGTACAGAGTCCCCTCCTGCGAGTTGTTCGGGTCGAGGCTGACCACCACGACGACCGTGTCGCCCGTCTCCGGATCACGCTTGGAGTAGGCGACCAGCGCGTCGTTCTCGATGTGCTGGAACTTCAGCGTGCGCATCTGCTGGAGCGCTGGATGCGCCCTTCGGATGTGGTTGAGCTTGCGCAGCCACGGTTCGAGCGAGCGCCCGTCCGCGAGTGCGCGGGCGTAGTCGCGAGGCCGCAGCTGGTACTTCTCGGAGTTGAGGTACTCCTCGCTGCCTGGCTTCACGGCCTCGTGCTCGAACAGCTCGTAGCCGCTGTACACGCCCCACGTGGGGGACAGCGTGGCCGCGAGGGCCGCGCGGAGGCCGAACATCGCGGGGCCGCCGTGCTGCAGCGACTCGTGCAGGATGTCCGGGGTGTTCACGAAGAGGTTCGGCCGCGCCTCGTCCCAGTGGTCGCGGAGGTCCTCGCCGAACTCGACCAGCTCCTGCTTGCTCGTCCGCCACGTGAAGTACGTGTAGGACTGGGTGAAGCCGAGCTTCGCGAGGCCGTAGAGCCGCGCGGGACGGGTGAAGGCCTCCGCCAGGAACAGCGTGTCCGGGTAGACCTCCTTGACCTTCCAGATCAGCCACTGCCAGAAGTCCGGCGGCTTGGTGTGGGGGTTGTCGACCCGGAAGATCCGCACCCCGTGCTCGGCCCAGTACAGGACCACGCGCAGCACCTCGTGGTAGAGGCCCTGCGGGTCGAGGTCGAAGTTGATGGGGTAGATGTCCTGGTACTTCTTGGGCGGGTTCTCCGCGTAGGCGATCGTGCCGTCCGGCTGCGTCGTGAACCACTCCGGGTGCTTGAGCACCCACGGGTGGTCCGGCGCGCACTGCAGCGCGAAGTCGAGCGCCACTTCCAGGCCCAGGTCCTTCGCCCGCGCGACGAGCGCGTCGAAGTCCTCGATCGTGCCGAGCTGCGGGTGGATGGCGTCGTGCCCGCCCTCGTCCGCGCCGATCGCCCACGGTGACCCCGTGTCGTCGGGACCGGCGACGAGCGTGTTGTTGGGACCCTTGCGGTTGACCCGGCCGATGGGGTGGATCGGCGGGAAGTAGACGACGTCGAAGCCCATCGCGGCGACGCGGTCGAGCTCCTTGGTCGCCGTGGCGAACGTGCCGTGGACCGCCTGACCGGTCTCGTCGATCCCGCCCGTGCTGCGCGGGAAGAACTCGTACCAGGAGCCGTACGCGGCCTTCTCGCGGTCGCACCAGATCTTGTGCGTCTTGCCCTTGGTGACCAGCTCGCGCACCGGGTGCTCGAACATGATCTTCTGGACGTCGGCGGCGAAGGCCGGCGCGACGCGCTCGTTCAGCGGGCGGTCCTCGTCGCGCAGCGCTTGCGCCGCGGTCATGAGGAGTGCTCGGTTCTGCCTCCGATCGGGGCGGCGTGCCACCCGATCGAGTAGCTGGGCGCCGATCTCCAGGTCGTTCGCGAGGTCACCGGGACCCTGCCCCGCCGCGATCTTCACCGAGACGGCGTGGTTCCAGGTGGCCCAGGGGTCACTCCACGCGTCCACGCGGAACGTCCACGCGCCTTCGGCGTCCGGGACGATGGTCGCGGCCCACCGGTCGAGACCGATCCCGATCTCGTGCATGCGCGTCTGGCGAGCGACCCGGTCGTCCGGCCCACGCCACGTCACAGTCGCGGCGAGTCTGTCATGACCCTCTCGCCACACCGTGGCTTCCACCGGAACGTGTTCTCCCACAACGGCTTTGGCTGGATACCTGCCAGCCGAGACCACCGGGGAAACATCGTCGATACCGAGCCGTCCACTCATCGGCAGCGCCCTTCCGCCGTGTCGGTCCGCGTCGCCTGTAATCCTGCCTTGGTGGATCAAGCCGCTTGTCAGCGGGTTGCCCTAGTGGATCCGTACCCACCTGCGGTCGATCGCACACCTCCGGTCGCTTGTGTGTCCAGGGTCTCCCGGCCACAACGCGGGCACTTCGCGTCCTCCCCCAGTGGACCCCTTCCGTGATATTCACAGGGTTACGAGGGTGCTACGGGTACCGTGCCCGCGTGAACAAGGTTGGCGACCGCTACGTCCTGCTCGACGAGCTCGGCGCTGGAGCGATGGGCGTCGTGTGGCGCGCACGGGACGAACTCCTGCACCGGGAAGTGGCGGTCAAGCAGCTGCTTCTCACCGAAGTTCAGCCGAACGAGTTCCACGAAGCGGTCCAGCGGGCGATGCGCGAGGGCCGCATCGCCGCGCGCCTGCAGCACCCGAACGCGATCGCCGTGTACGACGTCGTGACCGAGAACGGCAAGCCGTGCCTCGTCATGGAGTACCTGCCGTCCCGCAACCTGTCGTCGATCCTGAGCGAGCGCGGCACCATGCCCGCCCAGGAGGCCGCGCGGATCGGCTCGCTGGCCGCCTCGGCGCTGGCCGCCGCCCACAACGTCGGCATCGTGCACCGCGACATCAAGCCCGGCAACGTCCTCATTGGACGAGAAGGCGCAGTCAAGATCACCGATTTCGGCATTTCGCGTGCTTTGGGCGATGTGGCCGTCACGAAGACGGGCATGCTCGCCGGCACGCCCGCCTACCTGGCGCCGGAGCTGGCCAGGGGCGCCGAGCCCGCGCCGCCGTCGGACGTGTTCTCGCTCGGCGCGACGATCTACGCGATGACCGAGGGCGAACCGCCGTTCGGCAAGAGCACCAACGACCTGGGCCTGCTCTACAAGGTCGCCCGCGGCGAGACCCGCCCGCCGACGCGCTCGGGCCCCCTGACCGGCCTGCTGACCCGGCTGCTCGCGAACGAGCCCTCGCAGCGCCCGAGCGCGGCCCAGGCGGCGGCGGAGCTCAAGGCGATCGCGGCGGGCGTCCCCGTCCCGGCCACCCGGGTCATCCCGCCGCGGCCGATGACCCCGCCCTCCGGCACCGCCGTGATGCCGTCGGGTCCCGGTACCCAGGCTCCGCGCACGATGCCGCCGCAGGGCCCGCGCACCGCACCGCCGCGCACCGTGCCGCCCCGCACCCGGCCGCCGGCACCGCTGCCCGAGCCGTACGACGAACCGGAGCCCCGCAAGAGCCGCGGCCTCGCCGTCGTCGCCGCGGTCCTGGGCGTCCTGCTGGTCGCCGGCCTGACGTACGCGATCGTGCAGGCCAACTCGGACGACGACAAGACGGCGGGTCCCGGCCCGACGAGCCCGACCACCTCGGAGCAGACCGAGGCGAACACCCCGGCCCCGACCTCCGAGACTCCCAGGCAACAGCCCACCCAGAAGCCCCCGGCGTCGCAGACCTACCAGAGCCAGCCGCCGTCGTCGAAGCCCCCGGCCACGAAGTTCACGGTGGCCCAGGTCGCGCAGTTCGTGAAGCAGCACTACGCGAAGCTGCCGGCCAACGTCGCGGGCGCCCGTGCCGACTGGGACCCCAAGCAGGCGCCGTCCCTCGCCTCCGAGCAGGAGTACTGGGGCGCGTACTCGAAGGTCGCCGCCAAGGGCAACCCGCTCGTGGAGGCAGGCGACGACGGGACCTTCGACGTCACCCAGGCGCTGGAGCTGACCGGGAAGGACGCGGAGAAGCCCACGACCGCGGAGCACACGCTCGAGATCTCGGGCAAGGGCGAGAAGCTGCTGATCACGGGCGAGCAGAAGGGGTGATCGGCCCGGTCGCGTAACGGCAGCTCACGGCGCCTCTCCGTCTTGACCGGTTCTGCAAGTCGTTGCAGGTCTGGCCGGGAACGTTGTCAGGCCCCCGAGGGCGGCAGGTAAGTTGCCTCGTCATGCGAGCACTTCGCCGGTTCACCGTCCGAGCCAGCCTGCCGGAGCCCCTGTCCGCGCTGAGCACGCTCGCCACCAACCTGCGCTGGACGTGGCATCCGCCCACGCAGGACCTCTTCGCCTCGATCGACTCCCGTGTCTGGTCCGAGGTGGGTGGCGACCCGTTGCGCCTGCTCTCCGTCGTCGACGCGGGGAAACTGGACTCACTCGCGAGAGACGAGCAGTTCCTGCTCAAGCTCCACGCGCTCGCGAGTGACCTGGAGCGCTACGTCCACGGCCCGCGCTGGTACCAGCGCCGCCAGGAGGAGATCGCCGGGCGCCGCGAGCACGGGGCACCCGACACGCCGTTGCCGACGAGCGTCGCGTACTTCTCGATGGAGTTCGGCGTGCACGAGGCGCTGCCGAACTACTCGGGAGGTCTCGGCATCCTCGCCGGCGACCACCTCAAGGCGGCCTCCGACCTGGGCGTTCCGCTGATCGCGGTCGGCCTGCTCTACCGGTCGGGCTACTTCCGCCAGTCGCTGTCGCTCGACGGGTGGCAGATCGAGCACTACCCGGTCCTCGACCCGCGCGGCCTGCCGCTGGAGCTGCTGACCGAGCCGTCCGGGCTGCCGCTGCTGGTGCACGTGGCCATGCCGGGCGACCGGATGCTGCGCGCGAAGATCTGGAAGGCCCAGGTCGGACGCATCCCGTTGCTGCTGCTCGACTCGGACGTGGAGCAGAACGACGACGACCTGCGCGGCGTCACCGACCGGCTCTACGGCGGCGACCAGAACCACCGGATCCGCCAGGAGATCCTCGCGGGCATCGGCGGCGTGCGCGCCGTCCGGACGTTCTGCGAGCTCACCGGGCACCCGCAGCCCGAGGTCTTTCACACGAACGAGGGACACGCGGGCTTCCTCGGCCTCGAGCGGATCCGCGAGTACATCACCAACGACGGTCTCGACTTCGACCAGGCGCTCACGGCCGCGCGCGCCGGTGCCGTGTTCACCACGCACACGCCCGTGCCCGCCGGCATCGACCGCTTCCCCGTCGACCTGGTCCAGCACTACTTCGGCGCCGAGAACCTCGTCCCCGGCGTGAACACCCAGCGCATCCTCGCGCTGGGCGCCGAGGACAACCCCGGCATGTTCAACATGGCGCACATGGGCCTGCGGCTCGCCCAGCGCGCGAACGGCGTGTCCAAACTGCACGGTGAGGTCAGCCGGGACATGTTCCGCGGCCTCTGGCCGAGCTTCGACACCACCGAGGTGCCGATCGGGTCGGTCACCAACGGCGTGCACGGGCCGACGTGGGCCGCGGCCGAGATGAGCAAGCTGCTGGGCGCGTCCGAGTCAGACACTGTGGACAACAAGACGGGTCTCGGCATCGGCGCGTTCGAGCCGGTCACCGACTCGGGCCTGTGGGAGCTGCGCAGCACGTTGCGCGGCCGCCTGGTCACCGAGGTCCGCCGGCGGCTGCGCGAGTCGTGGTTGCAGCGCGGCGCGTCGGCGCTGGAACTCGGCTGGACCGACTCGGTGTTCGACCCGGCCGTGCTGACCGTGGGCTTCGCACGGCGCGTGCCGACGTACAAGCGCCTCACGCTGATGCTGCGCGACCCGGAGCGGTTGCGTTCGTTGCTGCTGCACCCCGAACGGCCCGTGCAGCTCGTCGTCGCGGGCAAGTCGCACCCGGCCGACGACGGCGGCAAGGCGTTGATCCAGCAGATCGTGCGCTACGCCGACGACGCGGGCGTGCGGCACCGGATCGTGTTCCTGCCCGACTACGACATGTCCATGGCCCGGTACCTGTACTGGGGTTGCGACGTGTGGCTGAACAACCCGATGCGCCCCCTCGAAGCGTGCGGCACCTCCGGCATGAAGGCGGCGTTGAACGGCGGCCTCAACCTGTCCATTCGTGACGGTTGGTGGGACGAGCTCTACGACGGTTCCAACGGCTGGGCCATCCCGACCGCGGACGGCGTCACCGACCCGGTCCGCCGGGACGACCTGGAGGCCAACGCGCTGTACGACCTGCTCGGTTCGCAGGTCGCGCCGCTGTTCTACGACCGCGGCGAGGACGGCGTGCCGACCCGCTGGATGTCGATGGTCCGGCACACGCTGGCCTCGCTCGGCCCGGTCGTGCAGGCCTCGCGCATGGTCCGCGAGTACGTGGAGACCTACTACGCGCCGGCCGCGGCGTCCGCCCAGAACGTCATCGGCGACGGCTACCACGGCGCGAAGGAGCTGTCCTCCTACCGGCACCGGCTGCGCGCGTCCTGGACGCGGGTGCGGGTGCTCGACAGCGACCTGGTGCTCGGCGGCTCGTCCGTGCCGGTGCTGGGCGCGCCCGTCATCGTGCGGGCGCGGGTCGAGCTGGCCGGCCTGGAACCGTCCGAAGTGGACGTCCAGGTCGTGCTCGGCAAGGTCTCCCACGACTCCGACGAGCTCAGGGACATCGTGACCGCGCCGATGAGCTACGCGGGCAACGGCAACTACGAGGCCGAGGTGCCGCTGCCGCACGCGGGAGCGCTCGGCTACACCGTGCGCGTCCTGCCGAGGCACGGCCTGCTGGCCTCCCCGGCGGAGCTCGGCAGGGTCGTGCTGGCCGGCTGACCCGGTCCCCGGAAACAACTCAGGGCATCCAGCCCGCCCGCGCAGGGCGGACTGGATGCCCTGATGCGTTCGTCTTCCTCGTTCGCCGGTGACTGCTCGTGACCTGTTCCCGGCGCGGTTCGATTCAGTCTCCTCCCTCGTTCGAATGAGCCGCTTTCCAGTGGGTGAATTCGTGAACTCCGCTGGTAGGACCTGGTGAGCGGGCTTACGATTCGCTGCGTGGAATGAACCGCACCAGGATTTTCCGACGGTTTTTGGCGCGGCTCCAGCGAATGCGATTCACGCTTCGAGGAAGAAGGTGGCCGTGAAGAAAGCGATTACCGCACTCTCGCTCGTCGCAGCTCTGTTCACCTCGTCATCGGTTCCGGCCACCAGCGCGTCGCCCGCCGCGCCCGAGCCCCCGGCCGCCTGCGCCGGTCTCGTCCAGGACTTCGCGGCCAAGCTCAAGCAGGCCGTCGGCGCTCTCGTGCCCACGCCGAACACCGCCGCGGTGAAACCGCTGATCGGGGACCTGCTCGTGCTGCTGACGGCGATGCAGAACGCCGGGTGCATCCCGTCGCCACCGGTGAGCCCGCCCAGCGCGCCGTCACCGGCGAAGGCGCTCGAGTCCGACGCTCCCCCCGAGCAGTGCCTGGCGGCCGTGCTGAACGTGATCTCGGGAGTCGCGGGTCTCGGCGCCGCGGTGCTGGAAGGCGCGGACGCCGCCAAGATCACCGAACTGCTGAAGGCGCTGCTCCAGACCGTCAACGACACGCTGGGCAAGTGCGGTCTGCCGGTTCCTCCCGGCGGCATGCCGGCGATGCCGCCCGCGGTCGGCTGATCCCGGCGATCAGCTGATCTCCAGGCGGGCGCGGGTCGCCGCCACCCGTGGGCTCCAGCCCGCGAGCTCGTGCGCCTCGGCCGCGAACTCGCGGGCCTTCGCGTTGTTGCCGTCGGCCATCCACGCCCGTGCGATGGTGATCAGGTCGTCGGCACGTCCGAGCGCGGTCTCGCTCGACTCGGCGGCGGACCCCGCGAGCTGCCGCGCCTTGGCGGTATCGCCCTCGATCAGCGCCATGACCGCCAGCGTCCCGTTCGCCCGGTGCTTCGGGTACCCGGCCTCGTAGGCGTTGCCGAGCATGCTGCGCGCCGTCTCCAACCCGACCTCGGCCGGGAACTGCCCGGCCTCCACCGCCTGCACGGCGACCCCGGCCGTGGTGGCCATGATCAGCGCCAGCTCGCGCGTGCCGAGGTCCTGCCGCCCGTTCAGCCCGATGACGGTCTGCAACGCGTCGAGGTACCGCTCCCGCGCACACGTGGTGACGACCTTGAGCCCGACCACCGTGAGCAGGTCGGGGTGGTCCACCACCAGCTCGTCGTGGATCCGCTCGGCCTCGTCGAGGTCACCGCGGTGGTAGGCGTCCATGCCGGCCAGCACCCGAGGCCGCGCCTCCAGCTCCTCCAACGGCCGCCCCGACAGCTTCGGCAGCGTGAAGACGAACCAGCCGAGACTCGTGTTGCCGGGCTGCTCGACGGGTACCAGTTGAAGCAGGAAACAAGCGGTCGCCGCCAGCGCCAGGCCCTTGCCGAACGCCGACCCGGTGGCGAGCCACGTGAGCGCCACGACCACGGCGCAGAAGAAGATCGCGAACGCCCCGGTGAGAACGGTCCGCCGCCGCACCCCCGGCTTCAGCCCGGTGATGCCGATGGTGGCGAGCACGGGGATGGTGCGCAGCACGACCCGCCGGTTCGTCCAGGTCCACGACTTGAGCTCGCCGCCGACGCCGATGATCACGTGCGTGATCCGCAGTCCGAAGAGGACGGCCCCGAGCGCGAGCCCCGCCTGGGGCGCGGTCAGTGCCAGCAGCAGGCCGACGAACGCTCCCGCCAGGCCTAAGAGGAAACCGGAGAGGGTCCAGGCGATCGTGCCGGCCACCACCAGGGCCGTCGCGACCCAGCGCACAACTGTCACGGTCTCCAGACGCTACCTGTGGGGGAGCGGTTCCACGCCAAGATCGCGGAACCGCCCTGGGGTGTGCGTCTCAGGTGGGCCGTCAGACCACCGGCTGCGACCCGCCCTGCACCACCGGCAGCCCCGCCGCCCGCCACCCCCGGAACCCGCCCACCAGGTCCGTGGCGTTCGCCAGCCCGATCCGCTGCAGGTCCCGCGCCGCGAGCGACGACGCCCAGCCCTCGTTGCACACCACGACGACGGTCGTGCCGGCGTCGAAGCCGGGCATCCGCCACTCGCCGGCCGGGTCGAGCCGCCACTCCAGCACGATCCGCTCGACCGCCACGGAGTTCTCGATCTCGCCCTCTGCCAGCCTGTTGTGCGCGGGCCGGATGTCGACGACCAGCGCGTCCTCCAGCCCGTGCAGCTCGTGCGGTTCCAGCCGCGACAGGTGCGAGCGGGCCTCCTCGAGAATCGCGTCGACCTTGCTCACGGGCCCTCCTGGTCGGCCAGCCGGCGCAGCTCCGACAACGGCAGGCGTTGCGCGGGCAGCGGCGGGATCGCGTCGGGGATGTCGAGCAGCGACGCGTACTCGCGCGTCGGCACCAGCGGCGGGGAGTAGGCGTGGACGGTGGCGGCCGGGCCGTCGAACGGGTTCAGCACCTGGTGCGCGCGGCCCGAGCCGAAGCCCAGCGCGTCGCCGGTCTCGCGCACCGCCGAGCGGATCGGGCCCGCCGGGTAGCGGTAGTCCTCCCGCAGCCTGCCGGTCAGCACCGTGAACGACCCGGCCGAACCGCCGTGGTCGTGCGGTTCGGTGCCCTGGCCCGGCAGCCACGACAGCAGCCACAGCTCCACGCCCTCGGTCAGGCCGAGGCGCGCCCACCAGCGGCGTTCCGGCGTGTAGTCGAGGATCGAGAGCAGGCCCGTCGTGAGCTCGCTCGCCACGTAGGAGGTGAGGTCGCGCAGCTCGCGCGGCGTCCACAGGGACCGGGACGGGTGGATCACGTCCCGCAGCAGCCGGCTGTCCAGCGCCGGGTGCAGGTCGAATTGATCTTGGTCGGCAAACGTCGAAGTCACCGGGTTCGCTCCTGATGCCACGTGGGTACGGGGTAGCGATCAAGACGCGACGCAGGGCGCCTCAGCGCGTGCGTCGCGTCGAGCTACACCCGCACGACGCCACGAGCACGAGGTCGATCGTGCGGTCGGTCCAGCAGTAGACGACCACGAACCTGATGGTGCCAGACCTTCTCGGAGGGTGGCTAGAGCGTCCACCTGGTGGTCCGCCGTGTTGACACGAAAGCGGTCAGCGGGGCACGCGCAGCAACAACAGCGACCGCGCCTCGACCACCACCTTCGCCCGAGGTGCCAGCGAACCGGGCGCCGCGGGGGAGCCGTCCGCCGTCGTCGTGTCGAGGAACAGCTCGTACGACGGCCCGTACCGCTCGTGCGGCAGCGTCACGGTGACCGCCTCCGCGCCGGCGTGCATCAGCAGCAGCCACGAGTCGTCCGACACCAGTTCGCCGTCCCGCGTGCGCGAGAGGCAGTTGGAGCCGTCGATGAACATGCCGAGCGTGCGGCGCCCCTCGTCGAACCAGTCGGTCTCGGCCATCTCGCGGCCGTCCGGCCGGAACCACACCAGGTCCGGGTTGCCGCTGGGTGTCGTGCGGGCCTCGAAGAACTCCGGCTGCCGCAACGCCGGTGAGGACGCGCGCAGGTCGATCAGGCGCTGGGTGAAGCCGAGCAGCGCCTTGCCCGCCTCGGTCTCCGTCCAGTCGACCCACGACACGGCGTTGTCCAGGCAGTAGGCGTTGTTGTTGCCGCCCTGCGTGCGCCACATCTCGTCGCCCGCGACGATCATCGGCGTGCCGGTGGACAGCAGCAGCGTCGCGAGCAGGTTGCGCGCCTGCTTGGCGCGCAGCGTGAGGACCTCCGGGTCGGACGTCTCACCCTCGGCGCCGCAGTTCCACGAACGGTTGTCGTTCGTGCCGTCGCGGTTCTGCTCGCCGTTCTCCTCGTTGTGCTTGTCGTTGTACGACACCAGGTCACGCAACGTGAACCCGTCGTGCGCGGTGATGAAGTTGATCGACTGCCACGGCCGGCGCAGGTCGTCCGCGTAGAGGTCGCTCGACCCGGACAACCGGTAGGCGAGGTCGCGCACCGACGTGTGGCCGCGCCAGAAGTCGCGGACCGTGTCGCGGTAGCGGCCGTTCCACTCCGCCCACTGCATGCCGAAGTCGCCGACGCGGTACCCGTCGCCCGTCGCGTCCCACGGCTCGGCGATCAGCTTCGCGCGGCACAGCACCGGGTCCGTCGTGATGGCCGTGAGCAGCGCCGAGTCGCGGTCGAAGAAGCCGCCGCCCGGCCTGCCCATGGTCGAGGCGAGGTCGAACCGGAACCCGTCGACGCCCATCTCCTCCGCCCAGTACCGCAGCGAGTCGGTGACCAGGCGCACGACCTGCGGCGACCCGGCGTCGAGGGTGTTGCCGCAGCCGGTGATGTCGACGGTGCTGCCGCCGCCCGCGTGCAGGTAGTAGCCCGGCGCGTCGAACCCGCGGAAGCAGATCGTCGGCCCGTCCGGCCCGCCCTCGCACGTGTGGTTGTAGACGACGTCGATCAGGACCTCGATGCCCGCCGCGTGCAGGGCCGCGACCATCGTCCTGAACTCCTGGACCTCGTTGCCCGGCTCGCTCGCATACCCCGCGTGGGGCGCGCAGTAGCCGAGCGGCGAGTAGCCCCAGTAGTTGCACGCACCCCTGCTGATCAGCGACGGCTCGTCCTGGAACGCCTGGACGGGCAGCAGCTCGACCGAGGTGACACCGAGCCGGGTCAGGTGCTCGATCGCCGCCGGGTGCGCGAGCCCCAGGTACGTGCCGCGCAGCCGCTCCGGGATGTCCGGGTGGTTCTTCGTGAAGCCCTTGACGTGCAGCTCGTAGATGACGGCCTCTTCGAACGGCACCTCGGGCTTCACACCCGTGGCGGCGCCGCCCGGCGAGCTCACGACGCTCAGCGGCACGCTGCCGAGCGAGTCGACGGCCGAAGGCGGCCCGTGCATCGGGTCGCCCACGTACCCGAGCGACGCCTCCAGGTTCGTGATCCTGCCGGTGATCTGCCGCGCGTATGGGTCGACCAGCAGCTTCGCCGGGTTGCAGCGCAGCCCGCGGCCCGCGTCGTACGGCCCGTGCACGCGGAAGCCGTACTTCTGGCCGGGCGTGACGCCGGGCACGAGACCGTGCCACACGCCGAACGTCCGTTCGGTCAGCTCGACCCGTTTCTCGGAGCCGTCGTCGCCGACCAGGCACACCTCGACCGCGTCGGCGACGTGGGACGTCACCGCGAAGCGGACACCACCGGCCTCGGCGTGCGCTCCCAGCGGGAACGGACGGCCTGCCAGCACCTCGGACTCGGGTCGGGTAGCCATGCCCCCGATCTTGGCATCCGCCACCGACAAAAAACTTGAGGGTTCACACAGGCGGCGCAGCGACCCCCGGCCCGTCGCGAGGGACACCCCGATGGAGGACCCGCGGATGGTCGTTGGGAACAATGGAGCCGTGGCGGACGTCGACGTGACAGATCTGGTCGTGCACATGGCGGGCGTATCGGTCCGTCGAGGGAAGAACACGCTGGTCGGAAACATCGACTGGAGCGTGGAGCTGGACGAGCGCTGGGTGGTCCTCGGCCCCAACGGGGCGGGCAAGACGACCCTGCTGCGCCTCTCCAGCGCCGAGCTGCACCCGACCAAGGGCAAGGTCCACCTCCTGGGTGAACGTCTGGGCAAGACCGACGTCCAGGAGCTCAAGCCCCGGATCGGCCTGTGCTCCGCGGCGCTGAACGGCCGCGTGCCCGCCGACGAGAAGGTCGTCGACGTCGTCGTGTCGGCCGGCTACGGCGTGCTCGGCCGGTGGCGCGAGGAGTACGGCGAGCAGGACACCGGCCGCGCCCGCGAGCTGCTCGGCACGCTCGGCATCGAGCACCTCGCCGACCGCCTCTACGGCACGCTGAGCGAGGGCGAGCGCAAGCGCACGCTGATCGCCCGCGCCCTGATGACCGACCCCGAGATGCTGCTGCTCGACGAACCCGCCGCGGGCCTCGACCTCGGCGGCCGCGAGGACCTCGTGGCGAAGCTCACCGAGCTCGCGATGGACCCGGACGCGCCCGCGATGGTGCTGGTCACGCACCACGTCGAGGAGATCCCGCCGGGCTTCACCCACGCATTGCTGCTGCGCGAGGGCTCGGTCGTCGCCCAGGGCCTGCTGGAGGACACCCTCACCGAGGAGAACCTCTCGAAGACCTTCGGTCAGGACCTGGAGCTGCAGAAAGCGGGAGACCGCTTCTTCGCACGCCGCAAGGTCTGACAAGCTACTGCCGGGTAACGTGACACTGCGGTCGCGACAACGTAGGAGGGCACCCAAGTGGCTGAGTTCGTGAGGCTCGAGGTGGAGGACGGGATCGGCACGATCCGCCTGGAGCGGCCGCCGATGAACGCCCTGAACCGGCAGGTGCAGACCGAGCTGCAGGCCGCCGCCAAGGAGGCCTCTGAGCGCGCGGACGTCTACGCGGTCATCGTCTACGGCGGCGAGAAGGTCTTCGCGGCCGGCGCGGACGTCAAGGAGTTCGCGCAGATCTCCCACGCCGAGATGACGCTGCGGGCCAAGGGCCTGTCGGACGCGCTCGGGGCGCTCTCCACCATCCCGAAGCCGACCGTGGCCGCGATCACGGGCTACGCGCTGGGCGGCGGCTTCGAGGTCGCGCTCGGCTGCGACCGCCGCATCGCCGGCGACAATGCGAAGGTCGGCCAGCCCGAGATCCTCCTCGGCCTGATCCCCGGCGGCGGCGGCACGCAGCGCCTCGCCCGGTTGATCGGCCCGTCGAAGACCAAGGACCTGCTCTACACCGGCCGGTTCGTCGGCGCCCAGGAAGCGCTGGAGATCGGCATGGTCGACGAGGTCGTCGCACCCGACGACGTGTACGCGGCCGCGGTGCGCTGGGCGAAGCAGTTCGTGAACGGGCCGGTGCTCGCCCTGGCGGCGACCAAGGCCGCCGTCGACGGAGGCCTCGACACCGACCTGGAGTCGGGCCTGAAGCTCGAAAGCCACCTGTTCGCGGCGTTGTTCGCGACCGAGGACAAGAAGGCGGGCGTCGAGTCGTTCATCGCGAACGGGCCCGGAAAGGCGAAGTTCAGTGGCAACTGATCCGGCACCCAACCCGCACGCGACGGCGGAAGAGGTCGAGGCGGCCTACAGGGACACCAAGCTCGCGCAGGTGCTCTACCACGACTGGGAAGCGGGCACGTACGACGAGAAGTGGTCGATCTCCTACGACGAGCGCTGCATCACCTACGCCACGGACCGGTTCCGCGCCGCCGCCGGTGACGTCGGACCGTACGAGCACGCGCTCGAACTGGGCTGCGGCACGGGTTTCTTCCTGCTGAACCTCATGCAGGGCGACGTGATCAAGAAGGGCTCGGTCACCGACCTCTCGCCCGGCATGGTCGAGGTGGCGCTGCGCAACGCCGAGCACCTCGGTCTCGACGTGGACGGCCGGGTCGCCGACGCCGAGCGGATCCCGTACGACGACAACACGTTCGACCTCGTCGTCGGCCACGCGGTGCTGCACCACATCCCCGACGTGGAGGCGGCGATGCGCGAGGTGCTGCGCGTGCTGAAGCCCGGCGGCAAGTTCGTGTTCGCGGGCGACCCGACGAACATCGGCAACTTCTACGCCCGCAAGCTCGGCCAGGCGACGTGGTGGCTGACCACCACCGTCACCAAGGCCGTGCCCGCGCTGGGCGAGTGGCGCCGTCCGCAGGAGGAGCTCGACGAGTCCTCTCGCGCCGCCGCGCTCGAAGCCGTCGTCGACCTGCACACGTTCGACCCGGACCAGCTGGAGGCGACGGCCAGGCGCGCCGGTGCCGTCGGCGTCCGCGCGGTGACCGACGAGCTGTCCGCCGCGCTGTTCGGCTGGCCGGTGCGCACGTTCGAGGCCGCCGTGCCGCGCGAGAAGCTGGGCTTCGGCTGGGCGATGTTCGCCTACCGCACCTGGCAGAACCTCTCGTGGGTCGACCAGAACGTGCTGTCGAAGGTCCTGCCGCGCGAGGTCTTCTACAACGTGTCGATCACCGGCGAGAAGTCTTCCTGAGTTGGGATACGCGTTCACCTCGTCCGACGTGGCGTTCCTGCGTTCCGACGCCGGAGTCGCCGCGCTGGCCGAGGTGGACGCGTTGCCCTTCACCGACGCTTCTCGGTTGCACGACGTCGGTGTGGCCCGCAAGCTGCTGGGCGAGTCGTTCGCCCCGGTCGTGGAAACCGTGCTGCTGCGCCGCCGGGCAGCGTCCAAACTGGACTCCTCGTCGTCGTGGCTCTTCACCGACGACGCTCTGCAGCAGGCCACGGCGTCCGCTGTCGCCCGGCACCGCGCCGCACGGTTCGCCGGCCGCGACGTCCACGACGTCACGTGCTCGATCGGCGCGGACCTCTTCGCGTTGAGCTCGGTGGCTTCCCGTTGCGTGGGCTCGGACCTCGATCCGGTGCGGCTCGCCATGGCGCGCAACAACGTCCCTGGTCAGCTGGTCGTGCAGGCCGACGCCCTGCGGCCCGTGTCCCGCGCCGGTGCCGTCACCGCGGACCCCGCCCGTCGCGACTCCTCCGGCCGTCGCAAGTGGAACCCCTCGGACTTCCTGCCACCGCTGGACGAGCTGTCGTCCGTCTACGCGGGCGTCGACCTCGCGGTGAAGTGCGCTCCCGGCATCGACTTCGCGGTGGCTCCCTGGGCCGACGAGATCGAGGTCGTGTCGCTCGACGGCGCGGTCCGCGAGGCCTGCCTGTGGACGCGAGGCCTTGCCGCACCAGGGGTTTCACGCCGCGCGTCCGTCCTGCACGGCTCTTCGTCGTGGACGATCACCGACGCCGAACCCGACGACTGCCCGGTCGCCCCGCCCGGTGAGTGGCTCGTCGACCCGGACGGCGCCGTCGTCCGCGCGGGCCTGGTGCGCCACTACGCGGCCCGCCACGGCCTGTGGCAGCTCGACGAGCGCATCGCCTACCTGAGCGGTTCCGTGCCGCCTCCGGGCATCCGCGCGTTCCGCGTGCTCGAACACGGCCACTACGCGGAGAAATCCCTCAAGTCGCTGCTGAAGACCCGCGGCGTCGGCCGGCTGGAGATCCTGGTGCGCGGCCTCGACGTCGACCCGAACACGTTGCGCAAGCGCCTGAAGCTCTCCGGCCCGTCGGAGGCCACCGCCGTGCTCACCCGCGTCGGGTCAAGGCCGGTCTTCCTGCTGTGCCAGGCTGAACGCACCTAGCGCCAGGTCGAGCCGCGCCTCGTGGTGGCCGGGCCGCAGCCGCTTCCCCTGCGTCAGCGTGGCTATGCCGTGCAGGGTGCTCCAGAACAGCTCGGTCAACGTCTCCAGGTCCCTCCCGCCCTTGACGGGTTCGACCGCCGCGACGAGCTCGCCGAACGCGTCGCGCAGTTCCTGGGGCACGTCGTCGGTGCCGAACGGGATGTCGACCCGCTGCACGAACATCGCGTCGTAGAGCGCCGGCCGTTCCCGCGCGAACTCCAGGTACGCCTCCGCGGCGGCGCGCAGCCGTGACCCACCTTTCTCCGGACGGGCTTTGCGCAGCTGCCTGGCCAGCTCACCGGCACCCTGGATCGCCACCGCGCGCACGATCGCGTCCTTGCCCTTGAAGTGGCTGTAGAGCACCGGCTGGCTGTACTCGACCTTGTCGGCGAGCCTGCGCGTGGTGACCGCGTCCCAGCCTTCCTCCTCCGCCAGCTCACGAGCGGCGTCGATGATCAGCTGATGGCGTTCGGCACGCTCGCGCTCACGCCGGTTCTGGATGCTCACGAGCTAAATCTAGCACCGCTAGACATCCGAGCGCTCGCTCTGTTAGCGTCGCTCCATCACCTAGCAACGCTAGATTTCCTGGAGGATGAAATGCGGATCACCACGGTCCTGTCGTGGCTCGTCGTGCTGGCGGGGTTCGTCTTCGGCCTGAACTTCCTGCTCAACGGCGACGGCGCGGCAGCGGGGTTCGGCACCACCGACCCGGGCGCGTTCTACGTCGTGAAGGGCGTCCGCGACCTCGCCTACGCCCTGACAGCACTGATCCTGCTGCTGATGGGGCACCGACGAGCACTGGGCTGGGTGGTCCTGGCCGACTCGATCATCCCGATAGGCGACTGCTTCGCCGTCATCACGCACGGCGGCTCGGTGGGCTACGCGCTCGCGGTGCACGGCTCCGCGGCCGTGCTGGTGCTGCTCACCGCCGGGTTGCTGCTCCGGGAGAAAGCGCCCGCACGGCCTGAGCCAGTCCCGAGTCGCTGATCTCGCAGAGCAACAGCCCGGTCAGCACGTGGAACGCCCGGCTCAGCTCGTCCGGATGCGTCGACAGAGCGACCGTCCCGGTGAACGCGGAGGCATCCCGCAGGTCGTCCAGCCCACGCCCCTGCACCGCGTTGACGCCCTCCGCCAGGCAGCGCAACGACATCACGTGGTCGCGCATCCCGTTGAGCATGTGGAGCGCCTGCCACACCCGCCCGCGCGCGATCGACGACCGCACGTGCAGCCCGTGCAGCCAGGCGAGCCCGATGAGCTCGGCACGATCCGGCTGGGGCGACTGCGGCAGTTCGTTGGCGTCACCGAACAGCAGCCGGAACGTCGGCCCCGTCGCGCCGAACTCGGACGAAGGCCAGAACGCGAGGTCCACCTGCAGCGTCGAGCGCATCAGGAAGACGCGGAAGAGCACCGAACCGTGCCGCACGTCGACATGGCCGACCGCGTCGCACACGTACAGCAACGCGGTCCAGTCGGTCACCACCGCGTCCATGTCGCGGTCGACGGAGAGTGCGAAGTCGATGTCCGACCAGCGGTCTTCCCCGCCCACGGCGGCCGAGCCCGTCAGCGCCGCCCCGACCACGCGCGGGTCGATCTCCGCGGCGTTGACGAGGTCGCGGCGCAGCTGGTCGCGTTCGTGAACCGGGAACACCGCCCCACTTTATTGGCTGCGGCTCGAGGGGCCGACGAAGGTGGTTCCTGTCATGCCTGCGACAGGAACCACCTCCGCTCGAGCGAGCTACCCGAGGGCCACCGCGAAGACGTGCATGTCGCCGTCCTCCGGCAGCACCACGGAAGCCAGCGTCTTGCCCTCCGGTGCCGCGTACGTCTTCGTCGCGAAGATGTGCGTGGCCACCTTCTCACTGCCGCCGCCGAGCTGGTTGCGGTACGGCGTGTTCGCGACGATCACGTTGCCGTAGCTCGGTGCCGCCCCGCCGCCGCCCAGCGTCCAGTCGCTGAAGCCGATGTCCACCGACGCCGTGGTGCCGTCCGTGAACGTCACGGTGGCCGCCTTGGTCCGCGCCCCGTTCGCCGCCGAACCGACGAAGGCGAGGCGGGTGCCGGACAGGGTGAGCGTCTGCTTCGCCGCGGTCGCGTTGTCGGCGCGGCCGGGAGGCGAGGACGGCCAGGTGAACGTCAGGCCGTCGACGGTGCCGGTGCCGCCCGGCGGGAGCCCGGCCGCGGCCAGCGCCTCCCGCGAGTAGCTGTAGCCGCCGCCGTCGAAGTCGCCCTCGCCGGTGGCGTCGGCGGAGGCACCGACGTTGTTCACGGCGGCGAGCATGCTGCCAGCAGGCGCGACCTTCACCGTCTGCGGCAGGACGACCGGCTTCGCGGCGCCCTCCACGGTGACCGTGACGGTGATGTCGTAGAAGCCCTGCGGCGTCCCGGCGTCGGCCGACACCGTGAACTCGCCGGGCACGGTGCCGCTCACCGGCGTGAACTCCAGCGCGTCCGAACCGGTGATCGTGTACGTCGCCTTCGGGTCGCCGTCGTACAGCTTGACCGCGTTGACCTTCCCCGTCACGGACTTGCCCGGCTCGACGACGAGCTGGCGCGGTTCGACGGTGAGGTAGTACGGCTGGTCGTGCTTGATCGGCTGCTCGCCGTCGCGGAACGACGGAGGCGCGTCGGAAGCGCCCGTGCCCCACGTCGAAGGCGTCTTGCCGAGCACGAAGTCCAGCTTGCCGCCGCGTTCCACGAACGACTCGGGCAGCCACGTCTTCGAGGACGCGCGGCCGTTGACCTTCAACGACTGCACGTACTTCGTGGCGGTGTTCGCGCCGGGCGCGTTGATCGTGATGTCCTTGCCGCCGCCGCGGTTGATCTTCACCGACGTGAACAGCGGGCTGCTCAGCACGAGCTCGGCGCGTGACGGCACCTGCGGGTAGATGCCCATCGACGTGAAGACGAACCACGACGACATCGCGCCGAGGTCGTCGTTGCCGGGGATGCCGCCGGGGGCGTTCTTCCACAGCGTGCTGATCGTCTCGCGCAGCGTCTCCTGCGTCTTCGCCGGCTGGCCCGTGTAGTTGTAGAGCCACGGCACGTTCACCGACGGCTCGTTGTCCAGTTCGGACTTCGCGCCGCCCTGGCCGGTGAGGGCCCAGCTGCCGTCGGCGTTGTGGAAGAAGTCGTCGAGGCGCTTGTTGGCGCGGTCCTTGCCGCCCAGCGACTCCACGAGCCCGGCCACGTTGTGCGTGACCATCCACGTGTACTGGGCGCTGCTGCCCTCGACGAACCCGTTGCCGGTGTCGGGCGTGAAGTCCTTGACCCACGTGCCGTCGGCGTTGCGGTTGCGGATGTAGCCGCCGGTCCTGTCCGCCACGGGGTCGAAGTTGTTCTGCCACCACTGCGCGCGTTCGGCGAAGGTCTTGGCGACCTTCCTGTCGCCCGTGCGCTCGGCGAGCTGGCTGATCGCGAAGTCGGCCGCGGAGATCTCCAGGGTCTCCGCCGCACCACCCCACGCGTTCGACACGGACGGCATGTACTCGTTCTGCAGGTACTTGTCGAGCGACGGCCGCTGCCCGACCGACATGACGGCCCAGCCGTCCTTGCTCAGGTCCAATGCCGTGGGCACGGTCGCGGCCTTCACCAACGACTTCAGCGACGACCTGATGTCATACCTGTCGCCGCCGAACGCGGAGATCGCCGCCAGTGCGATCGGCGCGGGGTCGCCGTTCATGACGTGCGTGCCGCCGCCGTTGTGCGTCCAGCGGTCCCAGACGCCGTTGTTCTGGTCGGCCTGGTTGAGCAGCGACTGCGCGATGTCCGACCCGATCTGCGGCTCCAGCAGCGTGAGGAGCTGCAGCTGCGAGCGGTAGATGTCCCAGCCGGAGAACGTGCCGTACTGGGCCTTCTGCCTGCTCCTGTCGATCCTGTGGACCTTGCCGTCGAACCCGGCGTACTCGCCGTTGACGTCGCTGAAGAGGTTGGGGTGCAACAGGGAGTGGTACAGCGCGGTGTAGAACCTGGTCCGCTCGTCATCGGAGCCGCCGCCGACCTCGATGCGCTTGAGCTGCTTCTGCCACGCGATGTACGCGTTGTCCCGCATGTCCTCTATGGACTGACCCTTGTTCTCCGCCTTCAGGTTCTGCTTGGCGTTGTCCAGGCTCACGTAGGAGATGCCGACCTTGACGCCGACCTGGCTGCCGGGCGCGAAACCGAGGTAGGCGCCGGAACCCTTGCCCAGCACCGGCCAGCCGTTCGTGCCGTACGTCGTGCCGCCCCGGGCGCTGGTGCCGCCGGGCGTGACAACGTTGTCCTGGTACGTGCCGACCTCGGTGAACGCCTGGTCGAACTCCGCCACGAAGTGCAGCGTGTAGTAGCTGCGGCGGCCGACCTGGTTGATGTAGCCGCAGAAGTTGCCGCTCGTGACGCTGCCGGTGATCGTCCGCTTGTCCTTGTCGATCACGGTCTGCGCGTCGCTCGAGCCGACCTGCGACTTGGAGGTGTTGATCAGCACCGTCGCCGGCTTGTCGGCGGGGAAGCTGAACCGGGCGGCACCGGTGCGTTCGGTGGCGGACAGCTCGGCCTTCGCACCCGACTTGAGCGTCACGTCGTAGCGGCCGGGCTTGGCCACCTCGTCGGCGTGCGCGAACTCGCTGGCGTAGACGGCGTCGGTCGCGTCCGTGGTCGGCGACGTGGTGACGGCCCCGACGTGCGGGAAGATCGGGATGTCACCGCTTCCGCCCGCGCACCCCGTCCCGGACATGTGGGTGAGGCTGAAGCCGCGGATCTTCGTGGCGTCGTACCGGTACCCGCCGGGAGCCGCGGCGCGCAGGGTGTTGCCCCTGCTCGCCTCCGGGCTGAAGGAGAACATGCCGAACGGCACGACCGCGCCGGGGAAGGTGTTCCCGAGGTTGGTCGTGCCGATGAACGGGTTCACGTGTGCCGCCGGATCCGGCACCACCTGGACTCGGGGTTGAGCGGAGGCAGGGACCACTCCGAACGTCATGGCCGCCGCCACCGCAGCTGTCATGAGGACTCTTCGCTGCATGGTCGCGGACCCTACTTTCCGTGCGCGCCCAACCCCAGAGAGCGACGCGAAGTTGTCGTCAAACGGACAAGCGCTGCTCCATGAAGGACCTCAGCGCGGGCCAGTCGGTCTCCTCCGCGACCTCGACCTGGTGCTTTCCCCCGACGAGCGCACCCTCGTCGTCGATGTCGAGCCCGTGGACGGCGAGCTTCAGCGTGCCGGGCACGATCGCCTCCGCGACGGCCACCGCGTCGTGGACCAGGATGCCCTCCTCCCGGTGGGAGTGGTTCTGCTCCTGGTGGCGCGCGAGATAGGCCCTGTAGGTGCCGGTGAGGTTGCTCAGCACCGGGTCGACGTTCGCGAGGAACTCGGTGTCGGCGATGCACCGCTGGGTGAGGTTGAGCGGCACGATGATCGGGTTGCCCCTGCGGATGACGACCTGGGCGGCCTCGGGGTCGGCCCAGAAGTTGAACTCGGCCCGCGCCGTCGTGTTGCCGAGCCCGAGCCCGCCGCCCATGACGATCAGCCGCGGGAACTCGACGCCGGCCTCGATCGCCCTGGCGATGTTGGTGAGCGGCCCGATGGCGGCGACCACGGTGTCCGGAGTGAGGGTGTCGGCGAAGAACCGCGTGGGGTCGTCGCCCGCGATGGCCCGCGGGTTCTCCGGCAACGTGAGCGCCTGCCCGCCGAGCCCGTCCTCGCCGTGCACGTCCGCCGCGCCGCCCGTGCCCGCGCTGCCCTTGACCACGGGCACGTCGGTGCGGCCGAGGTGCGCGAGCAGCCGCAGGGCGTTGGCGGTGGTGAGCTCGAGCCCGACGTTGCCGAACACCGTGGTCAGGCCGACGAGGTCGACCTCGGGGCTGCGGGCCGCGAGCGCGATCGCGAACGCGTCGTCGACGCCGGGGTCGGTGTCGATGATGAGAGGAGTCGCCATGCCCCTCAGCCTGCCTCACGTCCCCTGGTGCGCGCCGCGCGCGACAGCAGAACCGTTTCCCGGTCACCGGCCGGCCGAAGTTAGAGTCTTCGTCCATGACTTCGATGTGGGGCGCTCCGGTCTGGACGCGCTGGGCCAGATCGCGCCGGGACCCGATGCAGGCGCGCTTCCTCACGCTGGCCTCCCTGCGCTGGGTCCTGCGCCACCGCGCCTACACCCCGTGGTACCTGGTCCGCTACTGGCGGCTGCTCAAGTTCCGGCTGCTCAACCCCCACGTGGTGCTGCGCGGCATGGTGTTCTTCGGAAGGCGCGTCGACGTCATGGCCCGCCCCGGCTACGGACGCCTGGAGATCGGGCGCTGGGTGCACATCGGCGACGGCAACGCCATCCGCTGCCACGAGGGGTCGTTGCGCATCGGCGACAAGGTCGTGTTC
>NZ_DATLEC010000084.1:0-84810 GCF_035525475.1 Lentzea sp. | reverse complement strand
TTCCCGGAAGCTGCTGTCGCCAGGCGTACCCGGCGGCTCAGCGGATACCCCTGTGTCATGGACACCGATGAACTGCGGCGGTTCGTGCTCGACCGGCTGGACGAGGACGAGAAGCGCTTGGCCCAGGAGAAGCTGCCGTTGCTGGACGAGGCGGAGAGCCGCGGCAGGCTCCGCGTCGCGCGCTCCGACGACGGCACGGGCCTGCTCCTGCTGCCCGGCCCGGTCCAGGCGCCGGCGGACCTGGTGCCGTTCCCCGAGAAGGTCGGCCTGCTGCGCGAAGAGGTGGAGCGGACCGACGACGGCGCGACGTTGCGACTGCTCGCCGGCGCCTTCGAGACCCACCACGACTGGCAGGAGGAGTGGCGATGACGAAGCCGGAGCCCGACCGCGTGACCGCCGAGAGTGAGCTGGAGGACGCCGACATCGGCAGCGAGCACACCCGGCCCACCTACGCGGACGAGAACCCCGGTGGGCCGCACCGGGGACCTGACGAGTCGGAACCCCACGACGAGGGAGGGATGGACCAGCCGTAGGTCAGGCGCGAGCCGCGACCACCGCGCGACGGCCGGGCAGGTACCCGCGCGCCGCCGTCAGCAGCATGCGCGCCTCCATGAGCTCCCCGTACTCGAGGTGCTCGTCGGCGGCCGCGACGTGGGCCAGCGCCTGCTGCGGAGCGTCCGGGGACTCCATCATCGCCTGCGCCAGGCACTTGCGCGCCTGCTCTGCCTGGATCGCGAGATCCGTGCCGGCGGTGACGCGGATGAGCGCCAGGGCGTCGCGGATGGCACGGTCGAGAGAGGTGTGGTTCACGGGGATCGCCGCCTCGGGACAGTCGGGGTCGTGGAAGCGCCGACTGCTTGACGCCGGTCCCGGCTACCCCTGCCTCCGACCGGCCAAACACGCGAATGAAGAATTTTCGGATCGAACCGCGGGGGCGGGCCGCACACAGGCCCGCCCCCGTCCCGGTCACGCCGTCCAGACCGGCTCGCCGGTCACCACCTCGGCGATCGCCGACAGCGGGATGACCGTCCACTCCGGACGGAACCGGTTCTCGTGCCGCACCTCCAGCACCGCCCGGTCCAGCTCCACGGCGGTCAGCAGCACGTCGTCGCGCCGCAGGTCCGCCGACACCTCGGAGTACCCGTCGCAGAACGCGGTGCGGTTGCGCCCGAGCCACCGCGCCGCGAGGGGCAGCAACGCGTCGACGTCGTCCGCACCCACCAGCAGCTGCGCCGCCGCGTAGTGCAACGACCGCAGGACCGTGGCCACGTCGTACGCGGCCGGACGCGGCCGGGAACGCTCGACGGCGTCGCCGTGCGGCACTCCCTCGAAGTCGACGAGCACCCACGCGCGCGGTGAGCGCAGCACCTGTCCGAGGTGCAGGTCGCCGTGCACCCGTTGCAGGCGGATCGGCCCCGCGGTCTCCAGCACCGCGTCGAACCGGGCGCGCAGCCCGGCCTCGAACTCCTCCAGCCGCGGGACCTCGGCCAGTGCCGCGTCCAGCCGGCTGTGCATGGCCGAGACGAACTCCGCCTCGTCGTCCGGACCGGCCACCTGGTCGCCGAGCGTCGTGCGCAGGTCGGCGTGCACCCGTGCGACCGCCCGCCCCAGCCGGTGCGCCTCGGCCGCGAAGTCGCCGCCCGCGGCGGCCGGGTCGTCGCCGGGCACCGCGAGGAAGTCGCGGACGCTGGCGGTCGCCATGGGCCAGCCGAGGGCGCCGAGCGGGACGAACTCGTTCAGCACCGCGAGGGTCGTGCGCACGCCGTCCAGGTCCGTCTCCAGGGCTCCCTGCGGACGGGCGATGTGCGGGTCCTCGACCGAGTCGAGGGCGGTGAGCAGCACCAGTTCCGGGTTGTCGCCCGGCGTCAGCTCGCGGAAGAACTTCAGCACGTGCCGCTGCCCGTAGACGATCGAGCGGTTGCGCTGCGGACCGGAGAACGGCCGTCCCACCGGCGCGGCGGTGTAGCGAGGGGCGAGGGCGCCGCGGAACCGCAGGTCCGCCACCTCCGAGGACGCCTCGAAGTGGTCCAGCAGCACGGCGGTCAGCTCCGGGTCGTACACCGCCTCGTACACCGGGCGGTCGCCCGCGGTGCCGATCTGGGCGTGCACCAGGCGCTCCGGCAGCTCGTCCCGCACGCCCAGCAGCAGCTGGTACCGACGCCCGTCGCACGCGAGCACGACGTGCACGAGCACGGGGTCTCCATCGCGCAGGAACGTCACCTGCGAGCACTCCACCGGTCCACGGCCGCGGAACCAGACCTGCGCGTGCAGCCAGCGGTCCAGCTGCTCGGGCGAGGGAAGGACCTCGACGGCCCTGCTCGTCGTCACTTCTTGTCCCCACCTTCGACGTCGGAGGTCAGCTGGAACCAGTAGAAGCCGTGACCGGGCAGGGTCAGCTGGTACGGCAGCTCGCCCACGGCCGGGAACCGCACGCCACCGGTGAGCTCCAGCGGCACGGTGCCGGCGTGCTCGGAGAGGTCCAGCTCGACGGGCTGCGGGAAGCGCGACAGGTTGTTCACGCACAGCACCATGTCGGCGCCGAACCGGCGGCGGTAGGCCAGCACGGTGGGGTTGGACGCGCCGAGCTCGGTGAAGTCGCCGTGCCCGAACGCGCGGTGCTGCTTGCGCACCTCGATCATCCGGCGGGTCCAGTTGAGCAGCGAGTACTGGCTGCGCGTCTGCGCCTCGACGTTCAGGCCCTGGTAGCCGTAGACGGGGTCCATGATCACCGGCAGGTAGATCCGGCCGGGGTCGCAGTCGCTGAAGCCCGCGTTGCGGTCCGGAGTCCACTGCATCGGTGTGCGGACGGCGTCGCGGTCCTGCAACCAGATGTTGTCGCCCATGCCGATCTCGTCGCCGTAGTAGAGGACGGGCGAGCCCGGCAGCGACAACAGCAGCGCGGTGAACAGCTCGTGCTGGTTGCGATCGTTCTCCAGCAGCGGGGCGAGCCGCCGGCGGATGCCGATGTTGGCCTTCATCCGCGGGTCTTTGGCGTACTCGGAGTACATGTAGTCGCGTTCTTCGTCCGTGACCATCTCGAGCGTGAGCTCGTCGTGGTTGCGCAGGAAGATGCCCCACTGGGCGTTCTTGGGGATGGAGGGCGTCTGAGCCAGGATCTCCGAGATCGGGAACCGCGACTCGCGCCGCACGGCCATGAAGATCCGCGGCATCAGCGGGAAGTGGAACGCCATGTGGCACTCGTCGCCGTCACCGAAGTACTCGACGACGTCCGACGGCCACTGGTTGGCCTCGGCGAGCAGCACCCGGCCGGGGTACTCGTCGTCGACGACCTTGCGGCACTTGCGGAGGAAGTCGTGGGTCTCCGGCAGGTTCTCGCAGTGGGTGCCCTCGCGCTCGAACAGGTAGGGCACGGCGTCGAGGCGGAACCCGTCGATGCCGATGTCGAGCCAGAAGCGCAGGACGTCGAGCATCGCCTCCTGCACGGCGGGGTTGTCGTAGTTGAGGTCGGGCTGGTGGCTGAAGAAGCGGTGCCAGAAGAACTGACCGCGCACCGGGTCGTAGGTCCAGTTCGACGTCTCGGTGTCGACGAAGATGATCCGCGCCTCGTCGTACGCCGAGTCGTCGTCGCTCCAGACGTAGAAGCCGCCATAGGGACCGGTGGGATCCTCCCGCGACCGCTGGAACCACGGGTGGGCGTCGGAGGTGTGGTTGAGCACCAGGTCCGTGATCACCCGGATTCCGCGCCGGTGCGCCTCCTCCAGCAGGTGCACGAAGTCCTCGACGGTGCCGAACTCCGGCAGGACGGCGCGGAAGTCGCTGATGTCGTACCCGCCGTCGCGCAACGGCGAGGCGTAGAACGGCGGCAGCCAGAGGCAGTCGACGCCCAGCCACTGCAGGTAGTCCAGCTTGGACGCGAGTCCGCGGAGGTCACCGGTGCCGTCACCGTTCGAGTCGCTGAACGCCCGGACGAGGACTTCGTAGAAGACAGCGCCCTTGAACCAGTTCTCCTCGTGCTCCATGGCACCTCTCGCTCGCACGTCGTGGAATTGCGGCAGCGTGAGGCACAGGCGGCGAGAAGATCAAGTCGTTCACCTGACCGTGTGAACACCTCCGAAGGGCTCGTACCGTTCGAGCACCGAGGCGATCCGCTGCACCGGGATCACGTACCTGTCGCGGGTGAGTTCGTCCTGCACGACGCAGTGGAGCTTCTTCCCCACGCTGCGCAGCATCATCACGATCCCCCTGCGCCTCTCCTGGGCGTCGAGGCTGAACTCCACGAAGTCGCCTTGCCTCGCATCAGAGCCGTAGTCGCGCAGGATCACGGACGCACCTCCAAGTTCACGGCTGCCACCAGTACCTTCGAGGAGGTACCACTCGAGAATGTCCACAATCGACATTCACCGGGTCAGGTGACGCCGCTCAGCCGCCCTCCGCCCTGCGCCCGCGGAACGCGATCATGTTCATCCGGTTGCCGCACCGCACACTGCAGAACCGCTTGAGACCGTTGCGGGACAGGTCGAGCAGCAGCCCGGCGCAGTCGTCGGCGGCGCACACCCGCAGGCGGCCCATCTCGTCCGTCCGGATGACGTCGATGAGCGCGAGCGCGGCCTCCACACGCACCCGTTCGGCGAGCGGCGCGTCGGGTTCGGTGGCGTGGATGTGCCAGTCCTGCGTGTCGTGCCGCACGAGGTACGGAAGCGCCTTGGCGTCGCGCAGCATCTTGTTCACGACTTCGACGGCGTCATCGCGTTCGAGGGTCCACACGTGCCTGAGCAGCGCACGCGCGCGTTGGACGTCGCGCAGTTCCGCTTCGTCGTTGTCGACGCGACCCGTGTAGTTGTAGCGGCTCAGCAGGTCCTGGAGCCCGTCGACCTCGTCCAGCTCGTCCTCGCCGCTGCGGGACGCGGACGCGTCGGTGTTGCACAACGCGACCACGAAGGCGAGGGCCTCCTCCGTGTCAGGGGCAAAACGCAATTTGACTCCTTACCGAGACCGGCTTAGCGTCAGGGGTGTTACTCAGGTTAGACCATGACACCGCACGGAACCGGGAGGCGCGCACCCATGGGTACACCGTCGAAGACCACCGGCCTGATCGCGGCAGTGGTCTCGTTCATCTCGTTCGGCACCTCCGGCGCGTTCGTCAAACCACTGCTGGAGGCGGGCTGGTCCCCGACGGCCGCCGTCACCGCCCGCGCGCTCACGGCCGGGCTCGTGCTGCTCCCGTTCGTCCTGATCTCGCTGCGCGGCCGCTGGTCACTGCTCTGGCGGGCCAGGTGGCCGGTGCTGGGCATGGGACTGGTCGGAGTGGCGGTCACCCAGGTCCTCTACTTCGCCGCGATCCAGCGCATCCCGGTGGCGACGGCGCTGCTCATCGAGTTCCTCGCGCCGCTGCTGCTGGTCGGGTTCACCTGGGCGGTCAGCAGGCGCACGCCCGCACCGGTCGTCCTGATCGGCTCGGTGCTCGCGGTCGGCGGCCTGGTGCTGGTGATCGGTCCCGGCGCGATCCAGGCCGTGGACCCGATCGGCCTGGCCGCGGCGTTCGGCGCCGCCATCGGGTGCGCCGTGTACTTCGCGATCGCCGCACGCCCCAACAACGGCCTCCCGCCGGTCGCGCTCGCCGGAGCGGGACTGCTGCTGGCCGCGCCCGTGCTCGCGCTCATCGGCGCGCTCGGCCTGCTGCCGTTCACGGCCACGTTCGCCGACCTGACCCTGTTCGACACCCGCACGGCCTGGTGGGTGCCGCTGCTCGTGGTGGCGGTCATCGGCACGGCGCTGGCCTACGCGTCCGGCATCACCGCCTCCGGGATCCTCGGCTCGCGGCTGGCGTCGTTCATCGGCCTGCTCGAGGTCGTGTCGGCCTCCCTGTTCGCCTGGCTGCTGCTGGGCGAGGAGCTCAGCCCGCTGCAGCTGTTCGGCGGCGTGCTGATCCTAGCCGGCATCGCGTCGGTCCGGGCGGAACGGGAGAAGGCCGAACCCGCCGTCCCGGCCGCGGTGGGCTAGTCGCAGCGGAATGCGGGCCGTGCCAACCGGCACGGCCCGCACGTCGTTAGCGGCGGCGCAGTGCGGGCTGCGCCAGCTGGGGCGGCACGTACTCCACGTCCACCGGCCCCAGATCCGTCCCCGGCGGGACGATCTCGTCGATCCGGTCCAGCACGTCGTCGCCGAGCACGGTGTCCGCTCCCGCGAGCAGGTCGTCGAGCTGGCGGGGCGTGCGCGGGCCGATGATCGCCGAGCTGACGGCAGGATGGGCGGTGACGAACCCCAGCGCGAGGTGCGGCAACGACAACCCGGCCTCGTCGGCCAGGGCGGCGAGGGCTTCGACGGCGTCGAGCTTGCGTTCGTCGGTCATGTGCCGCGGAGCCCAGTGCAGGCGGCCGGCTGACGGTTTCTCCGCGCTGCCGCGGCGGAGGCGGCCGGACAGCAGTCCCATCGACAGCGGGCTCCACACCAGGACGCCGAGCCCGAAGCGCCGGCAGACCGGCAGGATCTCGCGTTCCACTCCCCTGTTCAGGATCGAGTAGTGGGGTTGTTCGCTGCGGAACCGGGCCAGGCCCCGCCGTTCGGAGACCCACTGCGCCTCCACGATGTCCGACGGTGGCAGGTTCGAGTGGCCGATCGCCCGCACCTTGCCCGAGCGCAGCAGGTCGGTCAGCGCGCTCAGCGTCTCCTCGACGTCGGTGCCGGGCTCGGGGTGGTGGACCTGGTAGAGGTCGATGTGGTCCACGCCGAGACGGCGCAGCGAGCCCTCGACGGCGTCGAGGACCCAGCGGCGGGAGCTGCCGCGCCGGTTCGGGTCCTGGCCCATCGGGCCGTTGAACTTGGTGGCGAGGACGACGTCGTCGCGGCGGCCGCGCAGGGCCTGTCCGACGATGCGTTCGGTCTCGCCCTCGCCGCCGTAGACGTCGGCGGTGTCGATCGTGGTGATCCCGCGGTCGAGTGCGCTGTGGACGATGCGCACGCACTCGTCGCGGTCGGGGTTGCCGTACGGCCCGAACATCATCGTGCCCAGCGTGAAGGTGCTGACCTGGATGCCGGTGCGGCCGAGGGGGCGGGTGTGCATGGGGTTCCTCCCGAAGGCGGGGTGCGAGCGCACCCCGCCTCACTCGGCTCAGGCGTGGGCGGCCGCGACCTGGACGACCCAGGTGACGCCGAACCGGTCGGTCAGCATCCCGAAGCCGGCCGAGAACTGCGACGGGCCGAACTCCTCGACCACCGTCGCGCCGTCGGCGAGGCCCTTCCAGACCGGGGTGATCTCGTCGGCGCTCTCGCCGCTCACGGACAGGAAGAAGGGCTCCTCGGTGATCGTGGTGCCGTTCTCGCGGCGGGTGGTGGGCTCGCCGGTCGCGAGGGGCCGGTCCGCGCCGGGCACGTCGTAGGCCATGACGCGGAAGCCGTTCTCGGCGACGACCTCGCCGAACACGACGTTCCCCGCGCCGGGTACCTCCGCCGGCATCCCGAAGTCGCCGTAGGTGACGACGTTCAGCTGACCACCGAAGACCGAGCGGTAGAACTCGAGGGCGTCCCTGGCCTGGCCGCGGAAGTTCAGGTGGGCGACAGCGTTGAGCGGCATTGTTCGTTCCTTCGTTCTCGATGCCGGGCGTTTCCGGCGATGAGAGCGACTTTGTCAGCAGTAGCGGACAGGGAACGTCCTCTTCTCGTGCCACCCTGGGACCATGCCGATCTCCCCGTCGACGACCACCTCGGGCCGCCTGCTGTCGTTGCTGTCGCTGCTGCAGGTCCGCCGCGACTGGCCGGGCCTGCTGCTGGCCCGGCGGCTCGGCGTCAGCGAGCGGACGGTGCGCCGCGACGTCGACCGGTTGCGCGAGCTCGGCTACCTCGTCCAGGCGGTCAAGGGCCCCGACGGCGGCTACCGGCTCGAGGCGGGCAGCCAGGTGCCTCCCCTGCTGTTCGACGAGGAGCAGGCCGTCGCGCTCGCCGTGGCGCTGAGGATCGCCGTCGGTACCGGCGCGGGCATCGAGGAGGCCGCCGCACGGGCGCTGGCCACCGTGCGGCAGGTCATGCCCTCACGGCTGCGGCAGCGCATCGACGCGCTGGAGATCGAACCAGCCGGTCGAGGTCCCCAGGTGGACACCGACCTGCTGCTCGCACTGAGCACCGCCGTCCGCGCCTGCGAGGAACTGCGGTTCGACTACCGCCCACCGGGCCGCCCAGATCCAGGAGGCCCGGACCCCGGAGGGCCGCCGCGCCGGGTGCAGCCGCACCACCTCGTGGTCAGGGCCGGCCGCTGGTACCTGGTCGGGTGGAGCACGGAACGCGAGGACTGGCGCACCTACCGCGCCGATCGGATGACATTGCGCGTTCCCAACGGGCCGCGGTTCACACCGCGTGAGGTGCCCGGCGGCGATGTCGCGGCGTTCCTGTCCGCCCGGTTCAAGGGCTCGGACACCACCGCCTGGCCGTGCCGGGGCGAGGTGGTCCTCGAACTTCCCCTCGAGGACGTGGCACCCTTCACCGGTGACGACACCGCCGAGGCGGTGGGACCTTCCCGGACCCGGCTGCTGACCGGTTCGTGGTCGTGGGCCGCGCTCGCCGCGAAGCTGGCCCGGTTCGACGCCGAAATCGAGGTGGTGGGACCGGCGGAGCTGCGGAACGCGTTCGCCGGCCTGTCCGCCCTTGCCGCCCGTGCCGCACGACGGTGAGGCCCGGGACAACACGACCGGGACGATCTCCCGGAGATCACCGGCATGGGAGTACCCGCGCAGAATTTCCTGACACCCCAATGCATATCCGTCGCGAACGTGGGTACTGCCTGGCAGACGTTCCCGCTCCGAGGAGGATGCAGTGGCCACCCGCAAGCCAGGCAAGGTCGTGAAGGCAGCCGTCGAGAAAGCGGTGGACAAGGTCACCGAGATGGTGAACCCGCCGATTCCCGGCGTTCCGAACAGCGAGCCGCCTGCGCTGGAGGAACCCACAGAGCCGCGGGGCCCGCTGCCTCCCAAGCCGGACCAGGACGCACCCGAGACGGTGACCCCGACGGGAGCGCCGACCGGTGCCCCGAAGATCGCGAAGGGGCAGCAGGGCGAGTTCCTCACGACCTCGGTCGGCGCCCGGATCCGCGACACCGACCACTCGCTGAAGGCCGGCGAGCGCGGGCCGACGCTGCTGCAGGACCACCACCTGCGCGAGAAGGTCATGCACTTCGACCACGAGCGCATCCCGGAGCGAGTCGTGCACGCCCGTGGCTACGGTGCGCACGGCACGTTCGTGGGCTATGGCACGGCTTCGAACATCTGCATGGCCGCCTTCCTCGGTGACGGCGTCGAGACCCCGGTGTTCGTGCGGTTCTCGACCGTCCTGGGCTCGCGGGGTTCGGCGGACACCGTGCGCGACACCCGCGGTTTCGCGACGAAGTTCTACACCCAGGAGGGCAACTTCGACCTCGTGGGCAACAACATCCCGGTCTTCTTCATCCAGGACGGGATCAAGTTCCCCGACATCATCCACGCGGGCAAGCCGCACCCGGACCGGGAGATCCCGCAGGCGCAGAGCGCGCACGACACGTTCTGGGACTTCGTCTCGATCCACACCGAGGCCACCCACCACGTCATGTGGAACATGTCCGACCGCGGCATCCCCCGCTCCTACCGGACGATGGAGGGCTTCGGCGTCCACACGTTCCGCCTCGTCAACGCGGAGGGTGAGACCGCTCTCGCGAAGTTCCACTGGAAGCCGAAGCTCGGCGTGCACTCCCTGGTGTGGGAGGAGGCGCAGATGATCAACGGCATCGACCCCGACTTCCACCGCCGCGACCTCGCCGACGCCATCGAGTCCGGCGCGCACCCGCAGTGGGAGCTCGGTCTGCAGATCTTCCCGGACACCCCGCGGCAGACGTTCGAGGGCATCGACCTGCTCGACCCGACGAAGATCGTGCCGGAGGAGCTCGCGCCGGTGCAGCCGGTCGGCCTGCTCACGCTCAACCGCAACACGACGAACTTCTTCGCGGAGACGGAACAGGTCGCGTTCCACCTCGGGAACCTGGTGCCGGGCATCGACGTCACCGACGACCCGCTGTTCCAGTCCCGGCTGTTCTCCTACCTCGACACCCAGCTGACGAGGCTCGCCGGCCCGAACTTCAACCAGATTCCGATCAACCGCCCGCACGTCCCGGTCAACGACATGTTCCGCGACGGCTTCCACCAGCACGCCGTGCACGCGGGTGTGGCCCCCTACAAGCCGAACACCCTCGACGGCGGCAACCCGTTCGAGGCGACCGCCGAGAACCGGCCCCTGATCGAGGTGCCGCAGCCGTTGCCGCCCAGGGCCACGAAGGTCAGGGAGGCACCGGCGTCGTACGACGACCACTTCTCGCAGCCGCGGCTGTTCTGGCTGAGCCTGTCGCCGGTCGAGAAGGAACACCTCGTGCGCGCGTTCACCTTCGAGCTCGGCAAGTGCTACGAGCAGGCCATCAAGGAACGCCAGCTGCGGGTGCTCGCCAACGTCGACCCGACGCTGTGCGCCGAGGTCGCCACGGGCCTCGGCCTCCCGGCACCGGCCGCGACCGTGCGGCCGAAGAAGGTCGCGCCGAGCCCGGCGCTGTCGCAGATCGGGCAGACCTGGCCCACCGACGGCCGCCTGATCGGCATCGTGGTCGACCCGGCCGACCTCGACGGCGTGCGCACGGTCCGCGAGACGATCCTGGCGGGCGGCATGGTGCCGTTGCTGATCGCCCCGACGGGCGGTCCCATCGGCGACAGCGGCCTGGTGGCCCAGCGGACGTTCCTCACGGCGCGATCGGTCGAGTTCGACGCCCTGCTGCTCGCGGGCAGCCCGCTTCCCGGCCCGGACGCCGTGCCGGCGAGGGACGCGAAGGCGGGCGCACCGGGCGGAGCCGTCGACCCGCGGGTCGTCCTGATGATCCAGGAGTGCTTCCGCCACGCGAAGGCCATCGGCGCGTGGGGTGCCGGACAGGTCGCCCTGGAGGCCGCCGGCTGCGCCGGTCTGGGTGTCGTGACCGGTGACGACGCGACGAAGGTGTTCACGGAGCTGATGACGTTGCTGGGCGCCCACCGCGTGTGGGACCGCTTCCCCGCGACCCTCTCCTGAGGGGCCCGGTCGTGACCGAAGCGCTCACCGAGGAAGAGCTCACCTTCCTGCAGTCGATGTTCGACCTGGCCCGCACCGGCGACACGGAGCGGCTGGCCGAGGCGATCGACGCGGGGATCCCGGTGAACCTCACCAACGGTTCCGGCGACTCCCTGCTCATCCTCGCCGCGTACCACGTCCACCCGGACACCGTCGCGGCGTTGCTGGAACGGGGAGCCGACACCGGCAGGGTCAACGACCGGGGACAGACGGCGCTCGGAGCGGCGGTCTTCCGCCGCTCCGAGCGGACCGTCACCCTGTTGCTGGAGGCGGGCGCCGATCCCGCGCTGGGCCCGAAGTCCGCGCTCGACGTGGCCCGCTTCTTCGACCTGCCGGACATGCTGGCGCTGCTGACCGCCCACAAGGAGAGGTCCGCAGCGGAGCTGACCTAGAAGTGGTCCTTCTCGGTCAGCTCGTGCTCGATGGAGTCCGCTCGCCCGACCAGCAGGGTGAGCGGACGCTCGAACTCCTCCCGCACGCTCATGTCGACCAGCGGCACCACGTGCTTGAGCAACGCGACACCGTCCACAACGGCCGCGCCACCGACATCGCCCGCACCGGTCAGCTCGAGAAAACGACGCAAATCGATGTCGTCGGCCCGTCCAACGGCTGAGGAGATCTCGACCCACGCCGCGCCGTCGAGATCAGGCAGGTGGTGCACCGAGACCTGCTGGGTCCGCTCCCCCGCCGTGTCGAGCCGGAAGCGCAGCCAGCTGTCGGTCTCCTCGAGCACCTCGTACCGCAGCCGGACATAGTTGATCACTTCGGTCCACGACGCCACGCCGGTCCTGCCTCTCACGCCACTCTCGTCCGCCGATCACCACCGTAGTAGGCGCCACCGGCTGGTGCGGCGGATTGGGGCACGTGTCCCCGCGAAGTCAGTCGCTGTGCCGAATAGCAACCAACGCGACGTCGTCGGTAGCCGGCTGGTCACCGACCATGGTGGCCATGATCCGGATGCAGGCCGCCTCGGGCTCCATCGGGCTGACGGTCCGCCGCAACATCTCCAGCCCGTCGTCCAGATCCTGCCCCCGCCGCTCCACCAGCCCGTCGGTGTAGAGCGCGATCAACGTCCCCGGCGGCACGTCCACACCGATGCTGCGCCGCCCGGTGGTCCCCAGGTCGAACCCGATGGGCGGCCCGATCGGAGCGGACACGAACCGGGCCTCCTCCCCCGGCACGGCGAGCACGGGCAGCAGGTGCCCGGCCACGGCAAGGCTCATCCGGTGGGTAGCGGTGTCGATGATCGCGTAGGCGACAGTCGCCATGGTGTTGGTCTCGAAGTAACTGGCCTTGCGATCGAGCTTCCCGAGCACCTGCGCCGGATCGAGGTACTCCAGCGCGTAAGCCCGCAACGCACTCCGCAACCGCCCCATGACAACAGCGGCCCGCAACCCATTACCGACAACGTCCCCGATCACCACACCGATGCGATCACCAGGCAACTCGAAAACGTCGTACCAGTCCCCACCGACACCGCTCTCGGCACCGGGAACGTACCGGGCAGCCAGCTCCCACCCGTCCGTGCTGGGCAACCGCGACGGCAGCAAACTCTCCTGCAACATCGTGGCGGCAGCCCGCTCAGACCGAGTCCGATCCACGTAGACGGCGACCGCAAGACGATCAGCGACGAGCTGAAGCGCATCGACCTCCTCGTCGGTGAACCTCCGAGAAGCGGTGGTGCCGACGTGCAGAACCCCGGTCAACTCCCCCTGGGCGATCATCGGCACACCGAGCAGGGCATGAAGCCCGTGCTCCCACAACAGGGGGTTGACCACAGTGGAGGGATCGACCCGCTCGATCTGCACGGGTTCGCGCAGCTGAGCCACCCGCCCGGCAAATCCCTTGCCGACGGGCACGCGAACCCCTTGGAAGACCTCTTCCTCCAAGCCGGAGGTAGCCCGGGCCACCAGCTGCACGCCACTGCGATCGACCAACAGCACAGTGACGGTGTCCGCGGCGAACAACTCGCGAGACCGCTCCAGCAGCACTTCCAGGAGCTTGTCGAGGTCGAGCTGCTTGAGCGTCCCGTCGGTGACGGCGTCGAGAACGTGCTGACGAATCGACGAACTCCTGTTCTCGGCCATCCCACCTCCGTAGCATCGAGCGTGCGCACGACACTACTTCGCGCGCCAAGTATTTTCACTTCACCACCCCTGGCCCGCGAAGCCGAGCCGCACGCACGCTTTCTCACAGCAGCCTGGTGGGGTGGTCCCCACGCGATCAGCGACCACAACGCAACAGCAAGCCGCCCAAGACACCAGGCGTGCCATCGACCCACCAACGGCGCTGGCCGGTCCTTGATCAGCTGACGGGCTCCGGGGCCCCGCACAGCAAAAAAAATCAGGGCATGCTCAACCGAACCAACCACCCATCATGATCCGTGTACCTCATCCCATACCGAGAACTACCGACAAAACCAACATCCGAAGAGAAAACAACATGCTGAACATCCCCATCCCCCTTGCGAACATGCCCAGGAGGAACACACTTCTGAACGTTCTCCGGATCCGAGGTGTCGTACTCGAGATTGAAATCCCCACCGACAACGGTCCGCCCAGAAACCCCTTCAGCAGCCAAAACGGCAGGAACGACCTCGAACATCAAAGCCCGGCACTGAGCCAGCGCAACAACCTCACCACTGGCCGACAAATGCGTGGCACAGCCCACATGATCCCCAATCGCGTGAGCACAGACATAAGTCCGCTGCTCGTTCCCGCCATCCTGACTCGCGTACTTCCCACGCCAGACGCGAACCCCCTGGTAGCGACCAGCAGGAACCCGCCCGACGACAGCGTTCCCGTACTCCTGCCCGTTGACACAGGTGACAGCACCCCCGGTATCCCGCCGGACAGCAGCGTTGAACGCGGAGTAGACCTGATCCCCAGGCCAAGCCGAATTCATGGCAGATACCAACGAAGCCACATCGCCGGCACAAATCTCGTTCGAGGTGACCAGATCAGGCCGCACAGACCGAATCAGGTCGGCACCCTCACCAACCGCCCGGCCCTGCGAATAACACCCAGCGATCCCACTGTTGCACAGGTTCAGCTGAAGCTCCCAGAACCGCCCACCAGCAGCCGAAACAGGTGAGGTGATCCCCAACACCACCGCCATCACCAAACCCGAGCAAAACCAAGCTTTCCGCCGCTTCATCCACCCCTCCGCTCAACCCGGGCAAGACACGCAAGCAGTACCGCAGAAGGAGCGGCAACACCCTAGCCCTGCGGCTCGTCGTGCAACGGAGCAACAGTGGCGCCAGGCATGCGAACCAACGGCAAAGGAACGGAGCTGTCGGCCATGGCTTCCAAATGGCGCACCATGATCCCCTCACGCAACGCCCACGGGCAGACCTGCAACCGCTCAACACCAAGCGCGCTCATGGCAACGTGCGCAACGACACCCCCAGCCAAGATCTGCCGAGCCCTGGGCTGCGACACACCGCGCGGCCGAGGGCGTTGCGCCGCGGACATCTTCGCCGGCCGGGGAATCCACCGGCGGACGTCCTCGATGGTGAGGCTCCGGGCACGAACGGACCCTCGCGCTGAGGCGGTGCCCCCGCGAACCGGGCCGGCTGCTTGACCGTCTTGGAGGTGGCCACGGACCAGCCGTACCAGCGGTGCGCGGCCAGGTACGTCAGGCGCGCCTCGTGCTCGCCAGGGAGGAACTGCGGGCGCAGGCCGACCCCGACCTGGATGCGGCCGACGATCTCCTCGCGGTTGATGGCGTCGCGCACGGCCGACGTGGCGAACGGGCAGAGCTGGTCGACACCGTGCCGGGAGGCGGCGGGCACCGCACTCGCCACGGCCTTCACCACCCGGTCGATCCCGGCCTGGCTGACCGAGCCGTCCGGCTCGATCTCCTCACCGAGCAGCATCGGCTCCTTCGGGCAGTGTGCGGGCAACGGCGGCGCGCCGGGGCGGACGTCCACGACCTGCAACTGCGCCGAGTCGGACCCGATGTCCGGCACACCAAGACGCATGCGAAGCGCATACCCGCGTCTCGGGCACCTAACCTCCTGGTACGCCCGATCCAGGATCGCCCGAATGCGCCGTCGCCGTTCCGGGTAACCGCACCGCATGGCCGACGACAGGGCCGACCTGGCCGCTCACCTGACCGACATCGCCCGCCGGCTGCAGCAGCAGCGCGGCGAGCAGGAGACCATGGACGCGATCGTGCGCTCCGCGGTCGGAACGATCCCTGGCGCCGAGCACGCGGGCATCATGACGGTCACCGGCCGGAAGAGGACACGGACGGTCGCGACGACCGGCGACCTGCCCTGCGACGTCGACCAGGCGCAGTTCGACACAGGTGAGGGCCCGTGCCTCACGGCCCTGTACCAGGAGAAGATCGTCTCGGTGCCCGACGTCGTCGAGGACGCCCGCTGGCGGCGGTTCGGGCGGAAGGTGGCGGACCTCAAGGTCGGGAGCATGTTGTCGTTCCAGCTCTTCGTGGAGAACGAGGACCTGGGCGCGCTCAACCTGTACTCGCCGCAGACCGGCGCGTTCGACGAGGAGTCCCAGCACGTCGGCAGCCTGTTCGCGGGCCACGCGGCGGTCGCGCTGGCCGCCGCCCACGAACGCGGGCAGCTCGCCGCGGCCGTCGAGACCCGCGACCTGATCGGCCAGGCCAAGGGCATCCTGATGGAACGCCACCAGATCGACGCCGACCAGGCGTTCGCGGTTCTCGTCCGCACCAGCCAGCACGTGAACCTCAAGCTGCGGGACATCGCCCAACAGCTGACCACCACGCGAAAACTGCCCACCCGGGACAGCTGACCGGCGGGCGGAGTTGCGATTGCCCTTCGACAGGCTAAAGTTCACGGTGAGCAGTTGAGCCTGCAGCTGCGTCCGTTTCCCGGCAGGAAGCCGGGAGGGACGAGGAGGCACTGGCATGCTGAACAACTTCGCCCTGCCGCTGCACGTGCAACGCGAGGTGCACGGGCTCTCGATCGTCGTGCGCGCCGCCGGTGAGATAGACCAGAACACCGTGGGCGCACTGACGCTCGAGCTGCGCACCGCCATCGCGATGGCGACCCCGCCGTTCCCCGTCGTCGCCGACCTGAGCGGAGTCACGTTCTTCGGGTCGGTCGGTCTCAACGAGCTGCTGCGCCACCAGCGGCGCGCGTCCGCCGCGGGGGTCCCGCTGCGGATCGCGGCCTCCCAGCGTGCGGTGGTGTGGCCGATCACGGCGTCCGGGCTGGACCAGGTCCTGGAGCTGTACCCGGACGTGGATCAGGCGCTGGACGTCGCCAGGCCCGCGCGGACGGCCGGCTGACGCTCCAGTCCGGTGTGGACGTTCCGAAGTGGACACTCCGCCGCCGGGAGGTTTGCCCTTGACCTGTTCGGGTACCAGACCGTCGACCGTGAAATGGAAGGCGGACAGTGGATCCAGGCTCCCTGCTCTACACCGGCGCGGGCTTGGCGACCCTGGCCGCCGCGCTCCTGCCGCGACTGCTCGACCGCGTCCCGGTCTCGATGCCGATGGTCTTCCTCGGTGCGGGCGCCCTCACGTTCTCGGTGATCCCCCAGCTTCCCGATCCGGACCCCGACCGGCACGGCACGATCCTGCTGTACCTGACCGAGATCTGCGTGATCATCTCGTTGATGGGCGCCGGCCTGGCGCTCAACCGCGTGGTCGGCCTGCGCCGCTGGGCCACCACCTGGCGCCTGCTCGCGATCACGATGCCGTTGTCCATGCTGGCCGTCGGCCTGCTCGGCTGGGGCGTGCTCGGTCTCGGCGTCGCGGCGTCGGTGCTGCTGGCGGCCGCGCTCGCCCCCACGGACCCGGTGCTGGCCAGTGAGGTGCAGGTCGCCGAACCCACCGAGCACCCGGACACCGACGAGGACGAGGCGCGGTTCGCGCTCACCTCCGAGGCCGGGCTCAACGACGGCCTCGCGTTCCCGTTCACCTACGCCGCCATCGCGATCAGTCTCGCCGGGGCGGCGCCGTCGGGGTGGCTGCCGCACTGGCTCGGCGTGGACGTGCTGTGGCGGCTCGGCTGCGGACTGGCGATCGGCGTGGGCGTGGGCTGGTTGCTGGGCAAGTTGTTCTTCTCGGCGCCGTCGGAGAAGTTCCGGCTGGCCGAGCACGCGGAGGGGTTCGTGGCGCTCGCCGCGACGTTCCTCGCGTACGGCGTCACCGAGCTGGCCGAGGGCTACGGGTTCGTCGCGGTGTTCGTGTGCGCCTGCACGATCAGGGCCGCCGAACGGCACCACGGCTACCACCAGGTGCTGCACCGCTACGTCGAGCAGGCCGAGCGCATGCTCACCGTCGTGATCGTCTTCCTCCTCGGCGGCGCCGCGGTGTCGGGTCTGCTGGCGGGCCTGCGCTGGTCGGAGATCGGCGTCGCCGCGGCGGTCCTGCTGCTGGTCCGGCCCGCCGCGGGGTGGATCGGGCTGCTGCGCGGCAAGACCGGACCGCGGGAACGCACCGTCATCGCGTTCTTCGGCGTCCGGGGTGTCGGGTCGCTGTTCTACATCACCTACGCCCTGCAGAAGGGCGACTTCGCCGACCACGGCACGATCTGGCGGATCGTGGGCCTGGTCGTGATCGGCTCCGTTCTCATCCACGGCCTGTCCGCGTCGCCCGTCATGTGGTTCCTCGACCGCAAGCGGCGGCAGAAGGGCGGCGAGGACAACGCCGCCAAGACGCCCGTCTGACGCTCAGACGGCGTCGACGAGAGCGTTGCGGCTGTCGTAGCGCCAGAACGACCGCACGGACACCGCCGCGACGAGGACGACGGCGGCGCAGAGCAACGCGGCACCGGACCACGCGAGGGTGAACGTGGTGGTCGCCGCCATGATCCCGGCCCGCAGGTCGCCCAGGCGCGGACCGCCGTTGACGACCACGGTGAAGACGCCCTGCAGCCGTCCGCGCAGCCGGTCCGGCACGGCGCTCTGCAGGATCGACTGCCGGAAGACAGCGCTGACCAGGTCCGCCGCTCCCGCGACGACCAGCAGTGCCACCACCACCCACAGCTCGTGCGCGAACCCGGCGGCCGCGATGGCGGCGGACCAGACCACGACGGCGAGCGTCAGCGCGACGCCCTGCCTGCGGACGCGCCCGATCCAGCCGCCCAGCACCCCCGCCACGATCGACCCGATGGCGATCGCCGAGTAGAGCGGCCCCACACCGCCGTCGAACCGGGTGGCGGCGGCCTGCGGGAACAACGCCTCCGGCGTCGCCAGCACCATCGCGGCGATGTCGACGGCGAACGACATCAGCAGCACCGGGTTGCCGCCGAGGAACCGCAGCCCCTCGACGACCGACCGCAGTCCCGGACGGCCCACCGACTCTCGAACTCCGAACGACGGCAGCCGCGCCGCGGCGTACAGGGCGGCGGTGAACAGGACCGCGTCGGCGGCGTAGGCGTAGCTGAACCCACCGGGAAGCCCGACGAGGACACCGGCGACCAGCGGGCCGAGCACCTGCCCGAGGGTGCCGATCGTGTAGTTGAGGGAGGTCGCGGCGGGGACCAGCTCCGCCGGTACGAGCAGCGGGATGATCGCGCCGCGCACCGACGACGAGACCGCGAAGCTGCCGGCCTGCACGGCCACCAGGCCGAGGATCAGTACCGGCGAACGCACGTCGGCGAGGCTCTGCGCGAGCAGCCCGAGCGTCGCCGCCCATGACACCGAGGACGACGCCAGGTACAGCTTGCGCCGGTCGGCCGCGTCCGCGACCGCTCCCCCGTACAGCCCGAACACGATCACCGGCAGCAGCCCGACCAGCCCGCTGAGCCCGACGACGAGCGACGAGCGGGTCAGGTCGTAGAGCTGCACCGGCACGGCGACCGCCGTGATCATCAGGCCGACCATCGCGGTGCCCTGCCCGGCGAACGTCCGGCGGAACGCCGGGATCGCGAGCGGCCGGGTGTCGGCGAAGAACCGTCTCATGCCACCACGGTGATCGACACCGACGCGGAAGACTTCCGATAAACTGTCGATCTGTGTCGGAAAGCCGCCATCACCACGCGCCCGGCGAGGTGATCGCCCGCCATCGGCACGACGGCGAGCACCAGCTCCTCTACGTCAGCAGCGGCGTCTTCGCGGTCAGCACCGAGCACGGCACGTGGGTCGCGGGAGCCCAGCGGGCGATCTGGACACCCGCCCAGACCTGGCACGAGCACCGCGTCCACGGCCACGTGCAGGTGCACCTGCTCCGGTTCCCGCCGGAGGAGGCGCTGTTCCCCGGCGACCGCCCGACCGTGATCGCCGTGTCCTCCCTGCTGCGCGAGCTGCTGATGGCCTGCACCGAACCCGGCCTGCCGCCCGCCGAGGCGCGCCGGCTGCGCGCGGTGGTCCGCGACCGCGTCCGGCGTGCGGACCTCGCCGCGCTGACCCTGCCGACCGCCCGCGACCCACGACTGGCGCACGCGTGCGGGCTCGTCACGGACGACCTGGCCACGCCGCGCACGATCAGGTGGCTGGCTCGGCAGGTGGGAATGAGCGACCGGCAGCTGGCCCGGCTGTTCCGCGCGGAGTTCGGCAGCACCTACCCGCAGTGGCGCACAGCGGTGCGGGTGTTCCACGCGATGCTCCAGCTGAGCGCGGGAGCGACGGTGACCGGGACCGCGCACCGCTGCGGGTGGGCGACGGCGAGCGCGTTCGTCGACGCGTTCGCCAGGACCACGGGCCAGACGCCCGGCGCGTACCGGGCGGGCGAACGGACCGGTCCGCGTCAGGACTGACGGGCTGGACCGCCCAACGCCCCCACCACGGTCCTGATTACCAGCTCGGCCCGCGATCCTCCGGCCGCGGCGAGGTCCGGGGCGTCCGGCGGCAGCAGCGTCACCTCGTGCACCACGGCCAGGTAGACGTGACGGCACCACTCGGCCCCCGTCGCGGTGATGTCCCCCGCCGAGCGCAGCCGCGCGAAGACCTGCTCCAGCCCGTCCTGGACCTCGGGGCTCAGCCCGGAGCGGCAGTCGTCCCTGCCGCCCGCCAGCTCCATCGCGAACCGGTGGCTGACCTTGAGCTCGAACAGGATCTCCGTGAGCCGCAGGAAGCCTGCGAGCGGCGGCGCGCTGTCCATTCGCGACTGGTCGAGCGCGCTGAGGTAGCGCTGGTCGAGCTGCTCGGTCAGGGCGTCGAGCAGTGCCTGGCGGGACGCGAAACGGCGGTGCACCGTGGCACGGGTCAGCCCGGCGGCCTCGCCGATGCGTTCCAGTGACGCCGACGGGTCGACGGCCAGCACCTCCGCGGCGGCGGCCAGGATCCGCGCGGTGTTCTGCTCCGCGTCCGCCCGCAGTCGTCGCGTTCCCGTGTCCACCATAACCAAACGATACATCACTGTTGCACTTGTTGCGCTATCTGCGACAGCTGTGTATCACTTAAAAGGCAACCACCCCCAGAGAGGAACCACGTCATGGACCTGCAGCTCGAAGGCAAGCGCGTGCTCGTCACCGGGGCGAGCAAGGGGATCGGGCTCGCCGTCGTGCGGGCCTTCCTCGCCGAGGGGGCGACGGTCGTCGCGACCGCGCGCCGGAGCACTCCCGAGCTCGCCGCCACGGACGCCGTGTTCGTCCCGGCCGACCTGTCCACCCCGGACGGTCCGGCGACGCTCGTCGAGACCGTGCTCGCTCAGAACCCGCAGCTCGACGTGCTGGTCAACAACGCCGGCGGCGGCGACCGCCCGGAAGGGATGTTCGAGGACCCGTTCAGCGGCGACGACGACACCTGGGCGACGGTGTTCGCCCTGAACCTCAACGCGGCCGTGCGCACCACCCGCGCCGCGTTGCCCGCGCTCACGAAGGCGCGGGGCTCGGTGGTGAACATCAGCTCCAGCAGCGCCCGCGACCCGCACACCGCGCCACTGCCGTACGCGGCCGCCAAGGCAGCCCTCAACGCGTTCACCCGCGGCCTCGCCGAGGCGACGGGCCGGTCGGGCGTCCGGATCAACGCGGTCACCCCCGGCGCGACCCGCACCGACCTCCTGGCGGGGCCGGACGGGCTCGCCGCGGGCATCGCGGAGCACATGGGCGTGGACCACGCTACGTTCCTGGCGGGGCTGCCCGAGCAGTTCGGCATGCTGACCGGCGACCTGATCGACCCGAGCGAGATCGCCCGCGCGGTCGTGCTCCTGTCGTCCCCGGCCATGCCGAGCGCGATCGGGTCCAACTGGACCGTGCACGCCGGTCAGATGAAGACCGCCTGACCGTTCCATCTACCTTTATGGAAAGCTATCCATAAAGGTAGATGGAGGACGTGTGACGACTGACCTGGTAGGCGGAGTGGTCGCGTGGTGGGCCCGCCACGCGCCCGACCTCCCGACGGAGACGATCGAGTTCACCAAGCGCGTCGCGCGGATGCACGCGCTGACCGACCGCGTCACGGTCGCCGTCCTGACGCGCTCCGGTCTGAGCCGCGCCGAGTACGACGTCCTCGGAACGCTCCTGACGTCGGACGGCACCCGCCTGAAGCCGTCGGAGCTGTCGTCCCGGCTGCTGCTCACGACCGGCGGGCTGAGCAACGTGCTGCGGTCGCTGGAACGCCGTGGCCTGACCGTGCGGAGCGCGGACGCCGCGGACGGGCGCAGCAGGCGCGTCGCGTTGACCGCGCAGGGGAAGGAGACGGCCGAGCGGGTGGTCCGCGAGGTCGTCGCCGCCCAGCACGACCTGGTGGGCGGGGCCGACCTCGGACCAGCCGTGGCAGCGCTCGCCGCCGTGCTCGGCACGCTCGACTCCCCGGCGGGGGTGTGACATGTCCCGTTTCACGATCACCGACGTCCACCCGTTCACCGGAACCACCTTCGGTCCGCTCACCTCCGTCGGCGTCGAGAACGGCGTGATCACCGACGACGTCGGCGGAGAGGTCGTCGACGGGCGGGGCGGTTACCTGCTGCCCGGCCTGATCGACACGCACGTGCACATCGGTCACGCCGACGAGCTCGCGGCGGGCCTGCGCTGGGGCGTCACGACGATGCTCGACATGGGCACGACCCGCTGGGACGACCTCCGCGCACTGCGCGAGAACGAGTCCGACTCCCGTTCCGACGTCCGCGGGGTGTCCTACCCGGCGTGCGCGGTGCGGGGCCGGGCCGTGCGCAAGATGGGCTTCCCCGCGTCGACGGCGGTGCGCGGTCCCTCCGACGCCGCGCGGTGGGTAGCCGAGCGGCTGCGGCAGGACCCCGACCACCTCAAGATCGTGCTGGAGGACAGGCTGCCGTTCCAGCCGAAGCCGCTCAGCCCGGACACCGTCGCCGCGATCGTCGCCGAAGCACACCGCGCCACGAAGCTGGTGGTCGTCCACGCCGCCTCGCCGCAGGCCTACACGATCGCGCTCGACGCGGGCGCCGACGTGATCACCCACGCGCCCATCGGCGCCACGCTGTCCGCCGGTCTGGCAGGCCGCGTCGCCTCCTCGGGCACGGCCGTGTCCCCCACGATGGTGATGATGCGGACGATCCTCGAAACCCTGCCGCTCAAGCCGAAGCGGCTGGACTTCGGCCACACCCTCGCCTCGACCGCGGCGCTGCACGAGGCAGGCGCGACGATCGTCCTCGGCACGGACGCGAACGCCGGCAAGCCCTCCCCCGCCGCCGTCGCCCACGGCAGCGCCGTGCACGAGGAGCTCGCCCTGCTGGTCGAGGCCGGGCTCGGTCCCGCCGACGCGCTCGCCGCGGCGACGTCCCGTGCCGCGGCGGTGTTCGGGCTCGACGACCGCGGGGTCATCGCCGCGGGCAAACGCGCCGACCTGCTGCTCGTCGCACGGGACCCCGTGCGGGACATCACCGCCACCCGCGACGTCGTCCGCGTGTGGAAACGCGGTGTCGCCGCACCGAGGTGACCCGGATCAACCGGCGATGTCCGGGTATCCGCACGAATGCGCTTGATGCAGGCGAGCAGACTCCCCGTCCGCGAAGTCGTCACGCAGCTCCGGGACAGGGCGGTCAACTACGACGAGGACGAGATCCGGGCGTCCACATGGCACTTCGACCACCACAGGTTCGTGCTGGGCACCGACCGGCCGGGACGCCCGGAGGAGGACTCGGTGTGGTGGCACGCGTACAAGGAGGTGGCCGCGTACGCGTTCACGCCGGGCAGCCTGCTGCGCGCCCACTACCTGCGTGAGGATCCTCTCGTCGGCAGGAACCTGCTGCTGGTGGGCAGGTTCGCCCTGGTGAGGTTCGCGATGGGCGTGCGGATCACCGAGGCCGGGTTCGACGAGGACGGCGTGCGCTACTCGTGGGGCTGGAGCTACGAGACGCTGCAGGGGCACCTGGAACGCGGCCGGGTCGGCTACCGCGTCGTCAAGCACCTCGAGACCGGCCTGGTCACCCTGGAGGTCGACAGCTACAACCAGGTCAACCCGCGCGCCCACGCCGTCATCCGGCTGGGCTGGTCGGTCTTCGGCAGGCGCGCCCAGCGCAGGTTCTACACGGCCGTGGGCGAGAACCTGCGCCGCCTGGCCCAGCGGCCCCTGGTCACCGGCACGAGCGGCGAGGAGCTCGTCGAGGTGCCCCGTGACGTCGCCGGGCAGAAGGAACCGTTCTGGGCCATAGCGGTTCTCGACGGGGCGAACGACCCGGACCGTCACGCATACAGCTCCCGCACACGGGTACACGCCCCAGAACGGCAGTCTTTCTCGGAAAGAGGCTGATGGTGAAGGTTGTGATCACCGGGGCGTCGGGCAACGTCGGTACCGGTCTGATACGAGCTCTGGCCGCTGACAGCCCGGACCACGAGGTCGTCGGGGTCTGCCGCCGCCCACCGGACGCGGTGCCGCCCTACGACTCGGTGACGTGGCAGGCGTGCGACCTGGCGGCGGACGACGCGCCGGAGGTCCTGGAGGAGGTCATGCGCGGCGCCGACGCCGTGGTGCACCTCGCGTGGATGTTCCAGCCCGTCCGCGACCGCACGCGCCTGCAGCGCACGAACTTCAAGGGCACCGCGGCGGTTCTGAGGGCAGCGCGTCGCGCCGGTGTCCCCCGCGTCGTGCACTGCTCGTCGCTCTCGGCCTACGGCCCCGCGCCGACGGCGACCGTGCGCGAGGACGCGGCGACCACGGGCATCCCCGGTTCCCTCTACGGTGAGGGCAAGGCCGAGGCCGAGGCCGAACTGGCCCGGTTCGTCGCGGAGAATCCGGACATCGCGGTGGCGATCGTCCGCCCGACCCTGGTGGCGCAGGCGGGAGCGTCGGCGAGCTACCTGGCCCTGTTCCTCGACCCGGTGGTGCCGCGGCAAATTTTCGGGCTGATGCGCCGCGGCCGCCTTCCCGTGCTGCCGCTGCCTTCCCCGCTGAGGGTGCAGTTCGTGCACGCCGACGACGTCGGTGACGCGATCGTGCGGATCCTGCACAGGCGGGCGCGCGGGCCGTTCAACATCGCCGCGGACACGCTCGAGCTGGAGGACCTGGCCGCCGTGGCAGGCGCACGAGCCGTGCCCGTCCCGGCGCGGGTGGTGAAGGCGGTGGTCACCGTGCTGTGGAAGCTGCGGGCGCTGCACATGTCGCCCGGCTGGTTCGACGTCGGCACCACGTCACCGCTCATCGACACGAGCCGTGCCCGCGACGAGCTCGGGTGGGTGCCGCGCAAGACCAGCGCGGACTGCGCGCGCGAACAGATCGCGGGCATCGCCGACGCGACCGCGCTCCCCAGCCCCGCGCTGCGCCGCGACAGGTTCAGGACCGAGCCCCGCGGTGTGCGTCCCGCGCACCAGAAAGTCCGGGATGCGGCTTCATCCCGGTGAGACCGAGGCCGGCGGCTGGCGGGTCGAGGAACTGTCCACTGTGGTGGAAGAGCTGCGCCGGGCGGCACCTGGCGTCAGCGGCCGCCCGCTGATCGTCGCGATAGACGGCCGCGGTGGCGCGGGGAAGTCCGTTCTGGCCCGGCGCCTGCGCGCGATCGTTCCGTCGTCCGAGGTGGTGCACACCGACGACATCGCCTGGAACCAGGCGTACTTCGACTGGGCCGGCCTGATGGCCGAGCACGTCCTGCGGCCCCTCCACCGCGGCGGGGAGGTCGCGTTCCGGCCGCCGGCCTGGGTCGCGCACGACCGTCCGGGCGCGGTCCAGGTGCCTGCCGGACTGGAGGTGGTGTGGGTCGAGGGCACCGGGATCGTCCGCGAGGCGCTTCTGAGGTGGATCGACGCCTCGATCTGGGTGCAGGGCGACCTGGACGAGCAGGAACGGCGGCTGGTGGCGCGCGACGGCGACTCCGCCGCCCAGCGGGAGCACGTCGCCGCGTGGCTGACCGAGGAGCTCCCGCACATGCTGCGGGAACAGCCGTGGCACAAGGCCACGGTCACCATCGCCGGCACGACCGGCCTGCGCCACGACCCGGACACCGAGGTCGTGGTCGCCGCGGGTCACCGGCCGGAGCGGGCCTGAACCTTGCGGTAGCTCCACGCCAGCAGCCCGAGCAGGACCAGACCGGACAGCACCAGGCTCGTACCGGTGCTCCACCCGGCCAGCGGCAACCACTTCACGAGACCCCACACCACGCCCGCCGCGATCAACGCCAGGCCCGCCGCCGCGGACAGGGCGATGCGCAGGGGTGAGGACACGCTCTGCTCCGCCGCCTTCATGGCGCGGTCGCGGACCGGGTCGACGTAGCGCTCCAGCTTCGGGAACTCCGAGGCGAGGACGATCAGCCCGGCGAGCACCAGCAACAGCCCGGGACCGGGCAGGACCAGCAGCGCGATGCCGACGACGAGCAGCACCGCCCCGAGCACGATCGCACCCAGCCGCTTCACCGCAGTCCTCTTTCCATTTTCACCATATAGCACGACCGGGGTCTTGCGGCAAGGCCCCGGTCATGGCGCAGAATCTCCCGCTTGCGCCCGGATCTGCGGAAACGGCGCGAGTGCGAAAAGCCGTGCAGGACGAATTTGGGGGAAGTCGAAGAATGACCAGCCATGTGCTCGAACTCCGGGAGATCGACCAGACGAAGGTCGCCCTCTGCGGCGGCAAGGGAGCACACCTGGGGGAGCTCTCGCGGATCGGGGACGTCCGCGTGCCGGCCGGTTTCTGCGTGACGACGGAGGCCTTCCAGCGGATCCTGCGGGACGCACCGTCCACCGGCGACCTGCTGGACCGGTTGTCGGGCCTGAGCCCGGACGACCGGGACGCGATCCGCGAGTGCAGCGCGGAGATCCGCCGGGCGGTCGAGGAAACGGTCGTCCCCGCGGATCTGGCGAAGGCGATCGCCGATCACGTCGAGGAGCGCACCGCTTACGCCGTCCGATCGAGTGCGACGGCCGAGGACCTGCCGTCGGCCTCGTTCGCGGGGCAACAGGACACGTACCTGAACGTCATCGGTGCCGAGGAGGTCCTGCGGCACGTCAGCCGGTGCTGGGCCTCGCTGTTCACCGAACGGGCCGTGACCTACCGGCTGCGCAACGGTTTCGACCACCGCCAGGTCCAGATGGCCGTGGTGGTGCAGGAGATGGTGTTCCCGCACGCCGCCGGTGTCCTCTTCACCGCCGACCCGATCACGTCCCACCGCAAGGTGTCCTGTGTGGAGGCGACGTTCGGTCTCGGCGAGGCGCTGGTGTCCGGGATGGTGAACGCGGACGTCTACCGGGTCCGCGACGGCGTCGTCGTCGAGAAGGCGGTGGCCGCCAAGAAGCTCGCGATCCACGCCCTGCCCGGCGGCGGGACGCGGGAGGAGCCCATCGACGCCGCCCAGCGGGAACAGCCGGCGCTCACGGACGACCAGGTCCTTCGACTCGTCGGGCTGGGCCGGCGGATCGAGGCGCACTTCGGGCGGCCGCAGGACATCGAGTGGTGCCTGGCCGACGGCGAGTTCCAGGTCGTGCAGAGCCGCCCGATCACCACGTTGTTCCCCGTGCCCGAGGCGGACGGGCAGAACCGCGTCTACGTGTCCGTCGGCCACCAGCAGATGATGACCGACGCCATGAGGCCGCTGGGCCTGTCCGTGTGGCAGGCGACGACACCGAGGACGATGGCCGTGGCGGGCGGGCGCCTGTTCGTCGACGTCACCCAGGTCCTGGCCACGCCCGCGAGCCGTGCGGGGTTCATGGGCGTCGCGGGGAAGTCGGACACGCTGATGGGCGACGCGCTGCAGACCGTCATGGAACGCGCGGACTTCCTCCCGACGGTCCCGGACGAGACCCCGGTGCGGATCCCCGGTGCCGAGCCGGCCACGATCGCGACCGATCCGGACGTCGTCACCGAGCTGATCGGCAACGCCGAGGCGTCCGTCGCCGCGCTGAAGCGCGAGATCCGCACGAGGTCCGGGGTGGAGCTGCTCGACTTCGTCCTCGCCGACTTCGAGGAGCTGCGCCGCGTCCTGTTCGACGCGCGCAGCACCGAGGTGATCATGGCGGGGATGCAGGCGACCTGGTGGCTCAACGACAACCTGCGGGAGTGGCTGGGCGAGAAGAACGCGGCCGACACCCTCACGCTGTCCGCGCCGCACAACGTCACGTCCGAGATGGGCCTGGAACTGCTGGACGTCGGCGACGTGATCCGCCGGCACCCGGAGGTGGTCGCCTTCCTCCAGGACGCCGGTGACGACTTCCTGGACGGCCTGCCGGAGGTCGCGGGCGGCAGGGAGTCGCACGACGCGATTCTGAACTACCTCGGCAAGTACGGCATGCGCTGCGTCGGCGAGATCGACATCACCAGGCCCAGGTGGAGCGAGCACCCCGCCACCCTCCTGCCCCTGATCCTCACCAACGTGAGGAACTTCGAGGAGGGCGCCGGCGAGCACCGCTTCGAGCAGGGACGGCGGACGGCGGCGGCCAAGGAGCAGGAACTGCTGGAGCGCCTGCGGGCCCTGCCCGGCGGAGACGAGAAGGCCGCCGAGACCAAGCGGATGGTCGACCGCGTCCGGACGTTCGCCGGGTACCGCGAGTACCCGAAGTACTTCATGGTGAGCCGCTACTTCGCCTACAAGCAGGCCCTGCTGGAGGAAGCCCGGCGTCTCGTGCGCTCCGGCGTGCTCGGCGAGCAGGAGGACGTCTACTACCTGACGCTCCAGGAACTCCGTGAAGTCCTGCGGACGAACGAGGCCGACGGCGAGCTCATCCGCCGACGCAGGGAGGACTTCCACTCCTACCAGGCACTCACGCCACCGCGAGTGCTCACTTCGGACGGTGAGGCGATCTCCGGGGCGTACCGTCGCGAGGACCTGCCGGCCGGTGCGCTGGCCGGCCTGGCCGTGTCCGGCGGCACCGTCGAGGGACGGGCCCGCGTCGTCCTCGACATGGCCAAGGCCGATCTCGAACCGGGCGACATCCTCGTCACGGCGTACACGGACCCGAGCTGGTCACCGCTGTTCGTCGCGATCGCGGGCCTGGTGACGGAGGTCGGCGGCCTGATGACGCACGGCGCGGTCGTCGCGCGGGAGTACGGCCTGCCCGCGGTCGTCGGCCTGGAGAACGCCACCCGCCTGATCGAGGACGGGCAACGCATCCGCGTCAACGGCACCGACGGGTACGTGGAGATCCTGCCGGCGACGTGACGCGTGTCCGACAGCGTCCGACTCCGTCCGATCCGCTCCGCTCATCCCGGGTGTGCGGATCATGATCGAGGCGTGAAAAGACTGAAGAAGACGCTGTCGGTCACCCTCGCCACCGCCGCCATGATCGCCGTCTCGGCGATGAACAACACGGCCCAGGCCGCGTCGTCACCGATCGACGCGTGCGGCGGCGGCTACCACCAGATCGACAGCCACAGGCTGGGCAGCGTCGCCACCATCCACCTGCTCTACAACGGCAGCACCAACTGCGTGGTGACGTGGCGGACGAACCCCGGCACCGCCATCCGCCTGCTGGCGGCCATCGCGAGACAGGAGTCGGACGGAGGTTTCCGCGACTACGTGAACGACGACGACAAGTACACGACCTACGCCGGCCCGGTGAAGGTGTCCGCTGCCGGCCGGTGCATCGACTGGGGCGGCGGTGTGACGATCAGCGGCGTGTGGAACGCCTGGTACTCAGGTCCTTCGCACTGCGGCTGACCGACCGGCTCACAGCAGCCCCGACGAGTGGGCGAGAACGGCGAGCCGGACGCGGTTGTCGGCTCCCGTCTTCGTCATCAGCGCGGTCACGTGCGTCTTCACCGTCGTCACACCGATGTGCAGCCGGTCGGCGATGTCCTGGTTGCCGAGTCCTTCCGCGAGCAGCACGAGCACGTCGAGCTCCCGCGGCGTCAGGCCGCCCGGCGGCTCGGAGCCGCGCTCCTCCCGGACGACCCGGCTCACCAGCCGCCGCAGCACGCCGGGGCTGAACGGCTGCTCGCCGCCGGCCGCGCGCCGGACCGCCGCCAGCAGTTCCTCCGGCGCGGAGTCCTTGACCAGGAACCCGTGCGCGCCCGCGGCCAGAGCGGGATAGAGGTGATCGTCGTCGTCGAACGTGGTCAACGCGACGACGCGTGCGTCCGGGTCGTCGGCGAGGATCTTCCTGGTCGCCGCGATGCCGTCGACGACGGGCATGCGCAGGTCCATCAGGATCACGTCGGGACGGCACCGCGCCGCCTCACGCACCGCTTGGGCCCCGTCGGCCGCTTCGCCGGCGATCTCGAGGTCCGGTGCGCTCTCGCAGAGCATCCGCAGGCCGGCGCGCACGAGCTGCTGGTCGTCGACGATCAGGAGGCGGATCACGCAGGCTGCTCCTGCCGCGGCACGCTGGCGCGCACGGCCCAGCCGCCGCCGGAAGGGCCCGCGTGGAACGACCCGCCGAGCCGTGCGACCCGCTCCGCCATGCCTGTGAGGCCGTGCCCGTCCGGAACCCGGCGCGGTGGCGCTCCCCCGTCGTCGCTGACCTCGACGTCGATCCCGGCGGCCGACTCCCGCACGCCGAGGAGCACGGAGGTGCCGGAACGGGCGTGCCGCATCACGTTGGTGAGCGACTCCTGCACGACCCGCAGCACCACGAGCCGACGTGACGCGTCGAGGTGTTCGGCGCTGTCGCTGATGTCGGTGCGCACGCGGAAGCCCGCGCGTTCGCACCTCTCGGCCGCCTGCCGCAACGCCGTGGTGAGACAGGCGGGGCTCGTGCCGAGAGACGGGGGCACCGACGGGTCGCGCAGTTCGCTGACCAGCTCCCTCAGGTCCTCCAGCGCGGCCGATCCGCTGGCGTGCACGTCGTCGAGCACCTCCCTGAACTGCTCGGCGCTCGTCGCCGAGTGACGCGCCACGGCCGACCGCAACACCATCGACGACACGTGGTGGGCGACGAGGTCGTGCAGCTCCCGTGCGACAGCGACCCGGTCGGCCTCCCGCGCGGCCTCGATCTCCGCGTCCCGCACGCGCAGGACCAGCGCCTTCTCCTCGCGCTGCCGTGCGGCGAGCTGCCGCGTCGACCTGAGGTGCCTCCCCGCCAGCACGGGCACCCCGACGACGAGCGCCACCCTCAACGCCACGACCGCCGGCCGGTCGTCCTGCTGCCCGAGGAGGTAGACCGCGTTCACCGCCAGGGCGGCCGCGCACCCGATCACCAACCGCGGGCGCCACGACCGCCGCATCGCGAGCTCGGCCAGCGACAGCGTGGCGCAGGCCTGCGCCGCGCCGAGACCGGGGGCGCTCAGCAGGAACGCGGTCAGCACCAGCAGGTTCTGCGCGAGCGACACCGGGAGCGGGAACCACCGGCCCGGCACGACCAGCAGCGCCGCCGTCACCGGGACCGCCCAGGCCCCGAGGCTCAGGTCCGGCGCGGGAACGGCGAGCCACAGCGTCGAGGCGACCACCAGGGCCAGCGGCGCGAACCTCGGCACCCACCCGCTGTTCCACGAAGTCACGACCCCGATCGTAGGTGGGCCGCGTGCCCGCCACCTCCTACCGCGGTAGGAGACGACTCCTCCCCCCGGCCGCGAGAACGGGCTCCGCGCAGGATGTGCCGGCACCCGGCGGTGGCGACGATCGGGGCATGATCTGGTTCAGGGCGCGGTCGAAGACGATCCTCGTCATCAGGCTGTTGATGGCGGCGGTCTTCGCCATGTACGGGGGCGTCAAGCTGTTCGGCGGCCAGTTCTACTACGGCGACTGGGAGGACCTCTCCAAGTCGACGGTGGACGGCACCTCGCTGGTGTGGCTTTTCTACGGCTACTCGCCCTTCTACGGACGGGTGACCGGCCTGTTCGAGCTGGTTCCGGCCGTCATGCTGTTGTTCCGCCGCACCACGTTCGCCGGCGCGGCGGCCCTCTTCGTCGTCGGCCTGAACATCACGGTGATGGACTTCGCCTTCGGCTACCCGTTCGTCAAGTACATGGCCGCTCTCTACACCGTCCTCTGTGGAGTGCTCGTCCTGCACGACCGCGCCAGGCTGCGCGACGTGTTCGCCGACCCGTCGGTGGAGCGCTGAGGTGCCGAAGGCGGTCGTGGTGGGCTCGGGCCCGAACGGCCTGGCGGCGGCGGTGCGGCTGGCACAGCACGGCGTGGAGGTGACGGTCCTCGAAGCCGCCGACCGCCTCGGCGGCGGTGCGAGGACGACGGAGAAGCTCGTCGCCGGGACCTTGCACGACGAGTGCTCGGCCGTGCACCCGACCGCCGTCCTCTCGCCGTACCTGCGCACGCTGGGCCTGGAGCGGTACGGGTTGCGCTGGCGGCATCCCGCGGTGATGCTCGCCCACCCGTTGGACGACGGCACGTGCGCGGTGCTGCGCAGGTCGGTGGAGGAGACCGCCGCGGGCCTCCCCGGTGGTGACGGGAAGCGGTGGGCGCGAGTGTTCGGCCCGCTCGCCGCGCACGTCGACGCGACCGCGGAGGACCTGCTCGGCCCGTTGCTCCGGTGGCCGGCCCACCCCGTTCACCTGGCCCGGTTCGGCCTGCGCGCGGTGCCGCCCGCGGCGCTGATGCGGCGGTGGTGGCGCTCCCCTGCCGCGCAGAGCCTGTTCCTCGGCGTCGCCGCGCACGTCATGCACGACCTGCGGGCACCGATGACGTCCTCGGTCGCGGCGATGCTGATCGCGGCGGGGCACCGCTTCGGGTGGCCGGTCGCGGAAGGGGGCTCGCAGGCGATCACCGACGCGCTGACCGGCCTGCTTCGTGATCTTGGCGGCAGGACCCTGACGGGCAGGCGGGTCGAGTCGGCCGCGGACCTCCCGGAGGCGGACGTCGTGCTGCTCGACACCTCTCCCCGGACGGCGGCACGGATCTTCGGGCTGCCCGCGCGGGTCGACCGGGCCTACCGGCGGTGGCGGCACGGTCCGGCGGCGTTCAAGGTGGACTTCGCCGTGCGCGGCGGTGTCCCGTGGCGTTCCCCGGCCTGCGGCGCCGCCGGGACCGTGCACCTGGGCGGCGGGCCGGACGAGGTGCTCCGCACGGCTCGTGACGTGCACCGGGGCAGGATGCCGTCCGCACCGTTCGTCCTGGTCGGGCAGCAGTACCTCGCCGATCCCGGCCGGTCCGCGGGCGATGTCCACCCCGTGTGGTCCTACGCGCACGTGCCGCACGGGTACCGCGGCGATGCCACCGCCGCGGTCATCGGGCAGATCGAGCGCTTCGCTCCCGGCTTCGCGGACCGGGTCGTGGCGCTGTCCGCTCGTTCTCCCGCCGATCTGGCGCGGGGCAACGAGAATTTTGTGGGTGGCAATATCTTGACCGGCGCCAACGATCCGTTCCAGTTGCTGTTCCGGCCTCGTCTTACGCCGCATCCCTACGACACCGGGCTTCCCGGCGTCTACTGTGCTCTGCGGCCACGCCACCTGGTGCCGGGGTGCACGGGATGAGCGGGTTTCATGCCGCCAACCGTGCCTTGGCACGGTTGGCACGTGGGACGGGATGTGCCGCGGTACGTCGAGGGCTGCGTCTCCGTACCCCACTACTACGGTAGGCCCGTTTACTGCGGCTTCTTCTTCGTCAGCGCTTTTTGCGACCGTTGCATGTTCTGGGGCGTTTCGGATTTGCGCGGTGGTCGGTCGTTGGCGATCAGGACGGCCATCCACGGCAGCGGGACTGACAGCAGGATCAGGGCCAGCGCCAGCCACCAGATGTGTGCGAACACGACCGCCAGCACTATGCACGGGATTCGCAGGCCCATCATGATGGCGTACCTGCGTCGCCTTGCTTTGAGCTGGTCCTGGTACGACGGCGCGGCAGAGGTGATCAGCACGGGGTTCTCGCGTCTGGGCGAGCTCACAACCTGGCCTCCGTTCTCTCCTCTGACGTTCGCGTCTGGGGGCGATCGGGTTCGTGTCTGGTGCGTCACGTCGTGTCCGCGATCGATCGACGCCTGCACGGGTTGCCCTGTCCGTGCGTCGGCAATCCTGCTGCGTGCTTCCCCTCAGGGGCGCTGCCTCTAACCCCCGCCGATCTGGCTTGAACGGCTGACGTTGCACGGTCGTCTCTGTAGTGTCCGCTGCCACCTAAGGGGGTCACGGGTGTACGACGGGTTCATCTCCTACAGCCATGCGGCTGATCGGCCGCTCGCCAGGAAGGTGCAGCGGAGCCTGCACCGGATCGGGCGGGTCTGGTACAAGCCTCGGGCTTTGCGGGTGTTTCGTGACGATGTCAGCCTTGCTGCCAGCCCTGATCTGTGGGCGTCGATCCAGGACGCGTTGCTGGCCTCCCGCACCTTCACGCTTCTTGCCTGTCCTGAGTCGGCTGCTTCTGTGTGGGTTGGGCGTGAGGTTGCCCTGTGGCGGGAGCGGAAGTCCCGGGAGACGTTCCTGATCGTCCTCACCGGTGGGGAGCTGGTGTGGGACGAGGCTGCCGGTGACTTCGACTGGGAGCGGACCACGGCGCTTCCTCGGTCTTTGGCCGGGTGGTTCTCGGCGGAGCCGTTGTGGGTCGACCTGCGGGAGCCGGAACGGCTTGGTGGTGCTGGGTTTCGCGCTGCTGCCGCTACGGTGGCCGCGGGGATTCACGGGGTTGCCAAGGACGAGTTGATCAGTGAGGACTCCCGGCAGCAGCGGCGGCTTGTCGCGGTGCTGGCGGGGTTGTTGTCGTTGGCGCTTGTTGCCGGTGGTGTCGCTGTGTGGCAGCAGCGGGTTGCTGTTGCCGAGAGGGATCGGGCTACTGAGCAGGCTCGGCTTGCGTTGTCTCGGGCGCTTGCTGTCGATGCGCAGCGTTTGCTGTCTGCTGATCCGCAGTTGGCGATTCGGCTTGCGCTGGCTTCGTGGGGGGCCAACCAGTCCGTGCAGGCCAAGTCCGCGTTGATGAGCATGCTCGACCGGGCTCGGTACGTGGTGTCGGTCGTTTCATCCGGGACCGACACGATCACTCCCAACCGGCCTGCGGACATGGGTACGCGCGCGAACGTGGCTGTCAGTGCCGACGGTTCGGTGCTGGCCCACGCCTACGGTGACGGGCGGGTGTCCTTGTGGGACGGCAAGTCCCGGCGGGCCACCGGTGTCGACCTGCCGGACTCGTCGTTCTCACTGGGGTTGAGCGGTGACGGTCGCCTGCTCGTCAACGGCGGCGACCTGGCGGTGAAGGTGTGGAACGTCGGTGACGGGTCGCTGGTGCGGGAGATTCCGTTCGGCGGTGCGGTGGAGCGCGTGGCGCTGTCCTCGAACGGGCGGTGGGTCGCCGCGTCCGCCGGCAAGAGCGGTGGGTTCACGCCCAAGTTCGGGGTGTGGGACGTGGAGACGGGGCGACCGGTGATCAACGTCGAGGACGCTGACGCGCCGGGTGGTCCGCTGGAGTTCCGCGGAGACCTGCTTCACACCGTCGAAGGGCGCTCGCCTGGGGCGAAGGTCACTGCGTTCGATCCGGCTGACGGCACGTTTTCCGCGTTTGGCGCGGCCAGGGTCCGGGCGCGCGGGTTGGCTGTCGGGACGTCTTCGCTGGCGTTGCTCAACGGTTCCGTGCTGGAGCTGTGGGACGTCGGCTCGCGGACCGTGGTCCGGACTGTTGAGGTCGGGAAAGATGCTTGCTGTGTCAGCATGTCCGCTGATGGACGGCGTGTCGTGGTGGGTACCGAGCAGGGTGCCGTGCTGCTGTTCGACGAGACGCTCGCCCTTACCGCGCAGCTCTTCCAGCACCCGGCTCGGATTCACGACCTGAGGATCAGCGGGGACGGGAAGGTCGTCGCCTCCATGTCGGAGAACGGCACCCTCGTGCTGACCTCACCGGATCAGGACAACCGGCTTCGGGCTCGGCTGCGGGGGCCGTCGGGGGTTCAGGGGGCGGCGGTCAGCGCGAGTGGTACGGCGGCGATTTCCGGAATGGGCGGCGTGGTCCTGCGGGAGGTGAGCACGCTGGCCGAGAAGGCCACCCTTCCCCCGGCGGGCCGGGCCGTGCGGATCAGCCCTGACGGGCAACGGGTCTCGACCGGCCGTGACTTCCTCGGTGACGGCCTTCACGTGGTCGTGGCCGGTTCTGACGGGACGCCCGTGGTCCAGGACGCCGCCGGTCCTGCCCAGGACGACCAGCGGATCGCTACCAACCTGCGCGGTGACGTCGTCGCCGTCGTGACCAAGGCGCGTGTGGCCGGGGCCGGGGGGACCGACATCGCTCTGTGGCGCTGGGAGAACGGCGCGCTGGACGAGGTTCGCGAGATGAACTTTCCCGCGGATGTGCGGGATTTCGCGGTGAGTGATGACGGTGGGCAGGTGGCCGCGGTGGATGCCGACGGGCGTGTGTTGTTCGACGGTGGTGGGCGTTCCGCGGTGTTCGGGCTGGGGTTCGAAGACCCGGCGACGTCCGTCGCCTTCGCGGCCGGTCATGTCGTCCAGCTGCGGCCGGAGACCGGCGAGCTCCTGTTCTGGAACACCGCCGACGGCAGTCAGGTCGGGACCTGGCAGGACCCCGGACCCGTCGCCGGGTTCGCCGCGACGGGGACCGGCGGTCTCCTGACAGCGAAGGAGGACGGTGCGCTGGCCGTGTGGGAGGCGGACCCCGGCGCCTGGGTCCGCGCGCTGTGCCCGATGGTCAGCGGCGGTCTGTCCGCCGGCGAACGGCAGCGCTACCTCGGGGACGTCGACGTGCCCTGGCCGTGCGGCTGAGCGGTCACCCCAGGTGCTCCTGGGCCCACTCCGCGAAGCTGGTCAGCGGCAGGCCCAGGGCCCTCGCGTACTCCGGGCGGCCCGCCATGCCCGTCTCGTTCAACCGGTCGTGTCCCGCGCCCATCTCGGGCATCCCGGCGGCACGCGCCTCCTCCAGCGTCATGTCCGGCGCGGTCAGTTCGGTTCCGAGTGCGCGGGAGAGCACCTCGGCGATCTCCGCCATCGACAGGTAGTCGCTCGCGAACTCCAGCTCCACGCGGTGGAACCGCTCCGGGTCCGCGACGATGGCGGCCACCGCCGGGCCCATGTCGCGCACGGCGAACAGGGACAGCCGGGTCGTGGGCTTGAGCAGGCTCACCAGGCCGCCCTCCACGCCGCGGGGGAACAGGTACGCCGACGACGGCAGGAGGTTCTCCATGAAGAAGCCCGGCTTGAGCAGCGTCCACCGCTCGAAGCCGGCCTCGCGGACCCGGTCCTGGACGGCGGCCTTGGTGTTCAGCGAGGCCTCCCTGATCGGGAAGCGCTCGTCGCGGATGCGTTCTCCCGCGCCGTCCACGGTGGTCTGGATGAACTGCGGGACACCGGACTCGCGCGCGGCGTCGACCAGGTTGCCCGCCTGGGCCAGCTCGGCCGCGAAGTCGAACCCGTCGCCGGTGAACGGCGCCATCTGCACCGAGAACACCGCCTGAGCGCCCTTGGTCGCGCGGACCAGCGACTCGCGGTCGTTCAGGTCGCCGGCGACGAGCTCGACCCCCAGCGCCTTCGCGCGCTCGGACTCGGGGTCGCGGACGAGGGCGCGCACCGGAACACCTGCCTCGGCGAGTGCGCGGACGACGGCGCCGCCCTGCTTGCCGGTGGCTCCTGTGACTAGCACGGACATGGTTCTCCCTGTAACTCCGACAGCAAAACGGCGGGGGCCGCCGTTTCTGTGTCCGCTACGATATGGCGGACCCCGCCGTTTATCAACCACGAGGTTGTCATGACCGAGAGCCAGCGTGCTGACGCCCGGCGCAACCACGGGCGGATCCTCGCCGTGGCCGAGCGGGAGGTGGCCGAGCACGGCGCGGGCGCGTCGCTCGAGCAGATCGCCCGCGTCGCCGGGGTCGGCTCGGCGACCGTGCGCCGCCACTTCCCCACCCGGCAGGCGTTGCTGGAAGCCGTGTCGCAGCAACGGGTCGAGGCGTTGAGCGAGCGCGCCCGCGACCTGGCCGGCTCCGGCGACAGCAGGGGCGCGCTGCTGACGTGGCTGGCCGATCTCGTGGCGTACTGCGTCACCGCGCGCGGGCTGGCGACCGCCCTGTCCTACGAGGCCGACCCCGTGCACGGCAACTCGTGCGCGGCGGCGATCAGCGAGGCGGCGGAACCGTTGCTGCGCGGGGCGATCGCGGACGGGGCGGTCGCGGAGGACGTCGCGGTCGCCGAACTGGTGACGTTGGTCGTCGGCATCGCGATGGCGACCGAGCACCACCGCGACCCGGCCGCCGCGGCCGAGCGGCTGCTGGCGGTGGCGGTGGCGGGGATCAGCCCAGGTCGGTGACCAGCGCGTAGCCAGAGCCGTCCCGCACGACCCGGCCGATCCCCGGCCAGTCCAGGTGGGCACCGGCGACGAAGTACCCCGGCGCGACCAGCCGTTCGAGGAGCGCCGCCCTCTCCGCGCGGGCGAGCTCCCGGTCGGCGTCCAGCTCCCACGCCACCTCGGGATGCTCGAACTGCACTGACGGCACGTGCACCGTGTCGCCCCAGATGAGCAGATGACTCGCGCCCGAGTGCACGTCGTAGACGGTGTGGCCGGGCGTGTGTCCCCGAGCGGGCAGTGCGGTCATCCACGGCGTCACCGGCAGCGGGCCGGTGACGATGACCGCGCGATCCCGGAACCGTGCGAGGTCGCCCGACAGACGTCCTTCGTCGCCCGACCCGATGAAAACCCGCTCCAGCGCGGGGAAGGCGTCCGAGCCGTCAGGGGCGATGAGCCCGTTGAGGTGGTCCAGATGCGCGTGCGTGATCGCGACGTCCGTGATGCTCTCCCGGTCGGCTCCGGCCGCGGCCATGCTCTCCGGCAAGCGGCCCATCGTGGGGCCCCAGCTGTTCGACGCGCCCGTGTCCACCAGCACCCGCCGCTCGCCGTCGTCGACGAGGAAGGCGTTGACGGACAACCGGAGTCGCCCGTCGACGAGCGCGGCGCGGCCGTCCTCGTCGAGCAGCCGGGACGGCGGCAGGTCGAGGTGGCCGTCCAGCAGGGCGACGACGGTCAGGCCGCCGAGCTCGAACGACGCGTGGTGCGCGCTTTCGGTGATCTTCCGCATCGGATCCTCTCAGGACTCGCGGAGCCGCGCCGCCGTGCGCACGAGCGAGGCGACCGCCGGGGATCGGTTACCCGGCTGCCACGCGATCACCGTGGTGACGTCGGGAGCGTCGACGACCGGGACCGCGACGTGCTGCGGCCACTGCCAGGCGCGGCTGGAGGCGGGGATGACGAGCAGCGCCTTGCCGAGCGCCACGAGCTGGGCGAGCTTCGACTGGGTGCGCACCTCGGGGCCCGGACCGTCCGGATAGGACCCGTCGAGCCGCGGCCAGCGGGCGATCGGCAGGTCCGGCACGTCCTGGACGTCCGCGAGCACGAGCCGGTCGCGCGACGCGAGCGGGTGCGCCCCGGGCAGGATCGCCACTTGGCCCTCGACGAAGAGGTCCTCGGTGTCGAAGCCGGCGAGGTCGTCGTACGGCCGGTGCATGATCGCCACGTCCGCGCTGCCGTCCCGCAGCAACCCGGCCTGCTCCCCCACCTCGCACAGCAGGACCTCGACGGGCACCGCGCCGGGTTCACCCGCCACCGCGCCGAGAAGTCGTTGCAGCAGTTCGTGGGACGCCCCGGCCTTGGTCACGAGCACCAACGGCCGCCTGCTGTCCCCGGCGCGCCGCGTCCGTCGCGCGGCGGCGGTGACCGCGGCGAGCGCCGGTTTCGCCTCGCGCAGGAGCACCCGGCCCGCCTCGGTGAGCGCCACGCCCCGCCGGTCGCGGTCGAGCAGCCGCACGCCGAGCCGGTGCTCCAGCTGGCGGATCGCGCGGGACAGCGGCGGCTGGGCGATCCCGAGCCGGTCGGCGGCGCGTCCGAAGTGGAGCTCCTCCGCCACGGCGACGAAGTACCGGAGTTCGCGCGTCTCGAGGTCGGCCACGACCTCAGCCTAATACCCGCCAGGTATCACAGCGTACCGAGACGATCTTGGACGCGCGGGTGCCTCCCGGCCGAGCATGGACGACGTGAACGACAAGAAGACCGCGCTGGTCACCGGCGCGAACAAGGGAATCGGCTTCGCCATCGCACGAGGTCTCGGAGCGATCGGCTTCACCGTGGCGGTGGGCGCCCGCGACACCGCCAGGCGCGACGAGGCCGTGGACCGCCTGCGCGCCGACGGCATCGACGCGTTCGGGGTCGCCCTCGACGTCACCTCCGACGACAGCGTCGCCGTGGCGGCCAAGACCGTCGAGCAGACAGCGGGACGGCTCGACGTGCTCGTGAACAACGCGGGCATCGCGGGCTCCAGCGACGGCGGCGCGCAGAACCCGTCCACGTTGGACCTCGACGTCGTCCGCACCGTTCTGGACACCAACGTGTTCGGCGTCGTCCGCGTGACCAACGCGATGCTCCCGCTGCTGCGCCGGGCCGAGTCGCCGCGCATTGTCAACATCTCGAGCAACATGGGCTCGCTGACCCTGCAGACCGGCCCGCAGCTCGCCGCGTACGCGACGTCCAAGTCGATGCTCAACAGCATCACCGCCCAGTACGCCCGCGAGCTCGCCGGCACGAACGTCATCGTCAACGCCGCCTGCCCCGGCTACGTCGCCACCGACTTCACCGGCTTCAACTCCCCGCGCACGCCCGAGCAGGGCGCCGCCATCGCCATCACACTCGCCACGCTGCCCGACGACGGACCGCGCGGCGGCTTCTTCGACGACGGGGGCGTCGTCCCCTGGTGATTCAGGCCCTGTCCCGCAGGTCCCGTTCGATGGGAGTCACGGTCGAGACCTGCGGGACAGGGCCTACGGTTGCGGTATGGCGGAGCTGCTGAACCTCGACGACGTCCGGGCCGCGGCCGGGTTGATCGACCGGTGGGTGCTGCGCACGCCCACCCTCCCCTCCCCCGGCCTGTCCGCGTTGCTGGGCGTCCCGACGACGGTGAAGCTGGAACTGTTGCAGCGCAGCGGTTCCTTCAAGACCCGTGGCGCGTTCGCGAAGATCCTGTCGCTGTCCGGCGAGGCGCGGGCGGCGGGCGTGGTCGGGGTGAGCGGCGGCAACCACGGGATCGCGCTGGCCGACGCCGCGAGCGAGCTCGGGGTCGCCGCCACCGTCGTGATGCCGTCGACCGCGCCCGCCCGGTCGGTGGGGCTCGCCAGGGCCTCCGGTGCGGACGTGCGGCTGACCGACGGCCTGCCGGCGGCGTTCGCCCTGATGAACGACCTGGTCGAGGCGGGCGCGACCGCTGTGCACCCCTTCGACGACCAGCTCGTGGCCGCCGCGCAGGGCACCGTGGGCCTGGAGTTCGCGGAGGCCGCCCCCGACCTCACCGACGTGCTGGTGAGCATCGGCGGCGGAGGGCTGGCCGCAGGCGTCGCGACCGCGTTCCACGCGCTCGTGCCCGGCGTCCGCGTGTGGGGCGTGGAAGTCGAGGGAGCCGACGCGATGCGCCGCGCGTTGGCCGCCGGTGGACCGGTGGACTTCACACCGACGTCCGTCGTCTCCACCCTCGCGGCACCTCACGTGTCGCAGCTGACCTACGACCACGCCGTCGCGCTGCTGGAGGACGTCCTGCTGGTGTCCGACGCCGAGGCCGCGCGGGGGTCGCTCACGCTGGCCGAGAGCCAGAAGGTGTGGGCCGAGCCCGCCGCCGGCTGCCTCGTGCCGGCGGCGCGCACGGTCCTCGACCGCGTCGGGCCCGGTGCGCGGCTCGGACTCGTGCTGTGCGGCGGGAACGCGGCCGTCGCCGACGTGCTCCGGTGGGCTGGCGCTTAGCCGCGCAGCAGGACGGGTGACCGGACCGGCTCACGTCGTGTGCCAGGTGACGGCCTCCCGGGCGTCGGCACGGCTGGTGCGGAACGAGTTGACCGGGTGCGCGAGATCCGGGCGCCCCAGCGACACCGCCGCCACGACCCGCCGGTTCTCCGGGAGTCCGAAGTGCTCGCGGAAGAAGTCCGGGTACGCGGCGAGGGCGGCCTGCGGTGCGGCGCCGAGTCCCAGGCTCTGCGCCGCGAGCAGGAAGCTGTTCAGGTAGAGACCGCAGTCGATCGCGCCGTACACACCCAGGTCGGCCTCGGTGGTGATGATCGCGACGTGCGGCGCGTCGAACAGCTCGAAGTTGCGCAGGGCCTGGCGCATCGTGCCCTCGTGGTCGCCCTTCCCGATGCCGACGCTCTGGTAGAGCCGCACGCCGCACTCGCGGCGCCGCTGCTGGTAGACGCCGGTGTACCGGGTGGGGAACGCGAAGTCGGGAGCGCCGCCGTTCTCGCGGACGTGCGCCAGCAGCCGCGAGCGCAGCCGTTCCGTGCCCGCTCCTTCGGTGAGCTCGACGTGCCAGGGCTGGGTGTTGCACCAGGAGGGCGTGCGCTGGGCGAGGTCCAGCAGCTTCTCCAGGACGGCCCTGGGCACGGGGTCGGGCAGGAACTGGCGGCACGTCCAGCGATCGGCCAGCAGCGTGTGCAGCGCCTCGTAGGTGGCACTGGTCGTGGTGCTCACGGTGACCTCCGGTCTCTTTTCAAGACCAGACGCTAGCAGCAGAGGTCCCGAAAAGAGACCAGCGAGGGCTAAGGTGGCCGCATGCGGTACGAACAGCTCGCCGACCTGCCGTGCTCGATCACCCGCCCGCTCGTGCTGCTCGGGGACCGCTGGACGTTGCTGGTCCTCAAGGAGTCCTTCGCCGGCGTCCGCAGGTTCAACGCGTTCCGCGCCAACCTCGGCATCCCGCGCAGCCGCCTGCAGGACCGCCTCACCCGCCTCGTGGAGCACGGCGTCCTCGCGCGGCAGCCGGCGGAGGACGGCGAGCACCCCGAGTACCGCCTCACCCGCAAGGGGCACGACATCTACCCGATCCTGATGGCGATCCGGGAGTGGGGCGACACCTACATGGCACCGGACGGCCCGCCCGTCCACTACCGGCACACCGACTGCGGCGGCGAGGCGCACGCGGCACTGGAATGCGACTCCTGCGGGACCCGCCTGTCCGCCCACGACGTCACGCCCGAGGCAGGCCCAGGTTTGTCGACGCTGAGCTAATCCGCGATCCACGCGCCGTGGAAGCCCGTCGGCACGCGGCGCGGCAGCCGGACGGACGCGACAGGCCCCGCCGTCACGTCGGAGGCGTCCAGCACGAGCAGCTCCGCGGCGTCCTCGCTGCTGACGATGGACAGCAGCCAGCCGCTGTCCTCGCCGTCGCCGTCCGCGGCGGGCACGAACTCCACCTCACCGGGGACCCAGTGGCCGGCCAGCACGTGGTCGTGCCGCTCGCCGGTGGTGGTGTCGTACTTGACGATCGAGGGCCGGTGGACGTCGTCGAGCAGCAACGGCGCGCTGACGGCGTAGACGAAGCGGTGACCGAGGCCGGTGCGGCTGTCGTTGACGGTCGGGAACTCCACGGGCAGGTCGTCCGCGGCGCCCTCCCGCACGGTGCCGTGCCGCAGGTCGAGCGTCCAGCGGTAGAGGGTGCCGCCGAGGGTCGGGGTGTCCGCCAGCGCGCTCGACAGGTCCGCGTGCCCGCCGAGGCCTGACCAGACCCGGTCGAAGCCGGCCGCGCCATACACCACCGCGTCGATCACCACGCGGCCCTGCTCGTCCTCGAAGGCGTTGCCGACGTGGAAGGCGTAACCGGGTTCGATGTCGAACCACCGCACGTCGGCACCGCGGCCGCGCCGGGGCATGACGCCGATGCGCGGCCGGTGCTCGTCGCTCCACCGGTACGGCAGGCCGGGCAGGCGCCTCAGCTCCAGGTCGCACCGACACACGGCTGGACACCGCGCTCACGCTCGCCGCGATCACGGGGCTGCGCGAGACGCAGGGCGTGATCCCGTTGCCGCCGCTGCACACGGCGATCCGGGAGATGGTCGTGCGCATGGCGAAGCTGACCGTCACGTCGTCCGACGACCAGCGCGTTTGAGAACACGCATCATGGCGTCGGTCAGTTCCGGGATCGTCCAGGCCCGGCTGCACCGCGGCCTGGCCTGGACGGCACCACCGTCGTACGTCAGCGCCAGCCGAGAGCGGGCGCGACGTGCACGAGGATGTTCTCGAGGACGTGCGCGTTGTACTCGACGCCGAGCTGGTTCGGCACCGTGAGCAGCAGGGTGTCGGCCTCGGCGATCGCCTCGTCCTCCGCCAGCTGCTTCACGAGCACGTCCGGCTCTGCCGCGTAGGAACGGCCGAAGATCGCCTGGTTCGGCCCGTCGATGAACCCGACGTGGTCGCGGCTCTCGCCGTCACCGCCGAAGTACATGTCGTCGAGGTCCGAGGTGATCGCGAAGATGCTGCGCGACACCGACGTCCGCGGCTCGTGCTCCCAGCCGGCCTCGGTCCACGCCTTGCGGAACTCGCGGATCTGCTCGGCCTGCTGCACGTGGAACGGCGCGCCGCCCTCGTCGTACTTCAGGGTCGAGCTCATCAGGTTCATGCCCTGCTGCGCCGCCCACACGGCGGTGGCGTTGGACGCGGCACCCCACCAGATGCGGTCGCGCAGACCGGGCGCGTGCGGTTCGACGCGCAGCAGGCCGGGCGGGTTGGGGAACATCGGCCGCGGGTGGGGCTGGGCGAACCCGCCGCCCTCCAGCACCTTCAGGAACAGCTCGGTGTGCATCCGCGCCATGTCGGCTTCGGTCTGGCCCTCGGCGGGCTGGTAGCCGAAGTGGCGCCACCCGTCGACCACCTGCTCGGGCGATCCCCTGGAGATGCCGAGCTGCAGCCTGCCGCCGGCGATGAGGTCGGCCGACCCGGCGTCCTCGACCATGTACATCGGGTTCTCGTACCGCATGTCGATGACACCGGTGCCGATCTCGATGCGCTCGGTCTTCGCGCCGATCGCGGCGAGCAGCGGGAACGGCGAGGCGAGCTGCCGGGCGAAGTGGTGCACGCGGAAGTAGGCGCCGTCCGCGCCCAGCTCCTCGGCGGCCACGGCCAGGTCGATCGACTGCAGCAACGTGTCCGCCGCCGACCTCGTCTGCGAGTGCGGGCTGTCCGACCAGTGGCCGAACGACAGGAAGCCAATCTTCTTCACAATTCAACTATACGTCGGCGGGCGCCGGGAGCTCAGTCATGCGCGTTTCGCATGGCTGAGATGCGAAACCATCGCTGGTGGACATGCCTGGACCTGCCTACCGTGGGATTCATGTCAACGTGGTTCATCACAGGAGCGTCGAGGGGAATCGGACGCGAGCTCGTCGAGCAGGTCCTGGCGCGCGGAGACCGTGTCGCCGCGACGCTGCGCGACCCGCGGAAGCTGGACGACCTGGCCGAGCGGTACGGCGACCGGCTGTGGCTGCGCGGTCTCGACGTCACCGACACCGCACAGGTCGAGCAGGTGCTCGGGGAGGCGTTCGCCGAGCACGACCGGATCGACGTCGTGGTCTCCAACGCGGGCAGCGGTGTCTTCGGCGCGGCGGAGGACCTGAGCGACCAGCAGGTCGAGGACTCCATCGCCACGAACCTGACCGCGTCGATCCAGGTCGCGCGCAGGGCCGTGCCGTTGCTGCGGGCGCAGGGCGGCGGGGTGTTCGTGCAGCTGTCCAGCATGGGCGGCCACATCACGTTCCCCGGTTTCGCGATCTACCACGCCACCAAGTGGGGCGTGGAGGGCTACTTCGAGACGCTGGCGGCCGAGGTCGCGCCGTTCGGGATCAGGACGATGCTGGTGGAGCCCGGCATGGTCCGCACGAGCTTCTACGACTCCGCGCAACGCGTCCCGGTCAGCGAGCCCTACCGGGGCGGCCCGGCGGACACGTCACCGCCCTCGGTCGAGGAGATGCCGGGCAGCCAGTCCGGCGTGGCGCACGCGATCGTCGAGGCGGCGCTGTCCGACGCGCCGCCGTCGCGGCTGCTGCTCAACTCCGACGCCTACGAGCTGGTCACGAACGCGGTCCGCGACCGGCTCGCGGGGTTCGAGGCGCAGGAGGCCTCCGCGCGCGCCGCGGACGCCGACCACGTGTCCTGAACGGGATACTGGCCCGCATGTCGGGAATGACCTTGGTCGGGCTGCGCGTCGTCGTGGAGGTCGCGCGGCGCGGCTCGTTCACCGCGGCCGCCGACGCGCTCGGCTACACCCAGTCGGCCGTCTCCCGGCAGGTGAACGCGATGGAGACCGCCGTCGGCAGCCCGCTGTTCGAGCGGAGGGCCCGCGGCGTCCGCCCCACCCCCGCCTGCGAGGCGCTGCTCGGGCACGCGCGGCAGGTCGTCGCGCACCTGGAGGCCGCCGAGCTGGAGATCGCCGGGCTGCGCGACAGGATCGCGGGCCGGCTGGCGGTGGGCGCGTACCCCACGGCGGCGGCGAGCTTCGTGCCGCGGGCGATCGCGCGGGTGAAGGCCGCGCATCCCGCGCTGGCCGTCCGGCTCGGCGAGGCCGGTAGTCCCGTGCTGCTGCGCCGGCTCCGCGCCGGACGGATCGAGGTCGCGGTGATCGCCGTCGGCGACGGTCTGCCCGACTACGACCTCGACGGGTTGCGGACCGAGTCCGTGCCCGGTGGGCGCGGGCCCGGCATCGCCGTCGCGAACGGGCACCCGTTCGCCGCCCAGTCCGAAGTGGACGTGCGCGACCTCGCCGGCCAGGTGTGGATCGTGGGCGCGGGCAGGGAGGGCGACCCGCAGTTCGGCGCGTGGCCCACCCTGTCCGATCCCGTCATCGGTCACGAGGCCCGCACGTGGCAGACGCGGCTCGGCATGGTCGCGGCCGGGCTGGGCGCGTCCGTCCTGCCGGGACTCGCCGCCGACATCGTCCCGCGCGGTGTCACCTGGGTGCCGGTGCGCGATCCCGGCCTGGTCGAACGGCGCCGGACCGTCGTCGTCACCGACGAGAACCGCTCCCCCGCCGCCGACGCGTTCACGCGGGCGTTGCGGGAGGGCTGAACGGACCACCGGGCCCGAACGCGTACTCGGCGAAACGCCGGCCCATCACTTCGTGCGCAGCCGTGTCCGGGTGCAACGCGTCGGGCAACGGGTGGGCGATCGCGTCCTGCTCGCCGTAGAGCGTCGTCCCGTCCAGGTGGTGCAGGTTCTCATCGTCGTCCCGGCTCTCCGCCACCGACTTCAGGGCGTCGCGGATGATCCGCAGGGTCAGCTGGGGCACCTGTCCGTCCGGGCCGGTCGCGGTGAAGACGACCCTGCCCTCCGCCAGCGCCTCCACGTCCATGCCACCCGGACCCGGCGTGTCCTCGTAGATGCCGCAGAAGATCGGCGAGATCAGCACGAGCGGCGTGTCGGGGTGCCCGTCGCGGATCGTGTCGAGGAACCCGTGCACCGCCGGCACGAACGCCCGCAGCCGCATCAGGTCGAAGTTCACGACGTTGATGCCGAGCTTCACGCTGATCAGGTCCGCCGGCCGGTCGCGCAGGACGCGCGCCATGAACGGGTCGACCAACGCGCTGCCGCCGAACCCGAGGCTGTGCAGCTCGACGCCACCCCGCCGGGCCGCGACGGCGGGCCAGATCCCGGTCGGCGTGGTGGCGTTCGAGCCGTGGCTGATCGAGCTGCCGTGGTGCAGCCAGATACGCCTGTCCGAGTCGACGGGCCGCACCGGCGCGTCCGTGCGCAACGCGGCCAGGTGCACCGTCTCGTTGTGGGGCAACCAGATCTCGACGTGCTTGTCGTTCTCGGGGAGGCCCGTGAACCGCACGGTGCACGCGCCGCCCTCGTGGACCTCGACCGTTCCGGTTCGCATGTCGGTCTCGACGTGGTCGCCGCCGTCGAGCTGCCGGCTGGCGTAATCCTCGCCGTCGACGACGAGGTCGACGTTGCCACGCGGGCGGGCGATGCCGCGGTAGGACACGTACGTCGCGTGGACCACCAGCTCGATCGTGCTCGCCGTCGTCGCCATCACGATCCGCACGCCGGAGGGCCTGCTCTCCGCGCCCATCAGCTGCGGGTCGGGAAACCGGGTGCGCACCCAGGCGGGCAGGCGGTGCGGCAGCACGCCGCGCGCGGTGGCCTCCAGCTCGGCGGCACCGCGCACGAGCGCGTCGGTCAGTGGTGTGGTGATCATCGTTCTTCCCGTGTCAGTCGCGCACGGGCCAGGCCCGCAGGAGTGAGTCGAGCGCCACGACGGTCCTGTCCCAGGACTCCTCGGGCGCCGGTGAGCTGTGGTCGAAGTTGCCGCTGCGCTCGAGGGCGAGGAAGCCGTTGATCGTGCTCCCCAGGAGCCTCACGGCGTGCACGTGCTCCTCCGGCGGCATCGAATAGCCGCGGAGCACCGCACCGGCTTGCGCGGCCATGTTCCTGGCGGCGTCCGAACGCACGACGGCCTCGCCGGCGCGCCGCTGCAACGACTGCCACCGCCCCGGCGACTCGCGCGCGTACTCGCGGTAAGCGGCCGCGTAGCTCCGCAGAGCCGTCAGACCCGAACGACCGGCGATGGCCTCGCCGACGCGGTCCGCCAGCTCGCTGAGCGCGAGCGCCGTCACCCCGTCCCGCAACGCCTCCAGGTCGCGGACGTGCGAGTACAGGCTGGGCGCCTGCACGCCGAGGCGCCGCGCGACCGCGGACAGGGTGACCATCTCGAACCCCGCCTCGTCCGCGAACGCGGCGGCTTCGGCCACCACAGTGGCCGCGTTGAGAGAGGGACGCATACCCCTGAGCCTACACCCTTTAGGCAATTGCCTATGGGCTTTGCGATACAAGGGGAAGGACACACGGCTGTTCCCCGGCCGGCGTCACACCGGCCGGGGAACCAGCCCGGGATCGTTCTCTAGCCGAAGTTCACGTCACTGCACCACATGTAGGTCTGGTCGAGGTGCGAGGCCTGCCAGATCGTGAACACGACGTGGTGCCCGCGGTAGGAACCGTTCGTGGAGACGTTGAACGTGATGTCCTTGGCCGGGGCGTACCTGCCGGTCTGCGTGATGAAGTCGAGGTTGCCCCAGCCCAGTCGCTGCGTGGTGGGGTCGAACCCGTTCTTGCTGACGTAGACGCGGAAGTAGTCAGCGCCGTGACTCGCCTGGTCGTACAGGTGCACGGAGAAGTTCGCACCCAGACTGGTGGTCTTCCACGCGCCGGGCGTGTTCAGCGCGTTGTTGCGCGCCAGGGCGTTGCTGCACAGCTGCCCGTCCGGAGTGGACCCCTGGAAGTTGCCGCCGAGCCCGTCCCGCAACGCGCTCATCCAGTTCCACATGGTGTCGGCGTTGGCCTGGAAGGCCTGGTAGCACATGGGGTCCTGCTGCTGCATCGCCGGGTTCGTGTGCTGACTGCCCCACTTCTGCCAGCACTGGTAGGCGCGGGTGGCCGGGCCGACGATCGTGCCGTGCGCCGAGGCCGTCGGGACCCAGAGGAACGTGCAGGCGAGCACGGTGATGACCGCCGCGATCACGCCACGCCGTCTGGTCCGGGACCCGAAGGTGCTGCGCATGCGCATGAATGTGCCTCCATTCTCCGTTGAACGAACAGCAGCGGCGGAATGGGAGCGCTCCCAGGTCATTTAGCCTACTCGTAACACTGCGAAACCGCAATGACACAGGGCGTGATCAACACGGCTCGGCCGGAATAGCCCGCCACCTGGCGAAAGCGGCAAACCCGGCCAACCTCCGCGATAGCGGGCCTGGTGTTCGTGCTCAGGTCATCAGCCGCCGAGCAAAGATCCTGGGACAGCTCCGAGGGGACCGTGCGGGAGAGGCTGAAGTCGGCAAGAGCGCCTCGGTCGAGGCCGAGTACCCGCTGCCGGACGACTCGAGGCAGGTGGCGGTCCTGTCGGAGAGCGGCCGGCGCGGCACCCCGGCGAGCGCGGGACGATGCGCTACGACCTGGCCGGGGCGTGCTGGGGTTCGTGGTCCTCGGCCGGATCTTCGCGAACCTCCTCGCGTGGGTGCCCAGGCGGTCAGACGTCTGAGATCCCGCGCGTGCGCGCGTAGTTGCCCGGTGTGGTGCCGTACCAGCGGCGGAACGCGTGGATGAAGCTCGCGGCCTCGGCGAAGCCGAGCTGGGCCGCCACCTGGTCGACCGACGCGGTGGGCAGCAGGGCGGCGGCGCGTTCGGACCTGACCTCGTCCAGCAGGGCCTGGTAGCTCGTGCCGGACTCGGTCAGGCGGCGGCGCAGGGTCCGCGGGCTGAGGCCGAGGGCCCTGGCCACCACCGGCATGGTCTCCTCGAACCTCGCGGACAGCTCCAGCACGCGGCGGACCTCGCCCGCGATGCCCGGCTTCCCGCGGCGGCGGGTGGCGAGGTCCTCGCACTGCCGTTCGCACAGCGCGGTGGCCTCGGGGCTGGCCAGCGGCAGGGCACGGGTGAGCACCGACGCGTCCACGACGGACTCGTCGCGACCGGCCGAGAACCGGGGACGGACACCGAAGACCTCTTCGTGGGAGCGGGTGTCCGGTGGCGCGGGGTGAGCCAGGTCGACCGACAGGACCGGCACCTCGCCCGTCACCAGCTCGCCGATCACCGTGTGGATGGCGGCCAGGTCGCGGTCGACCAGGAACGGCCTCACGTCGTCCGGCAGCGCCGCGGGGTGCAGTGAGATGACGAGCCGGTCGCCGTCCAGCTCGGCGGTGGGGGCGGTGAAGGTGAAGCTGAGGTCCAGGTAGCGCAGTGCCACGCCGACGGCGTCCTGCACGGTCGCGGCGCTGAGGAACGCGTGGCCGAGGACGCCGAACGTGGTGGCGTGGTAGTTCTGACCTGCGGCGATGCCCGCGTGCGGCAGGTGGGTGGCGAGGTTGCGCACCACCGCGAGCTCCTGCTGGGCGTTGATCTCCGCCGCGGGGTCGGCCAGGTGGCCTGCGGTCAGGCCGCTGCCGTCGAGCAGGGCGTCGCGCCGCAGGCCGCGCGAGGCGCCGAAGCGCAGCAGGAGTGCGACGCTCGCGATGCCGCGGGGGAAGTCCCAGTGCCGGACCACGGGGTGGGGCAACGTCCTCATGGCCGCGATTGTCAATCGCCCGGCCGCTGTTGTCCTGGTGCGAACGGGTGGTTGTTCCTAGCGTCGGTGAGGTGCGAGCCAATCCCGAAGTGGTGGTCATCGGCGCCGGGTTCGGCGGCCTGGGTGTCGCCCTGTCGTTGCGCCGGGCCGGTTTCGAGCGGTTCACCGTGCTGGAGCGCGCGGACGACGTCGGCGGGGTGTGGCGGGACAACACCTATCCGGGCGCCGCGTGCGACGTGCCGTCGTCGCTCTACTCGTACTCCTTCTCCCCCAACCTCTCGTGGCCGCGCCGGTACGCGGCCCAGCCGGACATCCTCGCCTACCTGCGGCGCAACGCCGATGCCGTGCGCGACCGGATCAGGTTCGGCGCCGAGGTCGTGGCGGCGACGTTCGACGGTGGGCGGTGGCGGGTCGACCTGGCCGGCGGCGGTGTCGTCGAGGCGGACGTGCTGGTGTCGGCGGTGGGGCAGCTGAACCGGCCCGCGGTCCCGGACCTGCCCGGCCTCGACCGGTTCGGCGGTCCCGTGTTCCACAGTGCACGGTGGCGGCACGACGTCGACCTGCGCGGCAAACGGGTCGCGGTGGTCGGCACGGGAGCGAGCGCGGCGCAGTTCGTGCCGAAGATCCAGCCGGTGGCCGAGCACCTCACGGTGTTCCAGCGGTCGGCTCCGCACGTGCTGCCGAAGCCCGACGCCCGGCTGAGCGGCCGTGCGCGTCCGTTGGCGGTGAAAGCCGCACGGCGCGGAGTCTGGCTGGCCTGTGAGGCGTTCACCTGGTTGCTCACGTCCGGGCGGTTCTCCCGCGGGCTGGTCGCGGGTCTCGCCGCGGCTCATCGGCTGGTCGGGGTGCGAGACCGGGCGTTGCGCGAACGGGTGCGGCCACGCACGCGGGTGGGCTGCAAGCGGGTCCTGTTCAGCAACGACTGGTACCCGGCCCTCGCCGCGCCGAACGCCGACGTGGTGACCGAAGCGATCGCCGAGGTCACCGCGCAGGGCCTGCGCACCGCCGACGGTCGCGAGCACCGGGCGGACGTGCTGATCTGGGGCACCGGGTTCGACGTCGCCGGCTTCCGGTTGCCGATGCGCGTCACCGGCAGGCACGGCCGCGACCTCGCCGAGGTGTGGGGCGGACGGCCGCGGGCCCACCTCGGCCTGACCGTGCCCGGTTTCCCCGGCTTCTTCCTGGTCTACGGCCCGAACACCAACCTCGGCGGCAGCTCGATCGTCACGATGATCGAGGCGCAGTGCCGCTACGTCGTCGCCGCCGTGCGCCACCTCGCCGAGACCGGTGAGCCCGTCGAGGTGCGGCACGAGGTCGCCGAGGAGTTCGACGCCGAGATGCGCTCCCGGCTCGCGGACGGGGTGTGGAGCGGCTGTTCGTCCTGGTACCGCGCCGACGACGGGTCCATCACCACCAACTGGCCCGGCAGCACCGGGGAGTACCTGCGCCGCACCGCGCGGCTCGCCGACCACCTCGTGGAGGAAGCCCGATGACCGCGGACTACGACGTGCTGGTGATCGGCTCGGGGTTCGGCGGCGCGGTGACCGCGCTGCGGCTGAGCGAGAAGGGCTACCGGGTGGGGGTGCTGGAGGCCGGCAGGCGGTTCGCCGACCACGAGCTCCCGCGCACGTCGTGGCAGCTGCGCGACTACCTGTTCGCGCCGGGGATCGGGTGCACGGGCATCCAGCGGATCACCCCGCTGCGCGACGTGCTGGTCCTCAGCGGCGCCGGTGTCGGCGGCGGCTCCCTCGTCTACGCCAACACCCTGTACGAACCGCCGGAGTCGTTCTTCCGCGACCCGCGGTGGAGCCACATCACGGACTGGCGCGCCGAGCTCGCCCCGCACTACGACCAGGCGAGCCGGATGCTCGGGGTGGTCGAGAACCCGTGCCGCACCGACGCGGACGGGTTGCTGCGCGAGGTCGCCGTCGACCTCGGCGTGGAGCCGACGTTCCGCCCCGCCCGCGTCGGTGTCCACTTCGGACTGGGAGGTGAGGACCCGTTCTTCGGCGGCGCCGGGCCGAAGCGCGACGGCTGCATCGCCTGCGGCGCGTGCATGACCGGATGCCGGCACAACGCGAAGAACACCTTGCCGAAGAACTACCTGCACCTCGCCGAACGGGCCGGTGCGCGGGTGTGGCCGTTGACGACGGTGACCGACGTGCGACCGCGTGCCGGCGGTGGGTACGCGGTGCGCACCCGGCGCACCGGCGGGCGGGCGGAACGGATCTTCACCAGCGACCAGGTCGTGTTCGCGGCCGCGTCGCTCGGCACGCAGCGGCTGCTGCACCGGCTCCGCGACCTCGGCAGCCTGCGCGGGCTGTCACCGCGGATCGGGGCGTTGTGCCGCACCAACTCCGAGGCGGTGGTGGCGGTGCGGGTGCCGGGCGGGCAGATCGACAACACGCGCGGGCTCGCGATCACGTCGTCGATCCACCCGGACCCCGACACGCACGTCGAGGTCGTCCGCTACGGCCGCGGCAGCAACCTGCTCGGCCTGCTCATGACCACGCTGGTGGACGGCGGGCCCGGCCGGTTCCGCCGCGGTCTGGCGCAGCTCCTCGCCGAACGCCGCACGGCGCTGCGCCTGCACACCCCGCGCCGGTGGTCGGAGGAGACGATCGCGTTGCTGGTGATGCAGAGCCTCGACAACTCGCTCACCACCTCGACCAGGAACGGGCGCCTGACCACGCGCCAGGGCGAGGGAGCGCCGAACCCGTCCTGGATCCCCGCGGGGCACGAGGTGGCCAGAGCCCTCGCACGCCGCGCGGGCGGCGTCGCCAGGGGCGCGTGGAACGACCTCGCGGACATCCCGCTGACCGGGCACCTCATCGGCGGCTGCGTGATCGGCGACTCCCCCGCGACCGGCGTGGTCGACCCCTACCACCGCGTCCACGGTCACCCCGGCCTGCACGTCGTCGACGGCTCGGCGATCCCCGCCAACCTCGGCGTCAACCCGGCGCTGACGATCACCGCGCTCGCCGAGCGCGCGATGTCGTTGTGGCCCAGCAAGGGCGAGCCCGATCCACGTCCACCGCTCGGCGCGCCCTACGCGCGGCTGCGCGCCGTGGCCCCGCACCGTCCCGCTGTTCCGGCGACCGCGCCGGCAGCCCTGCGACACGAGGCGACCGATGTCCACTGACTTCCCTCCGGCACCGTGGGACCTCTGCGGCAGAGGGTGGCTCACGGTGTCCACGGCACCGCGCCCGGCGATCTCCCCGCACGCGCCGGGCGTGGTGCCGCTGTCCCTGTTCGGCCGGGTTCTCGTGGTGTCGGCGTTCGTCGACTACGACTCGACCGGGCTGCTCGCCTACCACGAGCTGATGGTGGCCGTGGTGGTGCGCAAGGGGTTTCGGCCGGGGCTGTCCATCACGGACATCTGGGTCGACGACGAGACGTCCCAGCGCGGCGCACGGGCGATGTGGGGGATCCCGAAGCAGCTGGCGGAGTTCACGCTCACCGCTGGCTCTCGCTTCGAGGCCACCGCGGGGAGCATCGCCACAGCCGCGGAACAGCCGCGCCGCTCCCCTGCCCTCCCCGTCCGCCTCACCACCTCGGTCTGGCAGTCCCTGGCCGGCACCGCGGTCCGCACCCCGCTGCGCACCGCCGCCCGCGTCCGCCTGACCCGCCTGCGCTGGCGCGTCACCCCCGGCGGCCCCCTCACCTGGCTCACCACGACCAGGCCGCGCCTGCACCTGGCGGTCACGGACCTGCGGATGCGGTTCGGCTCACCCTGATCTCGGAGGGTGGACGGTGGCGCTGCGCACACCGCTCGAACTGGTTGTGCGACAGCCTCCGAAGTTGGGCACCCTGGACTGGTCAACATCGTCGAGGGTGTGGAGGAACGGTCGGTGACGCGCTCCGAGAACAGCACCGACAGCACCGGCAGCAGACCGGGCGGGCCCGCGCTCGCCGAGGTCTTCGCCGAGGACCCGCAGGTCGGACGTGATCTGGCCGGTGTGGACTGGGCCTCCACACCGCTCGGTCCGCCCGAGGGCTGGCCGCAGAGCCTCCAGACCGCCGTGAGCATCCTGCTGTCGTCGCGGTTCTCGATGTGGATGGCGTGGGGTCCGGAGCTGACGTTCTTCTGCAACAACGCCTATCGGCTCAACACGCTGGGCCGCAAGTACCCGTGGGCGCTGGGCCGTCCCGCCGCCGAGGTGTGGGCGGAGATCTGGGAGGACATCGGGCCCAGGGTCGACAGCGTGCTCACGACCGGGCAGGCGACCTGGGACGAGGCGCTGCTGCTGTTCCTGGAGAGGTCCGGCTACTCCGAGGAGTCGTACCACACCTTCTCCTACAGCCCGCTGCGCGACGAGAGCGGCGCCGTGGCGGGGATGCTGTGCGTGGTCAGCGAGGAGACCGACCGCGTGGTCGGCGAACGGCGCATGGCGACGCTGCGCGACCTCGGCTCGGACCCCAGCGTGGCGCGCGAGGAGCGGGAGGTGCTGGCGTTCGCCTCCGAGCAGCTCCAGCGCAACCAGCGGGACCTCCCGTTCACCCTCACCTACCTCTTCGCGGACGGTCACGCGCGGCTGGCGGAGGTCTCGGGGATCGAGCACGGTCACCCGATCGCGCCCGCGGCCGTCCCGCCCGGCGACGAGTCGCCGTTGTGGCCGGTGGAGGCCGCGAAACGCGGCGAGTCCGTCCTGGTCGGCCTCAGCGGGATCGGCGAGCTGCCCACCGGCGCGTGGAGCAGGCCTCCGGTCAGCGCCCTCGTGGCTCCCCTGCAACGGCCCGGCGGCACGCCGTACGGGTTCCTGGTGGCGGGCCTGAACAGGCACCGCCCGCTCGACGACGGCTACCGCGGGTTCGTCGAGCTCGTCGCGGGCAACATCGCCTCCGGCATCGCGGGAGCGCGCGGCTACCGCGCCCAGCAGCGCCGTGCAGAAGAGCTCGCCGAGCTCGACCGCGCCAAGACCGCGTTCTTCTCCAACATCAGCCACGAGTTCCGCACGCCGCTCACGCTCATCATGGGCCCGTTGCAGGACCTGCGGGACGGCCTGGGGCAGTCCGACCCGCTGGCCGGGCAGGAACTCGAGGTCATCCACCGCAACGGCCTGCGGCTCGGCAAGCTCGTCAACACCCTGCTCGACTTCTCGCGGCTCGAGGCCGGCCGCATGCAGGCGAACTACCAGCCCGTCGAGCTGGCCTCGGTGACCGCCGAGCTCGCCAGCGTCTTCCGCTCGGCGGTGGAGAAGGCGGGGCTGCGCTTCGAGATCGACTGCTCACCGCTGCCCGAACCGGTGTACGTCGACCTCGGCCTGTGGGAGAAGGTCGTGCTCAACCTGCTGAGCAACGCGCTCAAGTTCACGGTCGAGGGATCGGTCGGCGTCTCGGTGCGGGCCGGCGAGCGCAGCGCGGTCATCACCGTCACCGACACCGGCGTCGGCGTGCCGGAGCACGAGATTCCCCGGCTGTTCGAGCGCTTCCACCGCATCGAGCACACCTGGTCGCGGTCGAAGGAGGGCAGCGGCATCGGGCTCGCGCTCGTGCAGGAGCTCGTGGGCCTGCACGGCGGCGGCATCCAGGCCGAGAGCACCCACGGCGAGGGCACCACCTTCACGATCGAGCTGCCGTACGGCACGGAACACCTGCCCGCCGACGCCGTGTCGCAGGAGCCCGTGCTCCCCGTCGAGTCGGACATCGCCGCGCCCTACGTGCAGGAGGCGCTGCGGTGGCTGCCGGACCCCGGCCTCACCGTCGAGGACCTGATGCTCAGCACGGCCGCGGGCACGGCGCCGGAGGTGACGGCCACCGTGCTGGTCGCCGACGACAACGCCGACATGCGGGAGTACCTGACCCGGCTGCTGGTCAGGGCCGGGTACGAGGTCCGCGCGGTCACCGACGGCGTGGCGGCGCTGGAGTCGGCTCGCGCCCAACCACCGGACCTGGTGGTCAGCGACGTGATGATGCCGCGCATGGACGGCCTGTCGCTGGTCACCGCGTTGCGCGCCGATCCGCGCACGATGGCGGTGCCCGTGCTGCTGCTGTCCGCTCGCGCGGGGCAGGAGGCGTCCGGCGAGGGGCTGCGGGCGGGCGCGGACGACTACCTCGTCAAGCCGTTCGCCGCCGCGGACCTGCTCGCCAGGGTGCGGGCGAACGTGGACCTGTTCCGCCTGCGCGGGCAGCACGCCCGCTGGCGCGACGCGCTCATCGACTCGTTGCAGGAGGCGTTCTTCGTCTGCGACGACGACGGCACGGTCGTCGAGATCAACGCGACGTTCACCGACATCCTCGGCTACGGGCCGGAGGGCCTGCCCTACCCCGTGCCGCACCCGTGGTGGCCGGACGCGCAGACCGATCCCGAGGCGCGCAAGCAGTTCGCGGACGCGTTCGATGCGCGGTCGGGACGGGACCAGCACGGCCGGACCGTCCCCGTCACGCACCGGGACGGCAGGAGGTTGTGGGTCAGCGCCCTCCTGAACCCGGCGCGCGACCCGGACAGCGGCCGGACGATGACGGTGGGCACGTTCCGCGACGTCACGGCCGACCACCACGCCCGCAGGCGGGAGACGGCGCTCGCGGAGATGAGCGTGCGGCTGTCGCGGGCGACCAGTACGTCCGAGTCCCTGGCGGAGGCGCTGGACCAGCTGCAGAACCTGTGGCGCGCCGAGGTCCTGGCCGTCGTCTTCAGCCAGCACGAGGCACCGAGCGTGAGCAGCGCCACCGCGGACCTCGCGTGGGACGAACTGTCCGCGGACCAGCAGACGACGCTCACGGCGCTGAGGGACCACCCCGCTCTCATCCCCGTCCACGTCGGCGACGGGAGCGCGGCCGTCACGGTCGAGCACCCGGACGGGCCGATGGTGCTCTGGCTGCGCCTCGACGCGCTCCACCAGTTCACCGAGCAGGACGAGCTGCTGCTGTCGTTGCTGGCCGGTCACCTCGCGCAGGGCCTGTCCCGGGCGCGCCAGATCGACCAGCAACGGGAGACGGCACTGGCGTTGCAGCGGGCCATCCTCGGCCCGTCGAACCTGCCGGGCGGGTTCGCGGTGCGCTACGAACCGGCGGCGCGGCCGTTGGAGGTCGGGGGCGACTGGTACGACACGTTCCCCCTGCCCGACGGGCGGATCGGCATCGTCGTGGGCGACTGCGTGGGCCGCGGGCTCAGCGCCGCCGCCGTGATGGGCCAGCTGCGCAGTGCGTGCCGTGCGTTGCTGCTGCAGGAGATCGGTCCCGCCCACGCCCTCATGACGCTCGACCAGTTCGCCGCCGGCGTTCCCGGTGCCCTGTGCACCACGGTCTTCTGCGGGATCCTCGACCCCCAGACCGGGCACCTCGTCTACTCGAGCGCAGGGCACCCGCCCGCGATCCTGGCCATGGCCGACGGCACCACCCGGCTGCTCGAAGGCGGGCGGTCCATCCCGCTCGCGGTCAAGCTGGGCGTGCAGCGCACGGAGGCGGAGTGCACGCTGCCGCCGCGCTCCACGCTGCTCACCTACACCGACGGGCTCGTCGAACGCCGCCGCAGGTCGTTGACCGAGGGCATCGAGAAGGCCGCGACCGCCGTCCAGGAGGGCAGGGCGAACGGGCTCGAGGAGCTCGCCGGCCAGATCATGTCCACCCTGGCCCCTTCCGGTGGCTACGACGACGACGTCGCCCTGCTGATGTACCGGCACCCGGCGCCGCTGGACATGACCTTCCCCGCGGAGCCCGGCCAGCTGCAGGGCGCCCGCCGCACGGTGCGGAGCTGGCTGCGCCAGTGCGGGTTCTCGGCGGAACGCGCCCAGAGCGTCCTGCTGGCCATCGGCGAGGCGTGCGCGAACGCCATCGAGCACGCCTACCGCGACGCCACGCGCCAGGACGTCCGCATCCGGCTGGAGACGGCGGGCGACGCCGGGCTGCTCGCCACCGTGGCCGACACCGGCACCTGGAAGCTCCCCGTCGACGACCCGGCCGCACAGCGAGGCCGCGGCACGACGATCATGCTGACGATGATGGACGAAGTCGCCATCCTCCCCGACCCGACCGGTACGACCGTGACGATGCAGGTGATGATTTCCGATGACGACGCCGTTGACACTGACCAGGACCACCGACGCGCAGGGCAGGCCGGTGGTCAAGGTGGCGGGTGAGATCGACCTCAGCAACACCGGGGCGTTCGCCTCCGCCCTCGAGGACACGACGGGACCGATCGTCGTCGACCTCACCGAGGTGCTCTACATCGACAGCGCCGGGATGAGCGTGCTGTTCACCCACGCCGGCCGGGCGGAGCTCGTGGTGACACCGCTGCTCGCGCCGATCATCGAGGTGTCGGGGCTGACGTCGGTGACGAAGGTCAGCGGGATGGAGGGCTGAGCGCGCTCAGCGCCTCGACGGTGAGCGCGACGATCCTGTCCTGCGCCTCGGCGCGGCCGGTGGCGGGCTCACCGTCGCCCGGCTGGTCGCCGTAGTCGCCGAAGAACGCGTGCACCGCACCGGGAACCTGCTCGAACCTGGTGCGGGCCGGCAACAGCTTCTTGGATTCCTCGACGTCCTGCGGTGTGGTGAAGCCGTCCTTCTCGCCGTGGATGGACCACGCGGTGAGACCTTCGCGGCCGGACAGGTCGTCGACCGGGTAGGACGCCCACAGCACGAGGCCCCGGACTCCGTTGTCGGTCAACGCTTCCTTCGCGGCGGCGACACCTCCGAGCGAGTGGCCGCCGACCGCCCAGGCCTCCACGTCGGGGTGGTCGGCGCGCAGGTCGGCCGTTCCCGTGTTCAGCAGCGCGATGTCGAGCGGTTCCTTCACCACGACGACCAGGAACCCCTGCCGTGCGACGCGGTCGAGCAGCTCGAGGTACGCGCGGTGGTCGACGCGGGCTCCGGGGTGGAACACCAGTCCGGCGCGGGGCTGCCCCTCCGGCCTCAGGACCGTCGCGCCACTTCCCGGCTCGGTGGCCGCGAACGGCTGCAGGTACAGCAACGGTGCCGTGAGGACGACGGCCAGGACCGCCGCGAGCCACACCGGTGCGCGGAACGCCGCGATCCCCGCGAGGACGACCACGCCGAGCAGCACGAGGTGTGCGGGATGGCCGTGGGTCAGCGGTCCCCAGCCCGCGACGAGCAGCACGATCGGGACCAGGACGCACACCGCCGCCGGGACTCGCCTCACGAGCGGACCAGGTGCGCGACCCTGACGCCGGCCCAGATCAGCAGAGCGAGCACCGCGACCAGCAGGTACTCGATCACCGGGATGCGCACGACCTCGTCGATCCTGCCGAACCCGCGCCACGAGTAGACGCCGAGCGCCGCGACCACGAACGTGACGCCGATCCACCACCTGGCCGTCGTGCTGAGCCCTACGCCGTGCATCTGGGTGAGCACGAAGATCGACACGAACCCGAACAGGAACATCGGCCAGATGCCGTTCGGGCCGGAGTTCATGACGGCGACGAGCGTTCCGTGCACGGCCACCAGCAGTTCGAGCGTCAGCGTCCACCAGCGGTTCGTGTGCGCGGTGGTGAACATCAGGCTGCTCTGCACCAGCAGCAGGAACATGTAGAAGAACCCGATGAGGTGCCCGCTGGTCGACTCCATCGGGTGGTACCAGAAGGTGTAGATCGCGGCCCAGCTGAACAGGTGGCCGTGGTAGCGGCGGGCGAACCCGGTCACCTGCGCGGAGATCGGCGCTGACCACGTGAGGACCAGGCCGCGGCGGCGGTTCTCCATCAGGAGGACCACCACGAGCAGCAGGACGACGGACCCCTGCGAGCTGAAGATGGAGACGTCCTGGGCCAGGCCGTCGTAGAACACCCGGGTCTGCAGCGCGTGCAACCCGATGAAGGCGGCGTTCGCAGCGAGCGCGACGACGTTGAGGCGGCGCAAGCCGGTGGTGTACCGGCGGACGTGCTTCTGCGCGTAGTGGATCAGGCCCCACGACACGAGCTGGTGCGCCGCGTAGCCCAGCCAGGCGGACGCCCTGGTCCAGAAGGTCGGGTCCGGCAGCTTCCAGTAGTACCAGGACGCGCCCCGGTCGGGCAGCAGGCTGACGCCCAGCCGTTGCCCCAGCAGCCACACCAGGCCCGTGAGCAGCGCACTCGCCGCCACTCCCCACAGCAGGACCGCGTTCCCCGACCGCCGCACATCGTTCAGCACGCTGAGCATTATGCAGATGTTCAGCTCGCTGAACAAACCTTGCCCGGTGTCGCGCCCGCCGCTACGTTCAGTTGACTGAACGATTCAGGAGGTCCCCGCGGTGGCCCGATATCTGTTGCGCGTCAACGGTGAACGACACGAGGTGGACGTCGAGGGCGACACTCCCCTGCTGTGGGTGTTGCGCGACGAGCTCGGCCTGACAGGTGTCAAGTACGGGTGCGGCGTCGGCCTGTGCGGGGCCTGCACGTCCCATGTGGACGGTTCGGCGGCGCGGCCCTGCGTGCGCACGACGGCGGACAGCGTCCGGACGCGGATCACGACGATCGAGGGGCTGTCGCGCGACGGGGACCACCCGGTGCAGCGGGCGTGGCGGGAACTCGACGTGGCGCAGTGCGGGTACTGCCAGCCGGGTCAGGTGATGGCGGCGGCCGCGTTGCTCGCGCGTGACCCCGACCCGGACGACGCGGCGATCGAGGAGGCGTTGCGGGACAACGTCTGCCGGTGCGGCTCATACCCCCGCATCCGTGCCGCGGTGCGCCGGGCCAGCCGGATCATGCGGGAGGAGCGGTGATCAGCCGCCGGACGTTGTTGCGCGGCGCCGGGATCGGCGCCCTCGTCGTCGCGGTCCCGGTGCCCGCTCTCGCCGCGGAGGGCTTCACGCCGAACGTCTTCGTGCGGCTGGACGACAAGGGCCGCATCACCGCGACGGTTCCCCGTCCCGACACCGGCCAGGGCGTGCGCACGGTGGTGGCACTGATGGTCGCCGAGGAACTGGCGGTCGAGACCTCCGCCGTGGCGCTGGAGCAGGCTCCCGGCGACACCGAGCGGTTCGGCCCCCAGACGGTCAACAACTCGTCGTCCGTGCGACAGCTCGCCACCCCGATCCGCACGGCCGCCGCGACCGCGCGTTGCCTGCTCGTCGCCGCTGCTGCCCAACGCTGGGGCGTGCCGGTCGCCGAGTGCACCGCGAAGGACGGCGCGGTGTGCCATCCGCGCCGGGGCAGACTGCCGTACCGGGCGCTCGTGCGGGATGCCGCGGCGCTCGACCCCGCCACCGTGCCCGTCGAGCTCACGCCACCGGAGAAGTGGCGGTTGCTGGGCAAGACGCGGGACGGGCGGGTCGACGCGCGGGACATCGTCACCGGGCGCACGCGGTACGGCATCGACTCGCGGCCGGCCGGTGGTCTCGTCGCTGTCGTGGCTCGTCCGCCGTGGATCGGTGCGGTGCCCTCGGCCATCGACGACACGGCGACGCGCGGCCTGCCCGGAGTGGTCGACGTCCTGCGGCTCACCGCCCCGGCCGAGGGCCAGGGCGGTGTGGCGGTGATCGCGCGGTCGACGCACCAGGCGATGAAGGGGCGCGACGCGTTGCGGATCACGTGGAGTGGTGGCACGCCCGGCGCGGACAGCCGCGCGTGGCTCGCCGACCTGAACGCGGCATTGCCCGCCCAGGGGCCGATCGACGGTCTTCAGCGGGTCTACCAGATGCCGTTGCTCGCGCACGCGCCGATGGAACCGATGAACGCCACCGCGCACGTGCGTCCCGACGGCGTCACGGTGTGGGCGCCCACCCAGGATCCCGGTGGGTTGCGCACGCAGTTGGCCCGTCAGCTCGGTGTGCCTGCCACGGCCGTGCGGGTGGAGACAGCGGCGTCCGGCGGTGCGTTCGGTCGACGCGTCGAGCCCGACCCCGTGCTTGAGGCGGTGGCGTGCTCACGGAAGGTGGGCGCGCCTGTACAGGTGTTGTGGACACGCGCCGACGACACGCGCAACGACTCGTACCGCCCCATGTCCGTTCATCGGCTGAGCGCGGAGATCGGCGCGGACGGCCTGCCCGTCCGGCGGGCGCACGAGGTCGTCACCTGGCCGCTGACCGTGCTGCCCTTCTTCGGCAACCCGGCGCTGATCAAGGCGAGCGGCGACCACTTCCCCTACAGCGTGCCCGGCGACGTCACGGTCACCGTGCGGCCCGCACCGCTGCGGACGGGCTTTTGGCGTGCCGTCTACGCGGGCCAGTTCCTCTATGCCGAGGAGTGCTTCCTCAGCGAGATCGGCACGCGGGCCGGCCTCGACCAGATCGCGCTGCGCAAGTCGTTGCTGCCCGCTTCTTCACGGCTGCACCGGCTGCTCGACACCGTCTCCGGAGCGTGGAACGACATGCGCGGCACCGCGCGAGGCGTGGCGTGCCACGAGGACTACGGGTCCGCCATCGCGGTGATCGCCTCCGCCGATCCGGCGTCACGCCGGGTGCTGCGCGTGCACGCGGCCGTGGACGTCGGTGTGGCACTGCACCCGTCCGGCGTGCGCGCGCAGGTGGAGGGTGGTGTGGTCGACGCGCTGTCCACTGTGCTCGGTGCGCAGATCACCGTCCGGGAGGGACGGGTCGCGGAGTCGTCGTTCGGCGACTACCGGTGGGCGCGGATCGGCCAGGTCCCGGACGTCGACGTCACGATCGTGCAGTCGAACGCCCCGCTGGGCGGCTTGGGCGAGCTCGCCTATCCCCCTGCGGCAGCGGCGATCGCGGCGGCACTCGCGAACGGCGGCACCGTCACCGGCATGCCGTTCGGGACCGACGTGGGGTGATCGGGCAGGTCTGGGATGATGGGACCGTGGCCGAGGGAGACGAGCTGGCGGTGGCGCACCGCCCCGACCAGGTGGGCGCGGACGTCGCCTCCTGGCCGACCGGCAGGCTCCTGTCGGTCGCGGCCCGCGTGGTGGAGAAGCGCTTCGAGGACTTCCTGGCGGGCCGCGGCCTGACCCACGCGGGCATGATCACGCTGCACCACCTGGCCGACGGCCCGCGCTCCCAGCGGGAGCTGGCCCTGCTGTGCCGGGTGACGGACCAGACCATGAGCCGCACCATCGAGCACCTGGACCGCGGCGGCCACGTGGTGCGCAGCCAGGACACGAAGGACCGCAGGCGGACATCGGTGAAGATCACCCCGCCGGGCCGCCGGGCCCTGGCCGCGGCCCGCCGCGAGGAACGCGAGTCGGACGCGCTGCTCGGCGCGGTGGACGACTACGAGCACTTCCGCCGGCAGCTGATCGCGCTGATCGCCGCGGCCACGGCGCCGGGCGAGTAGCCCTCGGAACCGAGGCCTGCCGGGCAACACAACGCGGCCGCTGACCACATCCGCAACCGGTCGGCCCGCACCGCGGCGCCCATCCGGCCGCGTCGGGCTCCCGCTACCCCCGCAACCGTTCCGCCGCCAGCCGGCCCGAGATCAGCACCGGCGGGATGCCCACGCCGGGCGTCGTCCCGCTGCCCGCCAGCACCACGTTGCCGTCGCGGAACGGCAGGTTGCCCGGCCGGAACGGCCCGGTCTGCGAGAACGTGTGCGCCGCGGAGAACGGCGTCCCGGCGGCCTGCCCGTCCCTCGCCCAGTCGTCCGGCGTCACCACCGCGAGCGGTTCGGCGTCGACCAGCAGCTTGCGGGCCGACATCTCCTCGATCAGCTCCTCGGCGTACCGGTGCGCCATCGCGTCCCACCGCAGCGGCGCGGCGTCGAGGTTCGGGCACGGCGCCAGCAGGTACTGCAGGTGCCTGCCCTCCGGCGCCAGCGCGGGATCGGTCAGCGACGGCGTGGTGAGCAGCAACGACGGATCGCTCATCAGCCGGCCCTGACGGATGATCTCGTCGAACGTGCCGTCCCACTTGTCGCCGAACGAGATCGTGTGGTGCGCCAGGTCGTCCGCCACTCGCCTCGAGCTCAGGTGCACGACGACCGCCGACGGCGACCAGCGCAACGGCATCACACGCCGCGGCTTGCCGCGCAGCAGACGGGTGCTCTGGGCAGGACCGGTGGCCAGAACCACGGCGTCGCAGGGGAATCGGCCGGAAGAAGTGTGGACCGCGTTGACCCGGTTGCCGACGCGTTCGAGCGACGAGACCTCGGCGCCGTAGACGAACTCCACCCCGGCGGCAGCGGCAGCGTCCGCCAACGACTGTGGGACGGCGCGCATACCGCCGCGTGGGAACCACACGCCCGCGATGGTGTCCATGTAGGCGATGACGGCGTACGCGGCGAGGGCGTCGCGAGGGGCGACGCCGGCGTACAAGGCCTGAAAGGTGAAGACGCGCCGCAGCCGTTCGTCGTGCAGGAACTTGCCGACAGCACGGTCCAGCGAACCGAAGCCGCCGAGCCGGGTGAGCTTCACCAGGTCGGCGCCGACGAGGTCCAGCGGCGAGTCGAAGCTCGCGCCGATGAACCTGTCGCGCTCCACCTCGTAGAGCTTCGTGAGCCACGCCCGCAGGTCGCGGTAGCCCTGGGCCTCCCTGGCGCCCGCGAAGTCGTGGACGGCCTGCTCCATGCGGTCCGCGTCGGTGTGCACGTCCAACGCGCTGCCGTCGGCGAACGACGCGCGGTAGGCCGGGTGCAGCGGCAGGAGTTCCAGGTGGTCCTCCCTGCGTGCGCCGACGGCGGCGAACGCGTCGTCCAGCAGTTCCGGCATGGTCAGCACGGTCGGGCCGGTGTCGATGCGGTGGCCGTCGACGTCCAGGCGTCCGGCGAGGCCACCGGGATGCGGCTGTCGTTCCAGGACGGTCACCTCGTGCCCGGCGCCGCGCAGGTGCAGCGCCGCCGACAGCCCCGACAGGCCCGCTCCGACCACCACCACACGGTCCGTGCGGCCCTTCACCACGTGCACCACTGAGATATCTCCCGGTCAGGTCGTTCGCGCCACGGCGCGGTTCGCGAGGCGCACCAGTTCGTGGCGTGCCTCGTCGTCGATCACGGCTCGGTCCAGTGCCGCCAAGCCGGAGCCCGACAGCTGGTCGATGTGCTCCTCCACGGCGGCGACGGCCCCGAGCTCCACCAGCAACGATCGCACCTCGTCCACCGTGCGGTCGCTGACGGCCCCGGTCTCCAGGCACCGGCGCAGCACCCGTTGCGCCGAGGGCCGGTCCTGCGCGCGGGAGAGGGCGATCGACATCAACGGGGTGCGCTTGCCCTCCCTGAGGTCCTCGCCGACCGGCTTGCCGGTGACCGACGAGTCCCCGAAGACACCGATCAGGTCGTCGCGCAACTGGAACGCGATGCCGATGTCGTGGCCGTAGGCGCGCAGGCAGTCCAGGACGTCGTCGTCCGCACCCGCGAGCGCCGCCCCGAGGTGCAGCGGCCGTTCGACGGTGTAGGCCGCGGTCTTCAACGCCGCCACGCGCACGGCGTGCTCCAGCGACTCCTCGCGGCGGGCGACGGCCAGGAGGTCGAGGTGCTGCCCCATGATCATCTCGGTGCGCATGGCCTGCCACGGTCCCCATGCGCGGCTCAGCGCCTCGGCGGGCAGGCCGGCGGTCACGAGCGCGTCGTCGGCCCACGCCAGCGCGAGGTCGCCGACCAGGATCGCGGCCGAGTCGCCGTACTGGCGCGCGCTGCCGGTCCACCGCCGGTGCCGGTGCCGGGCCGCGAACGACTCGTGCACCGAGGGCTTGCCGCGCCTGGTCGCCGAACGGTCCATCACGTCGTCGTGCACAAGGGCGCAGCACTGCAGCATTTCCAGGGCCACCATGGCCCGCACGACGGCGTCCGCGCGCGTCGAACCGCGTGCGGCACGCCATCCCCACCACGCGAAGGTCGGCCTGATCCTCTTGCCCCCGGCCAGGATCAGCCCGCGCAGCTCCGCGGCGAGCTCCGGCGCCAGGTCCTGCCTGGCTCGCAGGAAGTCGTGCAGCGCGTCGTCGAGGAGGACCCTGAAGTCGTCCACGTGCGACGTGCGAGCGTCCACGCTGGTCAACAGCGACATCGGCGTTCCCTCGGGAGTCGGCGTGAGTGGGGTGGGTCGAGCTAAGCAGCGGGGTAGGAGGTCCGCATGATGAATGCCGCCGTTGTGCGGAGTTAAACGCGTGGACTTAGCGTTGGGGGGGACCTGCCCCGTGAAAGGACCGCTGATGTCGGCTGAGCGCGAACTGGACGCCGCGGGTGTCACCGCACCGGCGCTGCGCGACGCGTACCGGCGCTGCCGTGAGCTCAACGCGCTGCACGGCCGTACCTACTACCTGGCAACGAGGTTGCTCAGCGCGGAGCAACGGCCCGCCGTGCACGCCCTGTACGGGTTCGCGAGGTGGGTGGACGACGTGGTCGACGACGTCCACAGTGGACCGGACGACAGGTCCGCGGCGCTGCTCGCCATCGACGCCCGCGTCCAGGCCGCGCTGCGGGCGGAGTCGACCGACGACCCGGTGCTGGCGGCGCTGGTCGACACCGTGCACCGCTACGACATCCCCGTCCGGCACTTCCAGGACTTCATGGATTCGATGCGGATGGACCTCACCGTCACCGACTACCCCACCTACGCCGATCTTGAACGGTACGTCCACGGGTCCGCCGCGGTGATCGGCCTGCAGGTGCTCCCGGTGCTCGGGACCAGCGTGCCCAGGGAGGAGGCGGAGCCCGCCGCCGCGGCGCTCGGCATCGCCTTCCAGCTCACCAACTTCATCCGCGACGTCGGGGAGGACCTCGACCGCGGCCGGGTCTACCTGCCCGCCGACGAGCTCGCGGTGTTCGGCGTCGACCGCGAACGGCTGATGCACGCACGGACGCGAGGCCAAGCCGACCCGCAGATCCGAGCCGCGCTGCGCGACCAGCTCCGGCGCGCGCGGGACATGTACACGAAGGCGTGGCCGGGCATCGGCATGCTCGCACCACGGTCACGCCCGTGCGTGATGACCGCCTATCGGCTCTACGGACGCATTCTCGACCTGGTAGAAAACGCGGACTGCGACGTGCTGTCGCGCCGCGTCGTCGTGTCCAACGGCAGGCGGCTCGCCGTCGCACTGCCGGCGCTGGCGAGGGCGGTGTTCGCCCGTGCGGCCTGAGAAGAAGATTTCCCTGCGCGACCGAATTCCGCTGCGGATCTACTCGAGCCCGCCGTGGCGCGAACAGCGACCGACCTGGCAGGACGCGAAGCCCGCGCTGATCGAGGCGGCTTTGAAGCGCGCGACGGCGCGCCCGTCCGGCAACTGGTTCGTCGCGGGCGCGAGCAGGGACGTCGTGAAGGGCAAGCCGTGCGGGCGCACCATCGCGGGCCAGGAGGTCGTGCTCTGGCGCGGCCCCCACGGCGCGCTGATGGCGGGCTCCGGCGCGTGTCCCCACCTAGGGGCTCCACTGTGCGACGGCGCCGTGGCAGAGGGAAAGCTGATCTGCCGCTGGCACGGCCTCGCACTCGACGGCACGCGGTTCGGCGCGTGGACGCCCTACCCAGCGCACGACGACGGCGTGCTCGTGTGGGTCCGCCTGGACAAGGCAGGCGGCGAGGAACCACTGCCGGCCCCGATCCTGCCGGAACGACCACCGGCCGGATCGATCGACGCCGTGGCGACGCTCATCGGCCGCTGCGACCCGGAGGACGTCGTCGCGAACCGCCTCGACCCGTGGCACGGCGCGTGGTTCCACCCCTACTCGTTCGCGAACCTGCACGTCCTGGAAACCCCGGCCGAGACGGACGACCGCTTCCTGGTCGAGGTCACCTTCCGCCTGGCCGGACGCGTCGGCGTGCCGGTCGTCGCGGCGTTCAGCTGCCCCGAGCCGCGCACGATCGTCATGCACATCGTCGAGGGCGAGGGCGAGGGCAGCGTGGTCGAGACGCACGCGACCCCGATCCGCGACGGCAGGACCGCCGTCGTCGAGGCGACCATCGCGCACTCGAACCGGCCGGGGTTCGCGCTGGCCAAGCCCGCGGCGGGGGCGTTGCGGCCGGTCATGAAGTGGGCGGCGGCGCGGTTGTGGCGCGACGACCTCGACTACGCGGAGCGCCGGTACGCGTTGCGTCAGGCTGGGCGGTTCCCGGATTAGACCGGGTTCGGTCGCCCTTCAGCTGAATGGTGGTCTTGTCGGACGCGGCCTGGCGGGAAGCGGGCCGGTTGATCCGTTCGAGGTCGTCCGGATCTTGCGGCGGCGCAGGTGTTCGGGATCGCGCGGCTGACACGGGTTTGTCGGCGGCGATGCGGAGATCGGGCGCGCACTCGTCTCCGTACCGCTGCCTTCGGCACCGACGTGCCGCACGCGCTGTCCCGTCATGGCGGCGGGGTCCTCACACTTGTCGGAATGTTAACATTCCGACAACAGGCTTGTTCGAATGTTGACATTCCGACAACTCGAACGCGCGACACCCCGAGTTGCGTCGTTTCTGAGTCGATTTTACGATGGGTCTCCCATCGAGGTCGTCTCAGCAGAGGACGTGCGTCATGCCCGAGTTGTCCCGTCTGCCCCAACCGGTCGCGGAAGAGTGGGACTGGCAGCTGTCCGGCCTGTGCCGAGGCATGGACAGCACCTACTTCTTCCACACGCCCAACGAACGCGGTTCTGCCCGTGAGCAGCGCGAAGCCGCGGCGAAGGCGATCTGCCAGCGCTGCCCGGTCATGGAGCGGTGCCGCTCGCACGCGCTGGAGGTCCACGAGACCTTCGGCATCTGGGGAGGGCTCGGTGAGAGCGAGCTGAGGGCGATTCTCGCGAAGCGCGCCCGCAGGTCGTGACCTACACGCCGCGCGCGGTCGCGGGAATGCTCGGCATCGCCCCCACCACGTTGCGGACGTGGGACCAGCGCTACGGGCTCGGTCCCTCGAAGCGCACCGAGGGCGGCCACCGCCGTTACGACGAGGCGGACGTCGAGGTGCTGCGCCGGATGGTCGCGCTGACCGGGCAGGGTGTGGCGGCTGCGTCTGCCGCTGTGCTCGCGCGCCAGGAACCTCCAGCGCGTGCGCACTCCCCGATCAGCGCCGCGGAAGCGATCCAAGCCCGGCGGGGTTTTCTGGCCGCGGCGAAACGTCTCGACGAACCTCTGATGCTCGGACTGGCCGCAAAGCTTCTCACCGACCACGGTGTCGTGTCCGTGTGGGAGTCGGTGTTCGTGCCGTGCCTGGTGGAACTCGGTGAGCTCACCGCCGTGCGCGGACTGGGCGTGGAGATCGAGCACCTCGCGAGCGGCAGCGTTCTGCAGGCGCTGCGTGACGTTCCGCGTGCCGTCGGGCCTGGCGTGCTCGCCGCTCTGTTGTCGTGTGCGCCCGAGGAGCAGCACGTGCTGGCGTTGGAGGCCTTGGGCGCCGCGCTGTCCGAGGAGGGGTGCCAGTGGCGCAGCCTCGGGGCGCGGGTGCCCGCCGAGGCGTTGTGCGACGCGGTGACCCGGTTGCGGCCGTCCGTCGTGCTGGTCTGGGCGCACCGGGCCGATCTCGCCGAACTGGTGCCGCTGGACGAACTGGGTGCGCTGCCGGGCTCGCTGCTCGCGGTCGCGGGTCCGGGATGGATCGGGTTGCCGCTGCCGCCGGGCGTGCGCCGGCCGGCCAGTCTGGCGGACGCGGTCGAGCTGGTGCTGGACCGCGTCCGGCTCTAGACGCTCCTCCAGCGGCGGGCGGCGGAACGCAGCAGTGGCACGCGGCCTTCCGTCGGCACGCTCCACAGGTCGGTACCCGCGACGCCCCAGCGGCCCAGCAGGTGGTTGGCGGCGGCGAAACCCGTGGTGGCCGCGCGTTCCATCAGCGCCACCGGCAGGTCGATGCGCACCAGGTCCCCCGCCACCACCAGGAACTCGTCGGGTGTGGTCACGCCCGGCCTGCCCGCGTAGCCGCCCGCCGGGAACAGCGGGCAGTCCTCGCGCAGCTCGTGGCGTTCGTCGACCACCCCCGCCCGCTTGGTCTCCGGGTAGACCTCGGTGAGCTGCTGCCACAGCCGCGCCCGCGCCGACTGTTCGTCCACATCGGACGGCAGCGCGTACCCGTGCAGCTCCACCACGGAACCGCCGGTGCGCGCGGCCCAGGCCCGTGCCTCGTGCTCGTAGTGGTTCAGGACGCTGATGTTGTCGAGCAGGTCGTGCCCGCCCGTGCCCAGGAAGCCGGGCCGGTCCGGGTCCACCGGGGTGTCCAGCCAGTACCTCGACACCAGGAACCGCGGCGCCGTCCTCAGCCCGTCCACCCGCTCGCGCCACGCGGCGTCCGCGAGCGACGGCGAGGCGCCGACGAGCGCCCGCAGGCCGGGGACGTCGGCGGCGAGCACGACGGCGTCCGCCTCGATCGCGCCCTCGCCGATGGTGACGGAGAAGCGCTTCTCCTCCCCCGCCAGCACGGACTTCACCTCGACGCCCGTGCACACCGTCACTCCCAGCGAGGCGAGGTGGCGGCCGAGCGGCTCCCACAGGCCGTGCGGGAAGGGGTCCGCTGCCACGTCGAACAGCAGTCCCTCGTCGGAGCCGAGGAAGTAGATGTGGAACATCACCGCGAGCTCCGCGGCCGACATCCGCGTGGGATGGGCGAAGAAGCTGCGGGAGAACACCTCGAACGCGAGGGCGTGCGCGGCCTTCGGGAAGCGGATCCGTTCCAGGTAGGACGCCGCGTCGATGCCGTCGAGCTCGTCGTACACCCGCGGCACCGACACGTCGAGCAACGACAGCGCGGCGCGTGCGTTGATCTCCGGCAGGTCGCGCCACCGGAACGTCGGGCTGCCGCGCAGGAACGCGAGCGCGTTCCACGGCACGGCCGTCGGCAGCCCGGCGAAGCTGTCGCGGTGGCCGGAGGCGTGCTGCAGCGGGTAGTCCGGCAGCGCGACCAGGGCGCGGCCCGCGGGGTCGACGCGCTTCAGCAACGACCGCAGGTTGTAGTACTGCCGGAAGAACGCGTGGAAGCCGCGGGTCATCGTGGCCTCGCTGCCGTCGGCGAGCCGGGTGCTCCAGCCGCCGACCCGGCCGCCGAGGTACTTCTCCCGCTCGCACAGCACGACCCGCGCCCCGCGCTCGGCGAGCAGCGTCGCCGCGGAGAGTCCGGCGATGCCACCGCCGACCACGGCGACCACCGGCGCGTCCCGGTCGAAGTGCGCACGCCCGGCCGGAGCCGGGATCCGCACGGCCTTGCGATCCCTCACCGCTGCTCCTCCGGCGCGTGACCGAGGAAGGTGTGCACGACCCCGAGCTGCAGACCCGGCACCGGGGCGCTGCGCACACCGACGAAACCGTTGCGCCGCAACCGGTCGCGCAGGGCCGTCGCGCCGTCGAAGTCCATCACGCTGCGCCACAGGTAGGTGTAGAGCGACCGGTCACCCGTCGCCAGCCACCCCGCCGGCACGATGAACCCGCACAGCGCCGTCCACACCGCCGTGCTCACGAGCGAGTCGCGCACCGAGTACTCGTGCAGCACCAGCCTGCCGCCGGGCCTGAGGAAGTCCCGGACCCTGCTGAGGGTCGGGTCCGGATCGGGCAGGTTGCGCACCAGGTAGGCGGCGAACACCGCGTCGAACCGCCCCTCGTCCACGTCCTCGGCACGGCTGTGCACGAACCTCACGCCAGGGGGCCACCGCTTCTGCCGCGCCCTGGCGAGCATGCCCTCCGAGGCGTCGACGGCGACGATCTCCACACCGGGCGCGGCCGCGACCAGCGCCGCGGTGGACGCTCCCGTGCCACACCCCAGGTCGAGCACCCGCATGCCGGGCTGGAGGCGCAACGCCCCTGCCGAGCGGCGCAACGCCTGGTGGTAGCCGGGGTTGAGCCCGACGAGGAAGTCGTAGCCGCGGGCGGCCCTGTCGAACTTCCCCGGTACCTCAAGCTTGTTCACGTGCGAGCCTTCCCCGTTCCCACAGCGACAACACGCCATCCTCCTACGTCAGCACCGCGCAGATCGGGATGGCGACGAAGAACGGATCTCCTCTACCACCGGCTTCGCGTCACCGACCTCCCGGAAGGACCGTAGGGGCGGCGCGGCGAGTTCGCACGACGGCGAGCGGGTTCCCCGAGACCCCGGCAGGACTGCCACCGTGGATCACGAGGTCACCATCAGACGACCTCCCCCTTCGAGATCGCGTAGTAGGAGTCGACGGTGTCGCCGTCGATGCCCACGAACGCGTCGACCCACGCCGCCGCGGCGCGCACCAGCACGTGCAGCACGTCGAACGCCTGCCCCAGCGCCAGCGCCTTCAGCACGGACGCGACCCGCAGGTTGTCGGCGCAGGCCATGCCGCTCAGCAGCTCCGAGGCCGCGGCGGCCGCGCGCTCGTCGGGCGGCGTGTCCGCGACGGTCACCGGGATGCGCACGGACGGGTCGAGCGAGCCGCAGGGAATGCCCCGCAGCAGGATCGCCGCGCACGTGTCGATCGCGACCATCCGCGCCTGCTCGTCCGAGGCGAGCCTCCGCGCGGCCCCGGCGGCCCACGGGTGGTCGCGCCGGTTCACGGCGCCTATCGCGGCCAGCGTCAGATCCCTGGCCTGCACGTCGTCGAGCCGCTCCATCGACGGCCTGTCTCCTCTCCAGTCGCCCCCGACCGGAAATGTGCCCCCGCGCACGGTCTGTGTTGCTACAACACCGTCAATGGTCAAACGACCATATGAGACGCGCAGGCCGACTGGAGCACAGTTCACCCGTCCGCAGCAGCGAGCAGGGATGACGCCGGAGTGGAGACCAGCAGATGGAGCAGGCCACTCGTCCGACCGGACGAGCGCGACTGTACTACGCAGCGCGGTACAGCCGTCCCCCGGCCACTCAGCCCATCACCTGCGCCACACGGTTCCGCGGCGCTCGTACTCCATCTGCGACTCGACCCGGTGGGCGATCTCGACCCCGATGAACCGCTCGACGAGCCACAACGCGACGTCCAGCCCGGACGTGATCCCGCCACCGGTGATCAGATCGCCGTCGTCGACCACGCGCGCGTCGACCACCGTCGCACCCTGCGCGGCGAGATCGGCCTTCGCGGCGTGGTGCGTGGTCGCGTTGCGGCCCTTCGTGATCCCCGCGGCGGACAACGCCATCGTCCCGGTGCAGATGCCGACGGGCAGCGCCTCCGCGGCGGCCAGCCCGGCCAGGAAGTCCGCGTCCTCCATCACCTTCCGCACGCCGGACCCGCCACCGCGGTTGTAGCCGCCGCCGGGCATCACGACGACGTCGGCGCCGTGCGGGGACCAGCCGTGCGCGACGTCCAGCTCCGTGCCGAAGGCGCACCGGATCCTGCCCGGCTCACCGGTCGTCACCACCGTGGTCTCGATGGCGCCGCCGGACGCCCTTCCCGCCTGCCCCAGCACCTCGACGGGTGCGACGAAGTCCAGTTCCTCGACCCCGTCGAACACCACGACCCGCACTCGCAACGGACTTTCCGCCGAGGCGTGAAAACCTTGTTCCACCAGTACTTCCCCAAGTCCCATCGAGCGTTGCGACGGGTGCCAGCGTAGGTCGCCGCGCGATCGGGGCGGTGCGGGGCCGCGCTCAGCCCGCCGCCTGCCGCGACGGGACCACCAGCACGACCGACAGCACGACGGTCAGCCCCAGCACCAGCACGTTCAGCACCTGGTCACGCGGCTCGTACATGTGCAGCATCGTCAGGTGGTAGACGAAGTGCAGGAGGTTGAACGTCAGCAGCGCCGCACCCACCAGCCGCACCACCACCTGGCTGCGCACATACGCCAGCGCGACCAGGCTCAGCACGGCGAACGACAGGTAGGCGGCACCGGCGTCCTTGGCCAGGTGCTCGTTGTAGGGGCCGAGCTGCGGCAGCCACCGCAACCCGAACCCCGGGAAGGTCGCGTACCAGGCCTCGGTGGCGAAGTAGGCGAAGACCCCCACGTACACCGACGTCAACCCGATGACGACGAGGCTGATCCGGTCCAGAAGCAGTTTCATGCCCCGTGGACGAGCCCGCGGGTCTTTTCGTGACAGCCGGGCTACCCGTGCCGTCCGGCCGCCTCGCGCAAAACGGGCGACACCCACGCCATCACCACGCCGGAGAACAGCACCACCACACCGGCGGCGAGCCCGGCCCGCGGATCACCGGCCCACACCGACACCGCCCCCGCGAGCGCCGCGCCCAGCGGCTGACCGAGACCCCAGGCCACCATCCTGCCCGTCGTGTTCACCCGCGACTGCAGCTCCTCGGGACAGACCTGCTGGCGGTAGGAGATGCCGTTGATGACCACGACCGCACCGGCGACACCCCAGAACACCGCCGCCGCGCACACCAGCAGCCAGTGCTCGCCCACCAGCACCAGCACGACGCCGAGCAGCGACAACGGCAACGCCCGCAGCGCCACCCGAGCGTTGCCCCACCGCTGGGTCAGCCGCGGCAGCACCCTGGACGCGATGATCGCGCCCACACCCCAGCAGCTGAAGAGCGCGGCCAGCCGGACGTCCCCGCGCGGCGCGATCCCCAGCACCTCGTCGGCGAACGGCACCAGCACCGCCACCCACGCCCCGCTCGCCACCGAGTGCGTCGCGCCGACGAGCGTCAACGTGCGGATCACCGGCTCGCCCCACAGGAACCGCAGGCCTTCCCGCACGTCCGCGACGAGCTCGCCGGCTCCTCGCATCGGCCGCGGGTTCGCCAGGCTGCTCGTGATCGCGCGCAACAACAACGCCGACCCCACACCGGTCAGCGCGTTCACCGCCAGCAACGCCGCCGGGGAGACGATCGCCACGAGCAGTCCCGTGAGGCCGGGCACGACTAGCTCGACCACGGTCGTACGCCCGTAGAGCGCCGCGTAGGCAACGGTCAGCCGTTCTTTGCCGACCAGCGTGGGCAACGCACCGAAGTTGGCGGCGTCGAAGAAGACGAACGCCGTCTGCGTCACGAACGCCACCACCACGACGTGCGGTGCCGTCAACGCGCCCGCCAGCCACGTCAGTGGCACGGTCGCCAACACGGCGGCGACGGCGAGGTCCAGGGCGACCATCATCCTCTGGCGGTCGAGCCGGTCGGCCAGCGCGCCCGCCAGCAGACCGAACACCAGGTAGGGCAACGCTTCCGCCGCCGTCACGGCCGCCGTCCACCCCGCCGACCCTGTCAGCTGGTAGACGAGGACGGGCAGCGTCACCGCGGACACCACCGCGCCGAGGACGGACAGCACCCTCGCGTTCAGGTAGCGGCCGAAGTCGCGATCGGACGTGCTGCGATCGTCGGTGTCCCCCACCTTCTCAGCGTAGGTGTCCTGTGATCACGCAGGCGGCGGATTCCGCCGGGGACAGCTTTTACCCAACACTGAAGCAACAGGGAAGAACGCGGCTGAGCCGGGGTGTGCCGGCCCAGCCGCGTTCGGGTCAGTTCAGCACGCAGAGCAGTGAACAGGCCTTCGCGGACGACCAGTCGGTGTACATCCGGCTGGCGCCCACCGGCGTGTACTTCGCCTTCGCCTTGTTGGTCAAGGGGAAGAGCGCCAGCAACGCGTACGTCGAGCAGTGCACCACCTTCGACTCACCGGGCTGCAACGTGAACGGCCCGGTCTGGCAGGCCGGTTCGACGTCGTCGACCACGTACGCGTCCGTGATCGCGATCGGGCCGTTGTTGGTGACGGTGACGCGCCAGTACGCCGTCGCGTTCAGCAGGCCCAGGACGCCCACGGGGGCCTGCTTCACCCACGGTCCGGCGCCACCAGCCTTGCAGTGCGACGGTGTGTGCGAGCCGCAGATCTCCTTGTTCACCACCACGTTCGGCAGGCAGGCCGAGCCCGGCGCCACCTGTCGCGTCACGGTGTTGGACGTGATGGTGCCCGTCGGGTCCGTCGCGCCCGCGGTGTTGGCGATCGAGCTGACCTGGCAGTCCGCGGAGATCGTGGTGCGGAAGCACATCTGCGGTGCGTCGCCGTTGAACTCCACGACCAGCGACGGCTGGTTGCCGCCGCCGAAGTCGGACGCGTTGTTCAGCACGAGCGTAGCCGTCACGGTCAGCGACGCGGACGAGGCTCCGCTCAGGTCGACCGTGCCGTCAGGGGCGAAACCCGGTGTGGCGACGGGGTTTCCGCCCTGGTCGACGACCGAGACGGTCGACGCGCCGAGGTTCACGTTCGCCATTGTCAAACCCGTGAGGCGCGCCTTGTCGTACGTGACGGCGTGCGGTTTGCCGTCGCAGTAGAACTGCGCGGGGGTGAGCGACACGGAGGCGCCGCCGCGTACGCACGGCGACGCCCCCGTGTCAGGATCCATCGAGAACAGCACGCCGGCGTCGCCCAGTCCGATCAGGCAGCCGGTGGGCGGGTCGTAGGCGTAACCGTAGTCCCGTGTCGCGCCGTTGTTGACGTTCGGGTGCGTGACGCGCGACGGCAGGCCGGCGCACGACGCCCCGGTGCTCCAGTCGTGGCACACCGCCGCGCCCGCGTACGGGCCGCCCCAGATCGCGAAGTAGCTGCGGACGCGGTCGCCGGTGCGGACCACCTCCGGGGTGAACACCAGGACACCGCCCTCCAGCCCGGCCGGGGACGACGGGGTGGGCAGGGACGAGCCGTCGGGCGCGAAGCAGGTGGTGACGTTCATGCCGCCGGTCGTGCTGACGCACGCGCCGGTCTCCGCACCCGTTGTGCCGTAAGCGGTGTAGGCGTTGTAGGTGTAGTTGCCGAGCGGTCCGACGGGCTTGGCGGTGGCCCAGCCGGCGCACGCGCTCGCGGTGGCGGGGTCGAAGCAGCCGAGGACCGGAACGCTGCCACCGGGCATGGACGACGACGCGAACAGCTTGCCCGCGGCGACGGTCAGCGCGCCGAGGTAGTAGCCGCCGTTGTTGGTGAGCGGCACGATCGGCGCGTAGGGCTGGTTCGCGCACGCGCTCTGCGTGGAGGGCGTCCAGCACAGCACGTGGCCGGAAGTCGCGACGCCGTAGACGTTGTCGCCGATCTGGACGAGCCCGGCCATCTCGAACGTCTGCGCGGTGCGGTTCATCAGCGGCCAGTAGCCGCAGTTGCCGGGGGCGGCGAGGTCGAGGCAGCCGACGCCGATCGACGTCGCGGTGGTCGCCGAGTAGTAGACGCGGGCCGGGTTCGCCGCGTCGCGGACGTACTGCGGTTCGAGCGGGCTCGCGATGTCGCCGGTGTTGCCCGTGCCGAACGGGCCGGGGGTCGTGTTGAGCGGTTTCGGCCACGGGCCGCCCGCGCACAGCGAGTTCGACGTGACGTCGGTGCACACCAGCTTCGCGGCCGCGGCGGTCGCGTGGTGGTAGACGTTCCACGACTGCAGGCGCCCGTCCGGCGTGCGGTGCAGGACCGGGGTGAAGCCGTCACCTCCGGTGGAGCTCGCGCTGGCCTGGACGGGAGGGGTGAGCAGGTTGGCGCGGGCGGTGCCGCCGTTGCTCACGTTCGGGTTCGTCGCGGTGAGCGTCGGGCCCTCGGTGCCGGTCCAGCCCGGTGGCACCTGCAGCGAACCGGGCACCAGCGCCTGGCCCGCGCCGACGGTGTCGGTGATGGTGGCGGCGCCGTCGACACCGCTGGAGTACGACACGACCCAGGTGGCCGTGTCTCCGTGGGAGGCGGGGTCGGACACGCCCTGCACGGACTTGGTGAGAGTGGAAACGGGTGGCTGGGCGGCCACGGGGGCAGCGGTGAGTGCGCTGCCCGCGAGCACGGCCGCCAGCGCCATTGCCGGCAAGCGTCTTCGCATGATCGGGTCCCTTCGGTGGTGGGGTTCGGGAACAGAGCGTCGACGTTAGATATGCCGCCAGAAAGCGGCACGCCCCCTCACCCGCGTGCACACGAGGTCTGCCGCATCAGACCAATCCGGCAGGGCGGAACAGGTGAGCCCGGAAGCGATTCCACATCGGTTCCGAATGGAGTTTCACCTGAACGCCCGCCGAACCGCCCATTGGACAATCCGATGGATGCACCACCAGGATGTGCGTGTGGCCCATGACGCCGACACCCGGTCGATCGTTCTCCGCCGTTATTCGCAGCACGTCATCGAGTCCGCACTGCTGGTGGTCGCCACCACGCTCGGCCTGGTCCCCGGCCTGCTGGTGTCGTTGCTGCTCGTCAAGCTCGGCATGCCGCCGGAGCACTTCGCGATCGTGGCCGCCAGCGGGATGCCGGTGGTGGCGGTGCTGGGAGTGCTGTGGATCGAGATCTGGTACCCGTACCGGCACGGCGGCTCGACACCGGCGATGCGGTGGCTGGGCATCCGCATCACCACGCTGCGCGGCGGGGAGCCGTCGTTGCGCGCCTACTTCGTGCGCTGGCTGCTGATGGTCGTGGACGGGCTGCTGCTGGGACTGGTCGGCGCCGTGCTGATCGCCGTGACGCCGCGCAACCAGCGGCTCGGGGACATGGTCGCCGGCACCGTGGTCGTGCGGCGCGTCACCTGAGCAGACCGTTGCGCCACGCCCAGATCGCGGTCTCGGTGCGGTTGCGCGCGCCGATCTTCTCCTGCACGTGCGCCAAGTGCGACTTCACCGTCGACAACGAGACGCGCAGGCGGTCGGCGATCTCCGCGTTGGTCCAGCCGCGTCCCACCGCCAGCACCACGTCGAGCTCGCGGCCGGTCAGCGGGCTGTCCGGCTGCTCGCGCCCGTTGCCGCCGGTGAAGTGCGCGAGCAGCCGCACCGTGACGGCGGGCGAGACCAGCGCCTCTCCCCTGACCGCCGCGTGCACCGCCTCCACCAGCAACCTCGGCCGGGCGTCCTTGAGCAGGAACCCGCACGCACCGGCGAGCAGCGCGGCGTAGACGTTCTCGTCGACGTCGTAGGTGGTGACCACGAGCACCCGCAACGGGTCCTCGACGCCCGGCCCGGCCAGCATCTCGGTCGCCCGCAGGCCGTCGAGCTTCGGCATGCGGATGTCCATCAGCGTCACGTCGGGGCGCAGCTGCCGGGCCAGGCGCACGGCCGACTCCCCGTCCGCGGCCTCGCTGATCACCGTGATGCCCGGTTCGGCGTCGAGGATCAGCCGGAAGCCGGTGCGGACGAGGGTCTGGTCGTCGGCGATCAGCACGCGGATCGTCATCAGATCCCTCTCGGCAGTGCGTCGAAGTCCAGCGGCAGCCTCGCGGTGACGCGCCAGCCGTCTTTCCCGTGCGGTCCGGCGGTCAGCTCTCCACCCAACGCGTCCATCCGCTCCGTCATGCCGATGATGCCGTGCCCGCCTTCCGGCGGTGTGCCGGCCGGCACACCGTCGTTGTCGATCTCCAGAACGAGCTCGTCCCCGTCGGACCGGGCCGTGACGCGCACGTCGGTGGCCTGCGCGTGACGGCGGGTGTTGGTCAGGGCCTCCAGCAGAACCCGGTGCAGCGCAACGGAAACCTGCGCCGGTAGCAGGAGGTCGTCGACGTCGTCGGTCATCCGCACCGACGCCTGGTCCCCCACCGCCGCGCGCACCACGTCGCCCAGGACGAGGCTCGGTGACGGCAGGGGGTCGTCGCTGCGCAGCACGCCGACGAGTCCACGGGTGGCCGTCAGGGCCTCCGCCGCCGCCTGTTCGATCTGGTCGTAGAAGTCGAGGGGGTCCTGGGGCGGTGCCGCGGGGTTCCCGGCCAGCGCCTGGGCAGCGCGGGTCCGCACCACGATCCCGGTGACGTGGTGCGCCACCAGGTCGTGCAGGTCCCGTGCGAGCTGCAGCCTGTCCTCGGTGCGGATGCGTTCCAGCTCGCGCCGGTGCCGGGCGTCCGCGTCGCGCAGGATCAGGCCCAGGGCCACCGCCGCACCCCACGCCAGCGCGGCGGCCACGGGGAACAACGCGGCCGGGAGCTCCAGCCCGTACCGCACGATCGGCGCGAGCACGACGGTGACGCAGGCGGCGATGGCGAGCACCGCCGCCCGCGCCGGAGGGAGCCGGCGGCATCCCGCGGCGGCCACCAGCAGCGCCGCCAGCACCTCCGTCACCGGCGGTTGCGCGGGCACCCTGTCCACGAGCCCGGCGGCGGCCGTGCCGAGCAGGGACAGGGTGATGACCGCGCCGCCGAGCAGCTCGATCCGGCGGGGGAACCTGCGGCGCAGCACCGCGAGCACCGCCGCCGCCTCGCCCGAGTACGGCACGACCATCGTGAGCAACGGCGTCAGCACGCCCTGCGGGCGCTCCGCGCGGGTGGCGAGCACCGCGTCCACCGCGATCGCCACGAGGAGGACGGCGATCTCGGCCACGAACACGCTGCGGCGCGCCGGCGTTCCTCCTGCGGTCATGCCGGCATTCTCCGCTACCGCGCCTGCTTGACGGTCTCGAAGTACGCGTTGGAGGCCGGGAGCCAGCTCGCCACCACCGCCAGCGCGGCCACCAGGGCGCCGCCGTACGCGGGCAGCGTCGCCGTTCCCTCACCGATGAACAGGCTCGCCACCTGGACCACGGTGAACACGGTCAGCAGGATCCTGGCCCAGTTGCGCCCCGACCGGAGCTTGAACGCGAGCCACAGCTGCACCAGCGCGATCACCAGCGCGATGCTCGCGAACGTCACCTGGGTGAAGGTGGCGGCGCTCTGCAGCTGCTCCTCGGTCATCTGCGTGCCCGACGCCCTCAACGCGTTCACCAGGTCGTCGTGCGTGCCCACCAGGACACCGATGGACGTCACCGCGAAGACGCACGACACGAGGAACCCCGCGAACGCGGCGTTCACAGTGCTCGGCGGCAAGGTCCTACCCGTTGCTGTAGTCATGATCACGACCGTAGGCCCTGGTCAGAGCAGGTGGGAAAGCCTTCGAGCGCATCTCGTACTTTCGGACGAGAGCCCGGTTGCGGCGGTGGCGTCCGACCGCCAGCATGCCGGGCCCCTCGTCCGGACGGCTCACCGGGTGAGCGACACGCGGGTGAAGTCGACCGGCACGTCGAGCGCCACGTTGATGTAGTTGGTGAACACGTTCAACGCGACGTGCGCGACCGTCTCGACGATCTCCTCCTGCGTCAGCCCGGCGTCGCGCGCGGCCTGCAGGTCGGAGTCGGCGATCTGACCGCGCTTCTCGATCAGGGCGGTGGCGAACGTCAGCACGGCGGCCGTGCGCGGGTCGTCCGACTTGCCGCTCTGCGCGTCGCTCATCTCCTCGGCCGTGGCACCGGCCTTCTTGCCGAGCATGGTGTGCGCGGAGAGGCAGTAGTCGCACCGGTTCCGGTCGGCGACGGCCACCGCGATCATCTCACCGGTCCTGGCGCCGAGCGTGCCGTCGCCGAGCGCGCCGAACTGCGCCCACATGCTCTTCAGCGCGGCCGGCGAGTGGGCGACGGCCTTGAACATGTTCGGCACCAGGCCGAAGGCGCCCTTGATCTGCGCGAGGGTCTCGGCGCGCTCGTCGGTGATCTGGTCGGGGTTGGTGAGCTCGATGCGGGACATGGCTGTTCTGCTCCTTGATGGTGATGGGTGTGTCGGATCAGGGGATGCCGACCGCCTCGGCGGCCGGCGGCGGCGAGTGGCCGCGCGATGGTGCGTGGATCAGGTGCAGGTGCCGTCGATCGCGCAGACGGACGGCGGCACCGCGCCGTCGAGCAGCTTCGTCACGGCCGAGGCCAGCGTCATGTCGTCGACGGGGCCGAGCTTCTGGGCGCGCAGCATGCCGTCGCGGTCGATGAGCACCGTGGTGGGCGTGCCCTGCATGCGGTAGCGGCTGAACGTGACCGGGGCCGGGTGCGCGCTGCGCACCGCGTCGACGCCGACCGGGAAGGTGATGCGGTACTCGTGCAGGAACGCCTTGAGGCTCACCGGGGTCATCGCCTTGTGGTGCTCGAAGACCGTGTGGAGGCCGACGACGGCGAGCTCGTCGCCGAAGGTCTGGGACAGGCGCACGGCCTGCGGCAGGGCGTGGCTCACGCAGCTGGGGCACAGCATCTGGAACGCCTCCAGCACCACCACGCGGCCGTGCAGCTGGGCCAGGTTCAGCGGGTCGCTGTTGAACCAGGCCGTTGTCTCCCAGGGCATAGCGGGCGACAGCAGCCCGCTCGACGGGGACATGAGCAGGGTCACGACGTCACCACGCCCGTCCGGCGTAGGGCTGCGACCACAGCGCGACCTGGAGGGTGACCGCCTTGAACCAGGCCTGGTGCATGGCGTCGACCTGCTCCTCGTCGTGCCCTCCCGCGGCCAGGAACGGGCGGATCGTCGCGGTGATCGGGTAGATGAACGCGATGATGTGGCGCAACGGGATGTGCGGCACCGAGTCGGCGTGGTCGGTCTGGTTCTTCTTCGGCTCGGTGTGCCGCAGTGCGATCTCGTGCTGGTAGGCCAGCCAGCGCTCGTCGTACGGGCGGGTGCACGTGTCGACGATCCACCGGCCGAAGCGGGCGCGGACCCGTGCGAGGTAGTCGCCGATCGGCTGGCCGTCCGGGGTGGAGAAGTAGGCCACGAGGTGCGGGTGCGAGCCGACGAAGCCGTACCAGACGTCGAGGATCTGGTCGATCTGTCCATTCAGGACCTCACCGGCCGCGCGCAACGCCTCCTGGTCCGCCGGTCCGAAGAGGACGCTCGCCAGCAGTCCGTCGAGGTCGTCGCGGGTGACCGGGGACGGCGCGAGGTCCGGGTCGTCGTGGGTGTAGCCGGGTGGTGGCTGTTCGGGAGACGTCATGTCGCTTCTTTCGCGATCGGAGAGGACTGTCGGGCCGCCGGTGGATCTCCTCGGCGAGGTGAGCACCAGTCTGCCACAAACCAGGTAGGACTCCTACCAACTTTTACTCCGGGTGACCCACGTCTCAGCCGCGGAAGCACGTACCATCACCGTGGGAAGTCCTTACTGGCGAGGCGGATCGCATGACTGACACCGACGGCACGGCCGGTCTCGACCGGCGGCTGGCCGACGCGCTCGAGCGGCTCGGGCACGGCATGCGGTCGCTGGCACAGCGCACAGCGCGGGAGCACGGGCTGTCGCCGTTGCAGCAGCAGGCGGTGCTGGCCCTGGCGCAGCACCCGCAGGCCCGCCACGAGGTGGCGGCGCTCGCCGCGGAGTTCGACGTGACCACGCCGACGATGTCCGACGCCGTGACGGCGTTGGAGCGCAAAGGACTCGTGACGCGCTCCCCCGGCACGGACGGCCGTCGGCGAGTGCTGTCGCTGACCGTCACGGGAGCAGAAGTCGCACGTGGACTGTCCTCGTGGGACGATCCGCTGACGACCGCGCTCGCCGGGATCTCCGAGACCGACCGCGCGACGACGCTGCACACCCTCCTGCGGGTGATCGCGGACCTGCACCGCTCGGGCGTCGTGAGCGTGACCCACATGTGCACGACGTGCCGCTTCTTCGGCCGCGACGAGCACCCCGACCCGGCGGTGCCGCACCACTGCCACCTGCTGCGCACGCCGTTGCCGTTGGCGGGCCTGAGGACCGACTGCCCCGAGCACGAACCGGCGGACGCGCCGGCGGGCAGGCGGAAGCGCACGCCCGCCGTGTGAGGCCGCTCAGCCGCGCAGGCGTGCGGCCTGGTCCTCGAGATGCCCGTCGGAGCGGCGGCGCAGCAGCTTCACCCACGACTCGGGAAGCACGTCCGCGTGCCGCACCAGGTGCCGTGCGGCGGCGGTGTCGTCGCGGTCGATGTTCACGACCCGGTGCACCTCGGCCGCGGTGATCCCGTGCAGGGGCTTGCGGGCGAGGACGAGCGGGTCGCCCGCACCGAGGCGTCCCGGTTTCAGCACGCGGCAGTAGATCCCCGTGCGGCCGGTCCGCTGGGCCCGCACGGCCATGTCCTCGACGTCGTGGTGGGCGGCGAGCTTGAAGCAGGGCCGGCGCGGCTGGCTCACCTGCAGCAGCACCGTTCCCACGGCGTAGACGGCGCCGATCAGGACATCGCTCTCCAGCAGCCCCGACGTGGTGAGGTTCTCGCCGAACGCGGGCGTGGCGAGCTCACCGACCTCCTGCGCCCAGGCCGCGTAGTGCTCGCCAGGGTAGAGCAGGACCGCCTTGTCCGGACCGCCGTGGTGCACGCGGTCGCCCCGCTCGTCCCCGGCCAGCCCGAGCACCCCGACGTCCACGCGTCCCAGCACGGGCGTCTTCGCGATCGCCGTGGACACCGCGCGCCCACGCCACGGAAGCTGTCGCACGGCACCGGTGGACACGGTGACCACGCGCGCGTCGCTCATCGAGCCTCCTTCACCACGGCGGCGGCGAAAGCCGCCCACCGTTCGAGCACCCGCACGCCCACGGACTCGACCACGTCGATCTCGGCGAGCGCGATCTTCTTGTCGGCGGGCAGGTGCGGCGTGATCTCCCACAGCTCCTGGGAGCCGATCTCGACGTGGAACTGCAGCCCGTACGCCGTTCCCACCCGGAACGCCTGGTGCGCGTAGAGGCCGGAGCGCGCGAGCAGCTCCGCCCCCTCCGGCAGGTCGAACGTGTCCTCGTGCCAGTGCACCACGGGAATCCGCGATCCCGAAGGTGAGAGGACCGGGTCGTCGGCCGAGGCGATCTCCACCACGCCGGCGCCGATCTCCGCGACCGGGCCGCGGCGCACGGTCGCTCCCAGCGCGGCGGCGAGCAGCTGCGCGCCGAGGCAGACGCCGAGGACCGGTTTGCCGAGCAGGACGCAGTCCGCGATCAGGCTCCGCACCTGCGCCAGGTGCGGGTGCTCGTGGTCGTCGAGCGCCCCCATCGGCCCGCCCATCACGACGAGCACGTCGAGCTGCGAGGCGGTGGGCAGCGCGTCTCCGAGGTCGGCGCGGACCACGGACACCGTGCTCCCCACGGCGAACAACGCCGGGGCGATGAGCCCCGGCCCTTCGAACGGAACGTGCTGGACGACCACCGAGCGCACGGAGAGACCTCGTTTTCTTGAACCGGTCCGGACTACTTGCCCTGAGCGCGCCCAGCATGTCACAGTCTAGCTAGGAGTCCTAACTATCTGATCCCGAAGCTCCCCGGAGGCCCACTTGCCCGCCGACGACGCGGTCGCCGCCCTGCGCGGCGCCTCGCTGAGGGTCACCAAGCAGCGGGTCGCCGTGCTGGCGGCCCTGGAGCTGCACCCGCACGCCGACGTCGACCAGGTGGGGCGGATCGTCCGCGAGGAGCTCGGATCCGTGTCCACGCAGGCGCTCTACGACGTGCTGACGGCGTTGGCGCGGGCCCGGCTGGTGCGCCGGCTCGAAACCGGCCAGCGGGCCCGCTTCGAGCTGCGCCGCCACGACC